>NZ_JCAIOL010000003.1:0-760881 GCF_059587065.1 Neobacillus sp. DZ-9
TTGGTCTCTATACTCGTATCTTACTGAGGGGCTCTATTTTTTTCAAACCTGATATTTAACGATCTACAGGAATGCTACACTGCTCCATTAGCATTAGCTGAATAAGAAAAAGCCACCAAAATGGCAGCTGGAACTTTAACTCTAGCACCTGTTAGTTTAAGTACATTTCTTCACAAACTAAAAAAATAGAAAGTAACAAAGAGTCGTACTTTCATTTTAATTAACATTACTTATTTAATTTCCTCAGCTAACTCCAAAATAATTCCCTCTGGACCGCGAACGTAGCATAATTTATAACTTTCTTCATATTGCTGTATCTCACTAAAGATTTCCGTACCCTTCTTTTTCAATTTGGCAACCAGAGCTTCAATATCTTCAACAGTAAATGCAATATGTCGGATACCCAATGTATTTGCAAAGGGTTGCTGAATATCTTTTTCATCTGACGGCGAATAAAATTTGATTAGCTCTATCCATGTCTGACCGTCTGGCGTTCCCAATCCTACACACGCTACTTTAACGTCATTAAGCCCAACTGCATACCCCATCAACTCTCCTTCCATTTCCCATTCCCCTTTCACCTCAAGTCCAAAATCGAGAAAAAACTCTTTAGCGGCAGAGAGATCATTTACGATTACACCCACATGATCTATTCTTTGGATCTTCAAATTTCATACCTCCTATGTTCCTGTTATTTTGCAAAATCCTGTATTCAAATCCAGTATTAACAAAGGGACGATTATTACGAAACAATCCATCATTCCCTCCAATAAAAATAGATAAATATATTGTATCATTCGTTTAGAGTATCGAATATTCCTTCTTGAACTATCCTTCTTCGTTAGCACAACAAGTTAAAAAAGACCGCGGCAGCGATCCATCTTGAACTCTTGCACCCGTTAGTTGAGTAAGAACCCGTTAATAAGAATCATAACCAATTGCTAATTTTTGCAATTAAAAGGATTATTAGCAGAATAATTCCAATCAACCACAAAAAAACTGCCCAAGCCTTCAATGTAAAGAAAACAGGTAATTCCCACACAAATATATTTCCGATTACTTCATATAGAGATTCCCAAAACGGTTCTTTCTTATTTCCTTTTTTCCCTAGATAAGAACCAATAAGAAATAAAACAACGGCTAAAAAAAACAATAATGACATTCATCTTTCATCACCCAATGAGAATCTTTATTAATACATTAATTATTATTAAAATCTGCATATATCACACAAATAATAATAATTTAGGTCAATCACCCAAGACCTTTCTTCTAGGAATGAATATGCTCTAAAGTAAAATGAATTGAGGAGGATAATTGTGATTCCATATAAAAATGAATATTATATTGCTTTTCCAACAGATGAAAGAGTTTATCCAGGCTTTGGTCTGGGTGGACCAGGCTCAGGTTATGGTTATTTTCCTGGTCTCGGTTTTGGAGCACATGGCATTCCACTTCCATACCCACCATACCCAGTACATTTTCCAGCTCCACCACGTCCACCACAGGGAGTGCATCTTCCTGCTCAACCGCATCCACCACAGGGAGTGCATCTTCCAGCTCAACCACATCCACCACAGGGAGTGCATCTTCCAGCTCAACCGCATCCACCACAGGGAGTGCATCTTCCTGCTCAACCGCATCCACCACAGGGAGTGCATCTTCCAGCTCAACCACATCCACCACAGGGAGTGCATCTTCCAGCTCAACCGCACCCACCACAGGGGGTTCATCTTCCAGCTCAACCACATCCACCACAGGGAGTGCATCTTCCAGCTCAACCGCGGCCACCACATCAAGCACTGTATTAACACCCTTAATCATAGAAGACACGTTTTGTATTTATTATCACTTAATAAAAAAGCCTGCTAGTAGGGAATGTTGACATTTAGCAAATCAATATAAACATAAGACGAATTCCTACTACATATAGGATTCGTCTTATTTAATATTTTCTACATCTTTTGCCATCAACGGGAACTTTTTCGTTTGTCAAAAGCCCCATTAGCAGTGTTTTTTTAATAACCTGCTCCGTTATCGGAATATTTATTTCTTTGAGATGATCCGGCGCGACAAAAAGGATATCTTTTTGTTATTTATGTACCGGATGGTTATAGTAGTAAAAATAGTAGTAAAATGTAAAAAAATTATTCCAAATTGGAAAAATTTTCAACTATTCTGTTCTATCTTTAGAAATCTATTTTGAATGTTTTCATTATTTCGGGAACTACGTTGTTTATGAAATTATTGACTTGTAAATCAGTCTGTGGGGTTTTTCCGACTGAATAGGAATAAATAATATTATGGTCTTCCACCAATTTTACTTCCGTTTCCGGATTTAACGAAGTCCATACTTGTTTTTCAAACATATGGATACTAAACAATAACGGTTTATCAGAAGAATTGTAATATATATTGACCTCATCAAACCAAGGATTATTTGCCTCGTAATCTGCTCTTTCAAATACCAAACGATCAATCCATGTTTTTGGAACAGAAAAATGATACCCTTCGGAAGCATAAATGGTTATTAAGTTACTTGGTTTTGAAATATCAATCCCATGACTATTGAAAAATACAGCATTTAATATGCCTTTTATATCCGAAAAAGGAAGTTGAAATTGAAGGGTACCTTCAGCATAGGAAGCGTATTCATATGGTGGGAAATAAATAATTAAGCCTTCCTTTGTTAGATAAATTTGCTTTAAATCCTCTGAGGTTATTTGTTTAAACTCACCCATAGCTTCAAGCGTGTGCAAAACATCCTCTTTTAGGACGAGTTGTGTAATTGTTTGTTTTGCTTTATCCGAATCATTAAACATTTGGTTTGGTTCAACAATCTTCCCATTATCCAAATCCACCAATATAGGAACTCGCGATGGCATTCCATGTGCAGCCCCACTAAGATAATAATATTGATCATACACAAAACTAATGATATGTTCATTTTGGAATGTGATTTCGTATTTTGAATAGAACGATGACGGCGTACTTGGATCATCATTGGTCATTTGGCTCTCATCTGCATTGTTCGCCTTTTTCTTCAAAGTATCATTAATTTCTGCTTGTGCCAATTTGTCTTTTATGCCATCAATTTGTGGATAAATAATGTTGATAATCGGGCTTTCTTTTTGAATGGACTCGTCATGTATCTTTATCGTTTGATGAGTAGATGTTTCCGGTTGATTGGCGGTATTGCCCGGTTTAATTGTGGGGTTTTTTGGTTGAACGCTAGGTTTTTCTGGTTTAACGGCAGGCTTATTCGTTTGATTACTGGTTAGTTCGGATTGATTTTTTTCTGTTATTTTTTGTTGTTCTAAATCAGCCTTTGTATTTTGCGAATCGCCACATCCTGCAGCAAAGAAAATAACCAAAACAATGGGTATGCTCCACTTTAATTTCATCCACTCACTCCCCTTCATATCCATCACCATACAAATATAGTATTTTCCGCATTTTTTAGAATCCCTTAAAAATTATTTATCATCAATTGACGTGACTAGTATAAAAAATCCTACCTTTTTGGAAAGAAAAAAGCTGCCAAAATCACAGCTTCGGTTCTTTAACTCTTGCACCCGATAGTTTAAGTACATTTCTTCACATTTTTTTTGCAGAGTAGTCACATTTCTATAAAAATTTAGTAGCATTATTATCTAAGATTTTTTCTTTTACAAATATTAGCTAGAACTTTACACTTAAATTCATCTGACATATACTCAAAAAATGATAGAATATGAAGCTATTAGAGAACTTTTTATCTTTAGGTCATTTATTTTCAGACTTTAATCAAGGAGTTGTAGCAGCACTTCTCCCTTGTTTAATAGAAAAGAAAATTTCTTAGAATCAATATTTCTTTTAATCTTTATGGGAAAATAGATGAAAATCACAAATTAAGCTCGTGGTACAATAAAATAACTATTTCTTATATAAATTAAATTATTTACATCAAGAGGAGATGTTTATGTTGGCAACAGCGCCCCAACCAATGGTCAAAAATGAAGAACCTCTTTATCGTCGAGCTGTTTATACTTTCTCTGGAGCACACTTTTTGAATGATTTAGTGACCACAGGAATGGTTCCAGCTTTAGTGGTATTATACAAACATTTTTTTCATTTGAATTACACCCAGTCTACTTTAGTAGTTTTACTGTCGTATTTAACATCATCCGTTTCACAACCTCTTTTCGGGATGTTAGCGGATCGCAAACCTAGAGTTTGGTTGTTTCCAGCAGGCGTTTTTTGTTCCATTATGGGTCTAGCCCTAACTGGCCTTGCACCATCACTTCCATGGCTACTATTCTTTATTTCTATTTCAGGACTTGGTTCCGGTGCCTTTCATCCCGAAGCTTCTCGCGGGACCCATCTTGCCGCTGGTTCTAAAAAGGGCTTGGCTCAAGCCATTTTTCAAGTAGGCGGTAATTCTGGACAAGCTTTCGGTCCTTTGCTGGTTTCCATTTATGTCACACATTCGGGAATCCACGGACTCCTTTGGCTCATCCCTGTCGCCATCCTTTCTATCTTTTTAACTGGACAAATCCTTCCATGGTTAGGACAAAAATTACAGTCATCCAATGTTATTCGTAAAAAAGAATTAAAAGGAACCAACAATATAATGGGAGCAACCATACTTTGTGGCGTCATCATTTTACGTTCATGGTGCCAAATAGGCGTTGTCATCTTTTTACCTTTCTATTTGCATGATTTATCCATCCAACAGTCCGAAATACTTAGTTTTGTCTTTGTTGGCGCAGGAGCGCTCGGTACTTTCATTGGTGGGATTTGGACGGACAAGATAGGGATGAAGCGTATACTTGTAACCTCTATGTTGCTTGCGACACCTTTCGCTATTATCTTTCCCTATCTACATGGGGTACTCTCCATTATAGATTTGTTATTTTTCGGATTTTGCGTTCTTTCCTCTTTTTCAGTAAGTGTTGTTTATATGCAACACATGTTACCTGAAAATATTGGGTTGGCTTCTGGTCTATCCATTGGATTCGGTGTTGGAGCTGGTGGGATTGGTTCTGTCTTCATGGGTGGCATTTCAGATGCCTTTGGCGTAGCTACCGTTTTTACGATCCTTTCCCTACTTCCATTAGCTGGTTCCATTCTTGCCTTCTTTTTGCCTAATGATAGATTGGAAAATGAATGAAATATTACGTTCTTTAAAAATATTTAAAACACATTTAGAACCATCAGATTTGATCCTAATATTAAAAGCGTGGGTTTTATCCACGCTTTTATTTTTTGTTCTATTTTTTTGTTCTGTTAAAGAGCAGTGTTGATATTTGGTCTCCTGTATAATCAAAATTGTTCAATCATTAACAAATCGATGTAATTGACACCTTATCCAAAGGCTCCATTAATGAATTGTGTTGAAAATTCATATGTACGAATCTTTCATTTAATAATTTTTCTAAATATTTTTTTATATAGTTCTTAAAGGATCTCTGCAGCCATCCTTCTTAAACTCAAGCACCCGTTAGTTGAATTGCATTTCTTCACTAAACGTTAATATAGTAGACTTATATAAACACCTGAATATTACAAATTATCCTTTTAGAAACTTCTGAAAAAAACCATATTCTGTCCAATATTCTATTTTATCTACAATGGCTTTTGTATTTCTACTTTTAAAATACTCTAATGGCTTCTCCCAATTATAATCCTTAATTAATACTAGTTCATACTCACCGTTTTCATCGCCATCAGGATACCAACCCAAGTCGAGAATAAGGTTAAACTTACTATTGGAAAGTCGCAATAAATCTTGAATCAAATTGGGACAATAATCCTCACCGTTATCAGGTTCGCATTCATAAAAGTAATTAAACTCTACTGTCCATCCTCCCAATAGTCTTAATGGTTGAATTTCATATGGTTTATTCATTAACTCACCTCTGTTATATAAATTTCACTTCGTAGCTGATATTTCCTTCTTTCACTAAACTGCCTCTTTAGTGCAATAAAAAGGGGATCGCCGCAGCCATCCCATTCTTAACTCTTGAACCCTATAATTTAAGTACATTTCTTCACAAACTTGATTACAAGAATTTACCTATTCTCCTTTGAACACGGGCTTTCTCTTCTCAGCAAAAGCTTGAACCCCTTCCTGAACATCTTTGGTAACAAAACATTGTTTAATAAAAGCGTACTCTTGTTTTAAAATCGTTGTAAGATTAGTGTCAGGGCTTGCAACAAGCAATCTTTTAGAAAGCGTCATTGCTACCGGCGGTCCTGCCGCTAATTCCCTGGCAAAATCCATCACCTGTTCCTGAAATTCTTCATCAGGGAATATCCCGTTCACCAATCCAATTCGTTCTGCTTCTTCAGGGTAAATGTCCCGACCGGTTAAGATCAATTCGGCAGCCTTTGCCTGCCCGACCAACCGCGGTAAAAAATAACTCATTCCCGCATCAGGGCTGAGACCGCGGCGAATGTATCCAGCTGTTACCCTTGCATCAGAAGAAATGAAGCGGATGTCACAAGCCAGAGCTAGTGCGAGTCCTGCACCAGCCGCAATCCCATTGATTGCAGCAATAACTGGCTTATCACAATGAACAATCCCCAATGCTTGATGACCAACCCAACCCAATTCATCTAATTTTTGATAACGAGATTGAGCGTCTGGATTTCTCTTCGCGTAATCGGTCAAATCAAGACCTGCACAGAATCCTCGGCCACTTCCGGTAATGACTATGACACGGACATTATCGTCAGCAGAAGCCTCCTTAATTGCTTGGATAATCTCGGAGCTAAGTTTATCATTGACGGCATTAAGACGTTCAGGTCTGTTTAGTGTCAGAGTACGAATCCCATCCTTCGTTTCGATAATCATTTGTTCCAACTTTTATTCCTCCTCAATAATTTGATTTTTAATTCGGATACCTTCTTTCCCTTACTTCGCATTATTAATTAACTATTCCGACTATTTACAATATAACACTCTACTCAAATGCTTGTCACATTTGATTTGATGAATGACAAATAATTTACCAACCGAATGACATAAACAGAATGAAATTCATTTGTAATTAGTTGTGTATGGTTCGTGCTTTCCAAATTTTTAAAATAAGTTTAAATATCCAATAAAAGAAGAAAAAGTTAAATAAAAGTCCTAACGAAGCAAAAGTTAAGTCCTCTCCACCACGATAAACATATCCATCAGCTGGAAAACCAAAGTAATAAGTACCCGATTCTTTTTCAACTCGATATCCAATTGTTGGAATAATTGTGAAAATAATAGTTAAAAAAAGACTTAAAATGGATAACCGTTTTTTAACGCCAATTATCTTACCTTTGAGGCTAAATAAAGCAAAAATTAATAAGACATTAAATCCAAGTTCCAGTATAAAAGCAATTACATTTAACGTCTGTTCCATCCAAAAACGCCTCTTTTCAAAAATGGCTATTTTTACCATTTTAATCAAATTTCGAATTATTCGGAATATTACGTTCAGGTATTCTTGTTTAACTAAACTGTTAGTTTAAGTGATACACTTCACAAAAGATCTTTGATCAGTATTCTTACTCCTACTGGTTCCTCCACAATCTGGCCCTTAACATAAAGAAAGAGCACAATTCTTACTACAGAATTGCGCCCGATTGTTGAAGACCATTGCTTAAATATTAATGTCAAAGTCAACGACAGTCAAAATTTCACCTTCCATCTGCCGATCCAAATAAATTAACTTTTTATGATCCCAATTAAATTTATATACATCCTTTATCTTAGACGGTGTCCCCACTAAAAAACCTTCTGTCCTATATTAGAATGGACCATAACCGATAACATGAGCAATTATAACCGCTATTAAACCGATTGAGTATTCAATTAGAATCAAAGGGAGAATCCACTTTGCCCATTTTGTCCAGGAAATTCCTGCAATTGCCAACCCAGCCATTAGCGTTCCACCTGTCGGAAAAATAATATTTCCAATACCATCCGCGAATGAAAAGGATAATACTGCTGTTTGGCGTGTAATGTGCAATAAATCTGCAAGCGGCGCCATTACAGGCATTGTCAACATCGCATGGCCACTACCTGATGCTAAAATGAAATGAATAGCAGCTTGGAAGTTGTACATTCCGACAACACTTAAAAAAGCAGGAATATGTTTCATTCCTTCCGATACTTGGTGAAGTAAGGGGTCTATAATATGCCCTTGATTCAATACGACCAGAATGGCGCGTGAAACACCAATGATTAAAGCTCCGCTGATTAAAGATGCCGATCCCTCTGTAAAAGATTCTACGGTATCATCAATAGATATCTTGCCAAGGATTGCAATTATTATAGTTAAGATAATAAATAAGGAAGCAATTTCTGTTATATACCATTTGTACTTAATAACACCGAGTACAAGAATAACATAATTGATAAAAAATGCAGTTAAAATCCATTTATGTCTTGTTGTTAACTCTACTTTCGCTGTTAATAGAGTGTCTGACCTATTTGTGTTGAATTTACCGAAAATTCCGGTTGATGGATTTTTCTTTACTTTCATAGCATGACGATAGACGAATGTAACAGCAATAAGATATATGACTACGAATAAAACCAGGCGGAACCCCATCCCCGAATACATAGGAAGGCCTGCTATTCCTTGCGCAAGCCCCACTGTAAACGGATTCATAATTGCGGTTGTAAATCCGACAGAAGCCCCTACCAATACTATCGCAGTTCCTGTTATAGTATCAAATCCAATCGCAAGAGCCAGTGGGATAAACAGAGGTACATAAGCCAAGGTTTCTTCAGCCATCCCCATTAGTGATCCGCCAAGTGCAAAGAATAGCATTATAATAGGAATCATCAACTTTTCACGGTTCGCGAGTTTTTTTGCCATCGTTGAAACAAGAGCCTCAACCGTACCTGATGCCTTTAATACACCAAAAAACCCTCCGATAATAAGAACAAAAAAGATAATATTAGCCGCTTCTACCATACCTGAAGGAATGGCTTTTAACATATCAAAGAATCCAACCGGCGTTGATGCAATCCATTTGAATGAATTTGGATTTACTGTTGTATACCCATTTTTTTCAACATGTGTATATTCTCCAGCTGCCATTATATGTGTAATTAAGGTTGCAATGACTAAAAAGACAAGTAACAGTGCAAATACGTTTATTTTTCGTTCTCTTTTTTCCTTTTTTTCTTCTGTCTCGAATGGAATTACTTTTTCTGACATTTGACTCATATACCGTTCCCCTTTTCAATAAATTTTTGGCAAACGACAGTCTGGTTACCTTAACTGCCGAGCGTACCAGGCTGTCATATTACAAATAACTCTTTAAATCTTTTAGAGGTAACTGATTTCCATCGATTCTTTTACTTATAACAATCTAGGACATAACCACCTTTTTACTAATTTCATTCACAAAGTGGTTAAATAGACGCTGCTGTAGCACATCCTTTTCCGACATCATTTCTGGATGCCATTGAACTGCTGCTACATAACGATGCGCTTTGGATTCAATGGCCTCTATCACACCATCAAAGGACCAAGCACTCACTTCAAAATCTCTTCCCAGCGTTTTCACAGCTTGATGATGAAAAGAATTAACCATTAAGGATTTTTGGCCAATAGCCTCATAAATTTTTCTCCCTTCAAGAAGATCTATGGGATGGGAGCCTTGCCATTTACGAAACTGTTCCCGAACATGGAAATGGTCAGGGCCCATCTCATGTTCTAAGTCTTGATAAAGAGTCCCACCAGCTGCAACATTCAACACCTGTAATCCTCGACAAATTCCTAGAATAGGAATATCTCTTTCTAAAGCCTGCCTTGCCAGATTCAATTCAAAGTTATCTCGCTCTTCCTCTACAGTGCCTAAATATGACTGGGGAATTTCACCGTAATAAAGTGGATTGATATCCGTGCCACCAGCCAATAACAATCCATCTAATTGGTTAAGTGAGGAATCGATTCGATCAGCTTCTTCGATTGGAAGAAGCACAACCGTTGCACCCGCCCGTTGAAGTGAACGGATGTAGTCATAAGAAAAAATAGCCATATCTTGACCTGGTAGCCCTCGAAGGCCCCCCTTCCCTACTTCACTATGGTCAAGATAATACCCGGTAACGCCAATTAGTGGTTTCATATTCTCTCTCCTCATAAATGGTTTCTTTTTCTTTCTCTGTGTGATTGTTTATTCCTATCCTCCTTTTTCTAGCAAATGGTAAAGAAATCGAATATGTGGATTACTGAAAATTTCATCATTTCCTTACACGCTATTTATATAAGCAAATATCGTGCCAACATTTAAATTCAAATGAATATATCCATCGTTTTCGATAATTTGTGATTGTACTAGTGTTTGCTAGGTTGATATGTATTATAATTGGTTATTATTTGGCTATATAATAACCAAATTGAATAACCAACTTTAGACCAATTAAATTCAACTAAAGAGGTGTTCTATGAACAGATTTGAAAACAACCACATTGTATTGATTACCGGCTTCAAAGAAACACGAATAGTCCTCCATCAACAATTAGCGGAAATGGTAAGTGATTTTATTGATATTGAAAGTTTTTCTGTAGAAGAAAGTATTCCAAGAGTATTTCAATCATCATTAATCGTTTTACTTTCTAATGTGATTAAAGAAGAGGTCAAAGGCTTTATTGGGGACAACTGCGAAGTAATAATAGCAAAACGAACATTAAATTATGAAAACGTGGACCAACTCTTATTTTTGCCAGAAGGAACACAAGCCCTGTATGTGAATGATAATCCTGAAACGGTATATGAATCGATAGAATCCATGCGTCAATTGGGGCTGAACCAAATTGAATATATCCCATACTATCCTGGAAAAACCAATATACAAAGAATCAAGCTTGCAATTACACCTGGTGAACTTAAAATTATCCCAAACTTTGTAGAAAAAGTGATTAATATTGGTCATAGACTAATAGAAATTACTACTATTATGTCCATTCTGGAGCGATTCGGGTTAATGGAGGAATACGGTAACCATGTTTCTGAGAGGTACTATCGAAAAATAGTAGATTTAACGAAGAATCTAGCTAAAGCTCATCGACAGCTTCACCAAGTTATTGATGGTGTTGGTGATGGGATACTAGCTATTGATTATAAAGGAAGGATTATCGTTTTTAATGAAATCCTGGAAAATATGCTTAGAATAGAAAGCAAAAATGCTATTGGTCGTCCTATTGATACCATTATTGATAATATTGATTTGGTAACTTTTATCCTTTCAAATAGGCAACAAGAAAGCAGTATATTTGTTGTTAACGGCTTGGACGTGATAGTGGAAAGGCTGCATATAAATGATCAATCGATTATTGTTACTTTTAGAAATGCCCTTAAGACCATTGAGTTTGAACGTAAATTGAGAAAAGAATTTGTTAAAAAAGGATACGTAGCAAAATACAACTTTCATGATATCGTTGGGATTAGCTCCACAATCCAAGAAACGAAACAAATTGCCAAAAGGTTAGCTAAGACTGAATTAACTGTTTTAATTGAAGGTGAAAGTGGTACCGGAAAAGAGTTGTTTGCAAGTGCCATTCATAATGCTTCTTTTCGAAATAGCGGCCCTTTTCTTGCCGTTAACTTTAGTGCTTTATCGGATGATTTAGTCGAGAGTGAACTATTCGGTTATGAGGACGGAGCGTTTACCGGAGCAAAAAAGGGCGGAAAAATGGGATTGTTTGAGCAAGCAAACGGTGGCACTATTTTTTTGGATGAGATTGGAGATATTAGTCTTAAACTTCAAGCTCGACTACTTCGAGTATTGCAGGAAAAAGAAATCATGCGTGTTGGTGGAAGTCAAATTATCCCCATAGACGTTCGGATTATTGCAGCAACCAATAAGGATCTACTGAAAATGATTCGAGAAAATGTGTTTAGAGAGGACTTATACCATAGGCTTAAGGTCCTCTTTATACACCTTCCTGAATTAAGGGCTCGTCGAAATGACATTGAATTATTGGCTAAACATTTTGTTGCTCTATCAGATCGTAAGGTCAAAATTGAACAAGTATTAATTGAAGAACTTCAAGGGTATCCATGGTATGGAAATGTAAGAGAACTTAAAAATACCATAGATTATATGCTTGCTGTCCGTACCGGAAACCAAATAACGAAGAATGATTTGCCTAATCAACATTATTTTCAAAAACCTCCACAATGGAAAACAGAGAGTGATCCGATAGAGAGCATACCGCCCTTTTATTCAGCTTCAATCGCTCTTGATGAAGAATCACTTTTCATCCTCAACCTCATCATGAATTATGAAGAAAAGGGAAAGGTCATTGGAAGAAGGATTATTTCTGAAAAGAGCCAAGAAGTCGAAATGAAATTATCTGAGGCACAGGTTAGACACCGATTGAATTTTCTAAAAACTCGAGGGTATTTGCAAACAAAAAGAGGGAGGGCAGGAATTAATCTAACAAGAAAGGGTCTAGAAATTCTAACCATAAACTTAGAACGTAACTTTTGATTACTTTTCATCGGTGTAGTACAATTCAAAGTTTTTTTGCTGGTAATGGACCAATCTTTTATTATATCAAGATACCAAATAGCACTCGGTCATCGAGTGCTTTTATATTTGCATATTAGTTTGCAAATTGTTCGTCAAGTCATTTAATGGTTTCACGAATTCCAATTAAAAATGGTTATTTTCCATTTATAATTTAGAAAAAGTTGATAGAAATATGTATAAAAGGAGTAACCTACTCCCTTTTGGAGGGCATTTGTCAGCCGCCTTCTATACAAGTTGAAGAGGAACTTCCAACATAAGAATTTAATTCTTTGAGAAGTAAAATAAGTTGTTCCACTTCAACCACTTCCTCTAGAGTCTGTTTTGTAAGTGGAATATTGTATTTTTTAAAAACATCTGCCGTATTTTCCCAAACATTAGCTATTCCTTCTGGTGACATATTCGATTGTATGACTATTTCAGATTCCTCCTTTTTTCTTTATTTTATCATTTCTTCTTAAATTAACCTGCCCCGTTAATACAATAAACCCCAAAAGGAATATATTCCAAATAAAAAAATAATAAGACCGGATATGTTACGATATCCTGCTTTGCACCACAATAAGAAAAGCCGTCAATTTGACAGCTCTAATCTTTAACTATAGCACCCTATTGTTTAATAAGAATGAAGAGTAATAGGGGTTTAATATAGGAAATAAAAATACTAAATACCAACCAACAACGGATAGTTTTTAAACTGCGTTAATGTTATTAACTTTATAACTGTTTTTTTCTATTCTTTGTCTTTTTGTCTCCTTGGGCTTCATCATCAGCTAGGATTTCTCGTTCTTCGTGAAACTGCACTTCAGATTGCCCTGTTATTTCATCAAATGGAGTATAGAAAGGTGGTACACTTTTCTTCTTTACAAACACTTTGAAAAAACCTACAAGAACTAATATTACAATAATCGTTGGAAAACCTACTGCCATTATATCAATCGGGCTCATCTATGTTCCCCTTTTCAATGTACTATCTCGTTTGCTTCGCTTTTTTTTATTAATACGGTTTATATGGCTAAAAGGTTTCTTTATACGTCGAACCCGTTTTATTATTTAAATAAGAAAAAGCGACGCTTCGTTATTGAAGTATCACAGCTGTTAGTGCAAAAAGAAAAGCCGATTACATGAAACTTCTAAAGACATTTTAATTTTGTTATTGCTTTTAGGACATCTACTCTGTTTTTCGATAGTTTCAATAATGGGTAATAAATAGATTTTACTATTTAAGCCATGCTCCGGAGTAATCGAAATAATATTTCTTTCCATTTATGGTTTGCCAGCCGGTAACCATCTTTCCTGAAGACAAGAAGTAGTACCACTTACTTCCTACCAATTTCCATCCGGTCGTCATCACTCCGGTTTTATCAAGATAATACCAGGTGGTTCCCAATTGGAGCCAGCCAGTCTTCATTGCCCCAGATCCATCCAGATAGTACCATGCCTTGCCGGATAATAACCAACTAGATTTCTTCATAGATCCATTGGCATTAAAGTAATACCAAATATCCCCTGAGTTAATCCATGCGGCAGATGCCATTACACCATTTTTATCAAAAAAATACTCTACCCCTTGAATCTTTTTCAATGTATTTATGATAAATTTCCCATTTATCATGTAATACCATTTACCTTCACCCTGGTTCCAGCCATCCTTAAACTCGCTGCTATACGCACCATCTTTATTAAAGTAATACCAAAGGCCGTCAATTTGCCGCAGCCCTACAACCATAGCATGATTTAAATAGTATTTTTTGCCGCCGTTGGTGAACCAGCCCTTCTGTGCTATACCACGATCATCGAAATAATACCATTTGTTATCTAACTTTTTCCAGCCAGCTGATATACGCTGACCATCATTCAAAAAGTAGTAAAGATCATCGCCAATATAAGTCCAGCCATACTTGGCCATCGTACCTTCCATACCTTGTTCTTGGCCCCATCTAACAAAATAATATGATTTTCCGTTTATTTCAATCCATTCATCGATTGCCATTTTTCCATCATCATGAAAGAGATACGTATAACCATTATCTTGGAACAATCCAGTTTTCACCTGACCTGTAACAGGGTCAATATAATATCTAGCCCCGTGATACCACCAAATCCAGCCTGTCTTCCTGTTAATCTGCAGGTCCAAAAAGCTTAAATCTAAAGTATCCGGCCCCTCATAAAAAGCATTATTGTTTATCGTTAACGATGTTTGATTAATATCATCTATAACTGTAATATGATCAACCTTCCACAATCCCGGCTCAGTAAAAGGACTGACTTCCAGCTGGGCTGTTTGGTAACGAATTGGGTCATAAGCGGTACGGCAATAAGAGTTCCCCGGAAAGATAATGGAGTTGCGATTATTTAAAGGATCACGATAAACAATCTCTTCTTTTAAACCGCAGTTTCCTGCTCCATCCTCTACTCGGGTCTTAAATAAAAAGGTATCCCCTGTTGTTCCTTCTTTTTTATCGACCGTTAGGGATTTAAGCATTGGTTTCTCAGAAGGAACCACGGTAAAATTACCTGCACTTAAATCAATGGCATTCACATCCTGTCCTAAGGCACTATTCTTTATAACTTCGGTAGATGTGTCTGTTTCAATGATGATTTCTTTAATAATCCAAGTGCCTTTGCTCATTTTAATAGGAATGGTGAATGTACTTGATGCTTCCCCATTTTCATTTGTCGGACCTATGTTAAATGGAAAATAAATGCCTTCCCATTTTTCCGGTACATATTTAACCAAAATATTTTTTGCCGGGCTGTTTAGTTTAATACTCCAAGTAAGCGGGTCTTCAAGACTAATAGTCGCTTTATCCACATTGAGATTTTCAATGATTATCGGAGATGCTTCCCCTTTTGTACTATGTAGTTGAATGGCTATCAACATAACAAAAATAGTGAAAATCCATTTAGGCAACTTGATCCTCTGTTCCATAAAATACTTACCCCCACCAATATTTAATAATAAAGTCATTTTTTTACATGACTATAATTCTATTATTATATCATGGGCACATATCTTCTATAAGAATTATTGTATACAGGTTTGGTGGTTTAATCTTTCAAGCTCTTCTTCCATTCTTACTGGGTCTATTCGTTCGAACAATGGTTCTACTTTTGACAAATGCTGCGATTTAACAAAAAACGCACTCCAATCGGTTTTTGCTGTCTTTATCATTTCCTTTACCTTTTCGCTTGAAAAAGGAAGGAACGGAGCAAGGATATGAGCTAAATTTGCAATTAGATAAACACAATCCGCAAGAGTTTGTTTACAAGACTCGGCATCAGCCTTTATTTGTTTCCAAGGTTGTTGTTCATCAAAGTATTTGTTCGAGAATCTAACAAGCTCAAATACTTTTTCCAATCCTTGTTTGAAGGAAGTAGTTTCAATGCAATAACCCACTTCTTTATATACGCGATTAACTTTATCCTGGATATTCGAATTTACTTCTTTTTCAGGGATTACCCCTTCAAATGACTTTTCAATAAATTTCAAAGTCCGATTAACGAAGTTTCCATAAGCCCCTAATAACTCGCTATTATGGCTATATATGAACTCTTTCCAAGAAAAATCAGCATCCCGATTCTCTGGTGCATTGATTGTTAAGAAATACCTAATAGAATCTGGTTCGTATCTTTCTAAAATTTCTGGAACCCAAACAGCCCAATTTTTACTTGTAGATAATTTTTTCTTTTCTAAAGTCAAATACTCGTTTGAAACAATATGCGTTGGCAATGGTTCTTTTCCAAGACCAGCAAGAATTCCAGCCCAAATAATCGAATGGAAAGGGATATTATCTTTCCCGTGTACATAATAAGTTTGAGCGGAGGTATTCCAAAACGTTGAGTCATCATTATTTGTTTCCTTCGCCCAAAGTTTACTTGCTGTATAATATCCTGATACAGCCTCAATCCAAACATAGATTTTCTTATCTTCATATCCAGCAACTGGAACACTTACGCCAATAGGCAAATCCCTCGAAACGGCTCTATCTTGTAATCCTTCCTTTAAATAGCGTTTCGTAAGAGAAATAGCATTTTCCCTCCATAGGTTCTTGTCTTCTGCTTCTTTAGTATAGTTTTCCAAGACATTTTGGAAAGAGCTTAAAGAAAAGTAAAAATGCTCTGTGAACCTTGTTGTAGGCGGATTCCCGCATATTTTACATTTTCTATCAATCAATTCAAGTGGTTCTAACACGCTTGAACAAGCATCGCATTGGTCGCCACGAGCATTTGCACCACAATGAGGACAAATCCCCTCAACATAACGATCAGGTAAAAATTGCTGATCATATTCACAATAGGATTGTTCAATTTCCTTTTTATAGATGTATCCTTTATCAAGCAACTCTAAAAATATCTCTTGTACGATTTTATGGTGATGTGCTGTGTCTGTTCTTGTATAGGTATCATATGTGAATCCTAATCTTGCAAAACAATCTGCAAATTCCTGGTGATAACGGTCCGCAATCTCTTTTGGCGTTACACCTTCTTGTTTTGCCCTAATTGTAATAGGAGTTCCATTACAATCGCTTCCCGAAACATATAAAACTTTTTCTCCCTTTAAACGGTAATATCTCGCAAGAATATCGCCAGGTAACAAACTTGAAATATGCCCTAAATGTAATGAGCCATTCGCATAAGCCCAAGCCCCACCAATAAAAATACTCATTAATAAAAACCTCCCGATTTGATATTTATTTTGAAAACAAAAAAACCTCGCCTTAACTGTAATAGTTAAGGACGAGGTTTGAATTTCCACGGGGTACCACCTTAATTTGCAAATAGCTCACACTATTTGCCTCAACAAGTACGGAGTATTATTAAATGCTACTCTTATACTGTGACATTGATAACGAGTGCCAAAACCCGTCGTATCCTACTAATACAAAAAGTACGTTCAGTACGCAGCTCAGAGACCATTGTTCAAATGAACGTTTTTGCTTCTTTTCAGCTACCGAAGCTCTCTGGTGAAAAACAACATCATTTTACTTTTTCTCTTCATTGCCTTTATTTAATAATTATCAATAGTTTATTCAATAATTTTCCTGAAGTCAACGTAAATATTCCGAAATATTTTTATTTTAAAAATACATTGGGGCGCTATGCTGCTTTGCTCATTGTGACCTAACAGAAATGAATTAAGAAATTTCGAAATACTGGTAAATTACCTTTATGTCATCCTCAATCTCTTCTTTTTCGATTACATCAATTCCTTTAGATTCATAGATATTTTTCCAGAATTTTATTGCTTTTATGTTATTTACTACCTGACCAACCGCATACCTTCCTGGATACATTTCAAATAATCTATCACAAGCTAGCCTTCCAAACCCTTTTCTTCTGTATTTCTTTATAATAAAGAATGAATTTATAATATATTCGGCACGCTCTGGATTTGTAAATGGTCCACTTTGCAACAAAATAAATCCGACTGGTTTCTTATCAAACATAAGAAAAAACGGTGTAAGTCCCTCTTTTTCAAAAAACCAATCTAAAACATCAAATTCAAACAATCCGTTTTCAGGATTCAATTCAATTGTGCTATTAAATTCAGAAAGATCGTGTAAAAATAATGTTAGTAAGTTTTTTAATACTTCTTTTCTTTCAGAATCAACCCTATCAATAAGTAATTCCATTCATTTCTCCACCTTTAAGCTAAAAATCTTAGAGACATTCACACATTTAAATTCTACTTCAACTACAATAACTCCTTTTTCAATAATCTGACCGATTGTTCAATAACAAAAGCGGTCGCCGCAGCAACCTCAGTCTTAAACTCTTGAACAGCATAATTATAGTCGAAAACCAAAAGTGCCGCCTTGATTGGCAGCACCCTCTTTAGCTCTAATACCCGAAAGATGAATTAGGTATTAATTTTCACTTTAGATTATCATTAAGATGATAACATAATTGAACAACACCTGAAGAAAACCTTTTTGTTTCAACCAGTTTTAGATTCACCCGCTGCTTTATGTCAATAAACAAGGGTTTACCTTCTCCCAAAATAATAGGGTGAACAGATAATCTAAATTCATCAACAAGTCCTAGATTTAAAAAGGTTGTAATAAGACTTGCCCCACCATAAAGCCAAATATCTTTTCCAGGCTTTTTCTTTAATTTAATTACTTCTTCCACAAAATTTTCATTTATAAATGTTACGTTATTTTTAGACTTTTTTTGTGTTTTGGAAAACACATATTTCTCTTTACTATGTACCAAATCCCAAATTTCTTTTTCTGTATCAGAAACACTAATATCAGGGGTATACTGACCCCATAAATCATAACTTTTTCTTCCATAAAAAATAGTATCAATATGATTTAAGAAATTATTAAAGTCCATATCGGGGTCCATAATGCACCAGTCTACTTCCCCTTTTGGGCCCTCAATAAATCCATCTAACGTAACTGCTAGATCTAAAAGTATTCTTCTTGGTCTTTCGTTATTAAACACAGTTTTTCCCTCCTTATAGTCAGACAACATTCAGCGATTTCCATTTTTCACTCTTGAGACCCGTTACTTTCAGTACAACTCTTCACAATCTTGTAAATAATAAAAATCATCTCCTCCCTTATGGAGAAATATTAAGATTTAGTTGTTTCCTTTAATTAAGATTTGCTTGTTAATATGAAGTTCCATATGGTTAAGGTAGTCCTGTATAAGCCACAGTAATGTTTTTTGAGAATTACCAATATGACAAAGATAAGTTAATTTCTCGACAGGAATATTTATGATGATATGTATCACTTGCTTATTTAGGTTTTGAAAATATGTATCTTAAAAACAATATTCATCAAAAGACATTAATTTCCCTGCATAAACTAACCGGCCCGTTAGTGGAACAAAAATCAAAGAGCCGCAGCTACGACTCTTTGTTTCGTTCAAGCACCCGTTAGTTGAAAAACCATCTCTCCCGCGGAATAGGATAGTATTCACCAGCTACAAGTTCTTGAGGTACGGCTTCGTCAATTCGTAAAAGGTCGTCTGAAGTTAAATTCAGGTCAAGTGCACCGAGGGAATCCTGAAGTTGTGATCTCTTTCTTGCTCCAACCAATGGGATAACATCTTCACCCCGAGATAGAACCCATGCGATAGCAAGCTGCGCAACAGTTACTTCCTTTTTTTTCGCAATTTCACACAAGGACTCTACAAGGGCTAGGTTCTTTTCAAGATTTTCGCTGGTAAACCTAGGCCCATTACCGCGCTTATCATCAGAACCTAGCACTCTATCTTTAGACCATGTACCACTCAGTAACCCTCTAGAGAGAACACCGTAAGCCGAAAGCGAAATGCCTAATTCCCGTAAAGCAGGCAAAATATTGGTCTCAATCCCCCTATTAAATAGTGAGTATTCCATTTGCAGCCAACTTATAGAATGTACTGCGTGTGCGCGACGAATTGTATCCACTCCTACTTCAGAAAGACCAATGTAACGTACATATCCCTTCTTTACCAAATCGGCAATTGCACCAACCGTTTCTTCAATTGGAATGCTTGGATCGACACAAGCTGTGCCTGGTTGATATAAATCGATGTATTCAACACCTAGACGCAATAGGGTATCTTCAAGGAAATTCTTTACTGAATGAGGGTGGTTATCACTCTTACGATGACTCTTGCCCTGTGAGTGTAGCTTGCCATCGAATTTCACTGAAATGAAGACATTTTCCCTTTGGATTCCTTGGAATGCTTCACGTAGAAGTAATTCATTATGTCCATCGCCATAGAAATCCCCTGTATCAAATAATGTAATGCCTTCTTCAAGTGCCGCGTGGATTGTTGCAATGCTTTCCCTTTGGTCAGCATTCCCATATAGCCATGACATCCCCATACAACCGAGACCAATCTCTGAAACTAGTGGACCGTTATGACCGATTACTCGCTTTTCCATTGGTATATTCCCCCTATCTCTTCAATCAAAAATATATGTGAATTTCCCCACCGTATTCTAATTGATCTGGTAAATAGTGAGTTGTTACCGGGGGCATCAATACGAGGCTAACTCTCTTACTTTTTCGACATAACTGCCAGATGCTCCTCAAGACGATCCATGGTCTGTTCGGCACCTGGGACGGCATATGTTTTCACCTTATCGAATACAGCGGCATTTTCTTCAAAAACTGTTCTATAAGTGAGTATGGTCTTACCATCCAGATCCTCAAAGATTGCAGTCGCCAGAAAATGGGGAAACACTGCATGTTTGAGGACGGTTCGCTCGGGTTTAACGACCTCTACAAAGACGTTGGTGTTGGGATAATCAACGCCATCAGGACCGTGCATGATAAATTGCCAGGTACCGCCGGGTTCCATAACAAACTTCTGAAAAGTCGTCGTAAAACCTCGAGGTCCCCACCACTTCGACAGGTGCTCCTCTTTCGTCCAAGCATCAAACACAAGTTCTCGTGGAGCATCGAATACACGGGTAATCACAATCTCGCGTTCACCTACTTGCGTTACTGCTTTGTTTGTTGCGTTGTTTTGGTTCATGTCCATCCCTCCAAAATGAATTTTGTTTTACCGACTTCATTTTTTTAAACCTATTCTAATCCTGTACTTCAACAAGAAAAGCTATAACTCCTTCTTGTACTAAACTGCCAGGCTAGCACAATAAGAAAAAGCTGCCGCAACGACAGCCCTTATCTTTAACTCTTGCACTCCGCATCTTAAAGTACATTTCTTCACAATCTATTAAACGTTTTAGGGTTTAGTTATCTGGTACAAAAAAGGGAACGTCAAGTAACGATCTCTTTGGCCACCTATGCAACAAAGCTGCACCACAAAGAATGAAAATGGGTAAGAACTGCCAATACCAATACTGACCTTAAATCAGTTAAAACAACCCGTTACTCGCTTTTCTCCCATATTTCAATCCATCTTCCTTCTGGATCAGCAATCCAAATAAATGTTCCGTACTCGCTTTTCTCAGGTTGTTTTAAAAGAGGTACTCCAATTTTATTGAAATGTTCCATAAAAGCTTCGATATTTTCTACTTGAAAATTTAGCATCACAGATTGTTCTTCTGGAAAGTAATCACTATCTTCTTTAAACAAAGAAAAGATTGTTTCGTTGTCCACATCTGGCTTGATGATCGTACCATTCCATTCTCCCATCGATAAACCAAGAGTTTCTTGATACCATTTATTTAATGAAACAACGTCTTTTGTCCTCCAAAAAACCCCACCGAAACCTTTAATTTTCATGGTCCTGACCTCCAATAGCATTTTATTCCATTTTAAAGCAGATGGGAATGCCAAATCAATAGCTTGTTTTAAAGATAATTCTTGGTGATCAATAAGAAAACAGATCGCCGAAGCCATCCCACTCTTTAACTCTTGCCCGTGATAGTTAAGTGAACTTTTCATAATGCTTCAGTACATAATGGAAGGGCTTTAAAACCTTACAGACAAGACAAAATCTAAAATAAAAAGAACTTGGAAATTTTCCAAGTTCTCTAAACTTTCGTTGTAAAAGCCAGTGTAAAATAACTCAATAAGCAATTAAAGGATTACTCCTGAAAAATCACCTCTTAGCACTTCCTTTCCATGTTGATTTTCGCATACAAAAGAGGCATTAATCCGAGTCCTATTATCCTCCTTTTCGAATTGCTCAATAGTTACTACACAAGTTATCGTATCACCAGTAAATACTGGTCTTAAAAACTCAAAATTCATTGAACGAGCAAGCACATTGTTATCGCCGCCTATTTTTGTCGGTAATGTAGCGGTTAGTAATCCCTGTATGACAAGTCTTCCCTGTTCATCAGGAGTAACATGGTGAGAGCCTTCATCACGTGAAACCTTCGTAAACAATTCAACATCTTCGATTGTGAATCTCCGTTCAAATGTAATATTATCTCCTACTTTTAAAGACAATTTTACCCCTCCTTAATTGTAAATCCATTTATAAATGTGACATATATTCAAATGCTGTTATTCCATATACGCTTTTAAAGTGTTTATTTAAATGGGTTAAATCAACAAAACCACATTCAGTTACGGCTAAATATATATCTCTATTTTTTTCTATTAACTGCTTTGCACGTTCTATCTTGCAGTTAAGAAAGTATTGGTAGGGTGAAATTCCAGTATGAGCCTTGAATAATCTGATAAACTGAAATTTGGATAAATTAAGCTCTAAACAGATCTCGTCAAGTTTAAGTACATTTTCTAAGTTACTATGAATCATATCCTTTGCTTTTCTAATTAGAGCGTTATCTTTCTTATAGTCTGTAGAAAGATTCGTTTGAATTAGGCTATCTGTGACGGATACGAGTAATTCATTACACAAAGCCTGATCTTTTTCGCTTAATATGGCATGAGAAAGACTTAAAATTCTTTGTTCAAGTCTATAATCATAGACAATAGGTGTTGAAAAACGTACTATATCCTTTTTCTCCATAACCTCTAAAAGCAATTGCGGTTCGATATATAACATAACATAATCAAGTCCTGCCTTATGATCATGTGCCATACCGTCATGTGCCTGTTCTGGATTAAAAAGCATAACACCATTTTTATAGGATAATTGTAAGCTGCCATCCAGGTTATATTGTTGAATACCACGCAATGTTACCCCTATTGCATACTCCTGGTGAGAATGCTTTTTATACGTAAAATTAGTAATACTTGCTGACAACGCAGTGATACCTGCTGATTTTTTATAGATAAATTTGTCCAACTCATTCACCCCTTTATCTACATCCATACCATCACTGCAGAATAAGCTAAAAATATTGCCATCATTACATTAACAATCTTACTATGATTCTGTAAAAACTTCTTAAAGATTGTCCCGAAAAGAACCCATGTAATAAATGCCAAAAATCCAATAAGAGTGATAGCCACGACACTTATAGACACTGCATTCATTGCGGTATAGTGCGGCAAAATAAAGCTTGGAATAACAGTCATTGTAAAAAGTACTACCTTTGGATTTAAAAACTGCATAAGGAATCCTGATTGAAAGGTACCAGATTGGTTTACAGTTGGTTTTGATGTATCCGCTTTGTAAATTTGATAAGCAAGATGCAACATATAAAGGCTTCCGATAATCTGCATAACGATTAAAATTTTCGGTATGATTGCTATAAGCAAAGTATTCAACATAGCAGAAATAACAAGTAATAGACCGAACGCAATCGTTGCTCCATAAGTATATTCCATTGCTTTTTTGGCACCGAAATGATGGACTGTCGATAATATGACAATATTTGTAGGTCCTGGTGTAAAGGTAATAATAATACAGTACATTAAAAAAGATGTAATATTCATGAGGAAAACTCCTTTCAAGGTATTCTCATGCAATTTTACATCTTAAAATTAATTGGCATATAGTATATTATTGCAGGACTATATATAAAGCAAAATAAAATACTGTGACCTTAGAAGGATGCACAGTATTATAATTTTATTGAATATAATCATAAATATTCTTCGCTAACAATAAACAGGTTACTGCAATAAACAGAGCACGAACATAACCACTTCCTTTTTTTATTGCAAATTTTGATCCACAAATCGCACCAGCAAGTTGTGCAATTCCCATTATTAATCCATAAGTGTAGTTTACTTGCCCTAAAAACATAAACATCAACAACCCAGCAATATTACTACCGAAGTTTAAAAATTTTGCATTTCCCGCAGCCTTTAAAAAATCAAATCCGATTAACAAAAAAGAAAAAATTAAAAATGAACCTGTTCCAGGACCAATGAATCCATCATAGAAACCAATCGCAAATATTGTAACCAAAAAAATAATGAAGTGATGGATGGACAATTTTTTAGGGGTTGAAATGCTTCCCCAATCTTTCTTGAAAATAGTAAAAATAGCTACTGCTGCTAGCATTATCAACATCAATGGCTTAAGCATTTCAGGGTTTAACAAATGAACAGTGTATGCACCCAATAATGAGCCAATAAACGTGAGTGGAAAAAATCTAAACACTGATTTTATATCAAGTTTACCAGAACGATAAAACATAAATGTACTCGTTAAAGAGCCTATAGTCCCTGCTAATTTATTGGTAGCTACTGCCCCTGCTGGATTTAACCCTGTAAATAATAATACAGGAAGTGCAATCAGTCCACCTCCACCTACAACTGAATCAATAAATGCAGCTAAAAATCCAAAAACAATCAAAATAATTAATAACGATGGGTCTAAATGCATTTCAATCAACCTACCTTTATAGTCACTACCGGAATAGTAACTAATTAATTGCAATTTGTAAATAGTTATTGTAATTTTGTTACATAGGAAAATAATTGGAGGGCAAAAAAAGTGGACGACATAGTGCAGCAGCTCAAAAAATTAGGGTTTAACGAATATGAAGCTAAATCTTATGTATCTCTCGTTAAACAAGGGCCTGTTACAGCCTACCAAGTTAGCAAGGACTCAGGTATACCAAGAGCACGAATTTATGATGTGTTAGGTAATCTTGTTGAAAAAGGAATTGTCTTGAAGGAAGAAATAAATGACACCACTCGATATTCACCTCTGCCTGTTGAAATCTTTTTGCAGAAGGCTCAATCAGAATGGCAATCGACTTATTCGGTAATAACTGACACGTTAAGAAGTCTAGAAACTTCTAGTGAAAAAATAGACAACCGGGTGATTACTTTAAAGGACTATAAAACGATTATTAACTATTGTGAGACGTTAATAAAAAAAGCAGAAAAACGTATTGTTATTTCAATGTGGGACGATATGTATGAGATTTTGGAGAAGGATCTGGTTCAGGCGACTGAAAAAGCAACCGTACAAGGTATTACACTACACGTTGAAAATCCAATTGGAAATCTAGAAATCCATCGCATTACACCTTTTACTGAAACACCGTCTACAGATCATTGGTTTATTTTGTCCATAGATTCTAAAGAGATGATTTATGGACCATCAATTGAGGAGCGTAGTGTTGCATTTTATACAGATGACCCAATTCATATTTACTTATTAGAGGATTATGTTTGGCACGATGTGCTAGTGAATAGACTTGTTCGACGT
This sequence comes from Neobacillus sp. DZ-9, assembly GCF_059587065.1. NCBI lineage: Bacteria > Bacillati > Bacillota > Bacilli > Caryophanales > Bacillaceae > Neobacillus > Neobacillus sp. DZ-9. Next base: position 25,514 of record NZ_JCAIOL010000003.1, read on the forward strand.
AGCCAAGACGATTTAGAGAATTGGATTACTACTGAGCGAAAAGCCTTCTTTATGAAATAATAAGAAGTTTATTCAAAAAACCAACAAAATAAGGCATAAGTAACTCAGTTCCAAAAAATTAATTTTCTTTGGATACAGGATTTTTTAATGACAAACAATTTAAAAAGGGTTCATCTCCTATTCTCACTAAACTTCCCGTTTGTCGAATAGGAAAAAGTGATCCTTCGTTATTGAATCATCGACCTGATTTATTTCAGGATGTTTCTAATTTGCCAACAGCGTTTTTCTCCAAGAAAAAAAATACAAAGAAATTAGGAAATCCACAATTTATATGCTACACTAGGTTTACCATTTGATTTACTGTTTTCAAGTACCCTACTCATTATTGAGTGGGGTTATTTGTTTTTCTAAGAAAAATAAAAAACAGACTCTAAAAAGAGTCTGTCCATGTTTGGCATTTTAATTAAGCCTTACGAACGTTAGCTGCTTGTGCTCCACGTTGACCTTGCTCAACATCAAAAGTCACTTCTTGACCTTCTTCTAATGTTTTGTACCCTTCGCCTTGGATAGCTGAGAAATGAACGAATACATCTTCTCCACCTTCACGTTCGATGAATCCGAAGCCTTTTTCGCCATTAAACCATTTTACTTTACCTTTTTCCATGATTGTTGCCTCCTAGTATGCTTAGCACACACAATGTATTACTATCCTTGCTCTCAGTGATCATCAAGACGAAAAGTTTTAACTAATACAATCCTTTACACCGAACAAAAATAATTCTTCTTTAAAATAGCATTTTTTTTAATTATTTGCAAGGAACCTTAATTCTTTAACTTTAGCACCCGTTACTTTAAATAATACTGTCACTATTTTTTGTGGTATTAAAGAATTCGGAAATGTGTTGTAGGAGCTTTTTCAAATGAGGATATGAATAAGTAGAGCAATGCGCAATTTAAATGCCACTTCAGGGTCCTTTAAATTTTCACCTAAAATATCTTCACATTTTCGTAAACGATAGATTACTGTATTTCGATGAACAAAAAGTTGCTTGGCTGTGTCGCCAATATTACCGTTATTTTTAAAATAAAGGTTAAGTGTTTCCAATAAGCCGGTTTTATCTTGGTCCATTGGTTGTGCAAGCTCCTTCAATGTTTTTACATAGAATTCCTGCAAATTAGTGGTAGGTATCAAGCTCAGAAGCTCGCCCACCGATTGGCTTCTGCAAAGCTGGATAAATTTCCTCTTCCCTAAACGATAGCCCAAATCCAGTTCATTCTTCGCTTGCCAAAAGCTTGTTTTTATATCTAACACACGTTCCACATAATTTCCCATTCCAAAGGAGAAGGAAATTTTAAAAGTGTCATCAATCAAATCCTGCAGTTGTTGCAACCAATTACCTATTTGGGATTCTATATTATTACTCAAGGAGAAAATAGGGCAAAGAAAAATAAATAAATCTTCTTTCGTAAAAAAGATATATTTATTCATTTGATTAACTACCTCCCCTTCAATGAGTTCAAAAATAGCATCTTTCCTATGATCAACAGGTGGAATAATACCATCAGGCTTACCTACAACAAACAGATAATATGGCGCATTCACTAAACCATAGCCCTTCCCTTGAGCTAAAATTTCTTGTTTAGAGATATTGGCTCCTTCCAAAACACGTTCAAAAAATTTATTTTTTTCACGCCTAATTTGCAATAGATTGAGCATCCCACCAGGTCTTTGGGTTAAGATAAAAGACAATGTTTGATTGACAATATCCCCTAATGAGTGTGTTAATGGGATATCAATAATAGGTAATGCTAACTCGTCAGCCATCCGAATGACTGAATAGGGGATATCCAGTAAATAACGTTTGGTTTTAATCCCTAAACCCGCACACCCTTTCCTTGCCATGTCCTCAATAAGCGTCACTAGGTTTTCCGGATTTTCTTTAAACCAGAAAGCAGTAGTCACTAATAATTCATGCGGTTTTACAAAATGTATAATATCTGGAGCATCCATCATGGTTACTGTGTGAACGGTACGATGGCACCCTCTTTTGCCCGCTACAATGCTTGCCCCTTCAAAAATTGGGATTTGCATGAGATCCAAAATTTCCATAAACCTCTCCTACTACTATTTAATCATTGGTTACGGTGACTAACATCACGAAAAAAATTTGTAATTTCATATAATGACAAAATATACCTTGTTCCGTTATTATTCTACATAGACGATAGATGAAACGCAAAATTGGAGGAAACTAAATGTTTTTGCTTGCCTTAATGAGTTCATTTTTTAACGCTGCCGTTACTTTATATGCAAAAAAAATTATGGTAGAAATGAAGAATAGCCATAGTTTTATAGTAACTTCTTTCATCTCTGTTAGCATTCTTCTTGCCTTTTCAATGCCGAGACTATTTTCATTTCATATGAATCTGGTTTCGGTTAGCTTGTTGGTATTGGTTATCCTTCTTGATACCATATCTAATATCCTGTTTTTTAAATCAATGGAGCGAATTGAGGTTTCTAGACTCGCAGTTTATTCTTCACTCACACCTCTCTTTACATTCCTGCCCAATATCTTTATCAATGGGTTTCATACAAAAACTTTCATTTCGGTATTATTTATTGTACTTGGCATCTATTTATTAAATTTAAAAGGACGTGATCCCTTCGCTCCTTTAATGGAGTTAAAAAAAGCTGGAAACATGCTTGGGATTCTAGCTTCCGTGATTATTGGCATTAGCATGGTACCAACGCAGCAGCTACTCATCCATGAGTGGACAAATGCTCCTACTCTATACCTGATGCGCGCTACAGGAATTAGCTTACTTATTTATATCATTTATCGCCCGAAACTTTGGTTTCCCAAACTAAACGTTTCTCTTGGAGTACGTGGGGTTCTATCGATTATCCAATGGATGTGCCTTTTAACAGCATTGAAACGGGCTGATGGGACATTGGTTGTAGCTTTGGCTTATACCTCACCGCTTTTTGTCCTCTTTTTAGCACGAATTTACTTTAAAGAGAAAATTACTATTCCGAAATTGGCAGCATGCGTGATTACTATTTTGGGGATCGTTTGGACCATGATGGAGCATTAAAACTTACATCAAAAAAGGTTAGGTCTCTTGCAACGAAATTTGAATTATTTATTTTTTAAAGTCATCCTAATTAAATCGGCATAAAAACAATGCTCAGGGCATTCAAACTCTAAGCATTTTTCTATATAACGCTAATTGAACTAAATAACAAAAGGCGATCTTCTTCTTGAAGGATCGCCTTTATTTAAGCAAAATGAAATGTTATTTTAGAAACTCAACAGTACTGATGTTTTTTTGACATTTAATTAAAGTAATTTTCCTAAATAATACGGCATTTGGCGTCGCCACCAAATCCAATCATGCGAAACATCTTCGCCCCACTCATCAAACAACGCTGGAATTTGTTTTTCTTCAAAGGCTTCTTTTAATGTAAAGTATGAAGGCAGCCCATCCTGTTCCCAATCACCCAGCCCGGTACAAATAATGATATCTGCTGAACGATATCGATCAATAAACCAGCCGTCATTTTGATTCCATATGTAATCACTCGGTGAATTTTCGTAAACAAGCGGATCATTTCCGTAATCTCCAAAAAAGTAACGCGCATCGTATATACCGCTAAGTGCAACGGTTGTTTGGAAGACATCCGGATGTCTCAAGAAAAAGTTCAACGCATGATATGCCCCCATACTACACCCTGTTGTCATCATTGGATCAAACCAACCCGTTTTATGTTTAATAAATGGAATAGCTTCTGAAATCACATAACGGTCATATGCTTCATGAGCTAATGCACGGTCATGCGCCGGTTTTGAGTCGTGCAGCCAACTTTCACTATCTATACTAGCCAATGTAAAAAACTGAACTTTTCCGGATTCAATAAAGTCATGACACACATCAATCATTCCAAAATCATAGTATTCAGTATGCGTACCTCCAGATGAAGGAAAAACTATGATTGGCATGCCACTGTGTCCATATCTGTTCAACAGCATTTCACGTCCTAATTCGCCACTCCAATGGTGTAACTGTTCTATATGCATAAAAAAATCTCCTATCCCTATACGTTTACAATGCTGCAATTTTTTCGTTCATGTACAAAACGGATAATGTCATCCACTTCTTCTTGCGAATCTGCATTAATCGCATAAAATTGATTTCCTTGGAGTTCCGCAAACGCATCTGGCATGCGCTGTTCAAACTTCACACGGTCGCCAAATCGTTCAGTAATAGCATTCGTATCATGTTTATACTCATACGCATCACGCTGTGTTATACCGACACAAAACTGGTTTTCGGCATCGGGCTCCTTAAATTCTCCTCCTGTCACAAGAGAAGCATACTGAGCAAATAAATCAATGGAGTACGCGAAATTGTACATATCAATCGTGTAGCCGCCAGCCAAGCGGTTATTATATTCAAGTGCAACATAATCCTCATCTTCTAATTTAAAAAACTCAATATGGAAAAAGCGTTCTTTCATGCCAAAAGCTTTCACAATCGCCTTTCCATAAGTTTCGAGCTTTGGATCTATTTCTTTTTGAATCACATAAGCTAAGTCCAACTGACCCTTAACGAGTTCCAGAGTTGGCACATTATATGTAAAACTTGTTTGGAAAACAATATTCCCTTTCTGATCCACTAAACCATCAAATGTACAAAGCACGCCTCCTTCGACATATGGTTCTAAGAAGTACACTTGTGCTTCTCCCCATTCTTCTTCAAAATGACGTACATCCTCTTCTGAACTTAATTTAAAGGTTGCAGCTGATCCAACTCCATTGTCGGGTTTAGCGATAACTGGCAGTCCTAATTCATCGATGGCTTTAGATAACTCCTTTTTAGTTTTAACGACTCTTCCTTCTACAACAGGCACCCCTGCTTTTTTAAACAGCTTCTTCATTTCAGATTTATACTTAACTTTTTTCAAGTCATTTGTTTTATTGCCGTACACGTTAAATTGCTCACGCAACTGGGCATCAAGTTCTAACCAGTATTCGTTATTGGATTCAATGCGGTCAATTGGACCATGTTTATAAAATAAAAATGCAACAGCACGTTTCACTTCATCTATATCTTCTAAATTATTCACACGATAATATTCTGTTAAAGCGTTTTGTAATTTGGAACCTAATTGGTCATATGGCTCTTCGCCAATTCCTAAAACATTGACACCTGAGTCTTTTAAACGATGAGCAAATGACTGAAAATTACTTGGATAATAGGGTGATATCAAAATATAATTCATAAAAAAGCTCCTCTCTCAGAATCAAAAAATTCATTATTTTCACAACTAACGTACAATTATTTCAATTTAAAATCAATCTAAACTTCCAAAAATATTAAAAAATGATAGATTACTTCCATGATCAAATTCACTCAAATATAATTATTCAGTTCATTCAAGACCACTTCTCACTTAAGAAACGTAAACATTCTGGCAAGTGTTTTGCCCAAGCTTTTTCATTATGTTCTTCATCTGCAAAAATATTTAAATGAATGCTATCAATTGGAACAGAGCCGTTTATCAGTTGTTTATAATACTTAAGCGAGCAATCGATATATGCCTGCTTCATATTACCATACATCAATTGTCGATCGGCATCATCGCCTTCCTGAGTCCCAACTTGAATGTACACGCGTTGTTCAGGATCCAACTCATGTCTAGCAATATAACTGTCAAAAGCTTTACTTGTAATCCAATTGGCTAAAGAAAAAATGCCTAAACCACCAATTTGATTTTTATATTCAATACCCATAAAAGCCGAAATATTTCCTCCAAGTGAACTGCCAATCATCGCTGTATGATATTTATCCGATTTAGTTCGGTAATGCTTATCGATAAACGGCTTCACGACTGTCATAACAAACTCAGCAAACTCCGCGCCTCTTCCGCCTAGTTCAATATCTTCAGGAAGTGGGCTTTCAGTAATTTTCCATGGCGTATATTCATTAATTCGATCTTGTCCAGCGTTATCTATCCCAACAACTATCATCTTCGGTAAATCGGGGTTTTGTTTAATTGCCGGAATAACTTTCCATGAATACCCGCTATAAGATTCACTACTGTAGAAAACATTTTGTCCATCATGCATATAGACAACTGGATAATTTTCAGCCTCATCACTATCATAATTTTTCGGCAATAAAACACGCACTCGACGTTTTTCATTTTTATAAGACATATGTAATTGATGTGTTTCTAGTTTTAAATAAAAATAGGATTGATTCATTTTACCTTCCTCGCTCCTTTGATATTATATTTAATATACTGAATAAATCTAATATTCACAATAAAAATCATAAGAAATACCAGGCAAACTGCCCGGTCCTTTTTTGTTTAGAGAAAATCCGGCAGTTTGTGCTCATATCCGAGAACACTTTCATAATGCACTGGATACATTTGCCCTCCACATTGCTCACATGAAAATGTCGCTAATCTCGTCATTACTTCACTGTATCCTTTATCTATAATATAGTAGAAATAGAGGGGAATTTTTAAAAGGTGTCCCTCTGTCCCCTCTTATTTGTCTTTAGTCAAACTTTTTAATAACTTGTGATGTTTATGAAGTTTATGGATAATATAGCTGAATTGGAATACTGAGAATACTTGAATATAGTTAGCTAGGTCGCTTAAGCCAATGACTTTAAGCAGGATAGCTGTAATTACTATGGTAATCCAAAACTCTAGTGACTTTATATAGCCAAGCACAGAATCTCCCCTTTCCGTAATTTATACTAGGATCCTCTGAAAACAAATGTCAGTCCTTGCGTTAAAGTTCTATTACTAAGAGTGGTAAAAGTGAGAAATTATTCATTACATTTGCTCGTTAGAGCTAGGAATGAACCTGAAAGTAAAGTTGCTATTAATACACTTCTTTTCAAAAAGAATTTATCAATCACTATAGTTAATGAAATAAATACTCTAATTGAAAGGGACAAGTTATTTAGTTAATCCGTAAATTTTTTTCTTAATTATTTTCATTCCTTCTTCGACTAAACTGCCCGTTAGCACAACAAAAAAAGGGATCGCCGCAGCAATCCCTTTCTTAAACACAAGCACCTGTTACTTTAAGTCTATTATTTCATAATCTTTTTAAAAGAAAACATTCATCTGCTTGTCGCATCCTCAATTAAACAAATTATTTAAATCATTTTTTATACTTAATCAACCAGCAATCTTGATATTCTCCTTAGTGAAATTCACGTTTGGGTAGTATTCTAACTTTTTGAAACCCGCATTTTTCATAACATTTAATAGCCCTAACATTTCTTAATTGAGGGTCCATAACAACTCGGTTGGCCGTTTCAATTTATTTTTTTGGATTTCCATTCATATTCAATATCAGGTAAATTTTCCTCATTTTCGTTTCCTCTACCAATGATTATAAATCCATTCTTTTCATAAAATCGTTGTGCGTTTTCATTTACTTCAAATGTATATAATGTTAATCTCCCATTTGATTGTTCTTTTACCTTATCAAGTAATGTTTGACCTATACCGATTCCTTGATAATCATTATGAATATAAAGTTGGCTTATTTCCCTTTCATTATAGGCGATCATTCCAACTACTTTTTCATCAATTAACGCTAAATCTATTTGATACTGTCCTGGTAATATATTATTTAAAAAATTTATATGATTTTCAAAGCTATGAATTTCTTTCTGACCAATAGCCAGTTCCTTGCTATCTCGCCACATTCTCACTGTCTGTTTTGCATACTTAGGATTATACTGAGTTATTATGAATTTGTGTTGTTTCACTACAATTCCTCCTTAAGATTTCTTTACTGATTTATATGTTGTTTCCTGTCTTTAAAATAGATGAATATTACACGATACGAGTATTTTTTTTTGTAAAATTCTTTCTATCTTCCTTCATTATCCTGCCCGTTAGTGGAACAGCAACAAAAAGGCTCTACTCCTCTTGAAGTAAAGCCTCCGTAATTTTTAATTTACTTTAAGGATTCATAATGTAAAAAACACTGATTGACATAATCATAAGTAAAATTAGAAGAGCGTGAATACTTATTCCTACAATGCTACATACTTTCCCCTTAGAGCTTGTAAATTTCAGATTTACTCTGATCCATTCGACGGCAAAAAAGGATCAAGCCCTTCTTTCCAACCTCCCGAGTGATAATTCACCCTTAATTAATGATTCCAGAATTTAATAGCTCAAATTGCAGGTTAGCCTTTATCGGAATCTCTTTAATTGCAACATTTTTGTATTTTTCCTCCCAAAGTTTAGGATGATGGACTCTGATTTCTTCTTCAATTCCAAATCCATCACAATTCGCTTCTTGTAACTTCAATATCGTTTTTTTAGTAGTATTCGTTAATCCTGCATTTATTTCTTTATTAAGCTGTTTTAAAAGAAGCGGATTTGCTAAATGATTTTTAGGATATTCTCTAATCCGATATTGGAGCTTTAAGGATAAATTTGCTGTAACTGCATTATTTTTCACATTTAATTTTGTCTTTGGCCGGGAACTGAGAATTTCAACAATGACATAATTAATTTGGTTTTGTTTATAACGATGCTTCGTTTTCACCGCGAAGGAAACCTTCTGTTTTATATCCCCACTAAGAAGTAAAAACATCTTTGATTCCGGAATTGTTAGTTTTCCAGTCATTTTTTCATTATTAAACAACGCCATACCTACTGATTCCGCTCTATGGGCTTTACTATGAATTTTGATCAGTGGTAACAAGGAGTCCTTTGTATGCTTAAGTAATAAAGGACAGACCGATTGAACATTATAATCTGTATAAAAACCCGTTGCTACTCCGCTTTTTAAAAATTCGTCATAATATCGTCCATTTAAATCCGCTTCTTCCTGTTTTAATCGAATTGCATCCATTGCCCTTCCTTCAACAATCGCCACTTTTGCGGAAAGAGCACCTTTAGGATTCCGATAAATATTATCAAGTTCTTCATAGAGGCCCTTTGCTGCAATCCTCTCCCCGAAAAGGATTACTTGAGTTTTCGAAGTGTCAATTCTTTCAGAAATTTTTAGATCCTCCTGTAACAGCGTATCTCCAGCAGTTTCCCCAATTGAGGTAAGAATGGTACTTTTCGAAGAAGTTGTTGAGCTAGAAGTTAAATTTCCTGAACTCCCCATACTGATTGGATACGAGGTACTAGCAACTACTTCCCCCTTTGGGCCAACATCATATCCAATTAGCTCAATTATTTTTTGCTCTTTCAAAAGCCGCTGATCCCAACAGCCTGTTAAGAAAAACGGAATACAAAATACCATAAACCATCTAATTGTCATTTGCACTAACTTCACCCTTCTGCCGCTTTCTAAATAAAAGGGATATGATTAAAAGAGATATAGGAACAGCCATTAAAAAGATAAAACCAACATAGGTAGTGAACTGTGTTAATTTTTCTATCGCTTTTTGATTATAAAAAAACAGAGCAAAAGTAAAACAAATGATGGCTGATAAATAAACGAAAGACTTTCTATTTATTTTTTTTATTAAAAAAGTACCTGCTAATGATGCACAGTAAAGGTAGCTTATAAAGGATGTCCCCACCAAAATAATCCACAGAGAAATAATGATTAAATCAGGTCTTTCGATAATTTTGAAAGTAAAAGACTTTAAAAGATAAAGGACAGGCTCTGGGAACAGCATCATTTCTTCATTACTAAAACAAATTAGGCAGACTAAGGTTAGGAATGAATATAATAGGGTAATAAAAAGATTGGACAAGGTAACAGCTTTTATCCGCTCCCTTTCTGTTGCCATTACAAAAGGTGATACAATCAAAAACATTTCCATCCCCTGCCATGCTAATGTGCCATGTGAAGATCCTTTTATAATGTTCAAAATTCCTGAATGACCAATCGGCATGATATAGTGGATATTTCCATCTTTTAATGCGATTGGAACAATTAATATAAATACCAATAGAACTAAAGTTGCAATAAAATAAAACCTCGCAATTACCTTAAGATTTTCTACCGCTATGTATATTCCGATTGAACACATCAAAATAAGGACCACCCAATAAGGAGTGTAAATTAACATCCATTTTTTTATTATGTAGACAAATAAAATCAGAATGGTGGATCCAGTTAATAAGAAATAGAAAGCATAAAAAAGGGTTAAGCATTTCCCCAAAACCTTTCCCAAAATGGATTGCAGGATTTGAAATAAATGCTGCTTAGGGAACCGATTACATAAAATCAGATAGAAAATAGCAAGAACCTCCATCCCAAGGCCTGTAAGAAGAAGGGATATCCAACTATCTCCTTTTGCAATTTTGTAGATGTCGTATGGTAAAGATAGAAATGCAACCCCAACTTGAGTCTGTATTAAAAAGGTAACGAGTTGAAGCTTGGTCATTTGATTTTCATTTTTCATTTTTTTCCCATCTTCTTGGACGATTTAATCGTTTTTTATTTTTAACTAATAACTCTTTAGGTCGGAACTTCAAAAGCCAAATTGGAAATCGAATGATGGAATCCTTCATCCCTTGAACATTAAACGGAGCAACAGGTGTAAAATACGGTGTTCCAAGTGACTCAAGTTTACAAAGGTGACCAACGATAAACATTAAGGAAAAGATGATTCCAACAAAACCAAAGGTAGCAGCAGAAAGCATAATTGGAAAGGTTAACAGCCGGACTGTATTACTCATTTCATAGGATGCAATCGAAAAGGATGATATAGCAGTAAGGGCAATCACGATAACCATAATATTTGAAACTAATCCGGCAGAAACAATTGCATCCCCGATGATGAGACCACCGACAATCCCAATGGTTTGTCCTATTGGTGAAGGCAGGCGAATTCCTGCTTCTCTGATTAATTCAATCGTGAACGCCATAATCATTGCCTCGATTAAAGGTGGAAATGGAATGTTCTCTACCGAGTTTTTTACAAGAACTAAAATTTCATTCGGGATAATTTCAAAGTGGAATCCGATAACTGCAATATATAAAGCTGGTAATAGAAGTGAGAGAATAAAGCCCGTTACTCTTAAAAGCCGAAAAGTAGAGCCCGTAAGAATCCGGCTGTTGTAATCATCCGTCGTTTGAAAGAAGGAAAAAAATGATACAGGAAGAACAAGAACATCACAACTTCCTTCAGACATTACAACAATTCTTCCCTCCATTAATTGGGCAATAGCCCGGTCTGGTCTTTCCGTGTAAAGAACATGTGGAAATGGAGATAATGGCTGATCCTCAATTAACTCTTCTAAGTACCCGGGGCTAAAAGTCATATCTGTGGATAGAGTTTGAAGTCTTTCTTCAAGTCTCTTGACCAAAGTAAGGTTTGCAATACTTTCCATATAAATAACGCCTATTTGGGTGTTTGTATATTGACCTGTACGATGATAATTAATTCTTAGATGTTTACTCTCGATCCCTTGCCTGATAAAGCCTAAATTTGTCGATAAACTTTCAACAAATCCTATATGTGATCCCCTTACTGTTTTTTCACTATCGGGTTCTTTGGGACTTCGTGAAAAGTCTTTCTTTGTATTAAATGAAAAGAGATAATCCTCTCCTTGAACAATCAAAATGGTATTTCCTTGTAACAATGCATTTATGGTATCTTCGAGCATAATCTTACTTTTTGTTTCAGCAGTATATGGAATTTCACCAAAGTCTAATTCTGGATTTTTACTTAAAGGAACTAATATACTTTCTTGGATTTTCTCCGAATCGGAAATGGTTTCTAAATAGAAAAGAATTCCTTTCTCCAGTTGATATAGAATAGGAAGCATTAACAAATCCTCTGTGTTACCGAAAGCATTCTTAATAAACTCTATACGGGACTCGAATGCAGATTTTCCGATGTCTGAAGGCTGTTCATTTGATTCATGATTAAATAAAGGTCGTTTCATAAATGAACTCCTATGTTTAAAATATTCTATTTATGTTCTGTAAAAATCTCTAAATTTATCCTTTAGAAATGAAAAAGAACCCCGCAATAGGTTATTCTGGGTGCTTTCGACTGTTAATTATGTATAGTAAAATAGTAAAGAAACTTCACCGTATAGTTTTGTTCATCAGCTGCAGCTCTTCGAAATATCTCTTTCACATTCTCTGGCGTAGCCTTATCCGCAATTGCATTAGTTTATCATCCGTGCTTGTTCAACCAAACTGCTCCGTTAGAGCCCACCAGGAAAAGGGATCGCCGCAGCAATCCCTTTATTAAACTCAAGCAACCGTTTTGAATAACAACCTTGTTTATTAATCAATGTTTCTTTAAGAAGTTTAGCATTTCATTAAAAGCGTTTTTGGATGATTTTTCATTAAATCTTGTAGAGTATGGGTCACTAAATCCGTGTTGTCCATAATATTTATATATCTCGATATTCTTTTTATCTAAATTTGAAATTAACTCATCCACACTAAAGGATTGTTCCTCTTGAGGAAAGAATAAAATTGTAGGACATAGTGGGACTATTTGCGTGAAATTCCTAATTCTCGACCCATAGTATCCCACAACCCCATCAAGGTTCTCTTCCTCACTACACAACCAAGCAACAGTTGCCCCAACACTAAATCCAATAAGATATATTTTTTGGTATTTATTTTTAACACCTAATAATAAATTCTTTATTTTATGTACAGCATGAGAGAACCCTACATTCTCCAAAAAATTGAGATAGGCAATCTCCTCTTCAGAATAATCAAATGGTTGTTCTCGTTCTAATAAGTTCGGACAGATAACATCAAAATCCTGTTTTGATAATAAATCACAAAAATTCTTTATATGTTGATTAATGCCATAGATTTCGTGTATAACAATTATCAAATTACCTGATTTTTTCAATATCTGAAGCATTTTTATCCCCCTTTTAAAGTGATTCTACAATAATATTAACAATAGAAATTAGATCATTTATAATTAAACTATCCTGCCCGTTAGCGGAACAAGAAAAGCGACTGCTCTTATTGAACAATCGCACCCGTTTTTATAAGTATAATTCTTCATAATCTTTTTCTCAAAAAAAAGAATTATCCAGAAGCACTTATTATAAATCACGAAACCATCACTTTATTTTTCCCTCCATTAGTTAAAATAACCTTCAATTTTATTTGAATTCAATTTAGCACGAAAAATGAATACATTTTCTATATTAATGAATTCTTAATTATAAATTAATTGAAAAAATAGGTTAATATGAATAAGACAAAGAAGCCAGTACTTTTAGGCCACTAACTTTTTTTCTCACTGAATACTAAATTAAAGTTTTTAATAAATGACTTTGGAATATTTTCTTCATCAAATAAGGATCACCTTAATAGCCCATATAGTAATTTCAAGTCTAGACGTTATACTTATTGATAATAGATTTGACCAATAAGATGCTCCATTTTATTAGTAGAATTTTATGAAAGCTACAGTAAATACTATAAAAACCTTTTTCCTTTTAGGAGGAGTTATGAAAACAATAAAACCAACTAAAATTAGCGCATATGGGTGTTAGATTAGTTAAATTGGAGGTAAAAAAATGGATCAACACTTGCATCACGTAGAAGAACATTTTTCTGGATCTGACTTCATTCGAGATGTTGTCATTGGTATGTCAGACGGATTAACCGTACCGTTTGCATTAGCTGCTGGTTTGTCTGGTGCTGTTGATACAACAACATTAATTCTCACTGCCGGAGGCGCTGAAATTGCAGCAGGCTCAATTGCAATGGGACTTGGCGGATATTTGGCAGGAAAAACAGATGCGGAACATTACGAATCTGAACTTGCCCGTGAACGGCGCGAAGTAATAGAACTACCAGAACGTGAAGAAGAGGAAGTATCTGAAATTTTCAGAGACTATGGTCTTGAAGAAGACCAAATCAAATCGATTACTGAAACCATGAAAAAGAACCCTGAAAAATGGGTGGATTTTATGATGAAATTTGAATTGGGGCTAGAAAAGCCGGAGCCGACAAGAGCGAGAAACAGTGCGATTACCATTGCTATTTCTTATATTGTCGGAGGGTTAATCCCTTTGTTTCCATATTTTATCTTTCATAAACCTGCAACAGCATTAATGGTTTCTGTAATTGTCACACTTTTTGCCTTACTGATTTTTGGATTTGTAAAAGGAAGGTTTACAGGAACTTCTCCTGTGAAGAGTGCTTTTCAAACAATGATTACTGGAGGACTTGCTGCAGGAGTTGCGTTTGGTCTAGCAAGAATTCTCACTTGACGGTAGAATTTCTGTAAGTGGTTAACGATAAATAAATGCATCCCCTACCTAATGGAGGGTCAATTTGTGTGGAGGATTTGGATATTGCTAGGAAAAGGCATTGTTCTGGAAAAAGCGATAACTTAAAATAAAAATGCAATTTGTGAAAAATTTATTCTTTAACAAACCTGCCCCGATAGTCGAATAAGCATAGGCTGTAATAATGACAGACCTCATCTTAAAATCTTGCACCCGTTACATATATAAATTGAATTTTTCGCTATTGGAACAGTCAAATATAGACTTTTATATAAATGTACGATACATACTATTTACCGTTTGGAGGAATGCATTGTGAAAATGGAACATGTGGGAATAATGGTCAATGACATGGACGAGTCTTTAGAGTTCTATCAAAAGATCCTCGGTTTAGATTTAAGAAATAGAGAGTGGTTAAATGACACTGTTGAGCTTGCATTTTTATTTTTTCCAGAGCAGCCGAGTGTAGAGGTTGAACTTGTCTACGGCGGTCCGGTTGAAAACGAAGGAATCGTTAACCACTTGGCCTTTACTGTAGAAGACATTGAAGCTGAGCTCGTACGTTTTAAAAAAGCAGGCGTCAAATTAGTAGATGAAGAACCTCGAAGCATTTTAAATAATACAGTTAAAATCGCCTTTTTCCAAGGTCCAAATGGTGAGAAGCTAGAACTGGTAGAAAGATAAGTGTATTTAGCAAAACTATCTTTAATTCATGTTGGAACATGAAAAAACAAAACTCGCTCAACAGTAGTGAGTTTTCTTTTTATTAGCCATTCCTTTTTCAACTATCTGCCGTAGCTACCACATGGTTAACTTAAGCACCCGTTCGTTTAATTACATTACTTCACAAACTTTACTACTACCTTCAATCTTATTCCCTTCGTTTTCTCAATCTCAATCATGTACCGAATTTGTAATATTGTAGAGTGGTTTTCTTCTCCCACTCTTGTACACTTCAATTCAAAAAATTCCGTTTTTCTCCTTTTCCCTTTCGCTTATTCTACACAATTATGGAATGAAGAATAAGTTGTTTTGGTATGAGTAATACTTAAATTAGAAAATCCAATATTAAGAGGAGATCTTCAATGAGTACAAAACATATTGTTGGTTTATCATCAACAGAAATTGCAGGATTATGGGCTACTTATATAATGGATAGCGCATCAATCTGTCTCTCTAAGCATTTCCTGCAACAGTCGAACAATGAAGATGTTAAATCCATAATTAAACTAACATTAGATATATCACAAAAACATATTGAGGAAATCAAGAATATTTTTGAAAAGGAGAATTTCCCTATTCCCAAGGGATTTTCCGATGAAGACATTGATCTTTCAGCTCCACCTTTGTTTTTCGATTTATTTCCTGTAAGCTACGCCTACGGAGTGAGTCGTATGGGTTTGATGGCCTATAGTATGCTAGTTTCTAATGTTGCCCGCGAAGATATTCGATCTTTCTTCTCTAAGTGTTTAACTTCCACATTGGACCTTTATAATACATCAGTAAATCTAATGCTTTCAAAAGGGATATACGATCGCCCAACAATGATCCCTTATCCCGATAAAGTTGAATTTGTTAAAAATAAAGAAACATTTTTATCCAAGTGGTTCGAAAAGAAACGCCCTCTAAATGTTCTTGAACTATCTGAAATATTTTTTAACATTGAAAGGAACTATTTTGCTGTAGTCTTACTAACTGGATTTATTCAAGGTGTGAAAGATGAACAAATAAAAAAATTTTTGACAAAAGGAAAAGACTTAGCTCAAAAACAAATTCATTTCCTAAACCAAACTTTAATCAAGGATGATCTGCTTGGCACTATAATGGTTAACTCAGAAGTGACAACTTCTACTGTATCTCCTTTTTCAGAAAAGCTTATCATGAACCTTGTAACTATACTCAATACACAAGGATTAACCTATATTGGTCATGCATTAGCTACATCAGCACGAATAGACCTTGCTATTGAATATTCAAAACTAATTCCTGAAATATTACAGTATGGCAAGGAGGGCGCCGACATTTTAATAGAAAGGGGATGGATGGAAGAACCACCACACGCTCCCAATAGGAAGGAGTTGGCAGAAAATTAGATTTAAATTAAACAAGTGATCTCAACGATCTCTTGTTTAATTTATTATCCCCTTACTTCTTAAGCTAAACTGCCCCTTTAATTGAATAAACAAAAAGCCGCAAAAATGGCAGCTAGTTCTTAAACTCTTGTCCCCGTTAGATGTACAAATAAATGAAAGGTTCTCCTAATGGAAGAACCTCTTTTTGATACGATAATACAATTAGTAAAGAACTTTTTATATACCTAAAATTATTAAGATAATAATCCAGAAATTTTTGAATAACGATGATAAATCAACCTTATTAGCTTCTCATTCTTACTGCATAAGGATAAATTGGATCTTTTAATTGAAATTCATAAGTAAGACCATCTACAATTCCGACTACTTTTTCGCTATCGTAAAGATCAAGCATAAATCCAGCCATTTCTTTGGCAGTATGGTATTTAGGAAGAAGTCCTTCAAGCTTAACATTTTCTTCTAAATCATTCGATACTTTTGCAAATTCAGTTTCAGTTGCAGCAGGAGCTAATACTTTTGCTTTCATGCTTGCACCCTTCTCTTTTAATTCATGTGCAAGCCCTTCAGTAAAGGCACTTACATAGAATTTAGAAGCACAGTATGTGATTGCATTTCCAATAATCGTATAACCCCCACCTGATGAAACGTTAATTAATTGTGTTCCTTCAACTGTTGAATAGTCACGCACATAAAGAGAGGTTAAAATAGTTAAAGCCTCGATATTTAAATTAAGCATTCTCTCAATTTTAGTTAAATTTTGTTCTCCAACTGATGCAAAATTACCAAATCCTGCGTTATTAATCCACGTTTCAATTTCATATTCCTTTAAATCTTCAAATAATGTATAAGCATTTTTCGTATTTGATAAATCAACAGTTTTTATAACGACATCTAATTCTGCATTTACTTTCACGATCTCTGATTTTAGTTTTTCAAGCTCCTCAATTCTACGTGCCACAATGACTAAATTTTTACCACGAGCAGCAAAAGCAAGAGCTGTTTCATAACCAATACCAGAACTTGCACCTGTAATAACTGTATATTTTTTCATTTTATTGCCTCCTAATATTTTGTTATACTAACAAAAATTGATTATTAACTTTTACGGATTTATTATAGTGGTTAGAGTAAACTCTAAGTCAAACTATTTTTCACACTTGATTAGCATTGGTTAAAAGTGGAGGGTTTTATGTATACAATTGGCGAAGTGGCACAACTAGTAGGTGTTAGCACACATACATTACGTTACTATGAAAAAGAAAATATTATTCTTCCAGACCGGAATGAACATGGAGAAAGAAAATATACAGAATCGCATCTTCAATGGCTAAAATTTGTTTTAAAATTAAAAGAGACGCAAATGCCGATCACAAAAATCAAAGAGTATGCTTTCTTGTATACTGAAGGAGAACATACAGCCATTAATCGATTAAAACTATTAGAAGATCATAAAAGTTCCATCGAAAACCAGTTAAAAACACTGAAAGAAACGAATAAAATGTTAGAACATAAAATTATTTCGTATAAAGAAATGATTTTGAAAAGAAATGAAGTAGATACAAAAGCATAATATTATATGAAAATGAAATATTCTTTATTATTATTATATTTAGGGTAAATAACGTAAACACATAAAAAAAGGAACGAACATATTAGATGTGTAAAATATGTTCGTTCGGGTCATTAAATAATTGTATTTATTCAGCATTCACTATATTTTGGAAAAGTGACTTAACTATTGCTTTTGGGGTCATTTTCAACATCCGTCTTTTTTGTACCTTTACTTATATAAGGTTTTGCACTCTTTTTTTTGTTTGCACTAGCTTGCCAACGATTCCAACCCTTCTTGTCTGTTCCTCTCCCTGTTCCACCTTTACCTTTAGCTTTACTCATAAAATCACCCCATTATTATTCTAGGTTGAGTTACCTATCTAGTTAGTTTTAGTCATTTTACTCGGTTATTAACCAAGCATATTGCAATAAATATACTCATTAATGAGTGGTTTTTTTTGTTTTTTAGTAAAAATAAAAAACAGACTCTAAAAATGAGTCTGTCCATGTTTAGCATAATAATTAGGCCTTACGAACGTTAGCTGCTTGTGCTCCACGTTGACCTTGCTCAACATCAAAAGTCACTTCTTGACCTTCTTCTAATGTTTTGAACCCTTCGCCTTGAATAGCTGAGAAATGAACGAATACGTCTTCTCCACCTTCACGTTCGATGAATCCAAAGCCTTTTTCGCCATTAAACCATTTTACTTTACCTTTTTCCATGTTTGTTGCCTCCTAGTGTGTTTGCACACACAATGTATTACTATCCTTGCTCTCAGTGATCATCAAGACGAAAAGTTATTACTTATACTATCCTTTACACCGAACAAAAATAAGCCATTTTTATGATAGCATTTTTTGAATTTGTGTGCAAGGAACCCTAAATCTACTAAAGCACCCAATAGTCACCGCAGCGACCAAGAAAAAGCGACTGCTCTTATTGAACAATCGCAACCCGTTAGTTTATATTCATTTCTTCACAATCGTTGGCTTCCATTAAAACAAAAACCTAACAGTAGCCATACATACGATGCCCACTATAACTGTAACGGACAAACTCTTCGTCCATATTGCTACAATAAGAGTTGGTATAATAGCAGTAAGAACACTCCAATCAATTGATAATAACGATTCATCTTCGATGATAAAGCTATCGACGATAAGTGCAGCAAAAATACAAATAGGTATATATGAAAGCCATTTGACTACAATTTTCGGGAGCTGAATATTTCTTATAACTATAAATGGAATAATTCTCGGAATGAAGGTCACAATGGCACACCCTAAAATGATTAATAAAATGGATAAATTAATACTCATTTGTCTTTTATCACCCCAATTGTTGCAACAATTATTGTTGATATAATAATAGCTATATAAGAAGGAACAATCATACATAGAACTAACATTAATAAAACTACATAAACAATTAATGATAGATAAAACTTCAATTTACCATTATCAATATTTTGTAATTGCAAAACAAGCAATGCCAAAAACATAGCTGTTAAAGAAAAATCTAATCCAAATACTTCTGGATTTGAAATCCATTTGCCAAAAATGACACCTAACATACATGATAAAATCCAGAATAAATAGGCTGTTATATTCAAGCCATTCATCCATTGGTCATTAATAATTTCTCTTTTAGCAATTTTATTAATGGCAACACCAAATGACTCATCTGTTACAAGAGCTCCAATCCCGATATTTTTCATTAAAGTATATTTTGTAAAGTGCGGAGCCAGTGTCATACTTAATAAAAAATGCCGCAAATTCACAATGAAAGTTGTAAATACAATGACTGAAATTGGACTACCTGATACTAACAGTGCACAAATAATAAATTGTGATGCACCAGCATAAACTAATGCCGATAAAAGAGCAACTTCTAGTATACTTAGATTGGATGATGCTCCAACAATCCCCATTGCAATTCCAATACTAATGTAGCCAATTAAAGTTGGAATGCAATCTTTTACCCCTTGAGAAAATGTAGAGAGATTTTCTTCGCTATTTATTTCTTTTGCTAATTCATTCATAGTTGCACCACCTTTTCGTCTGCTATATTAAACATACGTCTGTTATGTTGTTTGTATGAATGTTATAATGAATACAAAAAAGAGTCAAGGAGATTTTTTATGGAATTCATTCAAGGGGTTATAGCTAATAATCTTGCAGAAATAAGAAAAAAGCGAGGATTGAGCTTAGAAAATGTGTCGGAACTGACTAGAGTTAGTAAAGCAATGTTAGCCCAAATTGAAAATGGAAAATCAAATCCAACTGTCACCACTCTTTGGAAAATTGCAAATGGATTACAAGTATCCTTTTCTGCTTTTTTAAAGGAAAATGATAAGCCACAAATTGAAAAAATAAACATCAATCAACTGAACCCATTGATTGATGATGATGGAAATTATCTTGTATATTCTGTTTACCCATTTCATCCAGAAAAAAAGTTTGAAATTTTCACTGTAGACCTTAAACCTGGTTTTAGTCATATATCCGAAAGGCATACAGGTGAGGAATATGTACTAATACAACGAGGTATACTTACACTCGATATTCAAGGTGAGAAGTTTGAATTAAACACTGATGAGACTATTAAATTTAATGCAAATACTGATCACATTTATATAAACTCTTCTGATGAATTAGTTAGATTCTTTATAATTATCTCTTATCCCGACTGATATCTTTGTCTATTTTCTAGGTTAAATTGAATAAAAGTTGCATAAACGATACGCAACTTTTATTCAACTCCCTCAGTTTAATACGAATATCTCTCGAATGTTCCCTTATTCGCAGGATTTCATAACCCTTTTAATTGGATTTTCGGATAAATGAAATGAGTTCAGATCATTTTGGATTCGTGAAGGCATAGTTAAATAAAGGAGTCAGCTACCACTCCATATTTTACCATATAATGTACATCTCCACGCCGCCCCTGGAGGCTTTCCCTCCCATGTCTCAACGGGTCAATTGCCCTCTCATTCCTTCGTCATGCCTATCCAAGGGGTGGAGGCCAGTTATGCTAACCTGATGGGTCACTGTGCCCTTTTGTTGAATAAACCTGGTACTCCGTACATATTTGAAATCCTACGAATAAGACAACATTCAAAATTAAAGTTACCTATTTTGAAAGATACATTTAATAAAATGTGAAGGTAAAGAAGTTAAAGAAAATGAAATCAATCATGAAATTGATAGGTAAACTAGCAAGGATTTTTGTAGGAATAGCACGACGAAACGAGTCTTACTGTCCAAATAAAGTCCAAGTATTAATCCCTTTAGCAGCATAGAATTAAAACATTATTTATTAGTTGCTAAGTATAGGAATCGTCGTAGTCTGGACCTTCCACGCTTTGAAATGACAATCTGACCTTTCCATTTGCCTGAACTTGCTTCAGCTAAATGTAATCCCGCATGACGTAATAGAGAGTTTCCGTGCGAGAAACCACTTAGATCGCCTGATTCACCTAATATCCCGGCTAATGAAATTTCACTTATTCCCTTAATCATGAGTAGTTTTTTTGCAAATGGTATTGTGTATAGAACTTCTTTAACTTGTTGTTCAACTCTTTCGAGTTGTTTTACAGCGAGGTCATATTCCTCTAATAATTGTTCTAAATGGAATTTATAAGCATCAAGAGCTTGTCCGATCCCAATAGAGGATTTTGCTAGATTGATTAGTAATTGAGCCTTTTTGGGTCCTGGTTGTCGTTTCATTAAAGACTTCCACCCCCTCATGACATCTAGAGTTTCTAGTGAAGATATTTCATCCGGTGTAGGAAATAAACGAAGGGTTGCGATAGCTCCTTTGCACGAAACATCTTTAAACACTTGTCTGAGTTCTGGAAAAACCACATCCACCCATCGATTTATTTGATTAATAGACATCACGAGACGTTTAACAATTACATCACGGTTAGAAATTAGAACTCTAAGTTTCTCAAATGATTCTGATGCTGGACGAACAAAGGAATAATATCCGTTTTTCACCATATCCGCTATAACGAGGGCATCTTTCTTATCACTCTTCGATTGAGTATTGTCACGATTCTCTTTATTCCTTTTTACCAAGTGGGGATTCACTGTAACTACCTCAATGTTTTGTTTATCCAGCCATTTGGATAGGTTAATCCAGTAATGTCCTGTTGGTTCCATCCCCACAATTGTTGAATCTAAGTTTTTTAGTTTTTGTAAGTTTTGAATCCACCTTAATAGTTTTACGAACCCCTCTTCATTATTTTCAAATGTAAGAGGATCTCCAACTACTATTCCACGAAAGTTAACAGCTCGAGCAACGTGTAATTGTTGGGCAATATCCACACCTACAATTAGATGTGTATCGGAAATTCTTTCTATTAGTTGATTTTGTTTGTCTTGCATTTTAAAATTCATATTAGGGCTTCCTCCTTAAGACTCTGAGTTAGATTGGACTCTATACTCGTATCTTACTGAGGGGCTCTATTTTTTTCAAACCTGATATTTAACGATCTACAGGAATGCTAACCTGCCAAGTTAATGCAATAAAAAAAGGATCGCCGCAGCTATCCCAATCTTCAACTCTTGCACCCTTTAGTGAAACAAGGTTAACACTCGCACACCATTAGATGATTCCCATCAGGATCTTTGAATTTAAACCAATGGGTATGCTCAACACCAGTTGTTAATTCAACATTTTTACCCCTCATATACTCATATGCTTGTTCAATATTGTTAGTGTTAAAATGAAAAGGTGGGGTTTTGAAAATATTATCCTCTGAATAAATTTTGCTATCTAAAACAATTCTAGTTCCATTCATATGAATGATATATAAATGACCATATAATATCTCACCATCTGCAGGTAACCCTAATATGTCACAATACCAATTACGTGCTTCCTTCACATTACTTACAGGGATAAAAATGGCTCCGATTTGATTTAATATAGGGTACATTAAATACCTCCAAAATGAATTTCTTTACATAGATTAATTCGCTCCAAGTCACATATTCCCTTCTTGTTCAATAAAACGACCGATGTTTAAAAAACTCTATTTTTTTTATTTTTGTACCTACTGCAGCGGAAAACAAATTACTGACAAAATAATCGTTCCTCAAGAAGCCCGGATAGGGTTTCTTTTTATAATGGAGCAATGCTTTCGTTATGGTTTGCTGGGAAAGGATGATTTTTAATTTTTTCTCCTAACGCAAAACTTTGGTATAGTGTAAAAAGGTGGGAGTTGATAGGATGTTTTTCTTAGGACTGTTCCAGCAGTTGCCCGTAAAAATTTTAACGGTGGCATTGCTGATAATACTTACGGTTTATTTGATCCGCAAATCCATCAAGCTTTTATTTGACAAAACGAGCTTCTTGGATGTAAAGCGGGAAGAAACATTAATGCATTTCGCCAATCAGGTGACAAAGGTATTGGGACTTGTGTTCTTCTTTATTTATGTGCTTAGCCATTTCTTCGACCTGGCAAAGCTAGTTACTGGTTCGGTAGTCGTGGCCGGTGCCTTAGCATTGATCCTCCAGCATATCATTCGTGATTACATTATGGGGCTGACCTACTTGTTTGAGCGCCAGATCCACCATGGGGATTATGTCATTATCAATGGAAACCGTCAGGGGAAAATCGAGGAAATCAGCATGCGCCACCTGAAGATCCGCCAGTATGATGGATACCTCTATACGGTCTCCTATAGCAGCATCATGGAACTTCAGAACGGGAACCGGGGAAGGCGCCGGGTGAACGAAAGCCTAGTCCTCAACTATAGGCAAAATCCGGACGATGCCTTCAAGGTGATGGAGGAAGTGGCTCAAACCTGCAACGAGAAATACGGAGAATACTTGTTGAAGGATGAGCACGACATTCCCGTGGAGAGTTTCAAATTCAACCAAATCACCGAACTGAACGTGGATTTCAGGGGACATAGGTATTCATTATCAGGTCTTGTGAAGGATGCAGATTTCGTGGAAGCGGGCAAAAAGTTGAGGTATGAACTGGCGATGGCTGCCTACAAGTACGACTTGAAGTTGGCAGAGAGCCTTACCTCAAGCGATTAAAGCTCATAATAAGCAAGTGATTTCATATTTCTTGCTTTTTTTCTATTGTTTTTATGTAGACAAATACCAATTTGAAATCGGATTGGCCAATGACGCGATTGGCTTTGATGGATCGCAGGTTTAATCTTTTTTATTTAGAATTATTGGCACTTTTTTATTAGTAAAATCAAAATTAACAATTATCATAGCTTTCCAACTATCTACATAAAAGGAGTTTGTATTAATGGATTTACAATTAAAAGGTAAAAATGTCCTCATTACCGGCGGTTCCAAGGGAATTGGGAAAGCCATAGCCAGTGCCTTTATTGATGAAGGAGCCAATGTCACCATTACAGCACGCGATCTTGATTTTTTAGAACAAGCAAAAACAGATTTAGGCGGCACAGTATCTATTTATCAAGCCGATCTAACCAATGAAGAGGAACGGGAAAACTTAATTCAAACGTTTATCGAGCAAAAAGGTACGATTGATGTCCTCATCAACAATGCCGGCGGAAGCAATGGAGCCAAAGCGACAGATACCGAAATGGTTCTTTTTTATCAAGCAATGGAGTTGAATTATTTTTCAGCCGTCCATTTAAGCAAATTAGTTGTTGAACATATGAAAAATCAGCGTTCGGGTTCGATCATTAATATTACCTCTGTTTATGGAAGAGAAAGCGGAGGAAAAGTTACCTATAATAATGCAAAATCTGCACTCATCAGCTTTACGAAGTCGATGGCTGACGAAGTAATTCCTTATGGCATCAGAGTCAACAGCATTGCCCCTGGAAGTATTTTGCACGAGACTGGTAACTGGATAAGACGTATGAACGAGGATCCTGAGGGAATCAAAGAATTTGTAAAAAAGGATATTCCTGCTGGCCGCTTCGGCACTCCGGAAGAAATCGCGAATGTCGCAGCATTCCTGGCCTCAGAAAAAGCTTCCTGGATTGTCGGAGCCAGCATAAACGTCGATGGCGGACAATCGAAGATGAATTTTTGAGTCAACTCCCCTATTATTCTATTTGCGTGGTGTGTTTAAAGGGATAGGATAAAAATATTGACAGAATTGCTGAACAATTGTTAAAGAAAACCAAGCAGCCTCCCCTTTTTAACTGGGGAGGCTATTAATCATATTCAAAACACTAGTAATAGAATGCTATACAGAACAGCCTAATTTAGATAGTGACAACCCTCATTACATCTTTTAACGAATATATTATCAAGAAATGAAAATGAATAAGGAGGGACAGTATTGTATTATCATCAATCTTCATCAACAAGTCCCTGTCCAATGTACCATCTCTACTCGCTTCCTAGAACAATATCCGTTATCCCATATTACTATCCTTATACACCATGTTACCCTCGTTCAATTGAAGAAATATGGCTATGTTATAACAATAACCTACAAAGAGGGTTTGCGGGATACCCCGAAATACACATCTACTCCACACCGCAAACTAGTGCTTACGAACATTATGAAGCATTTCGACCCCATTGGGAATCGTTTAAGTGGTTCTCTCCAATGCATTTTATGGAAGATCCGAAAGATACGGCAAAAACAACCATTGAAGATAAATGGAAATCGTTAAATGGTGCTCCGGGAGCGGCAATTTCTTATGTGGAAGAGATAGAGACAGGTTATCGAATCCGCTATCAGAATGGTGCTATTTATTCTAAGAAAGCAAAAGGACCTGCTTATTGGGTTTATGGTGCAATTAATGAGAAGTATCATGCATTAGGTGGAGTCGAGAGCTGGCTGGGTTGGCCTGTTACTGATGAATTACCAATAAAATATGACGAAGGCAAAGTAATGCGTTTTGAGCAGGGTGAGATCTATTGGTGGCCCGAGACAGGTGCTATCGAAATCGATCAAGTGGTGTTGACTTATAAAGGGATTCATTGCTTTGGTCCGACTAGTGGACCTGGATCTGATGAGGTTTATGCAACCATTAGCGTATCGGCTCCTACTGGAAGGGACAATGAACCTGTAAGTGTTTCAACATCCCTGACTAAACTTTACACAGATGTTGACAAAGGTGAAAGTTTCCCGGATCATATAGAACTCTATCGTGGAAAACCTTATGGCTTAAACATAACATTTGTTTTAATGGAACACGATGAAGGAGATCCAAATAAGTATTATAAGACAGTCCATTCAACTGTTTCTACTGCTGCCACAGCCGCAACTACAGGAGTAGCTGCGTTAGGCGGTCCACTTGTCGCAGGGGCTGCAGCCCCTATCTTGAAAGCACTTGTAACACCTGTCGCAAAAGGGATAAACAGTCTACTTGGCACAGGTGACGACTTAATCGGACAGTCAACGATTGTACTTCCATTAAAGGACCTCGTTCAGCTTTCGGCAAGACCAAACGAATACCTCCTTAAAAATCAAATTCCCTACAAGATAGAGACACCATCGCTTACCGGTCAAGGTTCTTCATATAAAGGATATTTTAGTTTAAGTCGCGCCTAAACTTATTCGATTTTTCTTTAAATCTGAAATGGCTTGGTTATAAAATGGGCTTATATGTTACCTAATTAGAAATCCTCAAGATAAATTCTTTTATAAAACAATGCAGCCCTCCCTTAATAACCGGGAAGGCTGCGAACGGATATTTCGTAGGGAAAACTGTGCTAACGGTAGCGTTCTTCTTTAAATGGATTGGCTGTCATCGAATAGCCAAGTTCTTCCCAAAAACCGGCCTCGTTTACTTTCATAAACTCAATCCCTGACACCCACTTAGAGCCTTTCCATAGATAAAATACTTCTGGTGGAATAAATCTTAGTGGATAACCATGTTTTGGATCAATATCCTGCCAATCATGATTTTTATCTTTCCAACGATATACAAACAAAGAATCGTCCCCTAATAAAGGCTCGAGCGGCAGATTTGCTGAATAACCAAACTTATCTCCATTGTAATACCCGTAAATTTTAATGTATTTTACCTCTTCATTCATTTCGACAAATTTCAATAACTCTCTAAGTGCAATTCCTTCAAACGTTGTATCAAATTTAGACCAGGTGGTAACACAATGCATGTTAACGCTTGAAATGGTCTTCGGAAGCTCCATGATTTCTTTATAGGATAAGAACTTTTCTTCTTTTACCTCACCAAAGAGTCTGAAATTCCATGTGGTTTCATTAAACTCGGGTACATCCCCTACGTGCAGGATTGGCCATTTTTCTGTTTCAAATTGGCCTGGAGGAAGCTGCTGTTCCATCACACACCATCCTTTTTTCCTCTTAAACGTTAATTAAATCACAGTGTTTCGTATAGTATGCCATTTCACTATTTAGTTATTTACATAATCCGGCTTCTGATGGTTTTTTTGTAAATGAAGTATTCATTGCCTGTAAGATTAGAACCAACAACTTGTGGTTCTTTTTTTATCCATCAGATTCTTCTCATTCCCTATTACATATGAAGGAAATGACTGGTTAAACTAATGAAGATGAAATACAAAGATCTGGCATTGGTACAGCTGAAATGAGTGCCTTGGTATAAGGTGCAGGGGTTGATTAAGTAGGTCTTCTTTTGATGCTAATTCCACAATATTACCTAAATACATAATAGCAATATATCCCACAATTGGACATTATTAAAAAGTATGAGGATTATCCTACAAAAGAGGTACAAATGATGAATCAATTTCCTCCCTATCGAAGACAAAGGGCTTTTTTATCGCAATTTACAACTGGACAACTTCATTTGAAAAATCCGTGGGTCGTAGCCTTTTTTTCATTTTCATATCCGGGATTTGGACATCTATTGCAGCATAGATACGCAGCAGGGTTTCTTTTAATTTTATGGGAAACCTTTATTAATGGAATTGCACATGTGAACCTTGGGATTTTATATTCCTTATTGGGTGATTTTGAAGCTGCAAAAGTAGCTTTGAATGAACGATGGTTAATTCTTTACGTGGCAATATATATGTTTGGAATATGGGACGGGTATAGATCCACGGTGGATCTGAACAAACAATATGTATTAGCAGATAGAGAGGACGCACCTATTATGAATAAAAAAATGGGATCGTGGGACTTGAACTACTTGGATAAACGTAAACCATTGGTAGCTTTAGCATGGTCCGTATTATT
Organism: Neobacillus sp. DZ-9; assembly: GCF_059587065.1. NCBI lineage: Bacteria > Bacillati > Bacillota > Bacilli > Caryophanales > Bacillaceae > Neobacillus > Neobacillus sp. DZ-9. The sequence continues at coordinate 53,548 of NZ_JCAIOL010000003.1, forward strand.
TCCTGGTCTTGGTCACCTTTATATTCATAATGTTATTTCGGGATTTTTTATATTTCTCTATACAGTATCAATCTGTTATTATGGTCATATTTTGTCTGCCATTCACTTATCAATGTTAGGTGATTTTGTAAAAGCTAAAGAGGTTATAAATATGCAATGGGCACTTTATTTTCCATCCATATATTTTTTTATCATTTACGATGCCTATTCATCAACGGTTGAGCTCAACAAATTGTTTGAAAAAGAAATGTCAAAATACTTACGGAAGAAATACCAAAATATTAATTTTAAAACTCCCATTTGAAAGAGGTGTAAACATTATGTTAGTCATCGCTTCCTTTGAAAACTCAATTTTTATTGAGCTGGCCATTTCGGAACTGGAACAAAATGATTTTTCAAATAAAAGGATACTGGCTGCCCCTCTAGATAAAAGAAGTGAACAAAGGAAACTATTTGATACCATTCATAGGGCAGATGGCTTAAGTCTATTTGATTCAGCAGCAATACTTGGTACATGTTTGATGCTCTTAGGAGCCATTTATGGTTATATTTTAAAATGGGGTCCAATTATATGGGGAATTATTGGTGCTGTTAGTGGTTTGCTTTTAGGGTTTCTTATAAAAATGATGTTAGTTAAAAAAAATAAACATGGAGTCAAAAATATTACATCAGAAATTGTTTTAATGATTCGCTGTGAAGAACATGAATGCAAAACCGTTGAAAATATCTTATGGGAAAATCAGGCTCTCGGACTAACAAGAATAAAGAATATGTAGTATTTGTTTAACTGAAACCAGCAATTATTTTGGCTTTTGAAGATTATCATTCTAAACAGTATTTTACCAATAAAGAGACAAAGGTATCGAGTTTATACTCAGATACCCTTTTCTCTTTCATTTTGATCTTATAAATTTATTAGTATATTGAAACTAATCTATCCCAACACTCTTGCTTTTTTAAATGCTTGTATGATGAGAAAAAAAATAAACAATATTGGTATATAAATATATAGAAAGCTGGTTGAGACAATTGTTATAAAAGTCCCTAATTCCTCGACATCCATTTTACTTTTGACATTAATAACCATGAAATGAACGATAATAATGGATATCCCTAATGACAATCTAGGTTTAAATTTAAACGATTCTTTCAAAACTCGAATCGACCCCCACAATGCCATACAACAAGGGGGGAGGATCACCAAGAGCCATAAAAATATATAGATATATTCAAATCTTTCAATAAATGGAAAGCGGATAATTTTTGACATCATGAGGGTTGGCCAAGTAACATGATCAAGCTGCCCATGACTAAAATAAGCAAATGATATGATTGTAATAAATAGATATAAAATGGTTGTATAAGCTTGTGAAATGTGTGCCCATTTTTGGGAAATTTGATTATTTTTAATAAAAGGAAAATAAATAAGTAAAAATTCTGGTCCTGAGTACATAAGGATACTTTCTTTTGCTGATACAAAATAGTCATTTAAGCTGTGATTAAAAACAGGTAATAAATTCGTCCAATAAGCATATTTGATTGGGAAATATAGCGTAAACAGAAGGAGCGAAGGGATTAACATCCCCCAAAAACAAATACCGGTAATAACCCTAAAGCCTCCAACAACTAAATATGAAATCACCAAAATCATAATAAGTGATAAATACCAAATAGGGGTATAAGGAAAAACCCAAGTAACCAGAACTGATAAATAGGACCTAATTATCGTGGAAACAATTAAAAGCATATAGCTATAAAAAAAAATGTTTAATACGTTTCCTAGCCGTTTCCCAAATAATTGTTGATGTAAGGACATAATATCTCCATTATTTGATCTCTTTAATAAAAAATATAGCAGCCAAATAATGAGATGAAAACTGATTCCAACTAATACAATTGAAACCCATGCATCCTGTTCTGCTCCCTTTATTATTTTACTTTGAAAATTCAACAAGCCTACACCTGTTTGGGTACTGTGAATGAGAAAAAACAAAAAAAAGGGAGATACTGTCAAGCTTGCATTTAATTGTTTACTCATGGTCAATCACCTTTTCTTTTTACTCGCCCATCCCTGCATGAGATAGTTCTATTTTTAAATTGATATCCATTGCAATAGTTGGGTACACCTTTTCATAAAACTCCTTTTCGTTCCATTTTTTTGAATACGCTCTTGCTAAATCACCTATACCTAAGGGATCGACTTGATGTTTTTGAAATTTTACGAATAGCTTTTCAAAATCCTTTTTCATTTGTTTTTCCATTTGTTTTTTTAATAATAGGTTATTTTGTTTTTTCCTTAAATCTAACCAGTCTGGAAAATCCTTTACCATACCGTTTACTGTTATATCGAAGGTCACCTTTGATTTCGAACCCTTGTTAATAATTGATTTTTTGTTTTTTCCATATAAAATAGCTAATATTGCTGAATCCTCCGACTGCCCCTTATGTATCTTAAATTCGGTTTGCCCTCTAATCACTCTTCCTCTTAATATTTTATATATAAAGCTTTCTTTTTGATCTAAGATTAGTTTAAGTCTGTCTTTTTTTAACACTGCCAGACCGTCTACCTCAATGTCACCCTTTTGATTGATCTTTATATAAGGTATGGAGGGGTCTCTTCCCGCTCCATAGAAATCAAATAAAAAACTTTGCAAAGTTGGAATTGGTACATTTTGATTTCGATAATTTTGTTCAATCAATTTATAAGAATAGTCGCTGTTTCTATCTTTATTTTTCATTAAAAATTCTCCTGCTGGCTCTTCTGAAACAGCTATTAACATATTGCTTCCAATCAAAGGATCCCTGCAAACAGTCTTAACAAAATAAGATACCCCATTTTCAGCTAGTTCTTTACCAAAGATTAAAAGGTTCAACTTTCCAATTTCTATCGGTTTAGGAGATTGAGCATTTAAAGATTGTTTTATTAACTGGGATTTCCTTGCTTTCCCCTGTAAAATAGTGCTCCCACCTTTTTTTTCATCACCCGTATAATCAGAATAAAGTACAGTTCCAACATACTGGTTATCAAGTTTGTCAAAACCTAATACTTTAGGAAGTTGCACATCATCGATAATTTTTTGCCGCGGAAAAGAGCAGCCAGGAAGAATCAAAATGAAAGGCAAAAGAGCACAAAAATACCTTATATTTTTTCGCTTTTGACTATTCATTATTAATATCATCCTTATCTTGATTTGGTGTATATCTTTTTAGTGAAAGAGGTCTTAAAAATCTGCTTCGTGTAGAGGTAAACTTATATGATGATCGAATAAAACTGTCGCGAAAGTTCTTTATTCTAAAAGGAAATAGAGGGACCATATATGGATTCCCCAAGGATTTAAGCTTTAATAAATGTCCTAACAGAAGAACGAACCCTATGATAATTCCAAAGCCGCCCAAAAATGCTGCAAATAAAATAAGAGGAAACCGGATGAGACGAATTGCATTTGACATTTTAAAGATAGGAGTTGTGAAAGAAGCAAGTGCTGACAATGAAACAATTATAAGTAAAACATTACTTGTTAGAGCTGCTTGTACAGATGCTTGACCAATAACAATACCACCTACAATACCCAGTGTTTGCCCAATTTTTGTCGGCAAGCGTGCCCCCGCCTCTCTCAACAATTCAATGGTAATTTCCAAAAAAATAGCTTCCCATACCGGAGGAAATGGAACATGAGCTCTTGAACTAATAAGGGGCTCCAATAAATCATCAGGTACAACTTCATAATGAAAGGTTAATATTGCAACATATATTGGTGTAGCAAACAACGAGAAAATAACACTAATAATGCGAATGATTCGAAAAAACGACCCAAGTACCCAATTAAGATAATAATCTTCGGGAGAAATGAAAAAATCTAAGATCGTTGTTGGCCCAGTAATAATGTATGGGGATCCATTCGATAAGATGGCAACTTGCCCCAATACCATCGCATATATAACCCTGTCAATCCGCTCAGTAGATAAAAAAATAGGAAAGGGAGTATTTGAATTGTCAGAAATGATTTGATCTATTTGAGAATTATCGAAAATAACATCAAAATCGATACTCTTTAATCGCTGTCGAACAGTTTGAATATATTCCGTATTGGTAATTCCATCCAGATATGCAATGACTACTTCTGTTTTGGACATTGTACCTATTGTTATTTCCTCAAATACTAACTCTGGAACAGCTAATTGCTTTCTTAACAGATGAAGATTAATACCAATGTTTTCTACAAACCCAACTTTTGGGCCAATAACACTAAATTCATTTTCAGTATCATTATTTTCTCGATAACCAAGATTCGTATTTTCTATATTTATCATCAAAAAATCTTCATCGGAATCCTTGAATTGAAGAATAACATAGCCTTTGATTAGCCTTTTCTCAATATCTAGAGGATTACTTGTAATTTGGACGTCATCAAAAGGAATAAATTTTTTTATATCATGAATTTTACTGATTTTCTTTATATGTTCTTGAATTGACGGAAGAAGGAGGTTATTTATTTTTTTGGGATCTACCATACTTTTATAGTAACTAATTGTAATATCCTGTTCTTCAGATAATGAAAATTGATAGAAATCACTCGATTTAGCAGCTTGTTGAAAAATAGTATTTATTGACTTTGTTTCGTTCTCAGACTTTTGACTATTTAAAAACCGATCAATAAACTTGAAAGACATTTGTATCACCAAATGGATTTGTATTTTCAATTAAATAATTAACACACCAGTAGTTGGGGGAAGGTTCAGACTCATTTCAAGCTGATATCTTTCAAAAGGGATACTATTTATGGGTCATGAGAGCCGTCCCCACGGTCCTACTTTAATTTAATGCCAATAAATTTCAGTTCCGTCATTTCTTCTATTGCATATTTAATTCCTTCTCTGCCTACACCACTTTGTTTTACACCGCCGTAAGGCAGATTATCCTGCCGGTAGGTAGAGATATCGTTAATCCAAACACCGCCAATTTCTAATTGGTCGGCTACCCTGATGGCTCGGTCAATATCCTGGGTGAAGACACCCGCTTGCAAACCGTAAATGGAGTCATTGGCATATCCGATGACCTCCTCTTCTGTATCAAACGGAATGACTGATACAATCGGTGCAAAAACCTCTTCTGCGATGATTTTCATATTACGATCAACATTGGTCATGATGGTCGGGGAAAGAATGGTTCCGTTTCGTTCACCCCCCACTTCTATTTTTGCCCCATTTCTTACCGCGTCATCAATCCATAGCTTAGCTCGCTCGGCTTCTTTCTCGGTGATCATGGGTCCAATATCTGTAGCTTCCTCCATTGGATCCCCAATTTTCAATGCCCTTGTTTCATTGATAAACTGGTCCAAAAATGACTGATAAACATTTTTTTGTACAAAGATTCTTTGCGCATGAATACAAACTTGTCCTGAAAAAGAAAAACCTCCAATTACTAATCTTTTTACAGCCGTTTGGATGTCTCCATCTTCGAAAATGATATTAGGGGAATTAGAACCTAATTCAAGGGTTACTTTTTTAAAGCCGGCGGTTTCGCGAATTTTCTTTCCAACTGCTAAGCTTCCTGTAAACGAAATTTTATGGACTTTTTCATGAGTGACAAGAGGTGCCCCTACCTCTCCCGTTCCCATTAACAAGTTTAATGCCCCATTCGGAAGGCCCGCTTCCTGAAATAACTTTACTAATTTATAACCCGACACAGGTGTTTTCTCGGCAGGTTTGAAAACAATCGTATTACCTGCAGCAATCGCTGGTGCTATTTTATGCAAGGACAGATTCAGCGGAAAGTTAAAGGGAGTGATGGCTCCCACCACACCTAATGGGATTCGTTTCACAAGCCCCATTCGATTTTCCCCGCCAATGGCTGCATCCATTGCCAGAACTTCTCCTGTAATATTTTTGGCAAGCTCCGAAGCAAATCGGAGGACTTGAACGGAACGATTGATCTCATCTTTGCTATATTTGATAGGTTTACCAGCCTCTCGGACAATTGTGTCAATAAAATCCTCCGGCTTTTCCTCTAATAGGTCGGCAGCTTTTCGTAAAATATCACTCCGTTGATGAGCAGGCATCTTCTTCATCGTAGAATGAAAAGTTTCAAAGGCATTTTCTACTGCCTCATTCAGATCGGTTTCTGTCGCTAAAGCTAATTCCGCTACTTTTTCTTGGTTGTAGGGATTTTTTACTTCAAGTGTTTCACGATTAGGTTCATTTCGCTCTTGACCATTAATAATCGAACCGAGCCGCATGTTGACCCTCCCTTTCTTAGCATTGAAGATGACTTAACTTCTCCGTTAATTTCATGTTTTCACTATAATCAACTGGGCAATCAATAAAAACTGGTTTGTTCATGGCAATGGCTTTTTCTAATGCAGGTTTAAGTTCCTCTGCGCTGTTAATTTGCAAAGCTTCAAATCCGTAGGAAGAGGCAAGCTGAACAAAGTCAGGATTACCAAATTTGATATGGGAAGTACGGTTAAACTTTTTCAACTGATGCCATTCAATTAATCCATACCCTTCATCTCTCCATAATAAAACAATAATAGGGAGATTCAGCCGTTTGGCTGTTTCTAACTCAGCGCCAGTCATTTGAAAAGATCCATCCCCGCATACCGCTACTACGGTACGATTCGGCTCGGCAAGCTTCGCCCCTATTGCTCCAGGGACAGCGATCCCCATTGATGCCAGGCCATTAGAAATAAGACAAGTATTCGGTTGATAGGTATGGAACATTCTCCCTATCCATACTTTATGTGCCCCCACATCTGAAATCACAATATCCTCTTCCTGTAAAACAGCACGTAAATCGGAAATAATTTTCTGAGGTTTGAGTGGGAAGCTTGTATCGTCACTAAATTGCTTCAGCTCAGTCAGTGCCTTATTCCGGACGTTCAATACCCATGAATTATTCCTTTCTCTTTGGGAAAGAACGTTATGTAACTTTTCTAAATTCTGTTTGATATCTCCTACTACGTTTAGTTTTACAGGATAATGTTGATCGGTCTCTGCTTCTTCTGTATCAATGTGTAAAATGGAGGTGGCACCATTAGGATTCCATTTAGAAGGAGCATATTCTGCAATATCAAAACCAATTGCGATAATTAAATCGGAATGATTAAATCCACAAGTAATGTAATCATTCCCACCAATGCCTGCGGTAAGTAAACTTAAGTCATGGTTCCAGGGAAGAGCTCCATTTCCCATGAAAGTATGGACGACTGGTATATTGATCTTTTCCACTAGAGCCCGTAATTGATCAGCAGCATTTCCTCTCGTTATTCCGTTACCAGCTAAAATAATAGGGTATTCAGCCTGTTCAATAAGTTGGGCTGCCTCTTTAATGACCTGTTCCCCTGCTTCTGTTAAAGTATGGATTGTACCCTTTAATGGAGTTCCCTTTACCTCCATTCCAGCAACATCATTTGGGAGATCGATGTGGACAGCACCTGGTTTATCTTGAGTCGATACTTGAAATGCTTTACGAACTGCCTCAGGTATGATTTCTCCCTTTTTTATTTGTGCATTCCATTTTGTTACAGGTTCATAGATATGAATTAAATCATAATACTGATGACTAATTTTATGTTGCCTGTCTAAACTAGCTTGGCCGGTAATCGCCACAATTGGATTCAAATCCATGTTGGCATTTGCCACACCTGTTAACAGATTTGTTGCGCCCGGCCCTAAGGTTGCTAAGCACACACCAGGTTTTCCCGTTAATCTTCCATAAGTCCCTGCCATAAAAGCAGCACTCGTTTCATGTCGGGTTACGATAAATTTAATTGTTGAATCCAGCAGAGCATCCATTAGATCGATATTTTCCTCGCCTGGTATCCCAAAGATATATTCTACGTCCTCTTCCTCTAAACACTTCACTAATAATTCAGCTGCCTTCACTATTACACACCCTTTACAATGGATTGATACACTTCTTCTAATGAATAAACATGATCTCTTTCGTCTTTGTAAACGATATGTTCAGGTTTAAAATGCACAGGGGAATCCAAACCAGCTGCCGCTGCCAGGCGGAACAACCCTTTACGCATACTAATTAAATAATTTGCCGTACGATACTTTTTCTCATCAATGACAAGCGCCTTTTGTAAATCGGGATCGGTTGTGGCTACACCGACTGGACAAGCATTTGATTGGCATTTTAAGGCTTGGATACAACCTACTGTAATCATAAATCCCCGTGCAATATTGACGAGATCCGCCCCCATCGCAAGAGCAATTGCGACTCTATCTGGTGAAAAAAGTTTACCTGAGGCAATGATTTTCACTCGATCACGGACGCCATATGATAAAAGGGCATTGTTTACTAATGGCAGAGCAGCTTTAATAGGTAATCCAACACTGTCAGCCAGTTCCTGATAAGAAGCACCTGTCCCGCCTTCACCACCGTCTACGGTGATAAAATCGGGGCCTATTCCGGTTTCTTTGATGGCTTTTGCCAATTCATCGGCTTCATGCTTACTTCCTATAACGCATTTCATTCCAACCGGTTTTCCTGTTTCCTCACGAATCCGTTCCATAAAATTAAATAAGGACGGAAAATCACTAAATTCTTTAAAACGATTAGGGCTATCGATGGATTTAAATGGTTCTACCATCCGGATTCTTGCGATTTCCTCTGTTACTTTTTCGCCATCAATATGACCGCCGCGTGTCTTTGCCCCTTGAGCTAATTTAAGCTCAAAAGCTTTAATTACAGGAATTTTATTTTTCTCTCTTAATGCTTCCCAGCTGAAATTTCCCTCTCTATCTCTTACCCCAAATAATCCGGGGCCAATTTGCATTATGATATCTACGCCGCCTTTTAAATGATGTTCTGAAAGCCCACCTTCACCTGTATTCATCCATGCCCCCTTCGCTATAGCTAAGCCTTTGGAGAGTGCGGTAATGGCATGATCTCCTAATGAACCATAACTCATTGCGGACATCCCAATTTGTCCTTTTACAATGAAAGGGTGCTTTAAATTTTTTCCAATCACGATCGCATCCTTATCGTCTAATAAATAGGCGGATGATTCATTTTCCTCTAACACTTCTTTTTTCTGTGTAAATAAAGGTTCTTTTAACAAGAGATAACGATTCGTCGTTACTTTTGTCTCTTGGTCCATTGTTAATTCCTCTGTTAATTTAGGAAACATGGAATTCCGAATATAAAAACCAGCTTCTTCAAAATCCCGTTGTGAACCATATCCAATCACATTACGTTTATACTTTGCTTGTTTTACAATATGTTGAAAATCGATTCGAGAAAAAGGTTTTCCATCATTGTTACTATCAAATAAGTACTGACGAAGCTCAGGTCCAATTGTCTCCAAAAAGTATCTTGCACGTCCTAAAAGTGGATAATTGCGAAGAATTGGATGCTGTTTTTGCTTTCGGTCGATAAATAATAGATACAATCCTACAACTAGTAAGACCAATACAAACAAAACCAATAAAACAAATACAATGATGATTAAAACGTCGGCAATATTCATTATCATTTCCTCCATAAGTAAACACTTAATTAATATATAAAATGGGATTTATAATGATAAGATTCTCTTTATGGGGAAATTTATCCTTAATATGAGCTAAATGTAAAAAGCCTGACCCCAGAGTGGTAGCGTATTACCACACCAGAGTTCAGGCAACCTCAGGCCAGTTGGACGATTTTAGTGGTCTCAACCTGTATTCGGTATCTCAACTAAAAGTCCTAAAATATTTAACTTACACTTCCTTCGAATTGAACATCCCAATCATCTGTTTCATCGTCTGTTTCACAATCGTCAACATCTGAAAAAAGGATGGAATCAACTGCTATTCTTTTTATTTTCCTGTTCTTCAATCACCATTCCCCCCTAATTTGTTTATGGTATTCGTATGCATGTCCAACCCATTTTGTCAGGGGCAAGGGTTTACCAAATAATTGAATTTTTTATTTTTTTAGAAAAAGAATTGAATTGATATACTAAAGAAATAACCGATTAAGGAGGAAGTTGTCATGTTAATTGAAATGTGGACTGATTTTGCTTGACCATTTTGCTATCTTGGCAAAAAGCGTCTGGATGACGCTATTCAGAAAATCGATTTTCCTGTTGAAGTCGTGTATCGCTGCTTTGAATTGGATCCCTCCACAGAACGAGATGTTCCCTATAATGTCTACGAAAGTTTGTCAAAAAAATATGGGATGAGTATCAACCAAGCGAAGGCGAGCTGCCGCAAAACGGAACGCATGGCTCGGGACGCTGGATTGGAGTATCACTTTGATAAAGTCATTTTAACCAATACCTTTGATGCCCATCGATTATCAATGTTTGCTAAAAAGCATGGGATGATGAAGGAAATGACCGAACGACTCCTGCGTGCGTACTTCACCGAGGGCAAACACATTGGTGACCATGTCACCCTTGTACAGCTGGCGGAAGAAATTGGATTGGACGTCTCGGCCGTGAAAGAAATGCTCGCAAGTAAGGAAATGAGTGATGCTGTTTATGGAGATGAAGTTCAAGCACAACAATACGGGATTCGCAGCGTACCCTTCTTCCTAATTAACAAAAAGTATTCGCTGACCGGGGCTCAGCCTCTCGAAACATTTGTCCAGGCTTTCCAGCAAGTCATGCAACAGGATGGTCCCTTCACAAACTTAGGCGGCCAAAGCGGTGCCACTTGTGATGATGACGGTTGCGAGATTCCCGAAAAATAAACCATAAAACTAGAAAGCGCCTCCATCCGGCGCTTTCATTACGAAATCACCATTCGAGCGGCTTTGTTAAGATCCATTTTCCAGGCTGCCTGACAAATCCCATTTTTTTATTTACAGCCAGCATTGGAAAATTAATGGATGAATTATTGGTTCTCATACGTGTATGGCCCGATTCAATACAATGTTTAACGGCTTGTAATTTCAAGGCATATGCGATTCCTTGGCCCCGAATGTCCGCTACGGTCCCTGTGAAGGAATTATACATCTCCTCATTCCTCACCCGTTCATTCATTAACGTGATGCCTACGAGACGTTCATTCTTCGCTGCTAAAATCACGTTTTGTGAAGGTACTGATTTTAAAAAAGATGCAGCCGTTCCCTTTTCTATTTCTTCCGAATTGCCATAGGAAGCGGGAACATCCTTTGCTATAGATCGAAACAATTCGCATACTTCTTCAAAACAATCCTCGCCTGGATAATCATCCATGGTTTTTAAGGAAAAACCCTGTTCTTCAAACGTTTTTAGAAGTTCCTTCACATTTAGAAGATTTTGAGAAGAGAGGTCCAAAACGGATTCAAAGACGATTTCCTGCTCAGTAAACCCATGCCGTTCTGCCCATTTTTTAGATTCAGGATTCGTTTCATTCACACTAGTAGATAAACCTTTAGGTTTAATATCTTGTATGTACTGCCATAAAACGGATTCAAGAATCCGGCCAATCCCCTGTTTCTGGCAATGAATATCTGTAACAATTCTCTGGAGTAGGAATCCAGCCGGTGCTATTGGTGCCCCACTAACCATATAGGCAAAACCGGTCAATTTTTTATCCCGTTCAAGCACAACTTGTTTAACAACCTTGGCCTGTTTTTGAGCGGTAAGCATTTGTTTAAAAAATCTTGAATCAATCGGTTCTCTCTCATATTGGTTAATTAGTTGCAAAACCGTTGGTAAATCTTCTTCAAGATTCATATCACGGATTACTATTTCCATGCCTCATCACCTACTTAAAAGTTTGTATCATTATAGTTTCAAAGAAATACAAAAAGACCATTTTGAGATGATAAAATTAATAGGAAAGGCCTTGGGGACGGTTCTATTAGGAGACAATCGGAATTTTTCGTCTGAAAAGGCCCGACTAATGGAGAGGAGCTAGTCGGGCCTTCAGATTATTTTATCGAGAAGAGCTTCTCATTATCTCTTGTATGCTTCCTGTAATTTTACAAGATCAAATTTTTTCATTTCAAGAAAGGCTTTCGTTACGCGAGCAAGCTGCTCCGGTGTGCCCTTGCTCATCATCTTGTCCATCTCACTTGGCACAATCTGCCAGGATAGGCCAAACTTATCTTTCAGCCAGCCGCATTGCTCGGCTTCAGGAACTGCAGAGAGCCTTTCCCAATAGTAATCAATCTCTTCTTGTGTGTCGCAGTAAACCATAAAGGAGAGTGCCTCGTTAAAACTAAATTTGTGCTCATGCGCACTATCCATTGCCGAAAACCACTGATTTTCTAAGCTAAAATCAGAGAACATAATTGTTCCTTCCTTGTCAGGTGCCATGCCTTTAGGATAGCGGGTGAGAAGTCCCTGCTTTGAGTTTTTAAATACTGATAAATAAAAATTAATAGCTTCTTCCGCGCTGCCGCATTTATCACCGACAAACAAAAGCGACGGCACGATTGCAGGCCGCTCTTCACCTTCTGGATTGGTTAGGATTAACTGCCAGGACATACCAAACTTGTCCTGTATCCAGCCAAACTTCTCACTGAACGGATATTTATCAAGCGGCATTAACGCTGTGCCGCCTTCGGACAATTTGTTCCAAACCTCATCTAGTTTTTCGCCTGCGTCTTTTTCTCGCGAAGGATCAAAATTAACGATGAAAGACACCGACGGATTGAGCTTGAAATAAGGCCCTGCGCTGATGGCCATGAACTTCTGCCCCCAAAGCTCAAAAGTGACTATATCGGAGTCGCCAGATGGTGTGTCATGGATTGTTGTTACATTCGTAATTTTAGAGTCCGGGAAAATGGATGCGTAAAACTCGGCAGCTTCTTTTGCCTCCTTGTCATACCATAAATGCGGAACGATTTTTTGATTTGTTTTGGACATAGATATTCCTCCATCATTTTTGTTCGATAAGAATGGGACCAACATTCCATTTTTTAAAGAAACAAATTATCATTTCAATTTATTTTACCATTTTCATCCACAGAATTCATAGAGATGGTTCCTGTGACATTCACCAAAAATAGTGTACCAAAATGGTACACCCAAAATTTTGTAAACTTCTTAATCTATTATAAGCAAATAAGGTGCACTAAAAATAGCACCCCCCTCCTATATAAGAAATATAAAATTTTGATAAATATTATAATAAAGGAATTATGGAATAGCCTTCATAAAGTCCAATATACATATGATAATGAACTACCTAAATGACTCGTCCAAAAATTACATCTACTAATTTGCGTGTTTAATATTTTATAGACAAGGAGTGATTCCAATGAGTAATTTTTCATCTGTAAATGGATGGCTGCATTTTACCAATCAACCAAAACAATCTCCCGATATTATCAATAAAAGACGGTTCGATTTGAGTTATAAACATGCTATTGAAGAGGATCTTGGCCATGGTTTTAAACGTTATACGTGGAGACCAGGTGTCCAGATAAATAGTCGTGAATATCTAGACTTTCGATTAGAAGCTCGAGAAAACGAAAACGTTATCACAGCGGGATACTTAACGAGTCCAATGGAACATATCTTTTCTTTACAAAATGGCCCAAAAGAGCCGAATGTCATGGTTTTAATCCTCCACAATGCTTCAAACACAGTTTCAGAAGTTTCCCTTTGGCTCGTGGTTAATGCCCATACAGTGTAAAAAGCAGGAAAGATTTTTTCCTTCCTGCTTTTTATATATTAGGGTTAGCTTTAACCCATATAAACACTATCACATGTTGCAGGTTTTGGTTCATAAAAACAATGTTCTTTAAATTGTCCAGATTTTGGTTGATCGTACCATGTTGCAGGACATGGAGCATGTGGATTAAAATACCATAATGCAAATTTTGCTGGGTGATCTCTCCAATAATCCAAATTCTGTTTTGCTAATCTTTTTTCAGCAGTTCTTGCTCTTTGATAAAATACATTCCCTTTTTGAACAGCTTCAAAGGAAAAATTTCCTCCTTGTACTTGAAAAATAACCTGGTTAACTGTTCTTAACCCTTTAAAGTCTAAACAATTTGCTACAAGACGATTTACAATGACATTTCCAACATATAACATTCCCTGTTTTCCTTCACCTTCGGCCTCTGCTCTCATCATCCTTGCCATTAAGTCAACGTCAGAAGTTCGGTAATTAGCTCTTGGCATTTTATCACCCCAAAAATATTGTATGAAAAATAGCCTACAATGTTGACATTGTTTAATAAATAAGAATTGCACAAAGACTTGCGCATTTTTATAAGTAAAGATACACTTTCATTGTTTATGCAGAAATATCAACACAATTTTGAAAGAGGTTTTGATTATGAGGCAGATTAGAAACATTTATTGTGTTGGCCGAAATTATGTGGCCCATGCAAAAGAATTAAACAATGAAGTCCCCACTTCCCCTTTTCTATTTTCAAAGCCAACTCATGCATTTGTAGAAGCCAATGGCCAGGAGATTTATCTGCCTGGAAATCGCGGATCTATCCATTATGAAACAGAACTTGTGATCTATATTGGAAGAAAACACGAGAAAGGCATGAAGGCAGATGAAGTGATCGACCGAATGGGGATTGGCATCGATTTTACCTTAAGGGATGTTCAAACTGAATTAAAGAAAAAAGGCTATCCATGGCTGTTTGCAAAGGGATTTCCTAATTCCGCTGTTGTGAGTAAATACATTGGATTTCCTGGAATTAACGAATTAAAAGAAAAGGACTTTACGCTTATTAAAAATGGCGAAATGGTCCAACAAGGAAATATTAAAAATATGATTTTTGATTTACAGACAATCGTTGATTTCACCTCCGATCATTTTGGCTTGAGTGAAGGTGACATCATCTTTACAGGAACACCAGAAGGAGTCGGACCAATATTGAACGGAGATCATTTGTCCTTAAAATGGGATAACCAAATTCTTGGGGATTGTGTGATTAAATTAAGCCATGGGGACGGTTCTCTCAGCTTCAACTAATCTGATTTAAACCATGGGAACCGTCCCTGTGGCACCGAAATTTTTCTATCCATCCCCCAACGTTCATGGTAGAATCATAACGTTGTGAAATTTTCCGGCGGTGATATACCATGAAAGAATCTGTTGTTGTAAGACAAAAATATAAGTTATCTGTATCGTTTCGTTTTTTAAAAAAAGACCTAGTCTTTACCATTTCCATCATCCTTGCAGCTGCTAGTTGTTTCATTCAGACTCCGAAAATGGAGTATATTAATTTTCATGTTTTGGTCTGTCTATTCAACTTAATGCTAGTAATTAAGGCGTTGGAAGAGCTTAAGATATTAGATAAATTGGCGATTAGCCTTTTAAATAAATGCAAGAACAGTAAAGATATTTCAGCGATTCTGATTTTGCTGTGTTTTTTTAGTTCAATGATTGTCACAAATGATGTAGCGTTACTGACATTTGTGCCCTTGACTCTTGTCATCAGCAAAAAGACAAAAATGCCTATGATGGAGACGGTTATCCTCCAGACAGTCGCTGCCAATATCGGCAGCAGCCTGACACCAATGGGAAACCCGCAAAATTTGTTTATCTATTCCTATTTTGGGCTTAAGCCGATGCCCTTTTTTTCAACAGTCCTATTCATGGCTATTCTTGGCGTCAGTTCTCTCTATTTTTTCATTCATAGGCTTCAGGGGAATGAGCTAAAAGTAGATCTTACTCCAGTTACGATAGCTGATTGGAAAAAAGGATTGGTTTGGGGATTGGTACTTGGCGTCATTATTGCTTCTATTTTTGGAATCATCCCTTATAAAATCGCATTCATAATCACATTGTTGATTTCATTTTTATTTAACGCAAAAGTATTACTAAAAATTGATTATTTGCTGCTAGTAACCTTTATTTGTTTTTTTATTTTTATAGGAAATATATCTCATTCAGAAGCCGTACAAACTTTAGCTGGTACAAGCTTAAAGAACCCTGCTTCTGTTTATTTCAGTTCGATATTTTTCAGCCAAATGATCAGTAATGTACCTGCCTCCATCCTGCTTGCAAACTTCACAATGGATTGGAAACCTTTGTTACTGGGGGTCAATATTGGCGGGCTGGGAACGATCATTGCTTCTCTCGCCAGTGTCATCTCTTACAAACTGTTTATTCAGTCAAATCCAAGTGAAGCCAAGCAATATTTAATTAAATTTAGTATCTATAACTTTTCCTTTTTGGCGTTTTTCGTACTTATTCAGTATGTAATCATGAAATTACTAAAAATTATTTAACAAACGGTACCCCCGGTAGAATGAAGGGCCGCTATTCCTGATTTAGGATAGCGGCCCTTCCTCATTATTGATTTTCAAATAATAATAAATTTACTTTATTTAACAAATGTAATATGATATAAATGTGATATCACTTTCATATCACTTTACTTTGGGAGGGAAACGTATGAGA
The DNA here is from genome assembly GCF_059587065.1 of Neobacillus sp. DZ-9. Classification (NCBI taxonomy): domain Bacteria; kingdom Bacillati; phylum Bacillota; class Bacilli; order Caryophanales; family Bacillaceae; genus Neobacillus; species Neobacillus sp. DZ-9. Next base: position 69,850 of record NZ_JCAIOL010000003.1, read on the forward strand.
GAAAAATCCGTTTTTAAAATGAATGGTTTTGCCGCACTAATTCTGGCGCTTTTGTGTATTATTTTCGGAGTTTATTTACTGGTTACTGGAACAGATATTCCTGGAAAAGTTGGTGGAGTATTTGTCGTTCTTTTAGGTCTCATTATTGCGACAAGTTTAACCGTTGTTCAGCCAAACGAAGCCAAAGTATTAACTTTCTTTGGAACCTATCTGGGTGTCATTAGAGACCAAGGGTTATGGGCAACCATTCCATTCACCTTCAAACGAAGTGTTTCTTTACGAGTTACCAATTTTAACAGTGAGAAGCTTAAGGTCAATGATTTAGAAGGAAATCCAATTGAAATTGCTGCTGTTGTGGTCTATAAAGTAAGAGATGCCGCAAAAGCCCTGTTTGATGTGGAAAACTATAAAAATTTCATTCAAATCCAAAGCGAAACCGGTATTCGTCATATTGCCAGCACTTATGCCTATGATTCGTTCGGAACTGCAGAGAACACGCTGACCCTTCGACAAAATAGTGATGAAGTCGCAGATGTACTCGTGTCGGATTTGCAGAAAAGACTGGATGTTGCCGGTGTCGACGTGATCGAGGCACGGATTATGCATCTCGCGTATTCTTCGGAAATCGCCTCTGCCATGCTGCAAAGGCAGCAAGCTCAAGCTGTTTTATCAGCACGAAAAGTAATTGTCGACGGTGCCGTAGGACTTGTCAAGGCTGCCATTGACCAGCTCGCGGAGCAGGAAATTGTAGAGTTGGATGAGGAGAAAAAAGCCCAAATGGTGAATAACCTAATGGTCGCCATCGTTTCTGAGAAAGGAACGCAGCCCATCATCAATACAGGAAGTATTTATTAAGGTTGTGTAATAAATGAGCAAAAGAAAATCATTTCCGCTTCGAATCGATCCTAAATTATATGAAGTTCTGGAGAAATGGGCGGAAGATGAAATAAGAAGTGTTAACGCCCAAATCGAAGTCATCCTAAAAGAGGCAGCCAAAAAGGCAGGAAGATTAAAAAAAGAATAAGCCAAAGGGACGGTTCTTGTGGTCTTAATTAACATTTTAAGCCATGGGAACCGCCCCTTTAAATTTACATAATATGTAATAATCGAGTATTTTTCCTAATTGGAGGGATTCATTTATTAAAAAGATTATTATGAACGAAGCGATTCAATCAAAAGTAGTGAGACTCGTATCAGAAAGCGGTCAACAAGTGTTACCTACCGTTCAAGCCCTTAACATGGCGTTTGAGTTGGGATTAGACCTTATCCAAATCAGTGAGGCTGATCCTCCGGTTTGTAAGATTTTAGATGCTGGAAAATACAAATTTGATTTACAGAAAAAAGAAAGGCAGAGCAAACAGAATCAGCAAACAATCGAGACAAAAGAAATCCGTATGTCTATCTCGATTGGCGAAAATGACTTTCATACAAAGGTAAGAAGCGCGATTTCTTTCTTATCAAAAGGTTATCATGTAAAGGTAAGTGTCCGTTTTCGTGGAAGGGAAATCACGCATACAGAAATTGGTGAAGAACTTCTCGCTAATTTTTGCCAAGAGGTCAATCACTTAGTAAATTCAAAAACAAACGCTACATTACAAGGCCGAATATTATCGATTTTGTTAAAACCATAAAACACATGCAAAATTCATACATCAACAAAAATGCGAGAGTCAATAGACCCCTCGCATTTTTGTTTTTTCTTTAGTAATTTCTAGTTTTTATCACTTTAATATTTTTCCTTAAATACGCCCAATTCTGTGGTGCTGGCAGACTGATTTGCCAATAAGTTGTGCCGACTAAATGGTAAATATCAATAAGGTTATACTTTTCAATATAGCTTCGAATGTCTTCAAACCAAACGACATGCTCATTTGTGCCGCTCCAATATCGATACCATGGTGATTTAGCCGAATCTTCAAATTGAATATGTGCTCCATTTAAGATCGCCTGATTTTGTGCTGCCAGCACTGATAATCCCTTCGTTTCCTTTGTAGTGACCACTTTATCATACCCATATAACGCCATGGCGATCAGCATTTTACCCGGAGCTATTTTGGTTAGCGCGTAGTTAATCACTTGTTCTACCCATCCAATTGGTGAAATCGGATCGGGCGGGCCGCCCGGATAGCCATAATCGAGCGTCATGACCGCCATAAGGTCGACTGCATTTCCAATGGCTGCATAATCATATGCTCCGACAATTCGATTGGTCGGTAAATCCGCTGTTTTGGCGTGAACGTTTACTTGTAAAATTCGTCCATCCAATTGTTTCTTTAATTCTATTAAGAACAAATTAAAATCGTTACGATTTGCCGGAGGGATAAATTCAAGGTCAAGGCTTACACCGCCAAACCCTCTAGTTGTTGTTAGATTGACGATGCTTGCCACTAAGTTCTGTCGATAAGTTGAATTTCCCAGTACCGTTCCTGCCAGCTCCGCACTAAATCCTTTGGCAGTAAAGTTTCGAATCATCAATAATGGTGTAATGTTTACTTGATTGCATTTAGTAATATAGGCAGAATCTTCGGTTACCATAAAAGCAAAACCCTTATCGGTAAAAGAATAATTTACGATCGCTAAATAGGTTAACTGACTGGATAATGATTCTATTATCGAAAAGGTTGTCGTCTCTGCTGAAGGTACCAAAAACCCTAGAGTAGTAATTTCCAAATATATGGATGAGGGAATGTTTATGACTTGGCCGACCCGAAGGTGATTGAGATCTATTCCCGGATTAGCTGCACTCATCAATGCAAGATTAGAGTTAAATGCTTGGGCTAATTTCCATGGGTAATCGCCCTTCTTTATTCGATAAGCACGGATTGGCAACGATTTGTCTGGAATATAAAGAGCAAGACCTGGTACAAGAGCTGTCGATGTTAATCCGTTTACACTAACAATTGATTGAATGGATACATTATACTGCTTGGAAATAGACCACAGATTTTCTCCAGTACCAACAACATGGACAGACATCTAGTCACCCCTCCCCTATATTAAAGAATTTATGCCAATTAATCGTTATTCAGAATTTCACCACAATGTCCATCCTCTCTTTTTTTGTACCAACACGGGCACTACTCAACTCGCCACAGTGCCCGTCACACTCATTTTCACACCAACACGGGCACTGTGAACCTATCACAGTGCCCGTTAAAAAGGATCATATTAAACACTTTTTACTCTCTTTTTTGATGGTGGAGTCATATAGGTCAAGCGACTTTGTTTTACTCCCATCGTAATTAAGCTTTCTAACATTCGTGTTGCTGCAAATGCAGGATCGATCACCGGAACATCATAACCGTTTTCCTTTAGGTGCTGTTGAAGCTCCACTGCTACCCCCAAAAAGCCGGTGCATCCTAAAACAAGCACATGGGCGTTATCCAATTCGATGGCCTTAATCATTTCCTCATACAATGCTTTTTTCAACTTATCCTTTTCATGAACCTCTAGAACGGGAATGTTTATGTATCTGACAGAAGCAAGATTTCCATTTACTCCTACTGTTTTACTAATGTTTTCAATCATTGGGACGACGTTCGGTAAAACGGTTACGACCGAAAATGATTTTCCCAAAGCACTGGCAAATAGCATAGAGGATTCACATGGACCAACAACTGGTATATTCAAAACTTCTCTTGCAGGCTTCACACCGGGATCTCCAAAACAATTACTAATGACCCCATCGTAACCCTCTTTTTCTGCCTCGATTGCTTTTTCTAAAAAGTCTGGAATACAAAGCGCTTCATCATATTCACTTTCTACAGATTCAGGGCCATAATCTAGGTTGCCAACACCGACTTCTGTGGATTCAGAAGCATAATAAGTAAATTCTTTATTAACTTCCTCATTGAAAATATCCGAAGTTACAGGCATAATAACTTTGATTTTCATTTATCTGCACTCCTTTTTATAGATTTACGGCCAGCAGGAAATTACCCACTGGCCCTTTAAAATTAGGCTTAAAATAGAAATCTAACAGACTACACTAATTGCTGAGGTTGAAATTGCGCTAAATCACCGGCTGCTTTCACACGGATGCGGGTGGCATTTCCTGGCATATAGGCAAGCGGAACATCTTCAACATCTACAATAACAAGCGATTCGGGATCCGCTCCTGCATTGATGGCCTCGCTCCTTGCGATAGATTTGGCATCCTCCAGCGCTTTTTCCCTGCCAATGGTATCGAGGGTGTAGACCTTTTCGACCTGCCCGCTTACTTGGGAAATCGCGGACCCAATGGCATTGGCAACGCCGGAATGCTGAGGTCTGATTACCTCAGATGCGCCGTTTAAAGTTTCCGGAAGTAGAATGCTGCCTCCGCCAACGAGGATAACCGGCACTGGTACCACACTTGTTTTCATCTTATCAATCGCTTCCTCGACCAATTCAACCATTTTTTGATAGACTTTCTCTAATAGTGATTGATCTAAATGGGCAACCTTTGATGTATCCCCCAATTCAACCTTACCAAGTGCGACCGCTACGTCAGTTGTGGTTAACGTATCTCCTCCAAAAATTAACCCCTTCTCAGGCAGACGGTAACCAACGCTATCTGGTCCAACCGTGAATTCACCGTTTTCTTGGATCCGAACAATGGTACCTCCGCCAAGGCCAATGGAAACAAGGTCCGGCATACGGAAATTAGTCCTTGCTCCGCCGATTTCAACTGCTAATGACGATTCCCTTGGGAACGATTGGACTAACACACCCACATCAGACGTCGTCCCGCCAACGTCCACCACAATCGCGTCGGTTAGATCGCTCAAATAAGAGGCTCCGCGCAAAGAGTTTGTTGGTCCGCAGGCTACGGTGAAAATAGGATATTTAACCGCGTACTCGACTGACATTAATGTACCGTCGTTTTGACCGAAAAATACTCTCGCATCAATGCCTTCCGCTTTTAAGGCATTGATGAAGCCATCTGCAGCGGTTTTCGCTACATTGACAACCGATGCATTCAAAATCGTGGCATTTTCTCTTTCCAACAATCCAACTGAACCAATTTCAGATGATAATGAAATCGGCACATCTTCCCCAAGAACTTCTTTCAAAATCTCAGCAGCTCGTTGTTCATGGGATTGCGTCACTGGTGAGAATACAGATGTAATAGCTACAGAATCTACTTTCCCTTTAATTTCATAAGCAATTTCATATAAACGTTCTTCGTCTAATTCCACAATCTCACGGCCATCAAATTCGTGTCCACCACGGATAAGATAAACATGCTTGCCAAGTGCCGCGCGGAGATCGTCCGGCACGCCAATCAGCGGCTTTACGGCTAATGTTGCCGGTGCCCCAATCCGGATCGAAGCAATGTTATTCAAGCGTTTCCGTTCCACGATGGCATTGGTACAATGGGTTGTTCCAAGCATTGCATATTTGATCTGTTCACGGGGAACATTGGCATCGTCAATAATTCTTTTCATGGCATTGTAAATGCCTGTCGCGACATCCTCTGTCGTTGCCGCTTTCGTTTCAGAAACTACCTGGTTATTTTGATCTAATAGGACGGCGTCCGTATGGGTTCCGCCTACATCGATTCCAATTCGATAGATACTCATTATAAAGCCACTCCTTTTTTCACAAGCTCTTCTACAGGTACATAATCCACATTGTAGCCAAAGTATTTTGGACCTACCGTGTCAATCCCCTTTGCTGTTCTCCACTTCGGGTGACAAGGAATACCAATGACAACACATCTGGCACCATAGCGAATTCCTTCAGTTGTAATCGGAAGTCCGGTTTCTGCATCAAGAACAGCAATAAGGTCAGGCGTAACGCAAAGCAAACGTTGTTCGGTCTGTGCGATTAAATGTTCATTTTGGAAGCTTAAAGTGCACGTTTCACCTTTATACTCATTTAACCCCTCAATTTTCGCTTCTCCTCTGGCAAAGCCTGTCTCTGTTTTCCGGTTAATATCACTAATTTTTCCACTGAATAGTTCAATGCCTCCCACTGTTTTCAAGACTTGCTCAATTGGATTGACATTGTTCACTTTAGCAAGACGGATTGCTTTTCCAATTTCCTCCTCGAGCTTCAGGATTCCATGAATTCCGCTCTGCTTCAATTCCTTCGCTGTCATAGGATAAATCGCACACATGACAGAACCGCCCATTTGAATGGTTGCTGCACGGGCAATCCGCTCTGTCCAAACATTATTAATCGTTGAGAGAAGCAAGGTGTTTCCTTTTTCATCCGCCAAAACCCCAGGCGTGGCAGATATACCATCTAAATAAAAGGTCACCATTTGCAATTCAGGAAAGGCACGCCCCATTCCATCCGCATCAATCACAGGAAGACCTAATCTTGCCGCTGTGGCAAACGGAAGCATGGAGTTCACACCGCCAGCTTCGATCGGGAAGGTTGCATATATCTTTTTCCCTAAAAATTCTTCTAGATTTTTAAAAGCCTCTATGGCTTCCTCTCCGCTAGGTGCTTTTTCCAGCATAACGGTTGGTGCACCCATCATCGAGGACGGAACCACTAATGCGTCCTCAGGTACTTCATCCGGATCTAAAAGAGTTACTTCGCCATATTCTTCTATCGCCTGCAGGGCCATCAGTTTTCCAATGTACGGGTCACCACCGCCGCCTGTTCCGAGCAGTGCAGCTCCCACTGCTATATCTTCAATTTGTTGTTTTCCAATTTTTCTCATATTCTAAAAACCTCCAATATTCAGAAAATTTATTAGGCAGCTTGCCCCTTTGAAGCATTTTTGTTAAAAACAGAATTTATGACTAGCATTCCAATGTAATAAACGACTGCACTTACTAAAAGAGAATTGATCGATGGAATACCTGCTTTGACAAAATATCCGGCCGCAAAACCTGCAGCCCAGGCAATCAGCGTTATTGGACTCATTTTTTCAACCTTTTCTGGCAATGTCCCAGCGAGTCTGCTTTCGTCTAATACTTTGCGGTGCGTTTTTAAAACAAAATAATCAATAACCATAATTCCAGCAACTGGCGGAATAAATACGCCTAAAAGAATCAAGAAGTCTACGAATTTATCAAGGATCCCCATGACGGAAAGAATGGTTCCAATTACACCTATGACAAGGGTGACCATCCCGCGATTTAATTTAAGTTTAAAGACGGAATCAAAAATGTTCGTAAAACCTAATGAAGAAGAATATAAGTTCAAATTATTAATTTTAATGGTAGAAAATACAACCACGATAGCCCCAAGCCAGCCGGATGTTTGCATCATAATGCTGACAACGTCATTTGTTTTTGCCGCAAGTGCCATTAGCACCGCAATCATGTTAATCCCAAGTTCGCCGATAAAGGTTCCGATCATCGTCATCCAAAATACATCCTTACCATTTTTCGCAAAACGACTAAAGTCAGGCGTGATGACTGCCCCAATGATAAATCCTCCAGCTACCATTGTCGCCGCCATACCAAGTGATAATGGCTCCCCTGCAGGCTGGCTATGTGTTAAATCGAAAATCGAATGTTTGCTAAGAACTTCATAGATTCCAACACCCACAGCTAATAAAAAGGCAGGTACGGCAATGGATGCCGTTGCACTCAACAATTTAAAGCCAAAAATAACAAGTACTGTTACACCTAATCCCGTAATGGTTGCCGCAACAGGAAGAGTTAGTTTACCATTTGAAGATTGAACTAGTCCATTGGCAAACACGGAGTTCTGTACACCAAACCAGCCGATACAGGCAATCGCAATAATCGCCCCGATAATACTTGATCCATAGCGGCCAAACCCGGTCCAGCGTGACAATAGACTCGTTGAAAGACCTTCTCGTGCACCTGCATACCCTAATAGAAAACTAATGACCTGTAATATGACACTGCCGAACATCGTAGCCCAAAATGCCTGCCAAAAAGTCATTCCATAGCCTAAAGCGGCACCCAAAATAAACTGTGAAATGGTGGCGAGAGCCCCTACCCTTACAATCGTAATGCTCCACAAAGAATGACGTGCTGTTTCTGGTACCCTTGATAACGAGTAGTCATCACCTAAGCTAATTTTCTTTTCCATTTGGATCAACCCCTATTAAATTTTTATAGACGTACCTTCGCCTGCAGGTGTCATTTGCAAATCTCCAATCGCCTTCATTCGAATTCTCAATACTTCCCCCTTAAAATAATCAAAAGGAAATTCTTCAATCGAATCCACCTTTATGCTATCTTCTTTTGCTCCTTTACGAAGAAGCTGTTGAAAAAGCTTGCCTTTTTCTTGCTCAATAATCTCTTCTTTCGTCTGATTCATTAACCAAAACACCTTATCGTACTGGGCACTCAGAGGTGCATAACATGCACCGATGGCATTACTAATATGGTTGCAAAGTGGATGGTACACTCTTTTGTATTTACCGAATAAACGGTTAACTAGTAATTTGCTGCCTCCGCCAACTAGAACAACGGGTAGTCCATCGCTGTTCACCCCTAGACGAGCAATCTTGTCCTTAATTTCCTGCGTTACTTTTTTAATGACCATTTGACAATCTTCATAGGATAACTTTTCCAACCCATCAAGTGTCAGCTTTTCGTCTGCAAACATCTCTGGATTTACTTTTAAGAATGAGTCCGTTATAGTCCACGAATCTCCTCCCCAAGAAATACCTTGATGCTCGAGATCATTGGCAATTGTTTCTTTTATTTGAACAACTCCCTTGTCTATCGAAATCAGGCTTCCACCTCCAATTGGCAATGAATACATCTTGGGTACTCGCAAATTGACATCAATGTTTAAAAAAGAGGATGAGCTCTCAGTCGATTCCGGTTGCCCATTGCGAATTTTCCCGATTTCAATAGTACTCCCACCAAAATCTACGACAATACATTCTCGTAAACCACTTAAAATGCTTGCCCCTCTGAAACTATTCGTTGCCCCGGAACCAATCGTGAAAATAGGGTAATCGATGGCTTCATGCAGCTCAATTAATGAACCATCATTTTGTGTAAGCCAGCATGGGCAGTTAAGCTTCAGCTTTCGAAATAAATCGGTTAATTCCATCATGGCTTGACGAATAACCTTTGATAATATGGCATTTAAAAGGGCAGCATTTTCTCTTTCAATGAAGCCAAAGCTTCCTATTTCGTGGGACATCGTAATTGGCATCTCTGGGAAAACATTTTTTAATTGATCCCGTAAGTAAAACTCTTCTTTCGGATTTAATGGCGAATTTACTGCTGCAATACAAATCGCTTCAATGTTTTCCTCTATTAAATCCCGATAAAGGTTATCAAATTCCTGAGACACAAGAGTTTGTTTTAAATCGTCATAAAAATGCTGAAGATGATAAACCTTCCCAATATAACACTTCAGATGTTCGGGCCAAAATAAAGCTGGTTTCACGTGTGACGGACTTTTCATGATGCGAATTACCGCGGTTTTCGATAGTTGTACAGGATGATAAAGGGCATTTTGTACATGGGTCGTCCCGATAAAAATTCCTTCAATTTGTTCTGGACCTATACGTGCGTCCTGGATGACGGCTTTCGTGGCTGCTTCTATTCCAGAAATAATATCTTTAGAGGTAAGTTGCTTTTTCCAGGAAAGCAGTTTCCCTTCGTTCCCTACGATGACTACATCTGTATTCGTTCCACCTACGTCAATTCCAAGCTTCATCATCGTGTTCTCCCTGCAATGGTTGATAAGAAACAGCTAAATTAAAATTTTGGGGCCCTACATATTCAAGCATTTCCTTAGTCCGAAGGATGTTGGGGGCAGGAACAGCCAGTATGATGACGGACAGACCACGTTGGATTTCGGAAACATTATAGGGAGTTAGTTTTTCAGCATCTAAGACAAGAACTAAATCAGGCGTGGTGCAGATATAATTTTTTTCCTTAATGGAAATGAATTCATTTCTAAATTCGATCTCCACTCTTTTATTGGAAAAAGAAGATTGGCCATCCACGGCGAATTTCCCAATTAAGCTCTCAGATTCGAACCACCTGCTCACTTCCGAAACAACACCTGAGATAATGGGAATGGGTTTTCCATAAAGGGAGTTTTCGAAAACAGCCATCATTTCTTCCATTTTTTCACTACCCGGTGATTCTTTGGTTAAAGCTTTTCCTAAGCGAAGAATTAAATGAAGGGAACCAGGAATCATGGATGATTTTACTTTACTCGCTTTTGCCCCAAAACCTGCAAAATGAACATTTCCCCCGTTTTTCACCATAAAATCCTTTGCCATTTCTGAAACGAGTTGAATATCTTCAACCCTCTGAATGATTGTTCTTGTCTCTTCGGCTAGAAGGACAAGTGGGGAAATAGAATTTTGATTGAGATGAAAGGTTGTCATCCATATTTCAGGAAAGGCCCTGCCCATGTAATCCCCATCGACTACCGGCAAGTTGTTTAGAAAGGCTGTCAAGATGGGGACTAATCCATTCACTCCACCTATTTCAACGGAAATGACGGCTACCGCCTTTTGCTGGACATTATTCTCATACAACTGTAAAGCCTGACTTTCCTCTTCGCCGGAAGGGATGCGTTCATTGTAAAAAACCGTTGATCCCATCATACCCGTTCCTACCACCCATTCATCTTCGAGATCTACTAGGGTCTTTACAGTTATCGTGTCTTCCTCTTTCATCATCGATAAAAGTAAGTTCTGAATGGTAAGGAGACTGCCACCACCTCCACAGCCAATCAATTTTGCACCTATTGCTAATAATGGAATATCCTGCTTTTTAATTTGCCATGTCATAGATTGTCCCCTTTCCTATTCCTAATGCAAGGATCGTGCCAAAATAATAAAACCTCTGAAGCCAGAGGATAAAAGGATGTTACTGATTTAATTTTGAGAATTATGAGAAAAATTTGATAATGATAATTCTAATTCACCTTCAAAAAAGCCCTTTTTCTCATGTTTTTTCATCTTTTCTCAAATTTTCTCACTTTTTATTAAACTTTATTTGATTTTGTATTTATTAATCTTTCTATATAAAGTAGGCAAACTTATATTCAAATGGATTGCCACCTTCTTTTTAGCACCAGTATCCCGGCCAAACTGATCTAATAATTCGATAATCTTTTCTTTCTCGTCATATTCCCTCCCAGTCCTGCGAGGCAAAGGATTCACCTCTTCTTGAACCGCACCTATTTTAGCTGTCGTCCGCAAATAACCCGGCAGGCTTTCAACTGTCACTAAGTCCCCGATTTCCAATTGAACGAAATGATAAACCACGTTTTGCAGTTCTCGAACATTGCCTGGCCATGAGTATGATAGCAATCGTTCAAACACATCGGCAGATATTCTTTTTGGCGACCGAAAATGCTCTTTAGAAAATTTATTCAAATAAAATTCAATGAGGATGGGAATATCTTCTCTCCGTTCTCTTAAAGGCGGAATCATGATGGGAATCACATTTAACCGGTAATACAAATCCTCGCGGAAATCCCCCCTTGCCACAAGGTCTTCCAGATTTCTATGTGTAGCTGTTATGATGCGGACATTTACAGGTGTACTCTTTGTATCACCAACTCTTTCGATTTTTCGCTCTTGGACCACACGAAGTAATTTTGCCTGCAAAGGAACCGGAAGATCGCCAATTTCATCCAAGAAAATCGTTCCACCATCTGCTAGTTCAAATCTCCCCGCTTTATCGGCAGTTGCCCCGGTGAAAGCTCCTTTGACATGCCCAAATAGCTCACTTTCCAGTAAGGATTCAGGAATAGCAGCACAATTTAAAGCGATAAAAGGACCATCCTTTCTGTAGCTTGCTTGGTGAATAGCCTGGGCAAACACTTCTTTTCCTGTCCCGCTCTCTCCCCTTACGATAACCGTTGTATCACTTGGTGCAATCCTTTTGGACATTTCGACGACATTTTGTATCGATTCACAAGTCCCCTTTATATCATGAAAGCTATAAAGGACGCGTTGTTCTGCAATCTTCTTTTTCAAATCTTTTAGCGGAGTTAAACGGATAAGGTAAGAAACAAAAAGTCCATCTGCAAGCAAGGGTTTCACCATGGCTGTAAATGCTTTTAACTTCCCAGTTGGTAGCAAGCATGAAGTCTTCCATTCCTGCTGTTTTTTACTTGCTTTCATTTTTTTCCAATCGTTTTGAGAGAGGATTTCTGAAATATTCTCACCGATTAAGACCGTTCTCACTATATTAAATTCCAAACAAACACGATTACTTACATTATGTATCGTTCCATCAGGGCCAACGATTAACACTGGCTCTTCGATAAACGAAAAAATCCCATTTACTTCTTCTAAAATCGAGTGGTTCGTCTGCCGCAATTGGTTATTTTCTAACGTTTTACAGATCCATTCCCTGCAAAAATCCAGCCGGGCGTCCAGTTTATTTTCGTTCTCAATCAACCAAGATTCATACCCCTCTAAAGCTACAGCCACTAGAACGCCTACTACTTTTCTCTCCTGAAAAATTGCCTTTATCATAAAGATATTGGTTTGGAAACATTCTTTTATCAAACAACTTTCGCACGTATGCTCCATTTTGTTTTTTACGAAAATATCCATACCCGTTTTCATCACTTTATTGAGAATGGGACAATTTCTCTGTTTTATGTCATCAGGAAGAAGTTCAACTTTTACAGGATAAGCGTCAAATATTTTTTTAAAATCAAAATCTGTATCCATATGTATCACCTATGCCATTAAAGCAATTCTTTCTATATATAAATTCATTAAGAAAATTTTATCAAAACTGAAGCAAAAACAATAATGGAAATCACTAGTTGAGTTTGCACAAAAACAAAAATTGATATAAAAAAGTGACGAAATTGCAAAAAACGGCTTCAAAAATCATTTTTGAAGCCAAAAATGAGCATTTGGGTTCAAAAATGGCCTCAAAAATGATTTTTAACGATTCGAGTTACTTTGGCAAACCCGATATCGTAGAAATGCCGGAAATGTTAAATTGCCTCACATTAGAAGGTCTAAATCAATGGTCTAAGGGTGGCTCAAAACGATGAATCTAAAATCTGGTAATATCGATGAATTTGAAAAGTATTCGCAGTTCGAAAGCTTGAAGGAGTTTAATCACCATATGGAAATGTGGCTGCTCGATCACAAGAAAGACTTTTCAAAGGGTGAATTAATAGGATTAAAAAGATTAATACGGTTCTCTGCAAAAATCCCAGGCGTGTGTAATGCTAAAATCGGAACGATTTTAAAGTCGATTAATCAAGAATACAAAGAAAATATCCTTTCTCGTTCGACTTTTAAACGGATGATTCTTAAAGGTAAACAAATCGGGATTTTGACTGTTTTTGAAACTGAACGGAAAAACGGTTCGCAGTCCAGCAACCTCTATGTAATCAATCGCTATCCTGCTTGTGAACCACCCAAACAAGAAACGATGAACCGCCATAAAGAAACTATTAATCTTTTAAAAACTGAAAAAGATCAAAAGATAAATAAACGTAAAGAAGAACCCAATGAATTAGACCACACCTATGTGAGTAATCGTGTTCCTCAGCCATTTGTGCAATTGGTTAAATGCTTCTATCCTGAAGCAAAGGTAATCGAAGAATATTGGAGGATGGTCCATTTGATTGCTAAAGACTATGATTTAGACCATGCAACCGATCTAATTGTTGATCTCGCCATCCAGTCCTTCAAGCAATTAATCCGAAAACTAAAATTTACAAATGTCGTTAGGAAGCCAATTGCCTACTTTTATGGAATCTTAAACGAGAAGGTTTTTCAGTATTATCATAATAGGCTGAATGAAATGCGCGAAACAGGACTCATCGGAGATCGACCACTTGATAATTCTATTAAGGGCGAAATCCTCAAGTATGATTGGTTGAATCAATGACTTTTTGTTAAAAACAAGGCCTTGTGTAAGGCCAAAGGTGTGCCATGGGGACGGTGATTCGCCACTAAAATTCGGAGAAATGTGGGGACATTACTCTGCTAATGAACAAGAAAAAGGCTGAAATGGCATCCGGCCCGGAGGAAGTATTTGAAAAAACAAGAGCGTAAGTCGAGCAACTATAACGAAAAAATCAATTAACATTAAAAGCCTGATTATCGAAGATTTCTAGAGGGAATCAGAAACGGCTTCAATACTGATACCCTCTATGTTCCTTCTGATAATGCTCATTTTGCAGACACATACCCAAAATCATAGTCAAAACAATCCTGATAAAGCTCTTCAATTTCTTCTTTTGCAGGTACCCTTGGATTGTTCCCAGGGCTGCCGCTGGCAATAGCATCGACTGCCATTTTACTGATGAAACTATCGAAATTATGTTTATCGATTCCCCACTCATTCAGGTTAGGAATGTTCAATACCTTGCAAAGATGCTTAACAGCAGTCACTGCCACCTCAGCTGCAGCTTTATTTGACAGGCTTTTTTCAGGCACAAAAATCCTGCCCAAATCTGCTAATCTTTCAATACATGAGTCCATGGAAAATTCTAGTACAGCAGGCAGGAGCATGGCATTTGAAAAACCATGGGGAACATGAAATAGTGCACCAATCGGTCTAGACATACCATGGACTAAACACACCGAAGCATTAGAAAAAGCTATACCTGCTTGAAGCGCACCTAATGACATGGCTTCCCTAGCATCAATATTTTCTCCATCCTCATAGGCAATTACGAGATTATTGACGATTAATTTCATTGCGGATAAAGCTATAACATCCGTCATTGGATTGGACTTCCTTGAAATATATGCCTCGATAGCATGGCTAAGGGCATCTACACCTGTTGCCGCCGTTACATGCTGCGGCGACGGCACTGTTAGAATCGGATCAACAATGGCAACCGACGGCATAAACGCAGGCTGTTTGATCATCATTTTGACATCGTTTGAAGTGTTCGTGATAACAGTTACATCTGTCGCCTCCGACCCCGTCCCTGCTGTCGTTGGAATGGCAATATGGTGAATTGGTGTAACAACCGCTGCCTTGGCACCGTTCATATAGTCACCAATATAGCCATTATTAGTGGCCAGGACCGCAACTGCCTTTGCTGTATCAATGCAGCTTCCGCCTCCAAGGGAAATGACCAAATCACAATTTTCCACTCGAAAAAGTTCCAAGGACTCTTCTACAAATTTGTCTGTCGGTTCCGACTTCACACCGAGATAGACTACACTCTCAACATCATTCTCGGAAAGCATTTCCTGGCAAGCGTGTACAAATCCAAGGTGATTGATAATCGTATCGCTAACGATTAGAGCCTTTTTCCCTATTTGTGATGCCTGTTTGCCAATCTCTTCAAACGCGTT
Organism: Neobacillus sp. DZ-9; assembly: GCF_059587065.1. Lineage (NCBI taxonomy): Bacteria > Bacillati > Bacillota > Bacilli > Caryophanales > Bacillaceae > Neobacillus > Neobacillus sp. DZ-9. Next base: position 85,049 of record NZ_JCAIOL010000003.1, read on the forward strand.
TCTACCATAAATAATCACATGTGGCGCTCTAAAAAATTTAAAAGTGTCCAATTTAAGTCCCCTCCAAAAGTCAGCCTATTCTATGTAGGCCCGGTTTATGAATGGTACGTAATAGAATCATAGAAAAAGAAATTGGTCTGTTTAATAACATATTATTGACTAAAATTACTCGAATCGTTTTTTGAGGCCTTTCCAGGTCGGGCTGTTTTTTCAATTCCAAGAAAAATGAATATACTCCATACAATGTCTATAAATTGAGTAGCTAAAAATAAATGCCATAAAGGGATGCCATTGTCCTTCCTTTTCAAAACATAACTGACTGAATAGTGACCAATAAACACACCAGTACCTCCTTCAGAGCAAATTAATTATCACTTTATCCCCATTATATACCAATATGGAAATGTGTTATGATAGTTTTATTAGTACGATGACGTTAATATTCTAATTTAGGAGTGTTATGTATGGTCATTAATAATAAGGTGCAATTTTTTACTGATATCCTAGAATCTGGGGGTATGTCCATTTTTATCTGGGGTAAGGATGACACTCTAATTCCTGACACAATTGAGGTTGGCTGGTCATCGATTGATGACGCATCACAAAAAATCACCTCAGTGATTGGCCATATTTTCCTTCAGGAAGGAGAAACCAAGGAGCAAGTACTGACAGAACTCGAAGAAGCTTACGATATTGCTTTCTGTTCATTCAACAACATTTAAGGAACTATTCCCTTTGGCTCGTGGTTAAGGGTTTGATATAAAAATATCTTTCCAATTATTAAACCTCGTTGAAAAAAGTTACACTTTTTCCAACGAGGTCTATATTTGCTTATTACATATTATTTAATCACATTGCAATTCCAAAAAACTTCCAACTCTTCCTTGTGGAGATTATCTCTTTTCAATATTCCCATCCTTATCGCGGGCAAATCTTCCAGCGCCAAGCTCGTTGACCGGATCAAGACGGCCCCATGGCCAGCCCCCGAACTGTGTTCGTCGAAACTCGCTAAATGCATCACGAATCTCCTGCTCGGTTGTCATGACGAAAGGCCCATATTGCACGACCGGTTCTTGGATCGGTTCCCCTTCGAGAACCAGGATATATCCCTCAATCGCTCCATTTGTGATCTCGATTTCTTGGTCACCTGCCAGTTTTACCCGGTGAGAAACTGGAATAACATTACCATCTATAATAATTTCATCACCTTGATAATAATATAAATTTCTGTTTAATGTTTCCGAAACAGATGGCAATGTGAAAGTGGCGTTCGGCTCCATATGAATGAGATAAATGCCCACATGGTGGTTAGAGTCCTTGGCCCAAGAGGCATCGGTTGGCTCTAAACTACTCTTCCCCTGCAATCTCCCTGCTACCAGTTTCACCGTTGTTTTCTTCCCATTTGAACCGATAGACTGGATCACAGGTATATCCTCTGCCCACAGCATTTTATAATCTGGATCAGCTGATTTATTTTTTGCTGGAAGGTTTAGCCAAATTTGAAAGAGCTCAAGCGGGTTGCCTTTATCTTGGTGAACCAGCGGGAACATTTCTGTATGCTGACAGCCCTTTCCGGTGGTCAGCCATTGCACATCTCCATCGCCATAACGACCCGATGCTCCCATGGAATCAAAATGATCGACAAATCCTTCTAAAACAACTGTTACCGTTTCAAATCCACAATGAGGATGCGCAGGGAAACCTGGAACCGTTTTTCCATGATACATTCGAAAGCCATCACGCAACGTAAAATCTTCGCCTAGGTTCCTGCCTTCTAATGAAGTGCTTGGTCCTTGCATGTCGTTCCCCGGAGGATAAGAATCTTTATGATACATCGTTGCAAGGAACGGATCCTCCGTTTGCCATGGAAAGCCCAGCTTTTGTATTTTTAAATCTTTTTTTCTGACATACTCTTCCTCCATTTTAAATCGTAAAAGTATTACTCCATAGCATGCTGCTTCATGGAGTTTAATTCAGAAGAAAGTTCCATAAACCATTCCTTATCACCTGTTGCTAATGCCAAGTCGATGAGGAATTGAATTTGAGTCTTATTGGTCACATTGGAAACAGGTAGTGCTTTAAGCTGTTTATTTAAAAAAGGAATTGTTTTTCCTATCTTTTTATTATTATCACTTGTTACGACAGTAACCTTTACTGCCCCGTCCGGGATATCAGGTAACAGTGAATCAATATATCCAATGATTAATTCACCATCTAGTGATTCTCCCTTAATCCAGTCACCTGGTTTTAAAAACATACCTTTTCACCTTCACTTATCTGTAATTTTTTTTATTACATTTACCATAAAAAAATATGCAGCCATGCTATTCGGTCATAGCCGCTTTCTAACAAGATCAACAACCTCTTTAATTGTATAATTCATTAAATATTCGCCCATATATTCTTCAGCACCTAAGAAAATGCTGCAGAGGACTCTTTGCATGTTCGCGCCTACAATGCATTGTTCATTTGATTCAGGACATTTAGGCTGCAGAGCACCTTCTGAAGTAATTTTATATATATCCCAAAGATTCACTTCACTTTGATCAAGCGCAAAAATAAATCCGCCGCCAGTTCCCTCTTTCGATTTAATGAATCCATGTTTTTTTAACAAACTTAACACTTTTCGTATACGAACCGGATGCACTCCGGCACTTTCGGAAATAGCATCACTTGTTGACATTCGGTCCGGCTGAAGCGCAAGATAAGTTAAACTATGAATGGCAAGGGTATAATCACTATTCATGGCTTCCTCCTTAAAATCACTTACATGTATTATCTGTATCTATATGAAATATTAATCAACGACTGTAATACTAAACATAACTGATTAACTAGTCAAGCATTTAGCTCGGTTATACGTTCCATTGCTTTTTGACTTGTTCTTCTGCTATCCGTTTAATTTTTTTCCAAGTCGTATCTTTTTCCACAATAACGTTGGTTTGATAATTTCGATCTTTATAATGAACTGTAACGAATACTTCAATCATTTCTTACTTCCTCCTTTTAAAAACCAGATCAATTAGCGAGTCTTTGTAATTCCGTATTCAAAAATGTACGAAGCTTACGGGGCAGAAAGCTGCGAATTTCGTCCTCGTTATACCCTACTTGTAATCGTTTTTCATCTAGGATAATAGGCCGGCGCAACATTTTTGGATTCTCTATGATTAATTGATAAAATTCATTAAGCGGCAGAGATTCCAGATTTACATTTAATTCCTGAAAAGCCTTTGAGTTAGTCGAAACAATTTCACTAGTCCCCTCTTCTGTTAACCGGAGAATTGATTTTATCTCATCGACTGTAAGCGAATCAGATAAAATGTTTCGTTCGATATATTCAATTTGATGCTCTTCAAGCCAAGCTTTTGCTTTTCGGCATGACCCACAGCTTGGTGTTATATAAAGAGTTACCATAGTTTACACACCCCTAAAATTTTTTATCAAAAATGAATTGTAATAATAAATTTTACAGTTTCTATACTGTAAATTTAAACGTTACAGTTGATAAAGTCAACTGTAAATTTTTGTTTTACAGTAAAATATTGCAGCGAAGCATAAAAAAGCAGGTAACTGAGCTCATACATGCCCAATACCTGCTTTTCTTGAAGCTTACTTTAAGAATCGAAATGTAAAGATTCCGTCCTATTTAATAAAAAGTCTGACGGATCTTTCCCATACAAATACAATCGATGCATCGGTCTTGTCATTGACACGTATAACAATTTGATGTCTAGGTCTACTTGTGAGTATGGTTCTTCCAGGCATACGATTAACACGGAATCAAACTCCAACCCTTTAGATAAATAAGAAGGTAAAATCACAATATGTCCCTTCTTCATTTCTTCTCTTTCTTCTAATAATTGAATCGGAAGCTGACTATTTTTAAAGAGCTGATGGATTCTTCGACACTCTCTATCAGTCCGTCCAATAATCGCGATGGAGTGAAGCTCTTCCTCTTTAAGTGAGGCTATATCTTGTTCGACCTGCAGCCTTATCTGTTCCTGATTCGTGGGGTCCATCTTTTTAAACAATGGTTTTTGGCCATGACGAATAACGGGTTCAACCTTCGGCAGATCTTGGTCAATTAACTTAAGGATATCATTTGCCAAATTCATAATTTCAACGGTTGTTCGGTAGCTTTTTTGTAAGGCTTGATAATTCGCATTCGGGAAGATATCTTTTAATACTGGTGTCCAGCTATTCATTCCGCGATAGGAATGGATTCCTTGAGCCAAATCCCCGACAATGGTAAACAGGTCTGTATCAAAGCCTTCTTTTAATGCGGCAAATTGAAAATAGCTGTAATCCTGCGCTTCATCAATGAAAATACTGCGCATCTTATATTTTTCATCGATCCCTTCCAATTTTGCCTTCATATAAAAGATCGGGGCTAAATCTTCAAGTTCGTAGGCGTCTCGCTCAAAAATCGTCTGACAATATTTACTTAGAAGCTTGCATTCTTGTTGTGTAAGCGTAGCGGAATGCTTGTTGAGCCGTTCGGGAGAAGACATTAGTTCCTTATACAAAGTAAAAATATCTTTCATGACAAACGCTTCCATATATTTTTTGACAGCTACTTTTGACTCCTGCTCTACCCTCTTTATCCTTTGTTCTTTCTTATCCATCAGGTTAACCACTTTTTGTTGTCTTATTTCCGGCTCTAGTCTTCTGCTATAAACAAACTTCTCAAGTGCTTCTTCATATTTCTTGTTAAGGTTTGATAACATGATGGATTTTTTCTTTTTTAAATCACTTTCTAATAATGTTTTTATTTTTCCAACCCGTTTATAGATTGGTAAATAAGTATATTCTTTTAAAAATAGTGTTTTGAGTTTTTGTGCCTTCATCAGAACGGATTTTTCAACGATGAAATCCTTGCTTGGAGCAAGATTTAATTCCAATTCATTCACATAATTTCTAATTAATTCCTTAAATTCGAGTGAACCCTTGAAGCTTGAAACCCATTTGATTGACTTATTTTTCCCGGTATCTTCGAGGAGCTTCATCAGCTTGGAATTAGGAGAAAATAATTTTATTTTCTGGCCAAGGCAGCTTCTCATAAAATCAATAAAGGTGGTTTGATTAATCTTGTTGACTCCGAGTTCCGGCAGGACAGCAGATATATAATCAATAAATAGTCGGTTTGGTGCGAGTATCATTAATTTTTCTGGAGGAAATTGATAACCTAAGGAATAGAGAAAGTAGGATATTCTATGGAGTGCGATTGTTGTTTTCCCGCTTCCGGCGGCCCCTTGCACGATAATTGGGTGTTTCAATGATGCCCGGATTACTTCATTTTGCTCATTTTGAATAGTCGCCACGATTTCGGTTAATCGATTGTCCGCTTTGCCAGACAAGGATTTCTGTAAAAGTTCATCATGTGTCGTTAAATCGATGTCCCTGATTTCTTTTAATAAACCATTGACAATTTCATACTGTCTCTTTAAAGCTAAATATCCGGTTTGCGTCTCACCATAAGCTTCATAAGACACTTCACCCAGCCGTCCGTCATAGTAGACATTTGCAATCGGCGATCTCCAATCGACGATAATCGGCTGCTGTGTCACCCGGTCGAACAAGGACACCTTACCTATGTACAACGACTCTTCCTTTTTCGTACTATCGCTTGTAAAATCAATCCTTGAAAAATAGGGTTTGCCAATTACGCTTTCTAACCTTTTGAGTTCACTTTCCGCTAATTCAAGGAAACTTGCATTCGCGAGGAGATCGGTATAGCTTGTACTGCTATCCCTAGAATTCAGCTCGGCAAAAGATTGTTTCATATTTTCAACGAAAAATTCCTTATTCCCCTTCGAAATGTCTAAAACAGTTCGGATATACTCCTTAGTAAACTCTAAACGTTCTACTTCTGCTTGATAGTCTTTATGGTCACGTACAGACACTTGATCCTGGGCGCTCATCCTATTCACTCCTCACCTCTCGTTTCAATTTTGCAAGCATGGGATATTAAGATTAAACAAAACTTTTATACTAGTCAAGTTTTAGACAGGGGGACAGTACTTGGGCTTGTGGCCAAGCCTCTCTTGTTGAACCGCGAGAACCGTCCCTATACGGTTAGCGTATGTTATTAATGTAAGACAATTTATTAAAATGAAGGAGGAAACATATATGGGAAATAGAATGGGCCATGATTTTGATGGTCACTGTGTGTGTGAGGTCGTTCGGACCATAAATGACATACAAAACAATGCTGTTAGTCCAACGGAATGTACAGGGTGTTCTAGTTGTTTTAATGAGCCTCTTGGTTCATTAGTATCACCAACAGAAAGTGAACCGTTCGATACTCGTGTTTTCGTTTTATCAAATGCTGATGGTACTCCATTTCATGCATTTTTTAGTGGTGAAAACGAAGCATGTGTATCTATCTTCTTCCGTGTAGAAGATGTCTTTGATAACTGCTGTGCTACCCTTCGAGTATTAGTACCTGGTAATGGCGACAAAGGCAGATTTTGTCCAGTCTTTCTTGTGTCCAGCAAAGACAGATGCTGTATCGATCTTAGTAAAGTCTGCCAAGTAGATCGATTCATGGCAAGCAACGACTGTGTTACAGTGGATTTAAAATGCTTCTGCGCCGTTCAATGTATTGCCGATGTATTTTTAAATATTTGCGACTAATATTATTAAATTTGAAATTTGCCTCAGCATTAACCCTTCATGTTTATACCCCATTTTTAAAAGGTGCGCCATTTTTGGCACACCTTTACACCAAACATATATCAGCAGTATCCTCTTTTACATATTTTTCATTTAGTTAAAAACTCCTAGCTAAAACGAGTAAAAGGTCGCGGTTTGATTTGGACAAGGCCTGAATATACTCTAATTGATTCTAAAATTTTCCAAATTAGAACTCTCACCACTAATAGGTTTTAGAACAGGAGGTCATAAATGATTGTATTTGAACGGGTAAATAAGTTTTATGGAGATTTTCACGTCTTAAAAGATGTTAATCTTACCATCCATCAAGGTGAAGTTGTTGTCGTAATTGGTCCTTCCGGTTCCGGTAAAAGTACATTGCTGCGTTGTATCAATCATTTGGAAACCATCTCGGACGGGAAGCTCACCGTAAACGGGATATCTGTTGGAGATAAAAAAACAGATATTAATCAGCTGCGGCGGAATATCGGCATGGTTTTTCAGCATTTTTATTTATATCCCCACAAAACGGTGCTTGAAAATATTACTTTAGCTCCCAAAAAAGTATTAGGCCAATCCGAAAAGGAAGCGAAGGAAACAGCCAAACATTATCTAGATAAAGTTGGGATATTAGGTAAGGCGGAAGCCTATCCATCTCAGCTTTCCGGCGGCCAGCAGCAGCGTGTTGCCATAGCTCGCGGCCTTGCCATGAAACCGCAAATCATGCTTTTTGACGAACCTACCTCGGCACTAGATCCCGAAATGATAGGTGAAGTCTTGGATGTAATGAAATCCCTCGCAAAAGAAGGAATGACGATGGTCGTCGTCACCCATGAAATGGGCTTTGCCCGGGAAGTTGCTGATCGAATTGTCTTTATGGATGAAGGGAGAATTTTGGAAGAAGCAGTTCCGGCTGAATTTTATGAGAATCCACGTGAAGAACGGGCTCGTCTATTTCTCAGCCGTATTTTAAATCATTAATGGGAGGGAAATGAATTGTTCAAAACTAAACATTTCGTAAAAATGGTGTTGGTAACCATAGTGGCTGCCCTATTTCTAGCCGGCTGCGGGAAGGACAAGGCCACTTCTGGTTCCAGCAAGGATGTGCTTGCCAAGATCAAAGAAGATAAAAAAATCGTGTTTGGCGTTAAGTATGACACTCGTTTGTTTGGATTGAAAAATCCAAAGACTGGTAAGGTTGAAGGATTCGATATCGATCTTTCCAAAGCGTTGGCAGAGGAAATGTTTGGTAAGGATGTTAAGCCGGAGTACGTTGAAGTGACTTCGAAAACGAGGGTAGGCCTCCTGAATAACGGCAAGGTGGATGCAGTGGTCGCCACGATGACCATCACGGAAGAACGTAAAAAAGAAGTGGATTTCACTGACGTCTATTTTGATGCCGGTCAATCCCTGCTTGTAAAAAAAGGCAGCAAGATTCAAGGATTGCAAGACTTGAAAAAAGGCACGACGGTGCTGGCGGTGAAAGGCTCAACATCTGCAATCAATATTCGTGAGAAGGCACCTGAAACCACTGTTCTCGAATACGAAAACTATGCTGAAGCTTTTACCGCTTTAAAGGCTGGTAAGGGTGATGCCCTGACTACAGATGATTCCATCCTTTATGGTATGGCCGAAGAAGATCCGTCCTTTGAACTGGTTGGAGGAACTTTCACCCAAGAGCCGTACGGAATCGCCGTTAAAAAAGGCAATCAAGAGCTTGTCGATGCGTTGAATAAAGCATTAAAAAGCCTGAAGGACTCTGGAAAATACGATGAAATTAAGAAGAAATGGATTAAAAATTAAGGCTCTTTTGTTAAAGGAGTTTATTCGCTGTAAAAAACTAATTTCTTTACGAAAATAGCCAAAAATAATGATTTAAACCCGGTTTCTCGTCAGGATGGGGAGTCGTCTGTCTAAAACGGACCTTCCCTTCCTGATTTATGAGGAGGAGATCGATTGCTGGATTTCACGATACTAACGAATCATCTGGATTCCTTTTTAGAAGGCTTAAAAATTACCCTTATTTCTAGTTTAATAGCTTTATTAAGCAGCTTTATTTTAGGAACCCTTCTGGCCATCATGAGAATTGCCCCCATTAAACCCCTTAACTGGCTGGGGACGGCTTATATTGAATTTATCCGAAATATACCTGTACTGCTTATAGTGTTTTTCACCTACCTAGCCGGAAACTTTGGCGGAATGATTGCTGGAACCATCGGATTAACCGTCTACACTACTGCTTTCATTGCTGAAGCCATCCGGGCCGGAATACTGTCAGTACCTAAGGGACAAATGGAAGCCGCCAGATCGACAGGCTTGAGTTACGGTCAGGCCATGAGATGGATTATACTCCCCCAAGCTATAAAAATCGTTATCCCTCCCCTTGGCAACCAATTTATTAATTTAGTAAAAAATTCATCCTTGTTAGCTGTTGTCGCAGGCGGCGATTTAATGTATCAAGGGGATTTAATATCGGCAAAAACATACGTCACTTTTGATACTTATATTTTTGTAGCCTTATTTTATTTAGTTTTAACCATTCCATTAAGTCTTGGCGTCCGATTTTTAGAAAAGCGCCTGGCAAGAAGTAATTAAGGAGGTTCAGTAATGGATTTTCTAGCCCCTTTCATGGAAGTCTACACATTCGACAATTTGAAATTTTTGCTAGAGGGTTTCGGGATCACTTTAAAAGTTGCTGCCATTTCCATTGTGCTCAGCTTCCTTATTGGCGGTCTTATTGGCACGCTAAGGTATATGCAGATTCCAGTCGTCTCTCCTTTACTTGCTGTGTTGGTTGAAACGATTCGCAACCTTCCTTTGTTGCTGATCATATTCTTCACCTATTTTGCCTTGCCTGAAATCGGTATTGAAATGGAAATTACGACTGCCGCGATCGCAGCATTAACTGTTTTTGAATCAGCCATGCTGTCAGAAATTATCCGAAGCGGATTGAATTCCATCGAAAAAGGCCAGATCGAAGCAGGACGTGCTTCAGGGCTTAGCTACCTGCAGACCTTACGTTACATCATTATGCCCCAAGCTCTGAGAAGAATGGTTCCTCCTATTGTCAGCCAATTTATTTCATTGCTTAAAGATACATCATTAGCTGTCGTCATCGCGTTGCCAGATTTATTGCACAACGGACAAATCATTTACGCCCAAAAGGGATCCTATGTGATACCTGTTTTTCTCCTGGTGGCATTCATGTACTTTATCGTAAATTATGGGTTGTCACTTGTTGCGAGAAGGTTAGAATTAAAGCAAACATAACAAGTCCGGCTCCTACATTGAGCTGGATTTTTTCGTTTTGCAAAAAATAAATAATCCTTTGAAATGAATTTTAATATACATCTTATACAATAACGAAAAAAGCAGAAAGGTTGAGAAAAATGATTATTCGCGAACGGGAACATAGCTTTATCATGATCACCCAGCATGACCACGCCAAAATATCAGGGGAAATTGCGCAAAATTGGAAGGATTCTTATTTTAATGGCGTGGAAAGAAAAGCGGAAGTGGTGCTTGGTATTTATGAACATGATCGAGGCTGGATCGAACCAGATGCCGCTCCTTTATGGAATAGCAACAAGCAAAAACCGCACTCATTTATAGATTTCCCCCTTGATTTAAAAGTTGCTTATTACAAAAAAGGGATCGATGAAGTCGAAAAAATGAGCAAATATGCCAGTCTTCTTTGCAGTTTACATTATGTCTCGTTTCTTCAATATGAAGAGGATCCAATCGGATCAAAATTTGTAGAGGATGAAATCACTAGGCAGCTGCAATTATTAAAACATTGTGGGATATTAGGAAAAATGAATAAGGAAAAGCAGTTACAGTACCATCTAAGCATCTTAAAATTCTGCGATAACCTCTCACTATATATTTGCTTAAACGAACCCGGAGCAAAAAAAGAAAAAGAGCATCCCTTTTATCATAACGGCATCTCCCCTTCTTTCTCGTTTGCCAAAAATAAGCCAATCCAAGTCAAATGGTCTGATCAAGAAACGGTCTCGCTTTCGGTGTCTCCTTTAGAAAAAGAAGTACAAGTGCAATTTCAGTATAAGGAGGTTAAAAAAGAAGATATAATCTCTAACGGATTATTATCAGCCTATTCCATAACCCCCTTTTTCTATAAAAGTGTGACGTTGGAGGCTGGCGTAAACTAAGAAATGCCGCCCTTAGTTGTGTTGATCAATCACATACTCAGCCTTTTGATGCCTAGAAACAAATTTATTACTCGTAACCCAGAATCGCCAAGGATAATCCCTGGCCTCACCAGAATTATCAATTCCAATCCGTTTCCCAGCGGATATGCTTTCCGGACGGAAGCCTTTGGCAATATATAATGGCGAAATAGTCAATGGGTGTCCATAGTCGGCCATTGTAATTCCCAATGATTTTGTCAGTTTACCGGGTCCGTCCGTCAGTTTTCTCACATCATCAATGCCTCTCCTGTTTTTCATCAGTCCGATGCCGTATACGGGTTCAAGGGCCCGAATCAAAACGGCTTCAGGATTTTCTTCTCCTCCGCTGACTACATTGAAAAGGCAATGTGTATGCATTAAATAAGTATAGGCAAGGCCGGAACGATGGAACATGACCTCCGTTCTTGCCGTCCGTCTGTTATTAAAGCTGTGTGCCGCCCGATCACTTGGACCGATGTAGGCTTCTGATTCCACAATATATCCAGCAGCTATCCCCTCGCTCGTTTCTCTCACAAGGAGACATCCAAGTAAAGCCTTTGCCAGTTCAATTGTAGACTGTTCAAAAAACGACTGTGGTAAGGGAACAATTTCGTTAGCCAAATCTCCCAAATTGGATACCTCCACAAAAATGATTAAAGATGGAAAAACATTGTATGGTATGAATTTACCATTTTATAATTAAATTTCAATTTCTTAGTCGATTGTCAAAAAAATTGTTATAATATAGCACAAATGGAAGATGTTCGATAAACCGTATCGATTTCTGCAGAAAAAGGAGAAAAGCAATGATCTGGTTAATTATTTCGACACTATTACTCGCTGCATCAGCTGCCTGGTTAGGTTATACAGTAAAAAAAGAAAAGGCTAAACAAAAAGAATTAAGAAACAACCATTTCGAAGAGCTTGCTGCATTGAAGGAAATACAAAAAGCTTCTATGGAAACGGCAGCCACCACCTATGATGAGAGAGTATTCCTTTTGTCTGAATCCTACCAACGAGAAATAGAAAAGCTGTTGATTGAAAAGGAAGAGATCCGAAAAAATTATCGAAACCCTGGGGAAATCAAAACCCATCAAATACTAGAAAATTTTAAAAATGATTTAATTCGAAAAAGAATCATTCCACCAGATGAAATGATTATCATGCCAAATATTTTTATCCCGGAAGGAAACGAAACTATCAAGCAGATCGATCACCTTGTACTTTTATCAACTGGGATCTACTTAATAGAAACCAAACACTGGAAAGGCCATATTGTCATGGGATTAGATAGGATGGGCAGCCACAAGTTTTCTTTCTTAACAGATTTAGTTGACCGTGAAAAAGAGAAAACGCTCATTTTTGATAAGGGTAATTCGGGAGAATTAACGGTAAAAACATTAGATAACCCTATTTGTCAGATTCAACAGACAGCCGTCCTCTTATCCAATTATTTACAAAGTCAAGAAATTAAAACATGGATCAACACTTTGGTGTTTTTTAATCACGATGAAAAGGAACTCCACGATTGGTCGGATAACAGTATCGTAAAGCGGATTACGAATCAAGAGCAATTACAACAGTATTTTATTCATGAACTCACATCCCGAGATAGAATATACGGAGCTTTTCAACTGAAAAACATAAAGGATATTCTCGAAAAAGCAAATTATATTTAACTGTAAACCAACTAGTGTCTAGTCATAAAACTTGTTTTAAAGAATATCTATGTTAATAGGAAACGTAAGTCTTAACTTTTACATGGAGAAGCCAGAGGGATGAAACTCACTTAGGTTAGGAGGGGAGCTAGGATAAGCCTTGAGGTTATGATCCAGTTGCTTACACTTATAGTGATGATCATTGGGCTGGCTGTAAAAGACAACAATTAAGACTAGACACCGCAAAAAACGAACCACCGTAATGGTGCGTTCGTTTTTTGTTTTTAAACTAACTCATAACTATTTAAGAAAATAACAGATGAGCAGAAAAAATTACTGAGGTTACTGTCATCATACTGAATACTGTAGATAATAAAACGGTTTGTGCTGCATATTCAGGATGATTTCCATACTCCAGTGCAAACAAAGAACTATTTCTTGAAGTTGGAAAAGAACTCGCTATTAACAATGACTGTGCAGTTGTCCCCTCCAGGTGTAATGCTAAAATAATGATGAACGCAATACATGGTGACAGGATAAGCCGTCCAATAAGGCTAAGAACTAAAGGGAGCGAAAAATTTCTTATTTTTAGGAAAGCACTTTGTGCACCAAGTGTAATTAGTGCGATTGCTAAAAATGCGTTTGAAGTATTTTTAATAGGAGTCCAAATGTATTCTGGAATTCTTATTGAAACCGCATGGAGAAAAACTCCTAACAAAAAAGCGTAGAAGACAGGATTTTTCAAAAATGCCTTTATCGCTTGAAATTTTGCCTTATCAACCGAAACAGAATTAAATAATCCATAAGTATAGGTTAGTAGATTTTGAAAAATCATGACCACAACTTGTATCGATAGTCCAAGAGGATTTTGCTGAAAAACAACCTGACTGACAGGTAATCCAAAGTTACCCGAATTGCTAAGGACTACACTGTTTTTAAAGGTAGCCGACAGACTGCTCTCTAATCTCGCCATTTTAGATATTCCTGTGCTGACGACCATTAGACAAAGACTTTGTATGATAAGGAAACTAAGAATATCCAGGAGTGTATCTCCTCTTATTTTACTCTGATACACATTGGAAAAACTCACAGCAGGCATAAGTAAATAGGAATTTAATTTAGATAAGGTATTCATGTCTAATTTAAACTTTCTATGTAGAAAAGCTCCAACTCCAATAAGAGCAAATATGGGTAAAATAACATTCAAAGTAATATGAAATAAAAGGCCCATAAAATCATCCTCTCCATTTTAAGAATAATAAGGTTCAAATATTTGTATAAAGATGCAATAGTCATTGTGATATTTTATGGTTAATGCAATGTCATACTGTCCACTGGTTTCTCCCCAAATCTGTTTGATGCCGCAAAGCGGCAGGCAAAAGTATTTTCCTGTTTTCGGTTCGCTGACTGTTATTCTCCCAGCCTGGATATGAATTTTCGCCTTATTAATGTAGCTCGTAAAACTAAATCCTACAGTCCCTTCGATTTCATCCTTTAGGATGGCATCGAAATCTTTCCCTTCATACTTCATTAAAAATGAAATCAGTTTCGTTGAATTGCCCTCCAATTCCTCTCCCCCTCATCCATTTCATTTTAAAAACAATATCCAAACAGTTGAAATACTAATAAATTATCGATATCCATTCAAAAAAGGAATAACAACACTTCCTAATTTTCTCAAAGAAAAAAAGCCTGAGCATTTGCCCACGCTTTCTTATATAGTAGATTTAAAATCCAATTGTTTCACAAATTCTACAAACTCTTTAATTACGTTGGTCTCAAGAGATTTCTCATGATAGAACATCCATGTTCTTCTTATAATCGGATTCCCTTTTTTATCTTTAAGAATGATCTGATTAAGGTTTTGATGCTCCTGAACAAGAACACTGGGAAGAATTCCATATCCCAAACCGTTCACTACCATTTCTTTACATGTATCGGCTTTATCCACTTCCATGCCAATAAAAGGTGTCTGTGAAAATTCCCCGCTCCACCAATTATCAATCATCGTCTTAAGTAAAGCATCTGTTTCATATTCAATTCTCGGTAGTAAAGGCAGGTCACGAAGTTCAATTTTTTCTAATGATACTATACAGAGATTTTCTTCAAAGAGTAGAATTTTTGAATCTGACCATTGATAGTCACCACGGACCATCCCAATATGAACATCCCCATTATAAACAAGATTGAACACATCCCTGCTCCATCCCGTCGTCACTTTATAATTTACTTTTGGGAACTGTTCACGAAAAAGCTTTAAAAGGTGTGGCAGCTTGTGCCTTGTTATGTAATTTGAAACCCCTAATCGTAAGGTTCCGCTAACCTCTTCATCCATATTTGATACTGTATCCTTAATTTGTTGGAGACGATACAGCATTTCATCCGCACATTGAGCTAAATATTCTCCTTGGGGTGTAAAGTGAACACCTTTTGTTCCCCGTTTAACAATTTCTGCTTGATAGTCCTTCTCTATTTGTTGAATTTTTTTCGTTAAGGATGGTTGGGATAAATATAAACTCTCTGCCGTTTTCGTGATATTCTTTTTTTCGTAAAGCACCTTTAAGATTATCCAGTCCTGTTCATCCATTTGTTCTATTCCCTTCATTACTTTTGAAATAGCATTAACCATTAAATTAATTCTAGATTACCATATAATATATAAGAATAAGGATTAAAAGCCCATATTTGTTAATTGGAAATAGATTTATGTTTTACGTAACAAATTAGCTTGTTATAATGGTGTCTATGATATACATAGGAGGATACTGCAATGACCACATTTGAAAAGTTAAAACCCATTATCTCAGACCAACTGGGTGTCAATATGGAGGAAATTAAACCAGAATCATCATTCAAAAATGATTTCGTAGCTGATTCGCTAGATATGGTAAATCTGACGATGGAAATTGAAGATGAATTTGCGATCGAAATAAGTGACAAAGTTGCAAAGACACTTCAAACGGTTGGAGATGTCGTAAACTTTATTAACAACCGTAAATAATATACAGAAGGCGGATCGTCCCATGCACTGTAGACGAATGTAGTGCAGAAGGCATCCGCTGAACCCTTTTACACAAAAATCTACTATCACCATATAACCCCAGAAAAGTTCTTCTCCCCATTAAGGTATATTTTAACCCAATAATAAAAATAGAAAAAGTTCAGAAATCCGTAATACCTTTCTCTTTTTTTTGCATAAAATATATTAAATATAAAAACTATTAAATTCTTTACTTGAAATTTAGGACAACCTCTTTTCAGCTTCTGCTATAAAATTATCATTATGGAGGTGTTAGGTTGGACGAGGAATGCATTCTCCCTTATGAAGACACCATTTTTTGTATACATTGTGGACTTCCAATTGACTTTGGTGAACCTTATTTCATCTATGTAGAAAAGGATGTAAAAGGTCATAAGGTTTATTGCTGTGATGAATGCTCATAATAAAAATGCTTTACCTTAATAAAGTGGCTTTAGGTCACTTTTTTTTTATTTGAGGCTAGAAATGTATAAAATATATTGAAGGATAATTTTTTAAAAATGAGGGAATGAATTTGAAGGAAAAACTATTAGCTGGCGAAGAAGCAGTTCGCTACATTAAAGAAGGAATGACAGTTGGATTGGGTACCGGTTCTACTGTTTATTACAGTTTGATGAAGTTGGGAGAGCTAGTAAAGAATGGGTTAAAAATCAAGGGTGTTTCTACCTCTAAATCGACAACAGCATTGTGTGAACAGCTAGGAATTCCCTTATTATCGATTAATGAGATCGACAGAATTGATTTAACCATCGATGGAGTAGATGAGGTAGACCACAAATTTAATGGAATTAAAGGCGGCGGCGGTGCACTGCTGTTTGAAAAAGTTGTTGCTTCTATTTCAGACAAGGTTATTTGGGTTGCTGATTCAAGTAAGGTAACACAAAATATCGGACATTTCCCTTTACCTGTAGAAATCGTTCCCTTTGGATATATTCATGTACTACAAACGCTGGAAAGTCATCAACTTCATCCTCAATTAAGAATGAAGCAAAAGGAAATCTACAAAACGGATAGCGGGAATTATATTGTAGACCTGCATTTGAAGGCAATAGAAAATATGGCACAATTAAGTTTATTTTTAAAAAATATGACTGGCGTTGTTGAACATGGTTTGTTTTTAAATATTGTTGATATATTAATTGTCGGGGATCATGATCATGTAAACATAACCAGTGTAAAATAGAAATTTCGATATCCAACTTCAATGTGTTTTGAAATATTTGAAACTCCTTTGTATTTTATACGTATACTAATAAAATCTATTTTTTAAAAACATTTGGAGTTGGTTTATGTTGGAAACAACTGATTTTTTAAAGACAGAATTAAAGAAGATTGAGGATTGGGAGAACGCGCAAAAGGATTTATGGTTTTGGGAAAAAATTGGCCGTCTGCCCTTTAAACTGCTGGATAAAATTACGCCTAAATTCATCCAAGAAAAAATTGGATTGGCGATTGATGAATTAGGAAATTACATACAAACGGGCGGACAATATTTAGTTAAGGAAGAAAGCATTCTAAAGAAGTTTTCCCCGAAAGAATCTTTACCTGGGCAGGATCTACTGCGAATCGAGGATCTGGACCAGTTTCCCCTAAGCAAGATGGATGAGGTTGCAAATGAAATCAAAAATTCACGAACAAAATTTGCAACCATCCAAGGAGCAACAACAGGGATTGGCGGGATTTTTACTTTAGCAATTGATGTTCCTGTCCTATTAGGATTGTCCCTTAAAGTATTGCAAGAGATGGCCATTAGTTACGGATTTGATCCTAAAGATAAGGTGGAAAGGATATTTATTGTAAAATGTCTGCAATTTTCGTCCTCCGATATTGTTGGGAAAAAGGCTATTTTAGAAGAGCTATCTTCCTTTCAGGAAGAAAATCGGAACAATCAAATGATTTCACAATTACAGGGATGGCGCGAAGTTGTGACTACTTATCGTGATAATTTTGGCTGGAAAAAGCTTTTTCAAATGATCCCGATTGCCGGAATGATATTTGGTGCCTTTATTAATCGTTCCTCCATTGGAGATGTCGCCGAGGCTGGTCAGATGTTATTCCGAAAACGAAGAATATTGGAAAGGGTTAACCAATTAGAAAAAGCCTGATGATAAAAAGGGGTCACATCTATACAAATAGAATTGACCCCCTTTTTATTAATCATTATTGTTGCATTCGGAGTTTTCGTTTGGATCCTCCTGATAATGTTCGTTTAAATATGAGTTCTCTCCACTTGCAAAATTCACCGAAAGTAAACTCATTTCCGGATCAAGTCCATAAAGTCCTTTAAACTCTTTATTGGCCATTTCACCACTTTGAAATTGTGGGTCTTTTTCATTATCCTTCATTTGTTCACCTCATTTGTTTATTTTTTTACTATTGTCTGCGTTTGTTTGGATAAAATTCTTCTAAATTGTGATTTGGGATTTTTGATATGATCCCTTCTTCTATTTCTTAGTTCTCCGTAATAAAAATCGAACGATCACTATCGCTGCCAAAGGGAGGATCAGCCAGAGCCAATTGAAGGATGAGTTATCCTCTTCTTCATATGTGTCGTTATCAATATTTGTAAAATCCTCATTAGAAGAGGCTGTTTCGATTACATCTGGTGCATCCGTATTCGGTTCATCTTCATTAAAAGTAACGGTTTCTGAATATGAATCTTGAACTGCCCTCCCTCGGGGAAAAAATCCGCCTTTCATTTACCTTAGGGACAAAAATTATCCTCCCTGGGGCAATGAAACTGCCGTTCATTTACCTTAAAGACGAAAATTCCTCACTTTCGGGCAATGACCCATAGACAGAACCCTTGCTACTCATTTTTCTTTGTTAACGGCACTCTGAACTCGCCACTGTTCGTCTCCCTTTTTTCCCCTTCATCTCGGACAATCTTAAACTTCCCTATCAACATGTTCAAATAGAAAACCAACATACAAATGAATTGCTCTTGATCTAAGAAGGAAAAATTCTATTTAGAAAGAAATAGATATAAAGGAGACAAATTAATAAGGAGTGTATTTCATGGATCAAGCAATTCTTACATACCTTTCGGAAAACAGAGATAAGCATTTAGCTGAATTAAAGGAGTTTTTGGCAATTCCGAGTATTAGCTCTCTTCCTGAGCATAAGGATGATGTTCAAAAAGCAGCCAATTGGGTTGCGGAGTCACTTCAAGAAATCGGTATGGAAAAGGTTGAAGTCCACCAAACGAAGGGCCACCCAGTAGTTTATGGCGAATGGTTAAACGCAGAAGGAAAACCGACAGTTCTGATTTATGGCCACTACGATGTTCAACCTGTTGACCCACTTCATTTATGGGACAACCCTCCATTTGAGGCAGAAATTCGCGATGAGAAGCTCTACGCACGCGGGGCTAGTGATGACAAAGGCCAGGTGTTCATGCACCTCAAAGTGTTGCAAGCCATTTTTAAAACAACTGGAACCCTGCCGATTAATGTTAAATTCCTAATTGAGGGCGAAGAGGAAATCGGAAGCCCTAACCTGCCTTTATTCGTTGAGGAAAACAAGGAATTATTATCGTCTGATGTGATTGTTATTTCTGATACGAGCATGATGGAGCGAGGCAAGCCAGCCATTTGCTATGGATTAAGAGGATTATGTGGAATACAAATTGATGTAAAAGGTCCAAAAAGCGACCTCCATTCCGGATTATTCGGAGGGATGATTCAAAATCCTATCCATGCTCTAGTGGCGATTGTGAATTCATTCCACAACGAGAAAGGACAAATCACAGTGGATGGCTTTTACGATAAAGTAGCGGACTTAACCCCTGCCGAAAAAGCGGCTTATGAATCACTGGGGATTACCGATCAGTCTTTTATTGATCAATTAGGTGTTCCTGAAATGTTTGGGGAAGAAGGCTATACCACCTTAGAAAGAAATTGGGTCCGGCCAACGCTAGAAGTAAACGGCATTTATAGCGGCTTTCAAAGTGAAGGCATTAAAACTGTTCTCCCAGCGGAAGCACATGCCAAAATCACCTGCCGACTCGTACCTGATCAAGATCCTGATGAGATTGTGGAACACCTACAAAAACATGTACAGTCCCATACCCCACCGGGAGTAACGGTCAATGTGTCTCTTTTTGATAAAGGCCCCGCATATGTTACACCATTTGATCATTCGGCCATTCAAGCTGCCGGAAGAGCTTATGAAAAAGTGTATAAAGTACCGACCTCTTATACACGTGGAGGTGGTTCGATTCCAATTGTGGCCGCTTTCGATCAAATTTTAGAAAAACCAGTAGTTTTGATGGGATTCGGATTACCAGACGAAAATTTCCATGCACCGAACGAACATTTCAACTTAGAGAATTTCGATAAAGGCATGGAAACACTATCTTATTATTGGTATGATCTCGAACAATCACTATAAGAAGCAAAAGGGCTGCTCCATGGGAGATAGCCCTTTTTTATCAAAACTATGGAAAATAAAAAAGCCAACCCTAAGGCTGACTCTTGTGCAAAATTAAAAGGTATGTGCTAAATCCTTTGCCCGAGCTATAGCATTTTCTTTAATTTCTTGTGCTTTATCCGGCATAGCATTTTGTCCCTCTACAAAGATTCCTTCAAAGGATGGAACTCCAAAGAATTGCATGATCACATTTAGATAACGGTGTCCCATTTCCAATTCAGCTGCGGGACCTTCAGAATAAAAACCTCCGCGAGCTTGAATATGCAGCGCCTTTTTATCAGTCAATAAACCAACTGGACCTTGTTCTGTGTATTTAAACGTTTTGCCAGCAACAGCTACTGCATCAAGATATGCTTTCATGACTGGCGGGAATGAAAAATTCCAAAGCGGGGTTACAAATACATATTTATCGGCTGCAATAAATTGTTCCGATAATTCAGAGAGTCGGCTCACTTTTGCTTTCTCCCCTGAAGAAAGCTCATCAAAGCCTTGCCCTGAACGAAGTTTCCCCCATCCGCTAAATACGTCAGCATCAATATGTGGAATATTTTCTTTATAAAGATCAATATGCACAATTTCATCAGTTGGATTTACTTGTTTATAAGTTTCAATAAATGAGTTTCCAACTGCCATACTATATGACTGAGAGTGATCATGCGGATGAGCCGTGATATACAATACTTTTGTCATTTCTATCCAATCCCTTCATAATTAAAAAACTATCATATTAGTTGCTATAGCAACTACAAGACCTGCTCATTCTAACAAAAAAATAGTTGCATGTGCAACTATTCTGGCTCAATACATTTCACTTCCACGTTTTGTCTCATTTTTAACAATACTTGTTTAACAATTTGTTGTTCTTCATCTGAAATACCTGCACACACCGTACGGTTGAATTCTTCCGCCAGCGGTTTGATGATTTCACCAAGTTTTTTGCCATTTTCAGTGAGAAATACATGAAACGAACGATTGTCAATTTCATTTATATGTCTAGTGATAAATCCTTTTTTTTCAAGATTGCATATCATACGGGCAACATTGGTCTTATCTTTTTCGAGCTTTTTGGCAATTTCATTTTGTGTCAACCCGTCCTTTTTCCAGAGAAGCATCAAAATTAAATTTTGTTCAGGCGCAATATTTAACGGTGCTAGCTTGGCTTTGATATAGCTGGTTAGGGTCAGGTCTGTTTGATGAATCAAAATACTTAAAAAATCATTAAATACAACTTTCATGTAAAAGCCCCTATCATTCCATATGAACTAATTTTATTGAAATGAAAATACCCTGTCAATAATTGGAACAATCAAAAAACCAAAAAACGCCCCTTACATAATGTAAGAAACGTTTATTAATTCATTTTTCAATACCTTTACATTTTCCGCAGTTCTTCAAGAATATTTTGTGCTAGATACCCCACTTCAAAATCATAAAGCTCTGCTTCCTGGCCATTTGCCGCTTTTACTAATTCGTCTATTAAGCGATTGGGTTTTGTTTCAACAAACGAAATGGGATTTAGTTCTCCACCATTTTTTCCCCCTCTTAAATCACCCCAGTTTTCTAGTGATAATATTCCTTCTGATCCAAAGGCAGTAAACCCGATATGTTCTTTACCAGCTATGTGGCTTAAGCCTTCGATTAAAACCGGAGTTCCATCTTCAAGCTCACCCGTTGCGACCACACCAGTCTCACATTTTTGCGGATCATTTGGCAATTCTAAGCGGGTTTGGATATTTTTGATGCCCCCAAATAGCTTTAAGGTTTGTTGGATAAAATGAACACCGACCTCTAGAACAAATCCACCTTGCTCTCTCTCGCCTACCCAGTCATTTTTTTGCCATAAACGCGGCCATTCTGGAAAATGCATGGTGAGTTGTAATCGGCGCAGCTTGCCAACGTATTTTTGGCCTATCAATTCCGCAAATTTAGTGGCTGCTTGCTCATAATTAAGCGGGAAGTTCATCGCATGGATGACACCTGCTTCTTTTGCAGCTTGAGCCATCTCTTTTGCTTCATCCAATGAGTTTGCTAAAGGCTTCTCACATAGGACGTGCTTTTTCGCTTTCAGGACATCCATCACAATGGGATGATGAAATTTCGGTGGTACTGCGACATAGACAAGGTCGACCTGTTGATCAGCAATCAAGCTTTTATAGTCTGTATAAGCTTGAACACCACCAAGTACTTTAGCTGTATCACAAGCTAGTGACTCTAAATGATCACAAACGGCTGTGATTTCAACATCGGGATGTTCCTTGAATTTTTTAATTAAGCGTTGACCAATTGCTCCTAAGCCAATAATTCCGATATGTAACATGAAAATCCCTCCCTTTTTATCCTACATTATACATTATTATCAAATATAAAATCGCTTTCTCGTCAGTAATTGCCTTTTTTAAATAACAATTATTGCAGATTACCATAAAACTTTAATTCTACCGTACAAACATTTCTAGCATTTTCTAATATCATATATTAATAGCTTATAAAGGTGGTGAATAAATAGTGTCGGATCAAAACTCAAAGAATTCCTCAGCGGCCTATGGATTTGTAACACTCACGGGTACAGATAAGATATTTGTAAAAAAAGATGAAAATATCCGTTTTAATCAACATGGGCCATTGGAAAATATAAGATTTTCCCAACAAAAAGGTTCTTTAACCATCTTGGAATCCGGAGACTATAAGATAGAGTATACTTTACTATTAGATGGTCTCGCTTCCACTTCGGTTTATGGTATTATCTTGAATCATTCATTGGTCCAAGATAATCTTACTAACTTTGGCATTACAAGACAAGTGGATAACGCTACTCTAATGCTTGTAGGACAAGCGATTATCCATATTCACAAAAATTCCACCCTCCAGCTTAGAAATATAGGTTCCTCAACAGATACCCTATTAACTATGCTTGCTGGCCAAAGTATAAATGCGGCTTCCTTATCGATTGTAAAGCTAAGTTGAAAATAACCTCGCCACGATTAAGTATGGCGAGGTTATTAAATTAAGAAAAATGTAATCAGAATATCAAGGAAATGTAACCTAAATATGGGATAATCACTATTTCAAGGGGGTTTGTATCTTTAATTCAACCTAGGTGGTGCAAAGTTTGGAACGGACGAGAAAGAAAAGAAAAAGAGTTAAATGGGGTAGAGTGTTTGGTGCCTTCCTTTTATTAGGAATCCTTGCAGCTGGTATTTTTCAAGTTTTTCAATACATTGAGGGAACCATGCAGGTGCTTGATCATCCACTTCAAAAAAAGGAGGGAAAACCTTCAGTTCAAGAAGAGAAACAAAATTTAAGTGCCATTAATGTTCTGTTATTAGGAAGTGACTCACGGGGTGAGGATCATGCCCGTACGGATACCATTATGGTTGCCCATTATGATCCACAAACTCATAAAATGAAACTAATTTCGCTAATGCGTGATATGTTAGTCTCTGTTCCTGAACATGGGCAGCAAAAATTAAATGCAGCTTATGCTTTTGGAGGACATGAGTTATTAAGTGAAACCATAAAAGAAAATTTTGGGTTAGATATACAATATTATGCGATTGTTGACTTTAAAGGATTTGAAAAAGCTGTCGATCTTCTTGTTCCCAAAGGGATTGAAGTAGACGTACCACATGAGATGTCTTATGGAATAGGTATGACATTAGAAGAAGGTAAACAACAACTACATGGTAAAGAGCTGCTAGGATATGTCCGTTTCCGACATGACAGTTTAAGTGATTTCGGCCGGATCGAGAGACAGCAGGAAGTGGTCTCAAAATTGACTGAACAAGCTGTAGGACTACATAGTATCATAAAACTTCCTGAGCTAATAGGACTTTTGAATACATACATAGATACAAATATTGATAGCTCCACTCTTTTGGCGATGGGCAAGGACATGCTCACTAAAAAAGGCAGAAATGTAGAAACTTTGCGTATCCCTGAAGAGGGCAGTTTTCAAAATAAAAATATTGATGAGCTTGGTGAAGTATTAGACGTGGACTTCCAGAAAAATAAAGAAACTCTTAGCAATTTTTTAGACAGTAAAAGTGTTGATCCCCAATAATTTAGACGGCACCTGAATCACAGGGTGCCGTCTTGAGATTTGATTCGAGATGAATTCCTAATAAAAATGTTCTCCTTCTGATATATGAAGAATGTTATATAGTACTCCATCCATTTTTGTTCCCCCGCCTAAATCGCTCAAAAAGTAAAGGACATCATACTCCCACATATCCGGGTTATAGATAACTAAATATTCTGCATGGTCCATTTTTGGGATATTTTCTCCGATTGATTCTATTAAGTTATTTAAACTTTCCTGTGGTTGGATTTTTCTTTTGATTTGAAATAGATACCTATTTTCTTTGATTTTCGATGTAGTCGTATCAATTAGAGGAATTCCAACATTTACGCGCTGCCAGCCAAAAGATCGTAAAATATTGTCATAATAGCCATTAAATAAAAACTTGTTTAGCCCGTTGCTGCCATTCCATAGATATAATGGACAATAACTATTTTGAATATTATTATTGGTCCCCTTTTCTGTTACCAAATACAGTTTAAATTTGAGATCTTCAAATCCATCTGTTTTATGACCATTATCTCTTACTCTGTTTTTGATAATATTCATATCATAGTCACTTGGCAAGGTTATCTTGTATTGTGTCGCAATCATTTAACTTTTACCTCCTTTATCTTCTTTATTGTAATGCTATTTTACCAAAAATTCTCAGAAAAAAAGCAAAGGCTCTGTTAAATTTGGTTGTTGATTTCCGCTCCAGGCGCTCGCTTTCCGCGGGCGTGCCGGGGAGCCTCCTCGGCGCTTTTAGCGCCCGTGGGGTCTCCCCAGACCCGTACTCCCGCAGGAGTCGAGTGCCTTCCGCTCCAATCAACAAAGTATAAAAAAACAATATCGTTTAACAGAGCCAAAGCAAAAAAGCTAGTCCCTTTTCAAAAAGGCGACAAGCTTTTTTAACAAAAATTATATTTTTTTAACTTTAATGGGACTTACCATTAAAAGAGCCAGGATCATGGTAATCCATGCATTGCTGTATAGAAATAATCCCATTCCGGCTAAGGGTAGTCCAGCAGCAGGAATAGGCAGCCCCTTAAAGTACCCAATGGTTGGTTTGATGCTAAACCTTGCCAACCTTAATGCCCCCATCGTAGGAAAAAGAATAAAGGCTAATGAGGTAAAAAATGATGGCGCTGCCAGCGAATGAAAAAGAAGGGCAGGAGCGACGCCAAAGCTAACAATGTCAGCTAATGAATCCAATTCTACCCCAAATTCACTATTCACCTTTAATTTTCTCGCAATTCGTCCATCCAGAAGATCTAGGACTGCCGATAAGAAAATAAAAATGCAGGCCATTTTCAAATAACCGCTCATATTGAAGGTAATTGAAAATACCCCGCATAATAAATTTCCGATTGTAAACAAATTAGGAACAGATTTTACTAGAGGTTGCAACAAGGTAGAATCCCCCTGACTTTTAACACTCCTTCTACCTCTATAGCATTTTCTATCTCCTATTCCATTATTCATTATTCAAAGTACGCGCTGCTTTTTCTTATTGCTTTTTAATTGGAGTCACGACTGCAAATAAATTTTCAGATGGATCAGATACATTAATTTCAATGATCTTATATCCATTCTCTCCATCTTTTAACTCGTTTTTTAAAATGAAGTCATTATTATTCATATCTTTTTCTTCCTCTCAAACAAAATACTCACAGAAGTTACTATATGTGAGAGGTTAAGATATGTGCATGATATTTTTGAAAAATAATTCTAAAATCCGCTTCGTTTTGGTTCAAATGTTTTACAACATGTTTCAGCTGAGTTGACAGCTTTATCCTGATGATTCTTTTCACCTAATTCGGAAGACATTTCCGTATCATATCTGGCATGACTATCTAGTTCCACCATGATTTTTTCAGCTGTACAAACATTACCTTCCCCATAATACGTACAGTTAGCGATCGCACAAGAAACTTCAACCTTAGGCATTTTATTACCTCCAAATTTAATGTCCATTGCTTTTTTTATTTTTTACAATAACGATTATTTCATTCAAGGTGAATTCTTCTCTAACCAACAAATAAAGGAGCCCAAATAGGCTCCTTTTAAGTATTTTATTAGAATTTGGAATGATAATTTTCAATTTCCCACGTATGAACAGCTGTACGATAGCTATCCCATTCGGCTTTCTTCAAGGAAACATATTCGTTGTATACGTGCTCGCCCAGTGTATTAGCAGCAATTTCTCCTGATTCTAGTTCCTTGATAGCGGCTGCTAGGCTGCCAGGCAGGTTTTCGATTCCGCGGAACGCTCGCTCCTCTTCATTCATGTGGAAGATATCTTCATTAATTGGAGCTGGTGCTTCAAGTCCTTTTTCGATACCGTCTAAGCCTGCAGAGGCAATAACTGCAAAGGTTAGGTATGGGTTAGACGATGGATCTGGACAACGTAATTCCACACGTGTAGCCAAGCCTTTTTTAGCTGGAATTCGAATGAGAGCTGAACGGTTGGAAGCAGACCAAGCAATATAACAAGGCGCTTCATATCCAGGCACTAAACGCTTATAAGAATTTACAAGCGGGTTCGTTACTGCTGTAAAGCTCTTCACGTTTTCAAGAACACCTGCAATAAATTGATATGCTTTTTCCGATAATTGTAATTCATCTGAAGGATCAAAGAAGACATTTTCGCTTCCTTCAAAGAAGGACATATTAACATGCATTCCAGATCCGTTGATTCCAAAAACTGGTTTTGGCATGAAGGTAGCATGTAGTCCGAATTTCTTCGCTACCGTCTTCACGACCCATTTATATGTAGTAGCAAGGTCAGCAGCCGTTAGGACATCCGCATATTTAAAGTTAATCTCATGCTGCCCTTCTGCTACTTCGTGGTGTGAGGCTTCAATCGTAAAGCCCATTGCTTTTAACGCACGGTAGATTTCTAAGCGAACGCGCTCGCCAAGATCATGTGGAGATGGTTCGAAATAGCCTGCTTTATCCCCGAGTTCTTGAGTTGCATAACCATTTTCGTCTGTTTTAAAAAGGAAAAATTCTAATTCTGGTCCAACTGAAATGGTATAGCCATTGTCAGCGGCACGGTCAACGGTTTTCTTGAGAACGTTTCTAGTATCCCCTTCAAAAAGACTTCCATCAGGATTCTTTACAGAGCATAAGAAGCGTGCTTCTGAATAATTAGTTTCGACTGTCCAAGGAAGAACAGCAAATGTATTAAGATCTGGTTGCAGGTAAAGGTCCGATTTATTAATTGGGGAAAAGCCCTTAATCGAAGAACCATCAAACATCATTTTGCCTTCGACTACATCTTCTAATTGTTCAGTTGTTACCGTAACGTGCTTAAGAATTCCTTCAATATCGACAAATTGTAAGTGTAATAGTTCCACACTTTTTTCTTTAATCGTCTCTTTGATTTGTTCAAGAATTGCAGTATCTACAGGTACATTTGAAATAAGTGTTTCAGTCATGTTACATTACCTCTCTGTCTCATGTTATATTTTCTCACATCTATTTAATAACTTGATTATAGTTAAAAAAAGGTCATTTGACAATCTTTTTTTGCATACTTTTTTGAATATTTATTCTGAAATTTAGGTAAGCGTTTTCATATATTTGAATAGGGTGCTGATTTTTTCGCCATGGATCGAAGGGTTTCTATTTATAAATATACAAATATATGTATTCTTGTTACATATATAAAAAAAGATGTCCTAAAAGCTAGGCTTTTGGGACATCCTCGAAATAACCATAGAATTTATCATTTACGCAAATCACATTGTGCTGGTATCAATTACGAAACGATACTTCACATCGGAAGCTAATACGCGTTCGTAGGCTTCGTCAATTTGGTTGGCTGAAATTACTTCAATCTTAGGAACAATGTTGTGTTTCGCACAGAATTCCAACATTTCTTGAGTTTCACGAATACCGCCAATCATTGAACCTGCAAATGAACGGCGATGACCGATGAGAGAAAACACATTTACTGACAATGGCTCTGCTGGCGCACCCACGTTTACTAGAGTACCATCCAGAGTCAGCAAGGAGAAATATGCATTAATGTCAATTTTCGCACTTACCGTGTTAATAATTAAGTCAAAGGATCTGGCAAGTTTCTGGAATGTTTCTGGATCGCTTGTGGCATAGTAGTTGTCTGCGCCGAATTGCAAGCCGTCGTCCTTTTTACTTAATGATTGTGATAGAACCGTGACCTCGGCACCCATCGCATGTGCGATCTTAACGGCCATATGACCAAGACCTCCCATACCAACAACCGCTACTTTCTTTCCTGGACCGGCTCCCCAATGGTTAAGTGGAGAATATGTCGTAATTCCCGCACAGAGTAAGGGTGCTGCGGCGTCAAGTTCAATGCTATCGGGAATTCTCACTACGAATTCCTCCGTTACGACAATATGAGTAGAATAGCCACCTTGTGTTGGCTCTCCATATTTATCAACACCATTGTAGGTAGGGACATTTCCATTTAGACAGTATTGTTCCTCCCCTCGGCGGCAGTTTTCACATTTTCCACAGGAGTCCACCATACATCCGACCCCAACTCGGTCACCGACTTTGTACTTTGTGACCTCTGCTCCTACTTCCGTGACGATCCCCGCAATCTCGTGTCCAGGTACGAGTGGATAGTTCACGGGACCCCATTCGCCATGAGCAGTATGGATGTCAGAATGGCAAATACCGGCAAATTTAATTTCAATTAGAACATCATGCAAATCAAGGTCGCGTCGATTAATTTCAGCTACTCGAAAGGGTTTGTCTGGTCCATCTACAGCTCGTGCTTTAGCAGTTATCATAAAAAAACCTCCGATAAATTATATTTTTTCAAGAGAATTAGGTTGTACCGGGCATTAATGCTTTCTCCTTCAATCACTCTTATCCCTACTCTTTTCTCTTGCAAAATTAATGTTAACCCTTATAGTCAACTCTAAGTCAATCTGTTAATTAAAAAAACATTTGATCTGTCGGACGTCTTTGACATACAGCAAATACCGTGATAAAATCCCATAAACTCTTAGAGTTAACTCGAAGTCTATATCAATCAGAATAGGAGATAAATGATGAAAACATATTCTATCGGAGAAGTTGCAAAAGAATTGAATCTTACACCATATACCCTGCGTTACTACGACAAGGAGGGTCTTTTGCCTTTTGTAGAACGGACATCCAGCGGAATACGATTGTTTAAAGAATCCGATATTGCCGCTTTGAAAGTAATTGAATGTCTTAAATCAACCGGTATGCCAATCAAGGAAATTAAATATTTCATTGATTGGTGTTCTGATGGGGATTCCACATTGCAACAAAGATATGACATGTTTTTAGAACGAAAAGCTACTGTAGAAGCACAAATGGAAGAACTAAAAAAAACAATGGAAGTCATTGAGCATAAATGCTTATATTACAAGACTGCATTGGATGCCGGCACGGAGAATATACATAAAAACACTAAAATAGGAATTTCCGTTACTAGTTAAAAGAAAGCCACCTGTATTTCATAAATTGTATATGAAATACAGGTGGCTTTATTTCTACATATACTGCTGATTCCTTCAAAAAAGTTGTTAGAGTGGCTTAGTCATGATAAAGTCTATTTGTTCTTCATCCCCCATATAAAAAGAATGGGCTCCAGTTTGAACAAACCCCATTTTCTTATAAAAAGCAATCGCATTTTCATTTTTTTCCCATACGCCAAGCCAGATTTTCTTTTTATTACTTTCCATCGCAATTTCCAGTGCTTTATTTAGTAGATATTTACCAAGCCCATGTTTTTGAAATTTGTTCTTTATATAAATCCTCTCGATTTCAAGTGATTCATTACCCATTGCTTCAGACTGGGCATCGTTGGTATTGACCTTTAAATATCCTGCGACTTCATTATTAAAATAAACAAAAAAGAATTGTGAAGAAATATTGGATAATTCTTTTTCTAATTGTTTTAAGTTAAACGCCCTCTCCAAATAGGCAGTCATATTTTCGGGTGAGTTCTGATGCATAAATGTTTCATTGAATGTTTCATAACTAACTTCTTGAAGTTTGTGTAAATCCTCAAGGTTACACTGATTTATATTAATAGTCATTTTAATATGCCGCTCCTTAATATATCAATAATTCCTCTTGTTTCCCTTTTTTACAAATTCCCAATCTTTTTCTACATTTTTTCTTACTCTTTGAAGAAGATTGAAAATGGTTTCTACTTCTCCTTCGGAAAACCCCTCTAATGCAACGATATTGGAATAATCGTTTTCTCTTTTTATAAAAGGAAAAACATTTTTCCCTTTCTCTGTTGGAAATAGTTTTTTTATTTTTTGGTTATGTTGATCATCTCTCTTTTCAATAAAACCATTCATTTCAAGCTTTTTTATAGCACGTGCTGTAGTTGTTCGATCTACTTTTATCATCTCAGCTAATTTTTCTTGAATGACTCCTGGGTTTTCACATATACGCACCAAGTATAGATACTGCCCTTTTGTAAGGTCATATTCTTTGAATTCAATATTACTTATAGAATCTAATGCCCTTGCAATCATTCCAATTTCTCGTAAAATTTCTTGCATAATTATCTCCTTAACCTATTTTTTTGTTGCATTTACTATAAAATTGATATAAATTAAATTTAACCTATTTTTATTGCATTTGCAACAAAATAATTATGTAAAAGGACTGAAAAAAATGTTTGTAAAAAGAATAACGATTGATGAAGATTTAAGGGCAGCATTTGCAATTCGAAAACAAGTATTTGTGAAGGAACAAGGCGTACCACTAGAAGATGAATTTGATCAATTTGATGCACTTAATGGACTATGCGAACATATCCTAGTCCATTACAATGAACAACCAGTCGGAACGGGAAGAATACGGTTTATGGATGGAGTAGGTAAATTGGAGAGAATCTGCATCCTTGAACCTTTCCGTAAATTTGGGCTCGGAAAAATCATTATAAAAGAGTTAGAAGAAATAGCGGAAGAATGGGGAGCATCGCAGATTAAATTACATGGCCAAAAGCAGGCGGAAGGATTTTATAAAAAACTAGGGTTTAGAACTTCATCTACAATCTTTATAGAAGATGGAATTCCACATATTCTCATGCTAAAAAAATTACCTACTAAAAAATGAAATGAGGTCGAATAAAGTTAAATATGTTGTCTATGTATTAGGAATTTTAGTATTAACCCTTGGTATTTCTTTAACGATACAATCAGACCTTGGGACTTCACCTTTTGATGCACTTTTGGTCGGTCTATCAATAAATGTGGGGCTTACTGTGGGAAGTTGGGAAATCATCATCGCTTTAATACTAATTTGTTGTAATTCATTTTTAAAAAGACAAAGACCAGAAATTTTGGGATTGTTGACAGCTTTTATAACGGGTATTGGTATTGATATGTGGCTGTTTTTATTACAAAATCTTATAACCCCCAAATTATTGTTAAGTAAACTTGTTTGTTTTGGAATAGGCATAGTTATTATAGGCTTAGGAACAGCAATATATTTAAACACAAATTTTGCACCAATGCCTGTTGACCATTTCATGCTAATAATTAGAGAATTAGCTGGAATGAGTATGATGATCTCTAAAACATTAATTTATCTTCTATTCCTGACAATGGCTTTCATATTCAATGGTCCAATTGGTATTGGGACTATCTTTACCGTTTGTGTGGGAGGTCCGATTCTTAAAAACTTTATGCCATTGGTTGCAAAAAGATTGAGCACACTTATTGATACTAATACAGCGACTACTAGTGAAGAAAACAAAACTCATTCTGTCTAGAATAGGATTTAATTTTCTTCTTAAACTATCGTGGTTAGTACCACAACAAAAGGAATCGCAGCTGCGATTCCTTCTTTAACTCCTCAACTACTCCATTACCTTATTGAATATTCCCCCCCTTCGTATGTCTTAACTGCTCCAATACACTTGGATCCTTGATATTCTTATCCTCCGCTAGCATCATGACCTTTGATAGGATCTCCGCAGTTTTTGGATCTTCATCTAGGAATGGTAGGAAGAGCTTTCCTCTATGCTGCGAGTGAACTGGTAGGATGTTCAGGTTTCCACTTGCTTGCTTGTAGGCCATGCCACTTCCTAAGTGGACACCGTATTCTCCGAGATTTCCTTTTATAAGTGCGAAGTTTCCTTCGATTCTTACATTGTTAATTTTCATTAATCTTAAAGATTCCTGTAGGATGGCTGCTCTCATTTCAATTGTTGTTAGGCTTGATTCTGGGTCAACGCCGCCAACATGGGCGACACTTACGACTAGGTCTACATCTCTCATTGTTTCAGATAAGATGATTTTTGGAATTTTGATTAACTCTAAGCTTTTATTGGTGTTTCGATCAAAGAATTCAACCGTTTCAAGGGTTGGGCTTTCGACGTCAGAAGGTGAGAACCAGTCTGCAATTGCATAGATTTTTGCAATGATGTTTTCTTTGTGATAGACCTTTTGCAGTCCTTCTTCATAGTTAACGGTCCACATACGATTTTTTAACAGGGCAACAGCTTTCTTTGGCTGAATTTGGTGTCCTGCATAGCGTCTGGATTCTGTTCCCGCTGCTTCTTCGTCTGCATTTAGTCGGTATAGTTCACGGAATACCTGTTTGAATGGCTGCTTGATTTGCTGATCAAATAGATAACGCTGGTAGTCACTCCAGCTGCCGCTTTCATATAGGTGAACCGGGTGAGCCACGGTCACTTTATCGTCTGTTTGAAGCTGATAGCTTTCCCCTGTTGGAGTTTGAAGCTCTTCTCCAGTAAAGAAGCCTAATTTGTCCCCAGCCTTGAACACAAGCTTTTTCACAAGTGGAGCAACAACTGGATTTTTCAACATGTTGACTAGTTCCTGTAATGTGAATGGTGTTTCTAGCTCCATAGAGCGTTCAAGCTCCTCTTTTGCTCGGCTATATTGCTCCTTCAGCCCTGTGTTTACTTCTTTTAGCTCTAAGATGTATTCATGCTTTTTATATTTTGGTGGGACAGATTTCAGCTCTTTGTTGTTTTTAATGATCTTGATGGCACCCTTCCCATTTTCATCAATTACTAGCTGAACCCTCATATCGTCAATCTCCACTGGCTCTAGGACGTGCATGACCTCTTCCATTTTCCGCGCTTCCATATTCCAGCGTAGTCTTGTTACATCCTTATACCCTGCATTTCGAGCGAGGTTATCTAGTGCAATCGCAACAATCTTTGCTTCACTTGCACGTCGCTGTGCTCCAAATTGCTTGCTTTCTTTGAAAAATTTCTGTATGAACTCATAGCGCTCTAGCACATCATTTGTGTTTGCTGATTCGATTGGGATCAAGCTATAGCATAGCAAATGATCCTTGTTTCGCTTCGTTTCAACAGAGGTTTTCATATCCTCTAAGGTTAGCTTACCAAGTGTTGCATCAGCAAAAAGCTGGGCACGGCGATGGTTGGCACCGGCTGAAATATATTTTGCACAATCATATAATATATTGAAGCGCTCCTCACCTAATTGCGCGTAAGCCTCTTTGAACCAATCAATATCAAAGGCACCATCATGGAATTCCTCTGGAGTGATCGGTGAGTAGTGCGCAACTATCGTTTCTTTTTCAGCAGAGAAGGATTCGTTCGTATGCGCATGGAAATACCAGGATGTACTCTTTAGCCCATCCCATTTTAAATATGCTGCTACAATATCCAGCCATTGTGGTGCATACATCGCAGCCTCAAGTAAACGTTTGTCAGCGATCTTCTTTTCTTTTACAAGTTGTGCCAGCAGCTCCTCGTTCTCGCCCTCCTTCGGGTGACAGACTTGTAGTAAGTGGCTCAACGCTTCCTTCTTTGTCACATTCATATTGTCATAGTAATAGAAATAGCCACGGACGAACGATTCTTTATCGAGCCCTGATAATAATGTGATCAAATACTCCATTCCCTCGTAATACATGATACCTGTTGCATGTGGAGTTACCTCTGTTTGGAGATCACCACGCTTTAGTTCAATATCAAGGATACGAGCGATGACCTTTTCTTTTATCGACGCAATGGAAGGATACTCTTTCGTGATGCCCTTCTTCGCATTTGTTAGCTCTAAAATGTGATCTCTACTATTCTCTCTTCCTAATAGCTCTTTTGTCAGTTCATTCTCGTCGATAAGCAGTAGTTCATAGGCTCGGACTAACTCCTCAAGGTCTGGACCAAATCTTTTGAAGTTATTTATCGTGTATAACCTATATAATAGAAGCAAGTAGGTTTTGTTGGATGCCTCATCATACACATTTGCCTTTGCCCAATCTAGCCATGGGTATGCAATCAGCTGATACATCTGACGCTCTGACTTCCGCTTATCCTCAGGGATAGCCTCAATCATCGTATGAAGCATCCTACTTGCTGTTTCGAAAATGTCTTCTTTGTTAAGGTCCTGGAAATAAGTCGATACAATTTCGTTCATCTGACTATAATAAAGAAGCTCAGGTGCAAAGGTATAGAATGCCTTTACCTTCTCTAATGGATAAACGCTATCGAGAAACTCCTTGCGCCAATCATTTGGCTTCTTATAGTCATCCATTTCCCAGTTGTTAATCTTTTTATAATAATAGCGATACACTAGGTCTAAACTGAACATGACATTTAGCTCGATAAGTTCAGGTGTAGTGATTTTTGTTGTTTTATAATAGTCCTTCCAAACCTCAGCTAGTGGCAGGTCATCGATTCCCTCCCGCTTGTCATGCATGTTGACGTTTCGGCCCCGTGTTAGAGTAGTACCCACTAAGTGCGTTTCCTTATAACCATACCAATCGACTTCATATTCGTGCTCGCGATGCTCGTGAATTAACTCGGAAAGGCCAGTTAAGATCTCTTGGATTCTTGTAAAATCGGTCGAGAACACGTTACTGGTTTCGACTTTTGGGATATGGTCAGTTGGCAACTCGCATTGTTTTTCTGGATCGTATAGACCGAAACCGTTCTTTAAGTTATATTCCTCTTTTGTTGTAAACTTGTCGATTAATAGCTTTTCTTTTTCAGTCGGAGCCTTGATAACCTTCCATTTGTCTTTTACCTTTTTGAATTTTTCCAGTGATGCTTCTTTTAACTCTGAGATCATTTCAAGGCCGCCAACCCGTTGCAGTTCACTTTTGCTTATTAAAAGTCGGTCTAGTGATTCTTCTAGTTTTTCGTCTACTAGCTTTAGTAAAAGCTTAATAGCACTTTGACGGAGGTTTCCTGTTTTTAATTTTAGGATTGCTTCAACTTTGTCTATTTCGTCAGGTGTAAGGGTTATATCTAGGATTCGTGTCATCGCTTTTTCACGATTGGTCATGCTTTTATCAGATAAGCATGCAAAAATATACTCCCGTTGAGGAGGGTTGGATTGATCTTGAGTAAAGCAATCGAGTAAATACCCTCTCGTGTCTGAGTTGTACATGTCTTTTTTCTCGATGATTTGCGTGATGAGTCCCTGGTCCATATCATAGGCAATCAGGTAAAGCATCTTTTTTGCGATGGAGTCCGCAGAGTACGCTACCTCTAAGCCACTGAAAACCCTGGATTTGATTGTTATTTCTTTTTTCGGAGCAGTGTCTAACATTGTTTTTAAAAGAGTGAACTGGCGTAATCGCTCGGACCTTTCTTCAAGTGCCGGAATGCGTTCGAACTCGATTTTATGAATATGCTGATTGGTCTTACGGTTCCAGTTCCACGAAAAATAGCACTCGTACGTATAGTTAGTGAGGAGAAAGACCTGGAGCTCATGGTCGGTTTCGTCTAGATGCTTGGAGGCAATCGTGTACTTAAGCAGGTCGTTCTGACTCTGGGCGAGCATATATTGGGCGACAATCTTCTGATAGGTTTCTCCGTTATCCATAAGCGCGTTTACCTGGTGCTTGAGGTCCTCCTCCTCGAATACTGCACTCGCCCATAGACTTGTGTACAGCTTGTTCATATCCTCACTCTGCAGCCACCGCTTGCGGAGGTCAGGATTTGTTAGGCATTCATGGATGTATTGAATCATTTGCTTGGTGATGCGGGCTTGCTCTGCCTCAAGGGTTAAGCCTGTCCACACGTCAATTGCTCTAACAACAGAGCTGTATCGTATTAGGTTGTTGTCAAGGATAACGTTAAGCAGGTATGTTGTAGCCGCAAGTGTACCTTCATCCATTGTTTCGACGATACTTTGGCGGAGACCCTCTTGAAGTCTCGCTGCCACAAGGAGCTCGCCGATGATACTATAGGCTTCCTCACGATGGCTGAGCAGCATGCCCTTTATCATCTCTCTTGTGAGGAGGGCAGTGTTGTTGTCACCGTAGATGATTTCTTTAAGTGCGCTTAGCACGTCGTCGTTTTGCTGGTCTAGCTCAAAGGCGATAATGTCGCTGATCACCTGGTTGTTAAGGTCAAGGTTTCGGTTTGTAAGAATGTCCATGATGGTTACGTGGTGCTTTTCTAGATCATGGAGTGATGCGCACTTTTCGATGATTCTGTTTAAGTGGGCTGTTATATTTTTCGTGCGGAATGGTCTCCGGTTATAGCCCGTTGAATAGGAATACTCAATTGCGTGATTGATGATGTATTGCATGACAGTGGCGTGGTAATCGCCGAGTAAATTCCGCGTAAAGTCCACCAGCCGTTTGAACTTGTCTTGGTCAGTTTCTGCTTGCTCGTTGAGCGTATTGGTGAAGCGACGAATATGTCGGTCCTGGTTATAGTAATCCGTTTGCATGAACTTTAGGATGTGTTTAGCTAGCTTTTGATCCTGTTCATCGAGTGTTGCGATCTTTGCTTCATAATCTATTAAATAATTTCCGCTTGATTCTATCGTCATTTCGTATCCTCCTTTGGGTGGACTTGGGGGACGGATTTCCTCGTTCTTTTTGAATCACAGGAACGTCCCTCTGGATTAGTGCAGTAGTCAGCCTACCACATCCGGCCCGTGAGCATGGTCAGGCGTATGAACACGACTTCGTCATCTTCTGTTATCTCTAGTAGGGTATCTAGCTGCTCAGTTTCTTCGTCATTTATGAACACCCTGTATAATCCGTCTTCAAAGGCTTGGATGGCGGTTTCGATTGCTTTCGTTAGATCTGCTTGCTTGTCATTATATAGAATTTGGAAGCCTACTTTTCCGGCTTGGGCTTGCTGCTCGATGTCTGAGTTGGAAAGAAAGTTTATTAGTGGTGTTTCTGGATTGCTAGCTTTGTTGTTGAACTGTTCGACGTTTTGTATTACGACTTGGGTAATAAGTTCTCTTAGTGTGTTTGGCTTTTTTTGCATCTCGTAGGGTTGTTTTGTGATGAAGTTTTTGCGTTTTGCTAGGGATTTTAGTGATATGTAAATGTTCATATGCAATTACCTCAGTATTTTTGATCGTTTTCACATATTATAATATGGTTTGGGTGTATTAGAGATGATTTATTTCTAACGGCACTTTTGTTAACCTTTATAACTCTAGCTAAATGGAAAAAATCGGCATCATGATTTACACCACCCCGTTCCAAGAAAGATAAAAAACAAAATAATTACCTCACTTTTCTAATTCATGCTACAACCTCATTTTTATTAAATATTATCATTTCAATATATGTTATTGGTGCTTTTTCTAATAATTTAGTTGAATAAAAAATAGGGTCACCGCAGCAACTTAGTCAATATTTAATTCAAATCAGTAAAGTGTCGGGCTGTTTCGGATGTTAAAGAATTTAAAAGCGGGGGTCAGCTCGCGGGCAATGAAAGACTAAAAAAAGACGACTCCAAGCATTCAATAGATTTGCAAGAAAGTCGTCGTTTTTGATTTTGTGAATAATGAAGGACATTTTGCTTTATTCCGAAGCCAGTTTTGTCCTCAAGAGGCCTTATTGGGGACATTTCGCTTGCTCTTGAAGCCAGTTTTGTCCCTAAGAGGCCTTATTAAGGACATTTTGCTTCCTCCCGAAGTCAGTTTTGTCCTTAAGGACTCACTGCTATTATCCAAGTGTCTCCGATTCCAGTCGGAACCCTTCTACGACCACCTCTTCGTCGACCTCCAGCAATAAGCATCGTTTTCCTTCATAAGTAATATATTTTACATATTTCAGGTCTTTCGGGTTGATGGTTACATTGGCCAATTTCGTCTCAATTTTTATAGTTTTGGGAACTAAGCTGCTTGCTTTGAATTCATATTTTTCATCATCTATGATTTTTTTAATGGCATGTTCCACTTTTGCGGTCTCTACATTTTCAACGCCGCTTACGGTTAAAATGCGTTCGATATCCTTAGAATCCAATGTAGGAATTTCACTTTCTTCATTTTCTTGACTCTCTTGAACCAGCTTATCGATTTCTTCATACACATTGGAAATGACCCGGGATTCCACTTCGTCTCCCATCACTTCTTTTAAGATAAAATCGAAGCAGTCCTTATCTTCTTGGGCAGTAATGATTTCTTCACAATTTAGCACTTCTTCAATAAATCTGCCATCCGGTTGATTCGCTTTCCCTGCACAATAGAGAAGATGGTTCACATCTGCCGCATTGTCATTAAAAGCCGGGAACAGAAAGCCGGATAATGGAGAATCTAAATTAATAATCGGATCAAAGAAGTTATGCGATTTGAATTCTTTTTCAATATAATCAAACGTCAAAGCTCGTTTCGGCTGAATCGTTTTATTCAGACTGCAAAGGATAAATGGGCTCGAATAGACTTCATCATCCCCGCCTTCTTCGGTTTCTGTATTCCGTTTCCGGGTCGCTTTTCGGTATTCTCCCCGGATAAAGCTCACCACTGTATCAAATTCATATTTCGTGTTAGCAAACATTTTCAAGACGATTTCCAGCATGTATTCTTTCCAATCATCGGTTGTCTCTTGCTGTAATCCTTCGAAAAGGAACATTTGGGTGCTGTCTTCCACGTCCCGAATGAATTTCAGCTCAAACAGTTTAGCATCAAGCTGCCCTGTTAATACCTTCTTAAAGTTTGTTAAAAATAATTCTTGCGCTTCTTGTTCTAACATTTGGAACGGCTGGCTGACATGATGGTAAATCTCGCCTGATTCTTTCTGTACATAGACATTAAAGATTTCTCGAATTTGCAGGTTGTAATTGTCTAATTTAAATTGTTTCCGAATATTAGCGATATCTTTTTTATTCATTTCATTCAACTCCCATTCCTGATTATACTGTTCAGGCGGATAAATAGGAATACTCAATACCTCCTAATATCTAATGATTGGGCTTTTTGATAAAAAATGACAGGACTACATTCATCACCGCTAATCCTAAACTGATTGTAAATACCAATGAAGATCCCGCCGCCGCTGCTTGTGTCGGTACATTCGCCATGTCTGCTAAGGAACTATTCTGTTTGGCTGCCATGATCGATACCATGACTGCAATACCAACGGCACCTGCTACTTGTTGGATTGTTTGTGTTAACGCAATCCCGTCCGGATAGTATTGTCTCGGAAGGGAATTTAGCGTGTTTGTTTGTACATTTGCAAGTACCGCTCCAATACCTAACATCATGATAATATGAGTTCCCACGATCATCCATAAAGCCGTATCTATGCCAAACTGGGAATAAAATAAATATCCAAGGGCTACTAGTAGAGTTCCAGGTGTAATAATCGCTTTAGAACCATATACATCGAATAAACGGCCAATGGTTGGCGCTAATATACAGTTAAGCAGGCTTCCTGGCAGCAGGATTAAACCAGTTGTAAAAGCAGCTATTACTAAAGCCATTTGCATATACATTGGCAAAATGACAAGCATGGACAACATATTAAAAAACGTTATAAAACTCATAACAATACCAAGCACGAATTGAGGATATTGAAATGCTTTAAGATTCAGCATCGGATTCTTCATTTTCGTTTGACGAATTGAAAAAAGAATCAATGCACAAACCCCAGCAATGATAGAGACCATAACAGTTGAATTCGTCCAACCGCGCTCACCGCCAACACTCACTCCATAAACAAAACCACCGAATCCAATCGTCGAAAGAATAATAGATGCTGCATCAATTGAAACCTTACGGACCTCGTTTACATTCGGTAAATAAAGGAGCCCGAAAATAAGTGAGAATAGTAAGAAAGGGATTGTAACCCAAAAAATCCAGTGCCATGATAATGTATCTAGGATTAGACCGGCTAATGTTGGTCCAAGCGCAGGACCAGCTAACATAACTAAGCCCATAACCCCCATTGCCGCACCACGTTTATTTGGAGGGAAGATTGTAAATATAACATTCTGCGTTAATGGCAAAGTAATTGCTAAACCCGCCGCCTGAACGATTCGTCCCGTAAGTAATACACCAAAAACAGGTGCTGCGGCTGCTAGGATTGTACCGGAAATGAATAACGTTACAGCTGCTATAAACATTTGACGAGTTGTAAATTTCTGCATCAAGATCCCTGTAACTGGGACTAAAATGCC
Source organism: Neobacillus sp. DZ-9 (assembly GCF_059587065.1). Lineage (NCBI taxonomy): Bacteria > Bacillati > Bacillota > Bacilli > Caryophanales > Bacillaceae > Neobacillus > Neobacillus sp. DZ-9. The sequence goes on from NZ_JCAIOL010000003.1 coordinate 125,448, forward strand.
TAGAGTAAGAAAATAGGCTGTCGCAAGCCATTGAATCGTAGTAGCACTAACATGAAAGATTTGACTTAAATCTCCTAAAGCGATATTTAAAGCCGTTTCACTAAAAAGTCCGACAAAGCCTGCCACTAATAGTGCAGCCATAATCGGGCCTGTTTTGATTTCTGTTGTCGTTCTCGAAACTGAATTGCTTTGTTTTTTTGCTATTGATCCTGTTTGTGTATTCACGTATTAAACCCCTTCAATAATTTTATAGTATATCATTATTGTCAACCAAGTTGACTAACTTAGTTTAAAGAAAAACCACCACTTTGTCAACCATGTTGACAAAGTGGTGGTTTTCTTTTTAACCGGCCTTATTGTTCTATTCCCCACTCTAACTTTAATAGGTTTTTAAGCATATTTACTTGCTCCAAACCTATTTTTTCTGCAATTTTATCCTCAAGCCGGGCTTTAAGTTCTGCATTTTTTTCGTAGCATTCCTCACCTAAAGCTGTTAGCTGGATACACTTATCTTTCTTGTTGTTTTCTACGTTTGCAATTTCCACTAATCCTTTTTCAGAAAGATTTGTAATAAACTTATGAATGGCTTGGCGGGATATTTCTACATTTTTGGTAACATAGGAAATGGTCGGTCTCTTCTTATAAATTCTGGCCATGATATACCATTCAGAATTGGAAATATAAATCTCACTGTTATCATTCCATGCTTTTTCTGAAATCTTTCGGACCAAACTATGTCGCTCGCTCAACAAATCTATAAGGTCTAAGTGCTGTAATTCAGAGTTAGGAATCAACCCATTCACTCCAATCATATTCTTCGCACCTACTATACAAAATCCGTTATTGGATGTCAATTTGGTTGACTTCCATTTTCCTCGAACGTGCTTTTCGGTAATATAATCCGTACATGAAAACAGACATCATGATAACAAAGGAATAGCCAATATAAATATTCCGATAAATATTTTCCGAGGATAAACCTTCCTGAAGGGTTAATAATAAGCCAGAAACTGTCACTCCTAGCCCCGCTCCGAAAAATTGCAATAATTGGACGATTCCTATCCCCGACCCAATTTGAGCTAAGGGCAAGATTCTTGTGATCTCGTTTGAAATGCTCGATGAAATAGCTGTAAAGCCCACACTTGCGAACATATAGGTTAAAAGTATGAAATAGGGATCTAAGGTTGTTAACAACGCAAATAGGATAGTGGCACTTAATAAAAATAATTGCCCAAAAATGATTACCAGTGCATTGCCAAAGCGGTCAATTTTTCTTCCAATGATTTGTCCAGCAATCACCGCCAAAATGGCTCCTGGAAAAATGATTATTCCTACCTCTGCTGGTGTTTTTTTAAATACAGTCGTCAGAATAATGGGCATTAAAAACAGATTTGAAAAGTTTATGAAAAAAGCTGAACAACTAATAAATAGAAGTTTTGTATATTGCTTATTTCTGAGGAGTATTGGTGGAATAAACGGCTCTTTATTCTTATTCATATATCTCCAACTTACAGCCAATAGGACAACCGTAGCTAATAAAAAACCATATGAAAGTGTGGAGAGAGAAAGTAACAGGCCAGTAACACTAAGTCCCGTTAGAATTGCACCATATAGATCGAAATGTCCTTTTTTAATAATTTCCTTAGGTAGTAACCTTTGGAAGAAAGGAATAGATAGAATAGAAAATCCAGTGATAGCGAAAAGATAATTCCATCCCAAGTATTGAGTTATTAGTCCTCCTATTACAGGTCCTAAACCAAATGCCAATGAAGCAGCAGAAGCAATAAAAGCCATTGCTTTTCCACGCCTTGATATTGGTATATAGCGCCCCGCCATGATCATGCTTAATCCCATCACGGCTCCTGCCCCTGCAGCTTGAAGAATGCGAGCTCCTAATAATAAAATAAAATGATTGGAAAAGAAACCGATGATCGAAGCTATTCCTAAAATGCTAATTCCGAGGAGTAGAAGTCTTGAGAGAGGAATAAAATCCGATAGCCTGCCAAATGTCAACGTTGATATAGCAAACATGATTGAATAACCGGAAACAAGCCAAGATGCAGTGGATGAGTTTAAGGAAAATTCCTGAATGACAACTGGCAATGCAACATTAAACATAGTCGTATTCATTACAACTAGCAAGGTTGTAAAACTCCAAATGAAAATGAGTTTATTCTCTTGAAAGGACACCTTCATTTCAGATTGGGTAGAATCAATTATAATTGAAGACATTTGTTTCCCCCATTACTTTATAATTTTTTTATTTATAATCAATCTAGTATTCTAATGGTGCATCTGAAACAATGGAAGAAATGATATGCACCGAGTCCCATTCACCCCCTGAAACTGCCACAATGGGATACTTTTTCGGGAAAAGTGTTTTATCAATATCATTAATTGTGTATCCTTTTTCATGTAAATCTTTTACTTCACCGCAAAGGTTTTCAAGATAATTTAATTTTTGCCTCAGCATCTCTTTTCCGTCTTTTATGTACCCTGAATGGGAGCAAAATACCGTTTCGAAATTAAACGATAACAGCATTCGTATGGAATTCATTATTAAACGGATTGATTCACTTTTCATAATAACCTTTGTTTTCGGTGCAACATATAAGTCACCTGTAAATAACCTGCCTGTGTCTTCATGATAAAGCGAGATATGGTCATCTGCATGACCTGGTGTATAAATCACTTTCCACTCTTGACTCTTAGTTTGAATCGTTTCTCCTAGCGGCAAGGCCGTAAACTCTTTTCGTATCCCCCAAGCCATCTGACGATATTTGGGATACGGGCAGAGCTGCGCACAAGTGCTAATTCCTTTTTCATGAATAAAGATGGGAACATTTCGGTTTTCTTGGAACCATGAAGCTGTGCCTGTATGATCCTCATGACTATGAGTTAAAGTAACCAGGTCAATCGAATGGCTTTCATAAAATGGAATTAGATCAGATTCAAGGTGTTTGCACCCGGTATCAATTAACATTCCGTCTACTAAAAATGCATATACCGATCTTCCTTTTTGTCCTGCCCTTTCAAAACTCCCCTCAATACAAGTAACGTCTTCTCTATCGTACACATTTATCATCCCTTCACTCCCCCTTTCCTTAGACTCCCTTATTCGTGTTACTAATTCCAATTTCAAAAAGGATTTTCTTAAATTGTTGAATTTCCTCCACATCAAAATCGGACATCACTTCTTTATTCATTTCATCCATTTTTTCACATAATGAAACCTCCATAGATCTCCCTTTCTCTGTCAGAAAAACCAGCTTGTTTCGGCGGTCATTAGGATCCACTCGCCGTTCAATAAACCCGTTTTGTTCCAAGCGATCGATTATTCCTGTAATGGTTGCACTGTCCATAAGAAGTTTTTCAGCTAAAGCATAACCAAATTGACCATCCTTTTCCCAAAGCCGACGAAGCAATGCAAATTGTACAGGTGTTACACCATAAGAGGCTAGCTTAGATTTACTCACTTGATTTACTCTTTGTAAAGCTTTCGCTAGTAAAAAATGAACACAGATATCGAATTTTCCCATAATTATCTCACCACCATTTATTAAAATTTTCTGATTAATAAGAATATATCATGTTCAAAATGATTTGTATACAAGTAATTCGTATGCAAGTGATTTGCGTATACGAAATTCACTATGATTGAAAACAGCAAAAAACCTGCTTGTTTAAGGCAGGTTTTTTGCTGATATTATTCTCCCACTACTTTGGCGTTCTTTAGCATCTCTTCTGTTAATGTGATTCCTTCCTCTTGAGCAGCTTTTTTATTGATATACAACTGAAGGTTTTCTGGGAAGCCGACAGGAATTTTGCTTGGTTTTTTACCTTTTAGAATTTCCACAGCCATTTTTCCGGTTGTATATCCTAGATCGTGGTAGTCGAATCCATAGGATGCGAAGGTTCCACGTTTTACAGAATCACCTTCACCAACAAAGGTCGGGATATTATTTTCATTGGCTACTTTAATCACAGATTCCAGTGCAGCAACGACAGTGTTGTCCTTTGGAATATATAATACATCCGCTCGGCCTACCATTGACTCGGCTGCCTGTTTCACTTCTGAACTTGCTGTAATAGTTGTTTCAACGGACTCTAGCCCAGCTGCCTCAATAGCTATCTTAGCGTTTTTAACATTGACAACGGAGTTTGGTTCACCGTTGTTATAAATGATGCCTACCTTCTTGGCATTAGGAATAAATTTTTTAATGGCCTCAATTGTATTCTTTATCGCCTCTGGATGAGTGTCAGATGTGCCGGTCACATTCGCGCCTGGCTTGTCCAAGCTTTGCACAAGCTGGGCTCCGACAGGATCCGTTATGGCAGTGAATAATATTGGAATATCTTTCGTAGCGTTGACCACTGCCTGAGCACTTGGTGTTGCAATTGCCAAAATTAGATCATCCTTGTCGGCAACCAAATTTTTGGCAATGGACATATTATTGTTCATGTCTCCTTGGGCATTTTGGTAATCAAGTTTCAAGTTCTTTCCTTCTACATAGCCGGCATCCTTCAGTGCCGCAATAAAACCTTCTCGAGCCGCATCAAGGGACGGATGCTCGACAATTTGTGAAATCCCTATTTTTACAACTTTCTCGTTTTTCTCCTTTGTTTCTCCGCTAGTTTCCTTACTTCCCGCTCCACATGCGGTTAGTAACATTAACATTCCACACACCAAAAGTACTAGATTCTTTTTCACCTATAAATCCCCCTAAATTATGTATTCTACTAATAAAAAAGGTTAACCTCCTCATTCTAAAAATTTATAATATTCAGATTTTATCACGCGTAATATTTCCGGGCAATAGTGCCTTTCTATTATATGAGGATTTACTCTAGTGCTTTTTACCTATATTCCATTCCATAAATTTCTGGTTTTAATACTAAATTTCGGAAAATAATAAAAGAAGAGTAAAACAAGATCCACTGCTGGAGGAAGTAGATTTGGAACATACTTGGTTTTCCTTGATACCGTTTCTGATTGTCATTGGCATGTCTATTTGGATAAAAAACATCCTGCCTGGTCTGGTAGTCGGCCTTCTTGTTAGTTCCTTCCTTGTGTCTGCCCATTTTTTAGGCGGTGCCCATCAGGCCGTCACCTATATCGTGACAACCTTGTCTAATGAGACGAACATGAAAATTATCGGGTTTCTTTATTTATTTGGCGGCCTCGTAGGGATGATGAATATTTCCGGCGGGATTAAAGGTTTTTCCGAATGGATGGGAACAAAGATTAGAACGGAACGGGGCCTGCTCGGATTCATCTGGCTTACCCTCCCTTTTACCTTTATGATGCCAATGTTTCGAATCATGATGATTGGTCCAGTCGTCAAATCTCTTGCTAAAAAAATAAACATCCCGAAGCAAAAAGTAGGGCTGACCATGGATATTTCCACAGAATCCGTTATCGTGCTTTTACCAGTTGCGACGGCCTTTGTAGGATTTATGGTTTCGTTAGTTGAGGGCAGCATAAGAGGACTTCACATCAGTCAATCAGCTTATCAGATTTTTTTACTGAGTATTTTGTTTGATTTTTTTGCGATTACGTTGCTTGTCATTGGACTCATTCAAACTTTTTGGTCACCTTCTAGAAAATCACAGGATTCAGGCTTAAATAATGAGCGGGAACTGTTGGAAGAAGAGCATGAATTTCATAGGATGGGCATTAAAAGAGAATTATCTCTAGTCCAATCACAGCCATGGAATTTGATTTTTCCAGTCTTTTTACTTTTAGGACTTTCCTTGTTTCTATTATGGAAAGACGGCACTGCCAAAGGGGCAAAAACCGTTTTCGACGCCTTTTCAAAGGCTGATGCCACCTTTGTCATGCTTCTAGCCGTATTTATTACTCTAGTGTTATCCTTTGCTTTCTATATCTTAAGACGTCTTCCTTTAAATGAACTTTTGTACCATTTTTATGATGGCGGCAATCAAATGATGGAGGCCATCAGTTTGCTTGTTTTGATCTGGTCCCTGACTCTCGCGGCCAATGAGCTTGGTTTTTCAACTTTTATAAGTTCAACATTAGGATCCTTTTTACCACCTTTTTTGACTCCGGCAACCATTTTTTTGCTTGGTTCCATTACAGGTTATTTTATTGGTTCCTCATGGGGAACGTGGGGCTTGTTTATGCCATTAGGAATATCCTTGGCTTCGGCTACCGATGCTTCCATTCCGTTAACCGTCGGTGCAGTGTTTGCCAGTGGAGCATTTGGCGCTTTAGCATCCCCATTAGGCGATACGACGATAACGACAGCGTCAATTCTCGATTTACCGCTTGTCGATTATGCGCGTTATAAATTGAAGGTATCTGCTTTGGGTGGGATTATTGCAATTGTCCTGTATCTTGTTTGTGGTTTCTTTATTTCTTGAAAATGAACTCCATGCATGAATTGTTCCCCCTGAATAGCTCACACTAATTATTAAAGGATAATTTAAGGAGTGAGCTACTTGAAGAAAATTAGTTTAGTTTCAATCGTATTAGCGGCTGCCCTTTTAGGCGTAACCGGCTGTAATAATGATAAAACATTAAATAACAACAGAAACAATCTAGGAACAAACAATGCAAACAATGTTTCCAACCAAAACTTGCGCGTATCAGCACGCGCTAGTAATAATGTGGAAGGCCTAAGAGAAGTCGACCAGGCTCATGTCATCCTTCGAAATAATGATGCCTATGTTGCGGTCAGTTTAAAAAATAATACTGGTAATACAGGAACTGATGCAATCGGTACCAATGATGGTACAGCGGGTACGAGAGATACCAGAACAAATAATATCGATCGTACCAAGCTGGGAGGTCGGAAGGTTGGATCTGGCGATAATACGAATTATAAAAAAGCGGCTTCTCCACTTGATAAAAAAATAGAAAGACAAGTACATGCAGCTGACCGTTCCATAGACAATGTGTATATTTCGTACGATACTGCATTCTTCGGCCAAATGACAAATTATACAAACGATTTACGAAACGGAACAAACAGAGACGGTGTTTGGAACGATTTTACGAATACGATTAATGGAGTTTTTCGATAAAGCTGCCGAATTTTATTCGGCAGTTTTACTTGATTTATCATGGAAGTTCTCATTTTGGCTTTGCGGGCAATGAAACACCTTTTCATTTACCGTTGAATCTCTTTTTCTGGCTTCTCGGGAAATGAAATATCTTTTCATTTACCATGGAACCTCTTTTTCTGGCCTCTTGGGCAATGAATCACAGACCATTGCTAGAAAAGATCTGCCTTTCAGAGGAAATTCACCGCAAATTCTTCAGGCGATAAACGCACCAGTCACGTTCTACTATTTGCACAGTGTTTGGCCGCAGTCGACCTTTAGGAAAAACGTATACAAAAGCCTGATAGTCTCCCATTTCGGTATGTACTGATTGAACAATTCTTTCATAATAATTGTCTTTCCCCGGACCGTAGTATTCTTCGAGCAGATCGAGGGTCTGGAGTTCATCGTCATTCACCTGATAAAGTTCACCATTTACCCTGTCGTGGCCGGACTGAACTAAATAGGGATATCCAGTCCCAGAATCAAATAGGGTACCTTGTGTCCAACAATTATCTGCCAGACATTCAGCATTTTTAAGGAGATGGTGATTCCATTCATACCTTCTTAACGTGCCATAAACAAATACCAAATGCTTCTCCAACCTCAGCCCTCTCTTCTAACAAAAAAGATTTGATTTCTCCATTATAACTGTTTTAACTTCAAAGCCATTTGGATTTTTAACTAGTTCCTCTTTAGTAATAACATAACCAATACATTCATAAAAACGAACATTATGGGATAAGCCCGCCCTTACCTTGCATTCTGCCTTATTTTTTCCTTGTTTTTTTGCATAGTTTTCAAGCCACTTTAACATCAATTTCGCAATGCCCTTCCTTCTCGCAAATGGCTGAACCGAGACCCTTGAAAAATATATTGAATCGTCTTGTAAAATATATCTTAAAGAGCCCACAGGGACCTCGTCTAAAAAACATAAAATGAAACTCTCAGAACCATTTTGAAATGACTTTCTAAGAATATCAATCGGTTCATTAACTGCACTAGAAGGAACATCAAGATAGCGATACTCCTCAAAGGCTTCCTTCATCAGTTGATGGGCAATAACAATTTCATCTTCATTTCCTATTCTAATTTCAATACCCATAATTAACGATTTCCCCCCTAGTAATCTTTAACTCTTCCATTCTGTAAATGCGTTCAAGGAAAAACAATGGATCCGGATAATAGGGACAGATTGACTGTCCCCATTAGCGTCCATTTTATAGGTTACTTATTTTGGCTTTTTTGTGCTGTTAATGCTTTCTTTGCAAGTCCACTTTCTCCAGCAAACTCTACATCCGCTTTTGGCATAGCATTATTATTTTTAAATTGCTTATTCTTATTTTTCGCCATTTTTTACCCCCCTTTAATTTTGTTTTACCCTTGGATGCCCGATATTGGGATCCACGAATTTAGTTTGCTTTCTTTTTGAACTGCTATGCTAAATACAAATAAACATGATCTAAATGAAAAGATTAAAATATCTCCCCCTATTAAAATAGAGAAAGCTAATGAAAATTATTTTTTTAAATAATGAAGCATAGCAAGCTGACCTAATTTTTCTACTTTGGTTAACGTGTATTTTTGAGTAATATCATCTCCGTTATAAAGGGATATTCCTTTACCTAAAACAATTGGTGCAATGGCTAGTTGGATTTCATCAATTAAATTCTCTTTAAAAAATTCACGAGCTAAATTTCCTCCACCAATTAACCATATATCTTTACCAGGCTTTTGTTTTATATTATTAATGAAAGTTTTTACATCTTCGTCAATAAAGGTTGTATATTTATCTGATCCACTAACAGATTTAGAAAATACATAATTTTTATAATCGCTATAAGGATAATCCATATCAAATCCACGAATGACATCATATGTTCCTTTTCCCATAACAACAGTGTCAATTCTTTCAAGGAGTGAATTGTAGCCAGAATCTCCTTCTACTTCAGTTGTTTCTAACCATTCTAATGTTCCATCCTCATTTGCAATATAGCCATCAATTGAAGTACCAATGTACAAAATAATGTTACGCTGTTTTTTCATGTAAATCTCCATTCCTTTGTTTCAAATAATAAAATTAGTATCCTTTAATTCGACAAAACTTGTCATTATATAAAAAGGATGAATACATGCAAAATTGTAAAGACTTTTAAGTATCAGAATGTAAATTAATAAGTTATGTTACTGACGCACAATTGTACAGATTGTTGAAAATGGTATTGAACAACTAACCATGAGAAAGGAGGATTAAATATACTTCTCCTAATTTCATCGCTCATAATATTTTACACAATTGCAATCCTGATACCTAAACGTATACCATGGCTGCAAATCTGGACCACTACGTTATTTTCACTTGTGCTTGAGAATTTTTCAAATATGATATTAGATTTGAAATTAAACCTGTTCGGCTATATCGGACCAGGTAATCAATGGACTGGTTTCCTTCCCATTTTCCTATACCCGCCTGTAAATACTATCTTTTTAAATTACTATCCTTTCAAAAAAACAAAATTTTACAAGTGTGGGTACATAATTGGCTGGACGGCATTTTGTCTTGTATATGAAGTTGCTGCACTAAAATCTGGATTTTTTTACTATACAAAATGGAAACTGTGGCACTCGGCTTTGAGCTATCCGGTATTACTTCTAATGCTGCTTGGAAATTATAAATTGACTGAATGGCTGCACCGTCGTGCATCCAAATTTTAAGAATGGCTCCCTTTATTTATACTCAAACTTGCTCATCAAGATTGATAAAATAATGGTCCTTACGATATGACACTGCTTCCATGGTTGCTATTAGATTTTTTTCATGATAAATATCGATTCGATAGAATCCGGTACGATAGTTTCGTTTAATTTCCGTTGCGCGGGCTACTATCTTGTCTCCAGGTTTAGCTGCTTCGATAAACTGGATGGTGGTCGAGAGTCCTACCGAGGTTTTTCCATACGCATTACAGGCTACCGAAAATGCATGGTCGGCTAAAGCATAAATAACTGCTCCGTGAACCGTTCCATATGCATTTACCATATGGCTTTGAACATCTAGCATTGCTTCTGAAAAACCTGCTTCAAATTTTGTTAACTGGATGCCTAAAGACTCAGCATACGGATCGTTTTTAACTTGCTTATAAATTTGTTCGTAGTGTTTTTCATAAATTTGATACTCATCAATTTTATTCTTCACAATTACCCACTCCTTGAATGTTTTCCATTTGATTAAAAAATCATTTGAACCAAAATCATGTAGACAATTGTTCCCCCTGCTATTGAAAGAAGCATCTGTTTCTTCCATAAATGAAGCAGTGCAACTACCGCTACTCCTATAAATTCAGGAATACCATGACTTCTAGATAGTAAACTTACATCCTTAGAACAATAAATGACCAAAAGCCCGATGACCGCCGATGGCAGCACTTTTCCGAGATACTGTATATAATTCGGTGTGGGTTTACCTGATGGGAAAACGATGAATGGAAGAAACCTTGTAAGCATTGTGCCTAGAACGACCATGGCAACCATAATAATCTGCTGAATTACATTCATCGTCATACCGCTTTAGCCTCAACTTTCTCCAATGACTTTCTAGACAGGGTTAGGAGCCCTAAAATTGCTATCATAGCAGGGATAAGAAAAGAATTTCCTCCAAAAATAATTAGACAGACAATTGAAGCTCCCAGACCTACAAGTGAGCTTATATGTTTTTCTTCCTTCGTCCATTGTTCAATAAAGATAACCACAAAAAGAGAAGTCATGACAAAATCGAGCCCTTTTGTATTGAACTTGATAAAAGAACCAAAAATGCCGCCTAGCGTTGCACCTAATACCCAATAGAAATGATTAAGCAGGGTAACAAAAAACATAACCCAGCCTTTATCGACATTCTTCGGTACATTAATCGTATTATTGATCGCAAAAGATTCGTCGCAAAGTCCAAAAATCATATACCACTTTTTCTTCCCCACTCCACCATACTTGTTAAGCATTGAAATGCCATAAAACAAATGTCGTGCATTTACCATCAAAGTTAGAAAAAGAGCGTTAATCGGATTGAATGCTCCAATTAAAAAATTTGCTGCAACAAACTCCATTGAACCTGCAAATATTGTGAAACTCATTAAAATTGGATAAATTGCACTGAAACCTAATGAATTCATATAAATTCCATATGCAATTCCTAAGAAAACAAATCCTGCTAAAATGGGGACTGTGTACGGAAAAGCTACACGGAATGCACTCCATAATTGATTTCTTTTTTTCATCCTAATTCACATCCTAGATGTCTAAATTTTCTTTAATTTAACATACAAATTCCATACAAAAAACAAGATAATTGTATGTATTACAATTATCTTAATAAAGAAAAAATCCCCTCATTTTATAAAAATGGGGGCACAGATAGATGTTTTCTTTTCAATTAACGCAAAGTCATTTTAAAAACACCATCCTATCATTTCAACATTAGAATTCCATACAAAAAATGATATGATTGTATGGAATATGATATTAGAGGTGTAGTATGCCAGTTAATTCATTTGAAAATTATCCAATGTCTTGGAAACCTGATAAGAAAGCCTTAAAACGTCCTTATTATAAATCTATTGCATCATTACTTGAACAGGATATATTAAATGGCTATTTAGCACCCGGGACAAAGTTACCTCCTCAACGAGAGTTAGCAGATTTTCTTGACATAAATTTCACTACTATTACCCGTGCCTACAAAATATGTGAGGTAAAGGGATTAATTTATGCCATTACGGGAAGTGGAACCTTCGTAGCTCCTAATGCCGCCCGTCCCATAACCATTTCCAAGGATAAAACAGCCAACCTCATTGAGCTTGGATTCGTGGCATCCTTTGAGCAAACCAATTCTATTGTAAAAGACATTATCCCAAATGTTGTGGAGAAAAAATATTTGGAACAGCTTCTGAATTACAACGATCCAACTGGCATTCCACATCAAAAAACTGCAGCTCTAAACTGGATGGAATCTTTTGGTATCCACACTGACCAAGAGCACACAGCCATTGTCTCTGGTACCCAAAATGCATTGGCTATTGCCTTGACTGCTATGTTTGAGCCTGGTAATAGAATTGCAACCGATATTTACACTTTTTCGAATTTTATCGATTTGGCAAAAATGTATCATATTCAATTAGTCCCCATTCTTGGAGACCAGTTTGGGATGTTACCAGGCGAACTAGAAAAGCAGTGTTGCCAAATAAATATTCATGGGATTTTCCTAATGCCCTCTTGCAGTAATCCTACCACCGTTAGGATTCCAGAGTTTCGAAAGCATGAACTAGCTGAGGTCATCCGTAAGCATCGATTAATTTTGATAGAGGATGATATACATGCGTTTCTGACAGCAGGTATTATTTCCGATTACCAGCAACCAATGTTCAATATACTTCCAGAACAGACGGTATATATTTGTGGTACCTCTAAGTCCATTTGTTCAGGATTAAGAGTCGCCTATATGGTATATGGGGATGCCTTACGTGAGAAAATTTTGCGTGCGATCTTTAACATCAATGTGAAAACTTCTTCTTTAGATGCAGAGGTGATCACAGAACTCATTTTGACAGGGAAAGCTCATGAAATTGTTGCTGAAAAGAAACAGCTGGCACAGTCTGTGAATGATATTTATTCGGAATATTTTCCTTTAGAAAAGAATGTTGGACATCCACTTAGTTTTTATCGTTGGCTTCCAATTCAGGGGTATAACGATACGTTACATTTGGAAACGGAATTGAAGAGTTATGGTATTCGAGTTTTTCATTCTGATCGTTTTTTGAGCGGACAGACCACCGTTGATAAGTATTTGCGTATTGCCCTTTCTTCTACAAACTCTTTAGATGAGTTAAAAATGGGATTAAAAATATTAAAACAGTATCTCACAAAAAATGAATCCTCAGTTTCTAGCTGAACCGATATATTTAGAACAAAAGATAGCAGCTGGAACTAAAACTCTTGCATTAAGTTAGTTCACTAAACAATTATTTAGTATAATTGATTATATCAATATGCTAATAGAAATAGGGGGATTATTATGCCATTAGCAAATACAAATTCATACAATTGGAAGCCATTTTCAACTTCACCGCCACCACCGTATACTCCAGCTGTTGAATCAGCATTGAATAAGCTTATATTAAAAACAGATTAAGAATCTGCGAAATATAAGCTGTTTCGTAGATTCGAAGGAGTAGACGATGAAATCTAACATTCAGTTTATATTATCAATGATTATTTTCGGTACAATTGGTTTAGTTGTAAGATACATTGATTTATCTTCGAGTGAAACAGCTTTACTAAGTAGTTCAATCGGATGCCTATTTTTAATGTTCGTATTTTTTGTGATGAAAAAATCCATTCCGTGGAAATTAGTGAAAGCTAATGCTTCCGTCTTATTTCTTTCTGGTATTGCATTAGGAGGGAATTGGATTTTCCTGTATCAATCCTACGATTATACAACAGTCACTAACGCAACATTAGCCTATTACTTTGCGCCAGTGTTTGTCATGATTCTCTCACCAATTATCCTTAATGAACGATTACCTATCAAAAAGATTGTTTGTATTGGTGTATCGATATTAGGTATGTTATTGATTGTTGGAAATGGCATAAGTGCATCTGGAAAAAGTGATCTACTCGGGATCTTTTTTGGGTTAGTTGCAGCTGCATTTTACGCTGCATTAATGTTATTGAATAAATTTATTCAAAACATAGCCAAGTTAGAGATTACTATCATCCAACTTGGAACAACGGCTTTACTTCTCTTGCCATATGTGCTTTTTACGGAGGGATTCGGTATCTTAGAAGTATCAAGATCATCCATTCCCTTTATCATACTGTTAGGGATTATAAACACTGGTCTTGGATTTTGGTTATTTTTCTCGGGTATGCAAAAGTTAAAGGGCCAAAGTATTGCTATGCTAAGCTATGTAGATCCATTTGTAGCAATACTGATTTCAGGGGTAATCTTACAAGAACAAATGACTATCATTCAAATGTTTGGCGGGGCATTGCTTTTAGGTTCCACATTTGTCAGCGAAAATCAATCAATGAAATTTTCAAAACCATTAATGAAAAAAACAGCTAAATAACGTAATTGTAATAAAAAATGACAGGGTGTAATTTATTTCGTTAAATTCATTCCTGTCATTTTTTTTCTTCTTTATTTTATAATCGAATCCCCCGTACTCCTGTAGTCTTATTTTTTAAGATGTCAATTGTACACTTATCAAATCCTTTATATAAAAAAGGTAACAGCCACAAATTGCTGTTACCTCCACCTAAACATCTATTTCTCGATTACCAATCCGATACAATTGTTTATTTTTGTATGATTCAACAAAAATGTCAAATAATAAATGAGTGCATGTTTTTATTAATTGAGGTGATATTATGCCAATCCTCGAAGTTGATGAGAGTAGCCTATATTACTCTGTTAAAGGCAAAGGAATTCCTATCATTTTTATTCATCCTCCTGTTCTAACTTCCACAAACTTCATATATCAGATAGAAGAACTATCTAGTTATTTCCAGGTTATTACCTTTGATATACGTGGCCATGGAAGGAGCCCTTTTTCAATCAAACCCGTTACTTTTCCACTCATCGTAGAGGATATAAAAAAACTAATGAACCATCTGGAAATTAAACAAGCATTTTTATGTGGCTATTCAGCAGGGGCATCTATCCTATTGGAATTTTTGTTATCAACATTAACAGGACATATTTTAGGTGGAATCATTATTAGTGGAATGTCTGAAGTTAGTGACTGGCGTCTAAAAAACAGAATAATTCTTGCAAAAAAACTTATAAGGATTGGGGCATTGCCTGCTTTGGCTTGGTCAATATCAAAAAGCAATTCAGATACAGAAGAGTTATTTGAGAAGATTTTACTTGAAGCTAAAAAAGGAGATGCACGGAATATCTTGCAATACTATGATTACAGTTTAGACTATAACAGTTCGAATCAACTTGAAAAAATCAATAATCCTATTTCACTCATATATGGCGAAAAGGATAAACCATTTTTTCGTTATGCACAACAATTACATAGTAAACTTCCTCAAAACGAAATAACATTTGTTGAAGGCATTAAACATCAGCTCCCAACAAAAGCAGCAGGTGAATTGAATAAAGTTATTTATCAATTTATTGAGAAACATTCTAGGAAATGGGGTGAATAAGCTTGGATGTCAAACTATTTCGTGTAATAAATTTACTTTCCGGACGTTATTTGGTTATCGATAAATTAATGATACTTATTTCCTACAAGATCAAATTTGTTTTCTTTTTTATTTTAGTGACTCTGCTTTTTAGAAAAAGGAATGTATTTAATGAAGCAGTAGTGACTATCGTCATTACATTATTCTTGCATTTTATAACTAAGTTATTTTATTATAAGCCACGTCCAATTACAGACAGGAGAGTCCGAATACTTACTCCCTCTAGAGTCGATTCTTCCTTTCCTAGTAAACATACTTTACTAACTTTTGCCGTTTCAACAGTAGTCCTCTTTTATCAACGCACCGTTGGAACCATTTTGTTGGGTTTCTCGGTTTTAACGGGATTGTCACGAATTTGGGTAGGACACCATTATCCCTCTGATATTGCAGGAAGTGCAGTTTTAGGTTCTTTTACAAGTACGATTATTCATAAATTATTACAAATTTCAAAAAGAAAATAGAGCGACATCAAATTTATATGGGTATCGTATGCTATTCAAAATTCAGTGGTTCAATAAATTATGATCCATTAGTTTTTGTACTTAACAACCGTTCCTGCGATAGTGTCATAAACAGTCTGTTTATTTTTGTTCAACATGGGGCTTAACAAATTAATGAATACAAGTCCGTACACCGTTATCAATAATAAATTAATCAAGTAATCAGGGTAATTAGAAGGTAAGACAATGTGCCAAATCGTAAAATGCGCCAGCTCCCATGGGGCAAATTTAAGTGCAGAACGGAAAAGCGAGCGCTTCAGACCGATTGATCGACCATGGACGTCCATTACCAAAATCCCCATTTTTCGTTTTCCCCATGTCGCATGAAATTTCCCGCCTTCACTTATGGAAAAATAAAGATAAACAGGTAGTGTAATTAATAGAAATCCGGTAATTTCCGCTGACAAAGAATTTGCTGTAAACAACGGAATCAGCAACGGTCTTGCAAAAAAAGATAGTATAAAAAGTAGCAAGAGGTAACCCAAAATTATAACGTAGTCCCATAAAAAAGCGATGATTCGCGTGCCGAGTGATACGCTTTTTAATTTTTCATGTCGTTCCTCCATTGAATACACCCCCTATCTTCATATTCCTGGGCAGTAGTTTCATTTAAGACTATTTGGATATGAAGGATTATATGCAATAATTTGACCTAATAAAAAAACCCCTTCTTTTTGAAAGAATGGCGGCTGATTGTTAAAGATCATTTCTAAATTCTTATTTTAGTGTTAGTGAAAGTACTCCTTAAGGGAAATCTTTCTCCATACACATTCCCCCTCCCTTAATATTCAATGTTGAAATTGATAATTCCTTTTTGAACTCAACTGCCCCGTTAGCAAAACAAGAAAAAAAGGCTGCCATAATGAAGCCCTGATTTTCAACTCTTTTAATTCTTGCACCTTTTAGCTTAAGTGAACTTCTTCACAATTTATCTGTTTCACAAAAAATAGTTATTTTACCACTAAATAAATAAAGACAAATCACAAGGATTTTTTGGGAAACAGTCTCTAAAATTATCACTAGCGCCGTTCCATATTTCTGTTTTGTTCATACTTTGTGAATACGAATGAAAAGAAGACACTGTACATGGCAGATGGTGCTTACTGAGCTGATTTTGCTCTAATCATTGTATGTTTATTTCTTATCATCACTGGAGTAGCTTAATCTTATAAGCCCCCAGTAACGGATGGAGGTGTGCAAAACAACACACCTGTCCAATCCACTATTTTGAAAATACATAATTCATTTCAAAAAAGACTATTAAAATGGAAAAAAAGATAAATTAAAAGGGGTTAAGTACATGATCAACGTTTTATTTGTATGCTTTGGGAATATTTGCCGTTCACCGATGGCTGAAGCTCTGTTTCGCCACTTAGTCAAAAAAGAAAATTTGACTAACAAAATCGCAGTTGATTCCGCTGCAACCAGTTCATGGCAAATCGGCTTCCCTCCGCACGAAGGAACTCTTGATATTCTGAAGAAATACAATATCTCTTCTAACGGTCTTGTTGGACGCCGACTAAAGAAAGAAGACTTTCGGAGATTCGACTATATTATCGGTATGGACGAAAGCAACATAAAAAATATTTACAGGATAACCGGAAAGCCTAATCATCCAAAGATCATTAGGCTGCTCGACCTGACCAAATACAGGAAAGATATCCCCGATCCATTTTTTACAGGTGATTTTGCTGAAACCTATCGTCTTATATCAGCTGGCTGCAGAGTATTACTCAATAAAATACGCAGCGAAAAAAACTTATAGCAACAAGGCATCCAAATTTATCCGACGAACAAAAAAATTTCTATTTCACTGAACTAAATTTTTGAAATTGTAAAATCCGGTTACTTAACAAAAATTCCAACACAACACTGGCTTCGAGCCGAATATTGTTGTGGTAGGAAAATAACTCCAGTTGATATTAATTCACTCAATAATTTGTTATAATAAAGTGTTATTAACAATATTGAGGAGGAAAATAATATTTATGTCAGTCGAAGTAGGAAGTAAGGTACAAGGTAAAGTCACAGGTATCACTAATTTCGGAGCTTTCGTAGAATTACCGGGAGGCTCAACAGGTCTTGTGCATATCAGTGAGGTTGCAGATAGCTATGTAAAAGACGTTAATGACCATCTCAAAGTAGGCGACCTGATTGAAGTAAAAGTGATTAGTGAGAAAGATGGAAAAATTGCCTTGTCCATCAAAAAAGCTATTGATAGACCCGAAGGACAAACCTCTTCTTTTTCAAAACGCCCTCCACGCCAGGGAGGATTTGATAGTCGTTCAAAAGGCAATTTCAAACCCAAGGAAAATTTTGAAGATAAAATGGCTCGTTTTTTAAAGACTAGTGAAGAGAATTTGTCTACTCTCAAACGTAACACTGGAGCAAAGCAAGGCGGTAGAGGCGGGAGACGTGGATAACGTACTGCGATTTTTATAACTTCATAATATAAATAAAGGTAAGCCTTTTTAATAAACTGGCTTGCCTTCTTTAATGTATCTTTTATCGCCTTAGGTCATTAAAAGATTAAAAAAACAACATCAAAGTTTAACAGAACTTTTCTTAAAAACGAAAATTCTTCTAAGAGGGGTTACTACTTAAGAGAATTTCAAGATAATACTACATTCAATATTATTATTCCAATTACAGAGACACCATAAAGAGCCCAAGCTATTTTCTTGTTACTTTTTGGGGTCTCTTTATTTTTATAAACTTTAGTAAATTTGTATGTAAAAAATACAAATACCACGTTAGAGGCTTTTTTAGTAAATGAGAGTGTTTTTCCATAGTGAACATCAAATAAAAGCAAGATCATCGGTAATTACTGGTACGTTTTCCGGTACTTCTAACTCTGATAACATTTCATTTTTTTGTTGTGCTGTTAGATTTTCTCCTAAAGTAACAATGACATCTCCTTCTGAAGCGTCTGCAAAACAGATAGAAGGAACAGAGAAAAGCATCGTTATGACAAGAAACATTGCCTGTAATTTTAGTTTCAAAAAAAGACCTCCTTTTTACATATAGTGCTCCTATTATGTGGACCAAGCTCCCATAAAGTATCTTCTTTTATCATTTCAAGGAAGCTATCGCATTTATAGCTCCTTGTGTTTGCAAGAAAAGCTAAAGATGCCGTGGAAGGAAATACCATATTTTCATGATTGACTTTTCAATAAAAAATATCTCCTGGAAAATTGACTTTGCATTAGCTTAACATATAGATTTGAGATTTCATTAAAAGAATAGGTAACATTTAAACTAATTCTATTAAGATTCTTACTCGGTAAATAAAAAAATTACAACCTTTTGATTAAACCACAAAAATATTAATAAAAATGACTTTTGTATTGCGAATATTTTTTAGAGGAGTTTTTCATTGTAAAGAAAAGTAGCTGGCAAGAAAGAATCCATGCGATGGCAAGTTGCATAAAAGTTACTTGCTTTTCTTTAGCAACAGTATTGTGCTCATTATTATTTTTTTATAATAAGGACATAATGTATGTAAAAAGGGTGTGTTCCAAATGGATTTCCCCACGATACATACTAATTTTTGGGATGCTGTAATTGCAGTCCCGTTAATAATGATTTTTACTGAAATACTAAAAGTGATTCTGAAGGTTCCAAAAAAGTTTGTACCAACTATTGCTCTTATTTTAGGATTAATTATTTCAATTTTTATAAGTCATAGACATCATCTAGTAGCAGGTATTTTTATGGGGTGGTTCTATGGATATGCTGCTATAGGTTCTTACGCGTCATTAAAAACAGGTTTATTATCATTTAGGAGCGGAAGAAGCGATACATAAATAGTATGGTAAGCTTCTATTCTGTTCTCATTCTTGTTCCTACTTCCCCCCTAAATGCACTATATTCTAAATGAAAAACCAGTCGGGGCAGACTGGCTTTTCATCTAGTTTTATTAATAAGCTCTATATATTGTGAATCTCCATATCCTATTGTTGGGAAAAGATCAAATAACCTTTTAATTAATTCTGATGTTGGCAAATCTTTATTTTTGGAAATATACTTTACTACGGCATTATTTTCTTTCAGCATTTCTAAATATATATCTATTGCCTGATACATTACTGGAAGTAGTTCATTTGATGGTTTTCGATGGTTTACCAATACTTCCTTGTAAACAGAATAATAGTTACCTAATTTAAGTTCAGTTTGACTTACTTTAAATTCATCCTCTCTGAAGCTATTTAAGATCACTTTGCCATCATACCCGGACTGTTCAAGATAGGAAAGTATCGTAAGTAGGTTCATTTGACAAAACATGTCTTCACCAAACCATAAAACGATACATTTATACTCTTTATTAAAAAGATTTTCTAATGGATCAATAACCTTTTTGATATAATTTTCTACTGACTCATGATGTCCCGATGCTCGTGTTTTTATAAATTCTATATCAAAAACATGTTTAGTTGTTACATTTACACACATTGCTTCATTAAATGGAACGTAATCAGAATCTCCCATTAGTTTTTTATCTTTAAACTCTTCATACATAGCCTGACCATTCAATATGTTGAGTACGTATTTGTCAAACAACTCACTCTTTTCGCTTTGTAACTTTTCAACCTCAATTTTTCTAGAAATATTCATTCTACACCATTCCTCGTCTTTATTAATAAATTATTATACTGCTCCAATTCATCTATTGAATAAATATTAAACATCACTCTTCAAATAACCTCCCGTTATTGAATCAAAAAGAAAAAGAGCTGCTGCCGCAGCTCAATCTTCAACTCAAATACTTGAAAGTCAAGGAACCCCTGACTAATATTTAAAATTGTCATGAAGCATTAATAAGGGAATTTATGTCTTTATGCGATGAATACTTCATATGTTGATTTATTAATATATCAAGATCCTGACTACATTTTATTGTCTCTTCACTTTTTAAACCATTATATTTTGCTGATTCAATCATTTTTCTCTTCATTCTATCTATACAATTTAATAGTAAAAAATCAGGTTCATCTAAATTCATACTACTTATAAGTCTCCTACACAGTATTTGAATTAAACCGACAAAATTTATTATAAAGTATTAATATTCAAATAAATAGTATTTTTGGAAGGATTTTTAAAAAATAATGTAGTAAGTTTCACCAGAAAAAGTTCCCTCTTATCCACAAATAAATAAATCTTGTTTTCAAAATGGCAGCTGGATCTTCAATCCTTGTAACAATTAGATTAATATCTTACTACCCATTTCCCAGCAGGTAAGAAATAATATCTTGATTCGTACATTGTAGAGAGCTTGGGATATCATTACGATCTGATGTTAAGCTAAAATAACGAGTTTCTACTGTATCCTGATATAAGCTATATCGTAATATGTTTTTATTATTTGTGAGTTTACTAATAATCTGTTCAAAAAATTCCCCATGAGTCATCAAATCTGTTGATCCTAAGTGAAAAATCCCTTTTAAATTTTTTTCAATAATAAATCGTAGTTGTTTGGCTAACAAAACATCCAAAAGATTGTTACAAACCAGATTGCTATACACATCTATCTCTTTATCATTTTTAAGGCTTTCTTTAATTAAGTTCCATCTTGGTGAATCCTTACCCCATATCGCTGGAATTCGAATGATTTTAACTCGCTCATCCAATGTTTCTTTTAGTATATTTTCACATTTAATTTTGAAGTTCCCATAATCTGACTCAGCAATAGGTTTATCTATTTCTGTATGGGACCTTGAAAAGTCACCATCAAATACATTTGTGGTAGAAAGGTAATAAACACGGATACTTGTATTTTGCAAATCCTGAGCCAATTCTCTATGAAACTCAAGTTGCCGATCAAACTCACCTCTAAGGCAAGAAATCACTATATCGGGTTTAATTGAATATGTAATTTCTTTTAGTTTATCGCGCTGCTGAACATCTAATTGGAACTGCTTATCATTAGGAAGACTTGTTAACTTAGAAGAATATGTTCCAAACAGGTCAAAATCATCTTTCAATTCATCAATTAAAGCTCTTCCTACAAGCCCGCTTGCACCAAGAATAAGTATCTTTTGCATCCTAATTCTCCCTTCAACAAACTTTTTAATCGGCATATTTAACTCTGGCACCCGTTTCATTAAGATGAATTTTAATAATATTCAGAAGTATTATTCCACAATGGTTTGATAATCTCCTTCTTATGCTAACCTGCATTCGTTTAGTCGAAAAAGAAAAGGCCGCCATAATGCAAGCTAAAAAATATTGATTCATCATAATCCTACAGCATATAATTTTATAAAATGCCTCTGTAGCTCTAGAAGGGAAGAGCGCCGGAAAACAATTGTAGCCACCGGGTCGCAAGGCACAGGTTTCAGAAGCACCGAAAAGCAAATAAGCTGAAGCAGGTGAAATTCCTGCTGGTGAAATTCCGTAGGGAAGCGTGTTGCCCTGAGCCTATGCTTACGAAAGGAGTGCGGGTTCGAATCCCGTCAGAGGCATTACACTAAATTGCAAAATATTGGTTAAATTTTAAAGGAACACCCATTCATTATATTCCTCCTACTTACTTTGTATTTGGTGCCAATCATTCGATATAGAAGATCTCCTTTATGAAAATAAAATTCTTAAGAAGTTCACTTTCATTGATCGAGATACTATTTGATAAATCTTTCGTTCTCAATACAAACTCTTTTACCCCAATAAATTCTGATTCAGTAATCAGGTAAAATTGTGTTCCTTTTTTATATCCATTGAATTGTCTTTTAAGTGTATATACCTTCATTGATAACCTCGAATATGAATTTTGTTTGTGTTATTTTTTATAAATGGAATTATACCATTAATAATAGCTGTGGAAATTGTAAACCTTTATTCAAAGAATGGAAAAAACCGCCCGAAGGCGGTAGTGAACAGCTGACATTACGTTAGTTTCAAGTGAAAATGGTTTCCCTACTCATTCCCACTCAAACATTTCATAAGTGTTTTTTCCTTGCAATTTAGCTTTATACATGGCTTTATCTGCATTTCTAATTAAAGTTATCGCATCTGTTCCATGTTCCGGGAAAAAAGCCAAACCAATACTTGTTGTAGTGTAAATCTGAATATTATTAATGTTAGCAGGTTTGTTAACCTCTTCAATGATCCTGTTAACAATCTTTATAGCTGAAGGTTTATCAATTTTTGGTAAAAAAACCAGGAATTCATCTCCCGCAAAGCGTGAAACTGTATCCTCTTTACGTAAGCAATTTAATTGTCGTTTCCCCATTTCCATTAATAAAAGATCACCAATCTCATGCCCATAATTGTCATTTACATGTTTAAATCCATCAAAATCAAGAAAAATGACTACGCCAGTTTGTCTTTCCCTTTTTAGATCAATCAATGAATCTCTTAATATTTCTTCAAAATATCTCCGATTTGACAATCCAGTCAATGGGTCAAAATAGGATAAAGCTTTATACTTTTCTTCCGCTTTCTCTAATCTGATTCTTTGTTTCATAACAATAAAGAGAAATGGCATAAAAAGAATGGTAGTAATAATGGTGCCGATGAGCGCTTCCATTCCACCCATGGGTATTTTCCATAACCAATGAATAACTAGATATAATATGTTATATTCAGCAATCTTTATTAACAATAAGCCAATCAAGATAAAAATTATTTTATATGACCATTTTATATATTTATTTCTTCCTGTTTCCAAATAAGACATCCCCAATTTTATAATCCTTTTAACAGATTACTAAATCTCACTTACTACTTCAATTATAGTTTACTGGTAATAGCTCACATATTGGCTCTCTTAAGTGAGATAAAAAAAGCCGCCTTACTTAAAGCTTCTGATCTAAAACTATCAACAGAACATTTTCTTATCTTTTATAGGCATACACACAGTCAACTAGGTATTAACCTACATATGTTACACAAAGTATGTTCATGTGCTTTGGAGGGGGACATTTGGAACATTCAAATTTATGAATAAGCATAGGAGGTTTAATGATGACAAAATTTTATTCTTTTCAAGGGACCGTCACCATGATTACTGATCTTATGGGGCAAAATGGTGAAGGAGGCTGCAATAAATTAATATCTGTCACAAACGGAATGGGAGCAATAGTAAATTTCGTGGTGTCACCGAGCACTTACTTTGTAGACCATGTAATGGTGAAAGCAGGAGATCGTGTGACTGGCTATTATGACGGAAATGCACCTGCTCCTCTTATTTACCCTCCACAGTATCAAACACTTGTCATGGTAAAAGATAGTCCATATCAGAATGTAAAAGTAGATTTTTTTAATAGTCAGTTGGAGAGTAGTGATGGGCGATTACGATTAAATATATCTCCATACACTCAAATGGTTTTAACAAATGGGCAATCCTTTACAAGTAACCCTGCGAATCGAGATCTCATTGTTATCTATGGACCATCCACAAAAAGTATCCCCGCCCAAACCACACCATATAGAATTATAGTTTTGTGTTTGAGGTTATTATAGAAAATTCATGTTTGGGATCATAATTTGTATAAAAGAACCTTTCAAATTGTAATTACTTTGATGCACGAGAATATTTCCTCCTCCACAGATTTGAAGGTCCATTCCTGTGGATAGTAGCCTAATGGGTTGCATATCATTTCAATTCCTTTATATTTATCATGGTATCTGGTATGAATATGACCAAAAATATATTTTTTAACTCCATATTTCATAGCCAATTCACCCATCCGTGAACTGCCCATCATCGCATTGAAAAAGTCCCAACTCGAATCGTTCTTACATAATATAAACTTTGAGCAGGGAACGAAATGTGTGACCATAATGATATTTCTTCCGCGATATTCACTTAACCAGTTATCTATTCTTGTAATATATCGTTCAGTCACTTCATAATCATTCCCAGTCCAATGAGCATTTGTTTTATCTGGCCACGTAAAGTCATTAAAAGTACCAGTTTGGAATTGTTCATTGGTATATCCTTCTATTCCAAAGGTATAATCATACCAGCCACCATCACCTATAATAACCCATTTTTCATCTAATTCGACTGGACCATTTCCAAGGTTACCTTGAAACTCAAGTAGTGTTTGGTATACTAATTCAGAATCTTTATGATATATATCGTGGTTTCCATGCACAAATAAAATCTTTGTTTGTGGGTATTCACTTTGTAGTTGATTTAGTATGGCAAGACTTTTTTCAGGTCCAGCAGTCATATCGCCGCTAATAATAAACACTTCCGGTGAATGGACTGCGATCCATTTTTTTAACGTTGCAATAATATCAGACTTTGTATTTCTACGATTTAAACCTTCATGAATATCGGACAAAATCGCAATTCTCATTCAATCCCCTCCTACTCAAATCTTTTTTCCCCTCTCAAGACTCATGACACCCAATTTTTTACCACTATTGTTACCTTTGCACTACTTCACAAGTGAACTGGAATTTTTATGTTTTTTATATGCTAATGGTGTCATGTTCATCGACTTTCGGAATTTATCAATGAAATAGCTAGTGCTGTTAAATCCTACTTGATAGGCAACATCAGTGACATTGGATTCTGGTTGTTGCAATAAAATTAAGCTTTTTTGAATTCGATAATCGGTTACGTAATTCAGAGGTGTTGTCTTTAAAATTCGTTTGAAGTATCGACAGGACTCTGACCGGCTTAATTGTCCAGCTCGTGCAATATCGTCTAAAAGGATTTTCTCAGCGAAATTCAGGTGTATCCAATTTAACATTTGCTTCATTCGATGACTCTTTACCACTTCCGTCTGTTCGTACTGTAATTGAATTCCATTAATTATTAGGTTCTTCCAAATTAATGTCAATTGTAAACTGATATCGATTTCATAGTACGGTGGAATTTGTTTTATCAACTGATTGATTTTCAAAATAGAATCCAAAATATTAGTCGCCCAAAGCTCCTTTGGAGCTAAGAGTATATAAGGTATATTAGTCGCCTGGATATAAGGGTTTACATAGGTTGTAAAAAGGTCTTGTGATAAAACGAAATTTGGAGAAACATTTAAACAAATATAGACACAGCCCGAATCATTCTTATCTTTTGCCATGTGCAGGCAGCCGCTATTAATAAAAAGACCCTTTCCTTCCCGAACTGTAATTTTTTCTTCATTGATTTGAAAAATGGCTTCTCCTTTTACAACGAGAACAAACTGAAATTCATCATGCCAATGAAGCGGTATATATCCATTTACATTTTGGTTAATCGTTGTTTCATAACAGGCAATCGGCAGCACAACTGTACGATGTTCAGTTAATTCTTTTAAACTTTGGTCAACCATAAAATCTTTAATTTGCATTTTACCGCCTCAATATACTTATATTTTTTCATTCGATTTGAGTATTATTTCAGAGGTTTTCCACTTATTATTGAAAATATTATAACACTATTTTTATATTTAAAGGTGGAGAATCAATCATGAATAGACGTAAGGGAATATTTCTTGTCATAACGGGAGCAGTATTTTGGGGAATCGGTGGCACAGTTGCCAAAAAGCTTTTTCAACAGTATCAAATCGATGTGGATTGGCTGGTTACGATCCGATTGCTCATAGCTGGTTTTTTACTCTTAACGGTTCAATATTTCGGAAAAGACCGTTCCCAGATACTTGATGTTTGGAAAACTCGAAGGATAGCTATTCAATTGATTATATTCGGGTTACTGGGTATGCTTGCGGTTCAATACACATATATGGCTTCCATTAAAAATGGGAATGCTGCAGTTGCAACGCTATTACAGTATTTAGCACCTGTTATGATTATTGTATACTTAATTTTCCGGAAACAAGCGGTTCTAACACGAAGAGATTTGCTGACTGTATCGCTGGCTTTAATTGGTTGTTTTTTCTTATTAACAAACGGCTCCATCTCTCAGTTATCTGTGCCAACACTTGCCATCGTTTGGGGTGTTTTATCTGGAATAGCTTTAGCATTCTATACTCTATATGCTGTTCCATTATTGAAGCAATACGATTCACTTGTCATTGTCGGATGGGCTATGATTATCGGTGGTTTAGCATTAAGTTTTATCCATCCCCCTTGGCAAATGGACTTTTCAAGTTTAACGCTAAAAGCTTATTGGTATTTAACCTTTATTATTGTATTTGGTACTATGATTGCATTTTGGTTCTTTATAGAAAGCTTACAAAGTCTGCCGCCGAAAGAATCAAGTCTTCTAGGCAGTATAGAGCCACTAGCTGCCGTTTTAACAACGGTCTTTTGGTTAAAAGAACCCTTTGGTTCTTTCCAATGGGTTGGTACAGCTTGTATTATTGGTATGATATTTTTGTTGGCTTTGAATAAGGAGTCCTCTTCAAAAGCTAGCAAGCCTCCTAAAAATGAAGAGCCTCTCAGAGTTAGTTGATTAGAGGGGCTTTATAAAACTCCCACGTTGGCTAACAAAAGTCTTTTTCTTTAAATCGTGCTTTCTCAGTTATATTGGTAAATAAATTACATATGTTAGGAAGAGCTTTATTTTCTCTTTGTTGTAATTTAAGGAACAGTAAGTAAAATCTTAGTGTTCTTTTTTGCGTTTGCGTATGATGATATATAAAAGATTTTAGCGGGTAATATAATCCTATGGTTAGTAGCTAGCAGTTCAATTGCTTAAATCCTACGGAGGTACTTTATGCGTTATTCCATGTTTAAACGAGCCTTAATTGGGAAACCGCTGAAAACAAGTAAATTAGGCGAACAAAGATTAGGTAAATTAAAAGCACTTGCCATTCTGTCATCCGATGCCCTTTCTTCTGTGGCATACGGCCCGGAACAAATTATCATTGTGTTATCTACATTGGGTATTATTGCTCTCTGGTATTCGATTCCGATTGGCGTAGGTGTTCTTATCCTTTTAGCTGCACTAATTTTGTCCTATCGTCAAATTATCTACGCTTATCCTCATGGCGGGGGTGCCTATGTTGTCTCGAAAAGTAACTTGGGGAAAAATGCTGGATTAGTAGCAGGCGGTTCGTTATTGGTCGATTATATCTTAACAGTGGCCGTCAGTGTTTCAGCTGGAACGGATGCGATTACATCGGCATTTCCTCTATTACATCCCTTTAATGTGCCTATCGCTACTGTCTTAGTGATTTTGATCACGATTTTGAATCTAAGAGGTATTACGGAATCAGCTTCTGTCCTCGCCTATCCCGTCTATATTTTTGTCGTTGCATTAGTACTTCTGATCGTAGTGGGAATGTGGCAAATTGTAAGTGGACAGATTCCTTCCCATTTACATACACCAATTGGGACAGCTGTTCCTGGTATAAGTCTATTTTTACTACTGCGCGCCTTTTCATCAGGCTGCTCGGCTCTTACAGGAGTGGAAGCTGTTTCAAATGCTGTTCCGAATTTCAAGGATCCTGAAGCTAAAAATGCAGTCCATACTCTAATGTTGATGGGTTTCATTCTAGCGGTTCTTTTCACGGGAACGATGTTTTTAGCCTATTGGCTGGGGATCTCTCCTAAAGCAGAGGAAACGGTAGTTTCCCAAATGGCATCTAAGGTTTTTGGGAGAAACTTCCTTTATTATTTTATCCAGGGAACTACGGCTCTTATTCTGGTACTAGCTGCGAACACAGGATTCTCTGCATTCCCTCTGTTAGCGGTTAACTTCGCCACTGATAAGTATATACCGAGAATGTTCCTAAATCGCGGAGATCGACTTGGCTATTCAAATGGAATCCTTACTCTTAGTGTGGCATCCATTATATTGATTGTCATCTTTAGAGGAGAAACCGAACAACTTATTCCCCTTTACGCGGTAGGTGTATTCATCCCTTTCACACTGTCGCAAACAGGTATGATTGTGAAATGGATAAAAGAGAAACCTTCTGGTTGGCTATTGAAAATGACCATTAATCTAATTGGCGCGCTGATTACTTTAACGGTTGTGATCATTTTCTTTATCACAAAATTTTCTCAAGTCTGGTATGTTCTCATCTTCTTACCTATTATAGTCTTTGTGTGCCATCGGATTAAAAAGCATTATGATGCAGTTGGTGAACAACTTAGGATTTCAACAGGTGATGAGGCTCTTCCGTTAGAGGGCAACATTGTTATTGTCCCGGTTGCTGGGGTTACGAAGGTGGTAGAAAACTCGTTAAATTATGCGAAGTTAATTGGTGACTCCGTTATTGCCGTTTATGTAGCTTTTGACCGTGAAAGTGAAAAACAAATGGAGGATAAATGGAAGGAATGGCAGCCAGATATTCGTCTTGTGACTTTGTATACATCCTACAGAAGTTTATTACGACCGATTGCCCGCTTTATCGAAATAGTTGAGGAAAAGGCGAATGAACAAAAGTACACACTTACCGTATTGATTCCTCAATTTATTACAAAGAAAAGATGGCACGATATATTGCATAACCAATCAAGCTTATTATTACGACTCTACCTCATTTATCAAAAAAATGTGATTGTTTCAACCGTACCATTTCGATTCAAAAAATAAACTGCATTTTTTTGTAATTGGTTAAAAAAAACAAGGGATTCCAAAAGTTATTTTTGGCATCCCTTTTTCAGGTTAATTAAAAATATTTAACCAGTATCAACAATATCTCATGCATCAGAACACACCATTCTCATTGGGAGAGTTCACAGGTATGGCCTGACCTACATCCCATAACTCGACGATAAGGTCGTTATGGAAGCGAAAGATATGAACCACAGCTGCCCCAAGGTCCTCTTGCGTTTGCTTAACATGGGAGTGAGCCGCAACAGTATCACCCTCTTCGATAACACGTTTTACCTCAAGGCTTTTGTGAGGATTCTTGACGGCGTTTTCTTCCATTGCGAGCATGAGAGAATCAGCATCTCCACGGAAAAAGGCATTATGATGGCGGAAATCCGGACCAATATACTTACTGTATGCTTCACGCACATCCCCCGCTGCAACCAGTTGTAAAAACGACACAGCCTTCTCTCTTAAAGAATTCTTCATTGCAAATCATCCTTTCTTAATTATAGTTTTCCTAGTTATGTAATTAATCTAATGAGCATTTTAAGTTTTAAACTCTCTTTTTTAAGTAAACCTAATTGTTAGTTACATTATATATTCAATTTGTTGAAATTACACCAACTTGTTCAGTACATAAATGACAAAAGAAAAAAGGGCCTACGGCCCAAACCCCTATACCCATTGAATAGAGCCAAACTCACCATGCGGATGGTTTTGTAATTTAAATCTCCTATACTCATATTCTAATTTTGATAGTGGCAGAGTATAAAGCTTTTGATCTTCTTTGTTATATACGTTTAGAAATATTAGTTTATTGATAAGTTTTTGCCGTTTTTTTTCATCGTTATTTCTCATCATAAACACTCCTTCAGTTTTCACTAAAACCTTCCCTTGAATATAACAACTTTAAATTCGCTCTGAATAAATTTCTAATTTGATTAATTTTATTATAAACTTACAATTCCTATCTGTAAAGTATGAATTAAAAATTCACTTTCCTCCATCCCCACTTTCCGCAAAGATATGGGGCTTTTCTTCCGATTGTCCGCATAGAATGTGGACAAGGGTAAGTGATCTCTCAATGAAAATAGTTAAACTCGAGGGAATGACTTAATTGCGGATGAGCAAATATAAATGATGCAAAGTAGCCGGAGAGACGCAGGAAAAACGGACATACCTGTTAAGACCCTGCAAACAAGAAGGGAAATCCTTATGACTTGCCTAATATCACTCCTTTTCATTATAATGGTAATATAAGATAATGTTGCAATTTTCTTAAAAACCTGATATTTAAAACAATTATCACAGAAATAATTCTTCAAAAAGTTACATTACATTCTCACAATATCAATAATTATTTTTCCTCTCCCATACGTTTATACTTCTTTTATTTTAATAAAAGTGTATATCATAATCAGCTAATCATCCAGGTGCCTTGGTTAATGATTTTAGAATTTCTCAAAAGATGTTTCTGTAATTTTCCTCTTAGTCATGAATTCCAAAAGAAGCAAAATGTATTACATGTCATACAATCTTGCGATTTGCGATGAGTAGCAGAATATCGCAAAATAAAAGATATTAACTACTTTCCCTAAGAAACTTCATAATTTAGTACTCCTTTTCAAGATCATGATTGGTCTTCTTGTTGCTTTAATATATTTATTCTCTTTCTCTGGTCTATATTTCTTTCAATTTAATTCATAATTTATAATAGCAATTTCATAATAATAATTATTATAATTCTAGTTTCTAAGATTCTTAAAACTAGATGCATAATTATATATTTAAACAGAAGGAGAGATTAAGAATATGGATCCTAAAGACAATGGTAACATCGGTGGATGCCCGTTTCACGGGGGTGCTACCAGTAACAAATCAAGTGGTACATCAAATCGGGACTGGTGGCCAAACGCGTTAAACTTGAATATTCTCCATCAACATGACAGAAAATCTAACCCTATGGGAGAAGACTTTGATTATGTAGAAGAATTTAAAAAGTTAGACTACGGTGCACTTAAGCAAGATCTTCAGGAATTAATGACAGTAAGTCAAGATTGGTGGCCTGCTGACTATGGACATTATGGTCCATTCTTTATCAGAATGTCTTGGCATGCAGCAGGTACATACCGTACAGGTGATGGCCGAGGTGGTGGTGGAACGGGTAACCAGCGTTTTGCCCCACTTAACAGCTGGCCTGACAACACTAGCCTTGATAAAGCCCGAAGACTCCTATGGCCGATTAAGCAAAAGTATGGTAACAAGATTTCTTGGGCCGACTTACTAGTTCTAACAGGTAATGTTGCGATTGAATCCATGGGCGGTAAGACAATAGGTTTTGGAGCAGGACGCCCAGACATTTGGCATCCAGAAGAAGACATCTATTGGGGTACTGAAACAGATTGGCTAGGTGATAATCGTTACACAGGCGATCGTGAGCTTGAAAATCCACTTGCTGCTGTTCAGATGGGACTTATCTATGTTAACCCAGAGGGTCCAAACGGTAAACCTGATCCCCTTGCAAGTGCAAAGGACATTCGTGAAACCTTTGCACGTATGGGAATGAACGATGAAGAAACAGTTGCACTTATAGCCGGCGGCCATACTTTCGGTAAGGCACATGGGGCAGGAGATGCTTCTCTTGTTGGCCCAGAGCCAGAGGCCGCTCCTATTGAAGCGCAAGGCTTAGGCTGGCAAAGCACATTCGGCTCCGGTAAAGGTCGTGACACCATCACCAGTGGTATTGAAGGTGCATGGACTGCTAATCCGACACAGTGGGATAATGGTTATTTTGATCTATTGTTTGGATATGAATGGTGGCTTACAAAGAGTCCTGCAGGGGCCTATCAGTGGCTTGCTGTAAATCCTGATGAGAAGGATCTTGCACCAGATGCAGAAGATCCAACCATAAAAGTTCCAACGATGATGACCACCGCTGATATGGCACTTCGTCATGATCCAGTATACGGGAAGATTTCTCGGCGTTTCCATGAAAATCCAGATGAGTTTGCAGATGTCTTTGCTCGAGCATGGTTCAAACTATTACACCGAGACATGGGGCCTAAAACTAGATATCTAGGTCCAGAAGTTCCAGAAGAAGATTTCATCTGGCAAGATCCTGTACCAGCTGGTAATTATGAATTAACAGATGCTGAAGTTGCTGAGATTAAAGCAAAAATCTTAGATTCAGGACTAACGGTAAGCAAGCTAGTAACAACAGCTTGGGCTTCTGCTGGTACCTACCGTGGCTCAGATCATCGTGGCGGTGCTAATGGTGCCAGAATCCGTCTTGCTCCACAGAAGGCTTGGGAAGTGAATCAGCCGGAACAACTCGCACAAGTGCTTCAAGTACTAGAAGGCATTCAAAAAGAACTAGATAAGAAAGTAAGCATGTCCGATTTGATTGTACTAGGTGGTTGTGCCGCAATAGAAAAAGCTGCACGAGATGCAGGCTTTGATGTAACGGTTCCTTTTGCTCCAGGACGTGGCGATGCAACACAAGAGCAAACGGATATAGAAAACTTGGAAGTGCTAGAACCTATCGCTGATGGTTTCCGAAACTATCAAACGAAGCAGTATAGTGTAAGTCCCGAAGAACTCCTAGTAGATAAGGCCCAGCTCTTAAACCTTACTGCACCAGAAATGACTGTTCTTATTGGCGGTATGCGTGTTTTAGGTACAAACTATGGTGGCACTGGGCACGGCGTATTCACTGATGATGTAGGCAAACTCACGAATGACTTCTTTGTTAACTTGCTTGACATGGGAGTGGAATGGAAGCCTCTAGATGGAAACATCTATGTAGGACGTGATCGCAAAACAGGTGAAGTAGTGCGTACAGCAACTAGAGTAGATCTTGTGTTTGGTTCAAACTCCGTTCTCCGTTCCCTTGCAGAAGTTTATGCTCAAGATGATAATAAAGAGAAGTTTGTGAATGATTTTATTGCTGCCTGGGTCAAGGTAATGAATGCAGATCGCTTCGATCTTAAGTCGGTTGATTTTAAGAAAGCTCAACTAACAGGTAAGTAAATATAAGAAATAACAGCCGTCAAACCCGACGGTGGTTTTTCTTGTGGAAGAGACACTGCCCCCCCCTCCTACAAAGCGATCTAGAACTTTAAGTTCAAAATAAAGTAAAGGAAGGTGTTACCTAATCGGTAGCACCTTCCTTTTTGTTGTTTGTTAAAGAACGTTTCAAAGGCGAGTAGATTATTCCGCTTCTGAATGAGCTACAGTTGAAGAGTCTCTGCACTCCCAGCATTCCGCTCGATTCCTCTCCATATAAGCTAATTCCTCTCCGCATGAAATGCAAATTTCCATTAGCACTCCTCCCTTTTCACGTTTTTTTTAACATCAACCCTAACCATTTAAATATAACACGAAATATTCTGAAAAAAAGAACAAACACATGTTATTTAAATTACATAAATTGCACCCATATAACAAGGCCATCCCATGGTGATGATGCTTTGTAAATAATGACTTTGTTTCTTAGCGACAAACGAAGCGCGGAATATCCTCAAATTACAAACTTCAACTCCCTCAATCCGCAATTTTTGCAAAGCTATGGGGCTTTTCTTCCGATTGTCCGCATAGAATGTGGACAAGGGTAAGTGGTCTCTCAATGAAAAAAGTTAAACTGGAGGGAATGACTTTATGCAATTTATTGAAGAAGTTAAAGACGTGAAATTTAGCTTTTTGGAAAAACCGCCTGCGTCGTCTATGACTTATGCCTTTGTTTATGTTAATAATCACAACGAATACTATGCCGTTAAAAATGGAGAGCGTTTGTCACGTAGTGAATTGCGGATTGGAAAATATAAAAGGGTATATACAGTCAATATGCAGCAGCATACCATCTCCTACAAGGAGGAAGTCCCTTCTGCAACTAGAGGAAGAAGGTTTTCTGTCAATCTGTTTATCGATATTGCCGTAGAGCACCCCGATAAGTTAGTTCAACAAAATGCAGGAGAATTTGGCCACATTATTAACAATAATCTGCCTTTCTGGGTGGAGTCGGAAGCAAGATTTTATCCTATTGAAGAGGACTTTAGTTTTGCCCGGCATATTGAAGAATTTTTTCAAACCTCGCCACTAGTTAAGGTGTTAAGAGAGGCCGGAGTTGTTGTTCGAAATATTCGTGTTTTGATCAGGCAAAGTATTCGGGACCAATGCCATGATGAGGCAATCGCCGATTTAGACCGGAACGCTGAACTATCTGCCTATCAAGAGGCTCTGGATTTGGAAGAAGCGCGCCGGATTTCGGCCTCGATTAAAGAAGCCCTTCAATCAGGTGATTTTATCACTGCAGGGAAGCTTGGGGAAAAAAATGATATGGCAAAGCGGTTAGTGGAATCAGAGTTTATCCAAAATCAAGCCTTCAAAAATGAGGTAAACAAACAACTTTTCAATTTGATCAATGATCACTCTATTGACCAGCATGAGGCGGAACAAAGATTGGCCAAACTAAAAAAACTATTCCCCTATCTCCCCGTCAATCAGGAAAACACCAATGAAAAGAAACAGATTAATGGTCAAAAGAGAGAACTCCTATCCTATTTCAATAAAGGAGATTAGCGATTGTGGAATCCATTTTAAATCAGCTGTTTTGGATCTGGTCACTTATATCTGTCCTGCCGGAATGGTTGCGTCTTTCTTTGGCTCTCTTTGTCCTCCTGCAGCTCGCAAGACTGATTTTGTTGTACATTGTTCCTCCCTTCTTCAACTTGTTGTGCAGTTTGTTGAAAAAAATGCATTATCTCATTTCTTACCCCATCATGGCACTTCTTTGCACGATGCAAAGAAGCCGGAGAGAAGCAGGAAAAGCCGATATACCTGTTTGGATTGATTTCATTGAAGAAATGTTTGCCTTGTTCGAACGATTTTTCAACAAAATGATTCAGCTTTTCAAGAAACGGAGAAGGAATAAAACAAGGATTAAAAGATGGACCTTCTATTCTGCTACAACTTTAGTAATTTTGCTCACTGCAGCCATCATGAACAATCCAAATAAGTGGTATACGCAAAAATGGAAGAAAGCTGAGGTATGGTTAAACCAAGAACATGTTCACATACAAGCATCCGGGGCTTCCCCTGATCAAAAAGAACTTATTTTAAATAAGAAATATGAAGAAGGCGGAAATATTCGTGAATCTCCCACACTAACCGCGCAACGTCTATACACGATTACAAATGGCGAAATCATGCATTATTTGAATGAAGAACAAGTAGATTCCAAAGGCATTAAGTGGCTAAAAGTTCAAACAGCAAACGGCATCGAAGGCTGGATATCAGCCTTGATTGTCAGGGAAAAATAATAAATTGACAGGTTTCGCAGGAGAAATGGGCACATGATCATTTCTCCTGCTAGAAACTAATTGACCGCCATCAACATACCATCTGTGAAACACTAAATTAATAACATGATAGATAGGTAAATACATATAAACGAAAAAGCAAAAAAAGTACTGCTATTTTAATATTCGTCCTAAATTTAACAGCGTAAGCACAAAAGAAGACCTATAAGTTCGGTAGATGGTTAGCAATTCCATAAACACCTACAAATTCCTCATCAACAATAATTGGGAAAATCTCTATGTGGATATCGACACTTTCCCCATTTTTATGTATTATTTCACAGTCAAATCCTTGAGTAATACCTTCAACTGTTATGAAATAATGATTATAGACTTTATCTATGTCATTTATTGAAATTAACTTAAGGAAACTTAATGATTTGGCTTCCTCTGCATTATATCCCGTCAGGCTTGTACAAGCATCATTTAAGAAAATAAGATATCCGTTAAAATCTATAGCAAAAAAGGAATGCGGGTTATGTACATTATTATTTTTCTTAATATCCTTAATAAAACTCTCTAGCAATTTTCTCTTCATTTTTCTTGTCTGCTCTTTGTTTAAGTCCATTACTATAGTCAGTCCTTTTATGCTTTGTAAATAAGTAGATTGAAAAAACAAGTATTCTATCATTATTTACGAAAAATAAAAATTAGTTGCACTTGTTATTTCAAAAGCTTTTTTCTATTATTATAAATACCGATTGGACAATGCCATTAATTTTTATTGAATTTTAATTCAATTGTAATATATTAAACATAAGTGCAATTTATTTAATAAGCTCCCTTGCTGCTGATTTATAGGTAAACACTGGAACTAAAAAATACAGGGACTGCATAGGAAGTAATTATAGATATAAAAAAGCAACGTAGTTTCATTACGTTGCTTTTCTCACACTTGCACCCTATAGTTAAAGTGCAAAATATAGATTCCAAAAAGTCACACAGCGTAAACGATGGCGCCAATCATCTAAGCCGGGTAGTAATTTTTCAGGTGGCTTTTGCAGCCATCACCAATTATAACACCAATGAAAACGTTTACCAACTGGTTAATGTTGGAGTATCAGAGTGTAATAATAACTATTGCGCCAATATTGTGTTTATTCTTTTTGAATTGTCCTCATGTCATTAATAAAAGAGAAAACCACTTCCTCCTTTGTTGCCCAGGAAGTAACTAACCGAATCGCAGAGTGATCAGCATCGACCTTTTCCCAAATGTGGAAAGAATACTTACTTTGAAGTTCAGTAATTAAGGAATTAGGCAAGATCGGAAAAATTTGATTTGATGGTGAATGTGTTAAAAACTTGAAATTTGCATTAACTAGTTCCTGTTTGATCAAATCAGCCATCTTGTTCGCATTCACGGCTAGGTCGAAAAATAGATTGTCTTTGAAAAGTTCATGAAATTGGATCCCTAAAAGTCTACCTTTAGCAAGGAGCGCCCCTTTTTGCTTCATATGGAAGCGAAAATCCTCTTTCAATGATTCGCGGCAAATGACTAATGCTTCTCCGATAAGGGCTCCATTCTTCGTTCCGCCAATATAGAAGGCATCCACGAGTGCTGCAATATCATTCAACGTAAGGTCATTTTCTGTAGAACAAAGTGCAGATCCTATTCTGGCGCCATCCATATACAAAATCAAATTATTATTACGGCAAAATTCACTTAGTTGCTCCAGTTCATTTTTCTTATATATGGTGCCAATTTCTGTGGAATTGGATATGTATACAAGCTTCGGTTTCACCATATGTTCGTCTGTATGATATTCAAGTACTTGCTTTATATGTAAAGGGGTTAGTTTCCCATCATCGACTTCCACTGATAGAATTTTATGCCCAGTTGCTTCAATCGCCCCTGTCTCATGTGTAAAAATATGACCGGTGTGTGCCGCAATGGCAGCCTCGTGTGGTCTTAGAAAGGATGAGATCGCGATTAGATTTGTTTGTGTCCCGCCAGCGATAAGGTGGATGTCAATATCTGCTCGTCCGATTCTATCCTTTAAAAGTTCGACTGCTTGTTGAGTGTAGCGATCTCCCCCGTAGCCATCCTCCTGCTCAAAATTGGATTCGATTAAAGCATTCAATATTCTAGGATGTGCCCCTTCACTGTAATCGTTCTTAAAACTGTACATTTAATGCCCTCCCATTAAGAAATGTATTTTCCCGTATTTATTCCCTAATAAACCAAACTTTTGAAATTAAGTCATCCTTCACTTCATAAATAGCCATTAAGCTTGTGCTTTCACCCGTTAATCCGTTCGTTGCGATTTCCCAGTCGATTACCTTGTTTCCAACAATTGAACGGTTTTTGATTTCAGCGAACATTTTCTTTTTGAAGGTTTCTGTATATCTTTCAATTAGTGCCTGCTTACCGCTTAATGTAACTGTATTATCCGGGAAGGTCAACACTGTAATATCCTCTGAATAGGTGCTCGCAAACCCTTCTAAATCCTGGTTATTATAAAATTCAATTTGTTCTTGTACCACTTTTACAATTGACATAGATTTCACCCCATCCTATTTCGTGAATGATAGTAACATCATAACATAGAACAAAACAAAAGCCGGTTTTTAAACCGGCTTTTTTGCTTCATTTAAAAAATTGCGATGTTTTTGAGGCACTTGGATTTGCATGAATCCAAATCACCTGTTTCAATTGAACATATTCTTCTTCAAGGTCTTGCAATGTCCATTCATATAGATGCTTATTGTTTTTCTTAAAAACTCCTAATTTAAGGAGCTCATCGATTAGATGTTGCCTTTTTTGCTGGACAGCATTTCGAAGATTATTTTTCATAACGAAAAACCTCCTAGTTTGCTTTGGGATTTACCGTGAAAATTGCTAAGAATAGAACGACGAAGAACTAAAATGCATTAATTTTTCAAAAAGTATTGTTTCAACTCCTTCCCACAAATGCCATTGTAATTCCTGAAATTAGAAAAATTTGTCGATTTGACACATATTTATCGATTCTTAAACGAAATGTTATCTACTCTTAATATAAGAAATATTTTTGATGGCCCCCTCATTTCTTGTTATAATCAAGCCAGATTCATTTTGCGAACATAAAATAGGTGATTAAATGAGAAAAAAATATGCTAATTTAGATAATGTCAGTACGAACAAGACGTTTAAAGACATGGTGAAATGGCAAATAGAACGAAAAAGCAAGGTAAAGGATTTATCGGTAAATATCGAGCAGTGTGAAAGTAAAATGGTTAAAGAACTCCAGGAAAATCGAAATAAAACTACTTATACATGGATCGGACATTCGACTTTTCTGATTCAACTAAATGGAATTAATATTTTAACGGATCCTGTATGGGCCGAGAGGATGGGGTTTCAGAAAAGATTAACCCCGCCTGGAATCCCTTTAGCGGACATGCCAGAAATAGATATTGTGCTCATATCTCATGGCCATTACGACCACTTGGACTTTCCGACGATCAAGCAGTTAAAAGGGAGTCCTCAATTTTTTGTACCAACCGGATTAAAATCGCTATTTCTCAAAAAAGGTTATCGACGGGTCATTGAATTGAATTGGTGGGAAACGGTTGAACATGGAGGACTTACTCTACACTTTGTGCCTGCACAGCATTGGACGCGAAGAACGGCAACAGATATGAACACGTCCCATTGGGGGGGCTGGGTCATCCAGAATCAAGTAGAAACGTTATATTTTGTCGGAGATACTGGCTATTTTACGGGCTTTACGGAAATTGGAAACCGACTATCCATCGATACGGTGTTTATGCCGATTGGGGCCTATGAGCCAGAGTGGTTTATGGCGTCATCCCATATCTCTCCTGAAGATAGTGTTAAAGCTTTTTTGGAATTAAAGGCAAAATGGTTTGTACCGATGCATTATGGGGCCTACCGCTTAGCCGACGATACCGGCCCTGAAGCGTTAGAGCGGTTATATCGTGAATGGGAAAAAAGGCAATTACCAAAAGAGCAATTAAAGGTATTATTAATTGGAGAAACTGTTACCTAATTTACTGCAACGGAGGCCGCTATTCGCCTCCGTTTTTTAGTAAATGTTTTTGAAGGGGCAGGTTTAGCTTAACAATTCCGTCCTTAATCAGTTTGGCGATCTCTCTTGCACCCTTTTCTTGAAAATGAATAGGATCCTGTACACCACCAGGGTAATTTGGATGTTCACCAGCATCCAGAAACAAAAAAAGCTTCTTTGTTTTTTCTGGGCCCAGTTGTTGATAAAGTGCCCTACTTTTTGCCGTGAGATCAATGACAGGGACATTCTCCTTCATGCCAAGCTCCTTCATAGCATCAGGATACTGTCCGTGGGTGGCCAAGGCCTTTTCGTAAGCGGAGAAATTCATTCTTTCAACTGGTGTAACAAGAATTGGGATGGCCCCTTTCTTTCGGGCACCGTCAATATATTCCTTTAAATAACGTTGATAGGTAGTAGCAGGTTCTGTGTAACGGGATGGGTCGTAGCTTTTTTCATCATTATGGCCGAATTGAATGAACAAGTAATCTCCCTTTTGAATTTGATTTAAAATCCTTCTTAACCGCCCTTCGTTGATAAAACTTTTCGTGCTTCTCCCCGGGACGGCTTCATTTTTCACGATTATTTGTTCATCAAACATTTGAGGAAGCATTTGCCCCCACCCAGCCCTCGGTGCCCGATTACTGGCATAATTTGCTACAGTGGAATCTCCAGCGAGATACACTGTTATGTTCTCATTGGTTTGGTTGGCTGTCGTTCTGTAGATATTTAACCCGCTAAATAACATCAAGCTAACAGTTAATATCAATATACAATAGAAAAACCCTTTCATTTTTTTATGCTTCTCCTCCTGATGCCTAAGTCCATGATAAAAACCTTCAAATAGATGAAGGTTTTACCAATTTACTATCTAATCAAAAATTATCTCACGTCGTAGCCTCATTTTCATAAGCAATTACGACTACTTTTTTATGGGCCTGCTCACTTAATTTTTCTTCAAGGGATTGAATTTCATTAATTAATTGAGGTGAAAGGGAAGCTGTAATATATTGATTTTCTTTGTCCATGATTGATTCTCCTTTTAAAAAACTAAGCTAATGGTTTTCCTCCATCAGGAAAAAGATTAGGATCTCCGCCGCCAATGATGATAGCACTTTCTGCCTGGATATCATTATTATCTAAGTTCACTTCAACGTCTTTATTCATTTTTTCATTTATGTTTCCTTTATTTTGAAATTCTTGAGGATCATTTTCTTTTGGCATTTACACCACCTCCTGAATGGTAGTGTTTGTTTTTCGATTTTTATATATGTATGAGCTCATTTTTTGCTGATAATTGATTTCTTCCGCCCTGTTTGGATTGAAGCAATAATTGGTCCGCATAAATATACCCCTTCTCCATGGATATATTTTCGGTTACATCTTTGATGAATAGCGTGTTTTGGAGTGGAACACGATTTGACCCGATTGCAAAGGCCGCAGCGGCAATAAATAAGATATATATGAATATACTTGCCCTATTTGTCAAAGTCCCCCTCCTATCGAAGCAGAGTTTACTTGCGTTTATTTCTAGAATCCCCTTTGTTTTTAGAATTACAAACGTTTTTTTAATATACAGCAAAATAAAAAGAAGCAGATGCCCTAGGGTCCTTCATCTGCTTCTTTTTTTCAAAAGATAAATTTTCTTTTTGATTTCTTTTTCCATATTTTGAAAAAAGTTTACCAAACTCTTATCGGTGTTACCGTCTAATAAATGCTTGCTTGCCAAGGCGAGTGCTCCAGTGATCTCTCCATCAGCCAAGAAGGTAAGGTGGGTACCTCCCAGATTTTCTTTTATATACAAAACTCCATTGCCCTTTATCTCTCCAAGGTTACCTTTTCCTTTTACATGGACCCGGTAGGATGAAGCTGAAATCTCTTCTATTGTGTAAATTTCCAGCTTAAACACATCTTTAATCGGTCCCCAATGAATTTCAATTTCTGCCAGGTAATTACCAGCCGATCTTTCTTCAAAAAAACTGCATCCAGGGAGAGAGTTTCTAAGTACATTTTCATCCTTAATATATTTCCATACAATAGTTCTGGGTAATTCAAAGGAATGATCGTATTTGATTTTCAAGCGTACTCCTCCTCCAATGGTCTTTAATCATTTATTTATATTCAAATGCAGTTTGTGTTGTTAATAGAGACAAAATGAGTTTAAAATTAGTTGATGCAGTCTTTTATAGAGGAGGTAAAAATCGCCTTGATTTATCTTTTTGTAGGTTTAGCTGGTTCTTTGGGAGCGATATTGAGATATCTAATTGGAATGACCTTTTTTACAAATAGCACTTTTCCATTCACAACTTTACTGATTAATTTATTGGGAAGTTTTTTATTGGCCTGGCTGACAACCAATATTTTCAGGAAGTTCTCTTTATCAGCTCAGATGTCGACTGTGATCGGAACTGGCTTTATCGGTTCTTTTACCACTTTTTCAACCTTGAGTGTGGAAACCGTTAAATTGTTTCAATCCGG
Source organism: Neobacillus sp. DZ-9 (assembly GCF_059587065.1). Classification (NCBI taxonomy): domain Bacteria; kingdom Bacillati; phylum Bacillota; class Bacilli; order Caryophanales; family Bacillaceae; genus Neobacillus; species Neobacillus sp. DZ-9. Next base: position 167,548 of record NZ_JCAIOL010000003.1, read on the forward strand.
AAAAATGTTACTGGGTGTCCTTTATGTTTTTATCAGCATTATTGGCGGATTATTCATGGGCCGATTAGGATTTAAGGTCAATAACGAGGTGGATAAATCTTGACAATCATGCATTTGATAATTGTAGGAATTGGTGGTTTTTTCGGGGCGATTGCTCGTTATTCCATTAGTAAACGCTTAAATCACAAATCTGGTTTACCAATGGGAACTTTAACGGTCAATTTATCTGGCGCTTTTCTTTTAGGAGTGATCACTGGCGCGAAAGCTGATATCATCATTGTATTGTTATTTGGAACTGGATTTATGGGGGCTTATACAACCTTCTCGACGCTGAAGTTAGAAATGATTAATCTATTCTTTAAAAAAAATAATAAGGACTTTATCCTTTATACCATTATTACCTATGGCGCAGGCATTTCACTGGCTTATTTTGGATATCTGGTTGGTAGTTTTTTATGGTGATTTAATGTCCGGTTCATCATCAATGATATGATATAAATTATTTTCCCCTTCCTCTTGGATGTCATTAACTCTATTTTTGTATGGATTTGAAAGGTACAGCTACCCTAGAATAAGCAAATTAAAACAACCTTCCCAAAATGGATTTAGGAAGGTTTTTATATGCATGTTTAGTTATTTAAAATTACCTACTTTTTTGGAAATCAGGTTTAAGCTTCAATCAACAACAAGACTTTACATTCCAAAGCCTGGCATTCCACTCATTCCCATACCTGGCATTCCGCTCATCCCCATGCCTGGAGAAGAGCTCATTCCCATGCCTGGCATTCCACTCATTCCCATGCCTGGGAAGCCGCTCATGCCCATTCCTGGCATTCCACTCATTCCCATGCCTGGCATTCCACTCATTCCCATGCCGGGCATTCCGCTCATGCCCATGCCTGGCGTTCCGCTCATGCCCATTCCTGGCATTCCGCTCATGCCCATTCCTGGCATTCCGCTCATTCCCATGCCTGGCATTCCGCTCATGCCCATTCCTGGCGTTCCGCTCATGCCCATTCCTGGAAAGCCGCCCATTCCCATGCCTGGCATTCCGCTCATGCCCATACCTGGAAAGCCGCCCATTCCCATGCCTGGCATTCCGCTCATGCCCGTACCTGGCATTCCGCTCATGCCCATTCCTGGCATTCCGCTCATGCCCATTCCTGGCATTCCGCTCATGCCCATACCTGGGAAGCCACTCATACCCATTCCTGATGTCATATTTTCACCTACTTTCACTATACATACTATGATTTTTATAAAATTGAGAGCTTATTTTCCTCTAAAATTAGGCGGATAAACTAGAGTTGATATTAAATTGTAAAGGCCCTATTACAAATCTGATAAATTGCTTTGTTATAATGTGGACTTGTTAATGGTTTGAATTTTATGAAATTTCCGAAAGAGGTGTAACCAATGAAACTAAAGATGCCCATGTTAATCATATTATTTTTTTTGATATTTCTTTTGGCCCCGAAGGCATTTGCAGAAGCTAACTTAGCGAATCAAAATTCTTTGTCCCAAGCAGGATCAAATGATGGTATCAATGAAAAATTGCAGAAAATCAATACAGCTATTCAAGATAATCGAAAGGCAATTGACCAGGCAGATTTAGATGTAAAGGCAGCCACATCTGAAGTACAAAAGCTTGAGAAGGATATTAGTATTTTAAAAAACAGTATGCAAAAACGAAATAACGTATTAAAAGAACGTGCCCTTTCCTATCAGCATAGCAACAGACAATTAAGCTATCTTGAAGTGTTGTTAGGCTCGACTAGCTTGAGTGATTTTGTTGACCGAGTTGGAGCAGTAGCATCGATTGTGGAGGCAGACATGAACCTTTTAGAACAGCAGAAATCTGAAAAGAACGAATATGTCCGTAAAAAGGCTGCTTTAGAAAAAAAGCTTACTAGACTTCTTAGCATGAAAACAGACCTTGAGGGAATGCGTTCGATGCTTTCTGAACAACAAGAAAAATATGAAGGCTTAAAAAAACAGAATGAAACAGTTAAAGAAACGGAATACGTAGAGCCTCCAGTTATGGAGGATGGATACCTGAAGAAAATTATCTCCGCAGGCTATAAATACATCGGAAACTCTGTCTATGTTTTTGGCGGCGGAAGAAATGATTACGATGTCGCTAACGGAAGATTTGATTGTTCCGGATTTGTTCATTGGGCTTTTGCCCAGGCAGGGTTTGAAATAGGTTCGAGTACAGATTCTATAAAAAATTCGGGTGTACAAGTTTCGGTGAACGAAATGCAGCCCGGAGACCTTGTATTTTTTGATACCTATAAAACAAATGGCCATGTAGGCATTTACATAGGTAACGGCAAATTCATCGGATCGCAAAGCTCTACCGGAGTCGCGATAGCCGATATGTCAACGGGGTATTGGAAAGTGAAGTTTAATGGCAGAGTGGTTCGGATTTAACTTCTTCTTTAGCGAAATGGTTCGCCGCGAAAGGACTGGCTACATAACCGTAAAGGCTGTATTCTAAAGATTTGTGTCACGTAGACAGCTCCTACTTGACCGTAAAGACTTTATTTTAATCATTTAGGTCACGTAGACAGCTCCTACGTGACCGTAAAAGCTTTATTCTAATCATTTAGGTCACATAGACGGCTCCTACGTAACCGAAAATTCCAGTTAGTAAGAAAACGGTTACGTATTCCACTCATTCAAAAACAATAAAACAAGCAATGCCCCTTTTTCATTAAGCTTCCTTCAAATTAGCCTGTTTTTTCAAAAGCAATCTTATCACCAACAACGTCAAAATAACCGCAGCGACCAAATAAATCACCAACGCTGTCACATCATTACGGAGTATGTGATAATCCCCAGTTGAAATAATCGCTCGGAATCCTTGGACTGTATAGGACATTGGCAGCAGCGAATGAACCGTTTGTAAAAACTTTGGCGTGAGCTCGATTGGAAAAGTTCCTGCACTAGAGGTTAACTGCAAAACCAGCAACACAATCGCTAAAAATCTCCCCGCATTATCCAAAGCAATTACAAGCAGCAATATAATCGACATAAACATTAAGCTAGCCAGAAAGGTAAATAGGTAAAGATATCCCTGGTTCACAGGGTCCAAGCCAATTAAGTGTATTAAAAAAAAATTGGTAATGACGCTATGAAAAATAGAAATAAAAGCAAGTATTACCCATTTGGATAAAAACCAGGCCACCGCCGACGGCGGCTGAGTGCTTGTTAACCGAAACGGGAGGATCGTGGAAAGCAAAAGGGACCCGACAAACAAACTTAAGGAAAGGAAATAGGGAGCTAACCCCGTTCCATAGTTTGGAACACTATGCACCAATTGCTCTTTAAGCCTGACCGGATTAGACATCATCTCATATATAGGCTGGCCTGAATGTATAGCTTGAATTTGTTTTGCCCCATCCGTCAATTTATTCGTTAATTCCTTGCTTCCAGAAGCAAGCTTCAATTCACCATCTTTCAAGGATTGCAAATGACCAATCACACTATTCCACCCATTATAGACATTTGTTGCCCCAGTGGAAATCTTTGCTTGTGACGCAGCTAATTGCTTGGCACCACTTGATAGGTCCTTCAATTTAGCAGTAATCGTGGCTGATCCCGAACTAAGTGTACCTGTACTTTGTGCAGCTTTATTCAAACCTTGATTAAAAGTGATAAAATTCGAATTGAATTTATCTAGACCACTAATGAGACTATTACTGATTTGGGCCATTTGCTGATAGGCAGTGTCATTGGCAGATGCAGGGTGGTCAGTGGCATACCCTTCCAGCGCTTGACTTAATTGCTTTGAGCCATTCACAAGCGGACCCATTCCAGAAGCCAGTTGCGCAGAACTGCTATTTAACTGTTTTAATCCACTCTCCAATGTGCCAAAACCACTATTAATCTGCCCCATCCCCGATTGTAATTGTGCCGCACCATCGGATAATTGTTTGGCAGCATTGCTTAATTTTTGTGCTCCGCTTGACAGCTGACTTAATGGATCGACTTGCTTTTGCATGCCGCTGATAATTTCCTCGGTCCCTGACGTTAAATTGTTCAAGCCTGCAGTAATTTGACCTGAACCTTGACTTGCTTCATTCAATCCCTCCCCGACCGATTTAATATTGGCAAAAACGACTTCAGCATAATTTTTGCTGATTTGCTGGGCTAACTTTGTCCTAATTTTATCGACTGCATTTCTTCCAATTTGCGAGGCAATGAAATTGCTTCCCGCATTCACCTTATAATAGAGATTAAGCGGGGTCGGTTTTTGCGCGGATAGCGTCGTTGCCCTTTTGGAAAAATCACGGGGAATATAAATTTCAAAATAATATTGATTATTTTTTATCCCGTTATCAGCCATTTCTTTACTGACAAAATCCCATTTAAAACTTTTGTCCTTCTTCAATTCTTTAACTAGTTCATCACCGATCGCATACGAGCTGCCTTTATTTTCGACTTTTTCGTCATCATTAACAACCGCTACCGGCAGTCTTTCTAAATGAGCGTATGGATCCCAGTTCGCCCATAAATAAGTTCCACTATATAGGATTGGAACAAATAAAATCACAAATAACGCTATCATCAGCTTTGGATTTTTAATAATTTGTCCCCATTCATGTCTAATCCAAGAAAACATAGTCAACGATTATACACCCTCTACTGTCATATCATACTTTTCATTATTTGTCTGAATTGGTAGATTTATGTGCATTAGAAAATTATGACAATTAAAATAATGTGAAGGATTATTTCAGATAAAAACAGAATATTAAAATATCTATTCCTTTCGATAAGCGAAATAGGAAGAAAACTAGGTGGTGTGTAATAGATGGATTTGCTAAACTCACAGAATAATAGAATTATCCCTTATAATCATAAGCTGGCTCCCCTCTTTATTCGCAACACCTTGCATTCCCTAATTCCAGAAGGAACAAAGCATATTTATGTCGTTGGAATTGGTTCAAATAGGATCAGCGGTGACAGCCTTGGTCCGTTTGTCGGGACCTTGCTTTCTAACTTGTTTCCTAGCCACTTAACTGTATTAGGAAATCTTCAATCTCCTATGGATGCCAAAACCCTAATTCCGGCATTTACCAAGCTTAGCCTTCCGGAAAAAAGTTTTGTTGTTGCGATTGATAGTGTTCTTGGTTCAGTTGGGATCGTAAATTCAATTGTCGTTCGAGAAGGCTCCATGCTTCCAGGCGCAGGTCTTGGAAATCAGCTTCCTCCTATCGGCGACTGCAGCGTGATGGGAGTTGTCCTAGAAAATGATCCATCTATCGAGACTTCTTTATTTCACACAAACCTCCACCTGATCTATACGATGGCTGTTAATATTGCAAAAGGAATTTCACTTTCGGTTCGGCAGTATTTTAATTATCCTTCAAACCACCCGATCCTGCTTCATCATTAATTTCCTTTTCCCCTGATTGCACAGGGATTTTTTTTTCTAATCTTATTTCAAAAAAAAAATTTTCGTGTAAACGCATCCAATTTTCTTACAAAATCCTTTTATAAAAAAATTAGAGTATAATTGGAAGGGAATAAAAGTAAACAGGGGTAGAGATCATTGGATAAACAAAATAGCAGGTATCGTTGGGTGGTTTTCGCCACCGTCTTGTTCACTTATTTTTTAATCGTGAGTCAAAGGACAGCACCGGGATTAATTTCCGATCAATTAATGAAAGATTTTAATATTACGGCAGCAACCATCGGCCTCTTGACCAGTGTACAATTCTTGGCCTATGCTGGGCTGCAGGTTCCCATTGGTATCCTTTCTGACCGGTTTGGTCCTAATGTGTTTTTAATCGTTGGGGCGATTCTCAATGGGTTAGGAACGCTTCTTTATAGTCTGGCAACAAATGAATATATGCTTCTTATTGCCAGATTGATGGCGGGAATGGGTGATGCGACGATTTGGGTCAATTTGGTTTTAATCATGAGCCAATGGTTTAAAGTAAGAGAATTTGTCGGCTTACTGGGCTTCGCCGGGATGAGCGGAAGCTTTGGTTTCTTAATGGCTACCGTTCCCTTTTCAGCTTGGATCACCTTATCTGGCTGGAGAACCCCTTTTTTCATAACAGGAATCATATTATGTTTATGTGGGCTTCTTTTATATGTTGTTCTCGTAAACAAACCAAAGAAAATTTTCACGAACGCTGCTTTATCAGTTAAAAAAGAGAAAAAGCGTGAAAATACCTTTGTTTTATTAAGACGGATGTTTTCTGACCGACAAGCCTGGGCAACCTTCTTATGTCATTTTGGCGTGGTCGGTACGTATGTTGGCTTTATCGGTTCTTGGGCTGTTCCTTATGGGATGCATGTGTACGGGATGAGCCGATCGGATGCAAGTCAGCTAATAATGATTGGTTTAGTTGGGGCAATTATTGGAGCTCCGTTAACGGGCTGGATTTCAGGTCGGCTGAATTCCATTAAAAGACCTTATATCTTTGTCCATATTATTGTTTTTATAAGCTGGGTTGCGTTCATTTTATTTAATGGGAAGCCATCCTATAGTATGCTTGTGGTTCTTTTCTTTATCATTGGCTATGGAAATGGTGCCAGCTCGTTGACCTTTGCGGTTGTCCGCAAATCGTTCCCAATGAAAGAGGTGGGAGTGATTTCGGGGTTTGCGAATACAGGTGGATTTACAAGTGCGGTGCTTCTGCCAATTATTTTCGGAAAGGTTTTAGACCATTTTCATGACGCCGGCAGCAGTGTTGGCTATCACTATGGGTTTATCATCCCCGTCCTGTTTTCTATGGTCGGCTTAATTGGCGGCATTCTTATCAAAGAACAGCGCCAGGAAGCCAAGCAGCCGAGTGAAATGTTGGCTTAGGCTTTTCGTGGTTTATAGCTTCATTGACCGTTGGATGATTAAGTTGGCTTACTCGTGCAATGAAAACCCGAAACAAAGGCAAAATAAAGTTTATTATAAAATTTTTTTTAAGACAGAAGGGTTTCTATTGAAGAATTTGGCAATGACCACGGAGGACAAAAGAATACGTTTTTTGATTACACTGGTAACTGCCTTCATTGGTGGAATTATTTTCACCATCCTTCATACTCCAATACCATGGCTGCTTGGTCCGATGACCGCTGTCCTGATTGGCGCACGGCTGGTGAAGCTTCCGTTATTCTGGCCAAGCTACATTCGTGATACCGGGTTAATCTTTGTGGGCTATTCCATAGGACTTTCGTTCACAAAGGATGCACTATTGCAAATTCTTGAAAAGCTTCCTTCGATGCTCCTCATGACTGTAACACTTGTGGTATTTTGCGCGGGAATTGCATTTGTTGTCTCCAAACTTACTGGTGTAGATTATCCAACGGTGCTAACTGGCAGTATTCCGGGTGGTCTTTCACAGATGATTACCTTTGCCGAGGAAGTGAAAGGAATTGACCTCACAACAGTTACCTTCCTTCAGGTGGCAAGATTGTTGATGATCATTTTCTTTGTTCCCTTTCTGATTTTAGGACCTTTTTTTAAAGAAACTAACTCAACTCCGGTTACGGATATTATGCATAAGTCAGAAGCATTTTCTGGACCTTTTTTTCCAACCATTCTTTTGTTTACAGTTGTTTGTGTGCTTTGTGCTTTTCTTGGAAAAAAACTTAGGTTTCCAACTCCATTTTTGTTGGGGCCGATCATTGGGACTGCCGTCATGAATATTTCTGGACTAAATGGGCCTCCACTTTCCCCAACGATCTTGGATCTATCACAATTCTTGATTGGCGCATACATCGGATTGTTATTAAAACCGGAAAAATTGCCGCACAAAAGCAAAATGATTACCCTTGCCCTAATTAGCGGCATGGTAATGATTCTTGGCTCCATCGGCTTAAGCTTGCTGCTTGTTTTTCATTACCATATTACTCCTTCGACAAGTTTTTTAAGCCTAGCACCCGGCGGTATGGATCAAATGGGTATTCTCGCTCATGAAGTGCATGCCGATTTATCCATGGTAACCGGATATCAATTATTCCGGCTCCTATTTATCTATTTTGCGGTTCCGCCGATTTTGAAGTTGTTTTTTAGGGTACGGAGGAAAGCGAAGCAAATATAAAGCAGTGTTCACATTGAACACCGCTTTATTTATTATAGAGTTTTATAATACAAAACAGTCGTATGCAGTTCTCCATTTGCTGACTTGGCAAAATTCGGGATTCGTCCGGCTTCGATAAATCCTAGTGATTGATACAGAATATTGGAGGGGTCTCCCTCTCTTGTATCCAGAACTAACAATGACCGACCTTCTTGTAATGCACGTTCCTCTGCTTTTTGCATTAGTGCACGGCCTAAACCCTGCCGTCTAAAGTCAGGATCCGTAATGAGCTTGGCAATATCTGCTCTATGTAAACCGTTTCGTTTCGTGCATAAATGTAATTGGACACTCCCGACAATCCGATTGTGAATTTTAGCCACAAATAAAATCACACCAGGTGATAAAACTGTTTCCCAATACTCCCTAGATTGTGATAGTTCCATTGGCGGCAGAAAGCCTACGGCCGCACCATCATCCACTACTTTCACCAATAGCCCAGATAGTTTCGAAATAGATTCCTCAATCGAATCCAATTCCTCAATGATCAACATAAACACCTCCCCTTTCATGATAACTCACAGCATTAATCCGAACTACAAATATGGCAGATTATCTTACATTTTAATTACCATTTTAGCCCATACTGAAATAGGAACAATTTAAAGAGAAGGATGAAGTACCTTGCATCTTGTTTTTGAAGCGATTATCCGTACAAGTATTTCCTATATCGTTTTAATGGCCGTTTCACTCTGGGTCGGAAAACAGGTTAACTCCCATACAAATTATTATAATTTTGCTTTGTCAATCACGATAGGCTCTTTCATTGGGAATATGGGGTTTGATACGAATCTCCACTTCATTCCGATGATCTCTTCTTTCCTTGCCCTAATTTTGATCTATTTTTTCTTATCCCTTATTTCTGCAAACAGTCGGCCATTTCGCAGATGGCTGTCCGGGCAGCCGACTGTCATCATTGATAATGGGAAAATTCTTGATGCTAACATGAAAAAAATTAGGTATACCTTGGATGATTTAAATCAGCAGCTACGGGAGCAAGGAATATTTGATTTATTTGAGGTGGAATATGCACTCTTAGAGGTGAGCGGAAAATTATCAGTATTGAAGAAAACACAATACCAAAATGTCAGCAAAAAGGACGTTACTCCAGCATCTAATTTAAATGAAAACGTTATTCTGCCAAAGGAACTCATTATGGACGGAAAGGTAATAGAGAAGAATTTCAACCATAATTTTTCAAAAAATTGGCTGGATCAAGAATTAAAATCAAGGAGTTTACAAATCAAGTCGGTTCAATATGCCGTCATTTCATCCAATGGCAGTCTATTTATTGATTTATTTGACGATCATTTGAAATCACCGTTAGACACCGAATGAAAATGGCTGCCCTAACTACTGGCAGCCACTCTTATTTAGACTCTATTTTTTAAAAGGTAAATCTGCGACCTGTTAGCAAACTGAATAGGGCGATAATTAACGCGATGCGAATAGCCAATCTTACGATGCGGCCTCTGATTCTAGTACGCAAAATGATGCTGTCGCCGCCAACATATTCTAGTGTTCCAGTAAAGGTCCCATTATTCGTCACAACTTCTACTTCTTCACCAACAAGCTTATGTGCAAAGTCTCGAAAACTTTGTGAGCTCAAGCAAATCAACTCCCTTCATTTCTATTAAATGAATTTTTCATAGAAATGATTGGGTATTTGCAGGACAAACTCTTTAAAACTTTTAAACATTTACTACATTCGTTGTTTCATTGAATACGTCCACTAGATAATCTACAGCTGTTAAATAGACCATCCCGTTACCTTCAAGCTTAGGAGAATATCCTAACGGGACCGTTCTCCTAATTAATTGGGCATATAGTTCTGGTTCTGATAGATTTCTCTCGAATGCCTGATTTGACAAGGATTTTATTAGAGCCAGAGCCCCGGAGACATGTGGTGTTGCCATTGAAGTGCCGCTAAGTTTAGCATATTTCCCCTTCAAATAAGTGGAAAGGATATTTTCACCGGGTGCCACCACATCGACCTCTTTATTGGAATTACTAAAATCAGAAATATGACGTTCAAGGTTGATCGCTCCAACACTTATAACCTCATTATAGGATCCTGGATAATCGAGTTCATCTGTAGAACCTTGTCCATCCCCTTCATTTCCTGCTGCACACACGACCAGAATATTATTGGCCACCGCTTTTTGGATGGCTTCGTGTAATTCCGGTACATCCTCTGGTCCGCCGAGGCTCATCGAGATGATATCTACCTTTTGTTCAATAGCATAATAGATTCCATTGATAATCCAGTCATATTGACCAGAGCCATTTTTATCAAGTACTTTTACGATTAATAGATTCGCTTCAGGGGCAACCCCGACTACACCCTTCTGGTTGGCGGTTGCTGCGATGGTCCCGGCAACATGTGTCCCGTGCCCATTGTAATCCTGATAAATCGTTTTGTTCCCTTTGTCATCATTCGTAAAATTGCATCCGCCAATAATCCGTTCCTTTAAGTCAGGATGCGTGAGATCACAGCCTGTATCTAAGATCGCTATGGTGATGCCCTTCCCTTTTGTTTTTTCCCAAACTTTCGGGGACTGAATCATTTCAACCCCTTTTGGCACCTCGGTTACTTCTTCAACCTCTGCCATTACCTGGTACGGAATCAAGCGTACTTTTCGCTCCATCGTATTCCCCCTAACAGATTTTATGGAAGCCAACCCCTGATGATAGTAATAGTTTAACAATTCTGAATCTATTAAAATAGATTCCTTTGGACTGTTTTTCCTCCATTCACTCGTAATATAGGAACAAAGGATTAAAATGGACAGGCTGTAAAAATTCCGAAAAGTAATTTTAATCAAATTAATACATGATGGTAAACTACTAAAAATTTATCTATGGTACATTGAATTTAGCATTTTACTAAGTTAGAGATAAGAGTTGAGAACATGCTTAATGTGAAAGAAGTCACCAAATTACTAGGTGCCGAGGGTATTACAACGAGCGAGCAAATGGTTATCCGCTGGATCCTCGATGGAAAATTAAAAGCGAAACGTACTACAAATTTAAACATTGATTACGTGATTAAACCCAATGATTTGGCTGCCTTTATTTTAGAAAAAATAATGGAAGAAAATCGCAGAAAATTTGGTGTTGATTACCAGGATTGGGAGAAAACCTTCAAGGAAAACCAGAAATTGAAGGATAAGATTGAGGAGTTAAAAAGTAGTATCCGTATCGAGCAAGCGAAAGTAAGATCTTTGAAAAAAATGCTGCAGGCAGAATATGCTATTTCAGAACCTGCTTCTATCAATTATCAGTCAGTATTAGGATTAGAAGCCAATGCTGACAAAGATTTAGTGAAGAAGGAGTTTAAAAAACTGCTAAAAGCATTGCATCCTGATCGGGGTGGTGACGATCGGCTTTTTAAGGTGTTCTATGAACACTATGAAGCGGCAAAAACGAATTAGCAATAATATTTTTCTACAATTGATAGTAATTACATAATGGATGGTGTCGTTTTATGCAAGATTTTTACTATCTTGATAAAAATCTTGGGCTATTTGTAGATAAGTTTTCTAAGGTACTGGCAGGAAAAACTGAACACAATCGAAAAATATTAAGAAAGACAAATCAGATGTCTTATTAATAAGTTGAAAGGTGGTCATTGTCTTGGCTATGGAAATAACCCTACAACAAATTGTCGAAGGAATCCCGAAGTCCTTGTTAAATGCATCTGATAGAGATTTGGAAGGTTTCCAAAACATCATTGATGAAACGATTAAGTTAAGAGAAGCGCATCGAAACCTGCAAAAAATGGTGAAAAACTTCTCCACGTCTACCATACAGCGCTCATAAAACGACATGTAAAACGGAAGGTGAAAGTCACCTTCCGTTTTTTTTTGTTCAATTACTATACATCTCATTGCCCCGCCGAAGATTAATTCCTCTGCTCGTTTTCAACGTCAACAGTGTGGACAAACATTAGTGTTTATTACCTATTTTTTTATACTCATTTTCTACTAGTCTTGTTTTCTATTATTCCTAATAATAGGGAATAAATCCTTATTATTACATTTTCTGGTTATTTCTATATTCGAAATAATCAGAAAATGCTATTATTTTCCTGTACAGATAAAACATTGAGGGGGTTGAATTTTTGAAAAGAACTCTAGTATTTTTGATTAGTTTTTTATTAACAGCCATTTCAACGACAGCGTACGCAGAACAGCCTGGTTTATCAGATTTTCCAGAACCCATTGATTCCAAGTCCTGGGTCCTGCCTCGAGATATGTCCTGGAGTGATTACCGTCCTGTTCCCGGTATTGACTGGAATACCGCTGATATTCAGCCGGAAAGAGTTATTAAAGGAGCATTAATTATCGTAGATTTCCCTGACCGCGATTTTATTTTAAGTCAGCCTGAAGGTTCGGAGATAGCCGGTAATCCAATTGGCACTGGAAAAGTGCCTCGTGATCAGCTCGGCAAATGGTGGGAGGATTTCCTTAATATGCCTTCCGCATTGAACAACTATCGAACAGTTAATGAATATTGGCGTGAGAATTCCTTCGGTAAATGGAAAATTGAATTGAAGGCGTTCGGTCCATATCGAATGGATGGAAATGAATTTGAGTATGGATTGAATGAATTCGGACAGCAGGTAAACATGCCTGCAGGATTCAAGGGAAGAAACCTTCGTACAGAAGCGGTTCAAAAAGCTCAGGCTGACCTATCTGCCTCCGGTGAAAACTTCGACTTTAGATTTATTGTTCATTCAGGATATGATGAATCTGGTGTTTGGCAGGAACTGGGTGAAATGATGTTCCAAAATGCGGAATCGGTAAGCGCTCCTTTTGGACCTAATGTAACTGGCATGCCAAATTCGGCCGTTACTCGTTATGTCCCTTGGACTTCCTGGTATGCAGCAAAAGGTATTTGGTCAAGCGCTGGCGGTGGCACCTCTATCCAAGGTGAAAATGATGGAATGGGTACTTTCGCACATGAATTCGGCCATATTATGAACCTTGGCGATAACTACAACAATCCATATGGTGTTCCTGTTTCTCGTACCTATTCTGGACCTTGGGAGTTAATGAGCCGCGGCAGCTTCAATGGCCCAGGCGGCCCGCACACAAGATGGATGGTTCCATCTACATTAGGCGCATCAGCCCCGTCACATCATATGCTCCGGAACAAAATCAAGCAGGGCTTCCTGGCACCTGATCAATATCTAAGTTTAGATCGAGACAAGCTTGCCGAAAGCGGTCCTGTCTTTGCGGATATCATCTCTCGTGAGGTGCCGACCGGCAGTCAATTTGGACGGACTGGTCTTCACGGTATTAATATCAGCATGGTGGACAATACACCGGTGAACTCACTGAATGATGATTGGCGTGCCGATATGCAGCGCGGAGCCAAATGGTACAATAATTACACCATTGAAGTTGTTGACAGAGTCGGTTACGATTCATTTGTCCCAGACTCTGGAGTATTATTGGCGAAAACAAAGAATACCGAGTCAGCTCCAAACATTTGGGTGATTGACTCGCATAAAGAGGATATCAATCTGGTCGACTTTAAACGGCCGGACGGTACAACTGCTATGCTGTCTAAAGGTGATTATCAGCAATTAGCCGATTCTCTTTTCAAGGCTGGTACCGAGGCTGGAGTTGTTAGTGAATATAAGGATGAATATAACCGTCTCCATTTCTATATTTTAGGAAAAAAATATGACGCAACTGGTGCTCTTTCCTACCGAGTTGCCGTACGTAATATGGATAGTGGAGGTTCATTTAATCGTGGGGTTGCTGTTGCGAATGGCTCGTCAGAATTTGCCGCACCGGGAAGAGTCGCTCTTTATAATTTTAGTGTGACGAATACTGGAAATAGTAGTGATCTCATCCGTCTGAACGCCAAGACCCAGGCTGGCTGGGAAATCATGTTGGAGAATAACGTTATCAAAATGGAGGCTGGAAAAACGGTTAATGTTCCGGTTTATGTAAAGATTCCTAAGAATAGCAAAACGGGTGTTCAACCGGTGCCTACGGATCTTACTTTAACTAGTACTTCAGAAACAGATCCTGCAAAATCTGTTACCGCCACTCGACGAATTGGTGCTGGGAATGGAAAATAAGATCTTTCCCGAGGCTGAACCAAAAATTTTGGTTCAGCTTTTTCATTTATGTGAGGCCTTTCTTCTCGATTCGCAAATAAACTTGGTGAATTCGCAAATATTCTAGAAATATATTTTTGCAAGATCGTATATTTTTTAATGTAATATTACATCTCACTATAATTTATCAGCGAATCCAAAATCCCTCGTAACTTTTCTCTCTCACATCCGAAAAAATGATTTTCCCTGCATTCGAATGAATTTTTCAACCATCCTATAAATGGAGGTGAATTTTATGCCAAAAAATAATCCGATTGAATACTCCGGAAAGGTTCTGGATCAGCGAAATAACCTGACGGGGCCGGACGATTCGGGCAAGAACGGTTATCCAAAAGCACCAAAACACGTTGTTATACAAGAGTCAAATAGGAAGGAGTGACAAGCATGGATGGAAAGTATAATACAAATGATGATGCCACGGTAGAATTGAAGAAAGCTATGAGTAAATCACCGCCCAGAAAGAACCCGAATATAAGCGATGCTGAATATAAGATGAAGTTTGAAGGAAAGAAATGCTAGGATAAACAAGCAAAGGGCAAGGTTAAACCTGCCCTTTTTGTGACTCATTTTGGATATAGAATTTCATCAATGATCCCATATTCCTTTGCTTCCTCGGCACTCATGAAAAAATCGCGGTCTGTGTCTCGTGCTACTTTTTCAAGCGGCTTCCCTGTCCGCTCGGAAATGATTTGATTAATATGTTCCCTTAGTTTGAGAATACGGCGTGCGGAAATTTCGATTTCGGTTGCCTGCCCTCTCGCCCCACCTAATGGCTGGTGAATCATGATTTCACTATTTGGCAGCGCATATCGTTTCCCCTTCGTCCCCGCCAGCAGCAGCATCGCTCCGAATGATGCCGCCATGCCGGTACAGATCGTTCTAACATCCGGTTTAATGAATTGCATCGTGTCAAAAATGGCAAAGCCCGCTGAGGTGGACCCGCCAGGGCTATTAATATAAAGGGAAATCTCTTTATCCGGGGCATCTGCTGCTAAAAATAATAACTGGGCAACTACACTATTAGCCACGTGATCATTGATTTCATCCCCAATGATAATGATTCTGTCCTTTAATAACCGCGAATAAATATCATAGGAACGCTCACCGCGATTGGATTGTTCGATTACATATGGAATGGTGCTCATCATTTTTCCTCCTTAAAGCATTTAATTGGCTATGCCGCCATACAGAGAGTGCTTGAAGGAGAGTGAGATGGAGTTGGTCGTGTAACGAACTTTGATACGTTAAACATACTTTGTATAGTTGGAATAGCTTGGATAAGAACAGCAGGGTCTTCATTTAATAACGATTCTTTAAAAAGCTCTGTAAGCTGCTCCCGTTCCTCGGTATCCCAGAAAGTATCCAATGAATGAGATTGATCTTCTACTTTTTCCAACCGCTTTTTCGCTCGATACAAATTGGACTTTACCGCCATTTCTGATGTTTCTAAGATGTCGGCAATTTCCTTTATTTGATATTGAAATGCTTCTTTTAACAAAAAGATGATGGCTTGCTTTGGTGTGAATTGCTCAATCAGCATATCGACAGTCTCATCCAATTGCTGGGTTGTTGAAACCTTTTCAATTTCAGAGTCAATCGTTTCATACTTCCTTTTTCTGAGCAAATCAATCAAATGATGGTAGGCAATTTTATTTAATAAAGCTGTGGACATTTTTTGTTGATATTTCAACGCTTTTAGATATGTTTCTTGGGCGATGTCATCGCCATCCCATTTATTTTGAGCAATGAAGCGGCAATATCGCTGCAGTTTTGGATAATGTTCTTTCCAAAATAGATCCTCTCCCTGATGTGGGTCTTCTATGGGGAATGGTCTAAGCTTGTGTGACATGTTTTTTCACTCCTTTAGCACTCTCTACCTTATAAACGTTTTAAGGCAGGGAAAAAGATACGGGGTTATAAAATTTTTTTTTATTAATATATGCGGGTGAAAATTGATTATCTAGGTAATTTACCTTTTGAATTAGGATCACTATTTTGTCCCTTAATACCTATGGTGTATTTTTCTGGAGGACATTCTTTTTTTAGCATTTGGATACTGTTTACCCATATATTTATTCTAAACCACTATTAAAGGGGGAATTGATTTTATGAATCAACAAACCTTAATAATGGATTTAGATGATACCCTCATCCACTGTAGCAAATACTTTAAAGAATCTAAATGCAAATTTGCTGATCAAATGCTTGATTGGTTTCATTCTGCTACGAAAGAAGAGATCCTCCAAAAACAGGTAGAGCTTGAATTAAAAAATGTAGAGGAATTCGGCTTACATTCTTCCTTATATCCAGAATCACTTGATTTAACCTATAAATATTTTTGCGTGAAATACGGAAGAGTCATAACAGATTGTGAAGTAGAACATATACACAGTATCGGTCAGAGTGTTTTTAAGATTGATGTGCAACCATACCCATATTTATATGAAGTTTTGGAAAGGCTGCAGAAGGATGGTCATGATTTGTATTTATTTACTGGCGGCGATGAAGAAAATCAAAGAAGGAAAATTAACCAATTAGGTTTGGAAAATTACTTTGAACAGCGTATGTTTATTTATGAACAAAAAAATTCAGACACGTTGCAAATGGTTCTGGATGAGATTGCGACGGAGAAGTATTCCACTTGAATGGTCGGTAATTCTCTAAAAAAAGATATTAAGCCCGCGATTGAGCTTGGAATTAATGCCATTCATATCCCGGCGGAGTTTGAATGGAGCTATAACATCGTGGATATAGATATTGAACCAAACGGGACTGTGGCGGAATTGCAATCTCTGCTCCAGCTTCCGGAATATTTACGGGATTATGCTTTTTATCAGGTAGCTAAATAACAGAAAAAACCTTGATTCAGTGGCATGAATCAAGGTTTTTTCTGTTACATAAAATAACGCATCGAAATTTGCTGGTCTTTATTCTTTTCGTACAACTTTTTAACCATTTCTTGATGGACTGCGTCACTTACACTCATTTTCCGTTTATTGATGGTAATGGTTAAGAAAAATATATTTAAAGTCATTTTTCGTTCCTCCTTTGTAAAGCTTTATCCTGTATCTTTTGGTTTCATTATAATGTCTGTTATTTTTTACCGAATCGATATTGGGAAGGATTTCTTCTACATTGTTGGTCCTAAAGATTTTGGAACTTTGGTCGTAGAAATTCATTTAAAATGACTGGTCAGTTTATTTTATAGCAAAAAATACACTCCCATTTAAATTCCTCCTCCTTAAATAGACTGTGTAGTCTATTTTAATTTTACCTTATCTTGGCAGGTTTATCAATAATAAATAATAAAAAAGACAAGCATCCAAGCGAATGCCTGTCAAAACTGTCCGCGTGGAGTGGACAAATTACTAATAATGTCTTTTTGCGGTGCCTGACACCTTATTAACAACACAAATATACCCTCTCCGGTCTCCCCACGGTTCCGTAGGCGAGGTCGGCAGCTATTTTTTCTTCGGCTACGAGGTGTTCGAGGTAACGTCTGGCGGTGGTTCGGCTGACGCCAATTTCTTTGGCGACCCGTTCGGCTGTTAGACCCTCAGCCAACTTTTCGAGAACCTCCAGTACCTTATCGAGAGTAAGCGGGTCAATCCCTTTTGGTAAATACCCCCTCTCGCCACTTATCCCTCCCGCTCCATCGCTTTCCTTACGCAAAAGCATGTCCACCTGCTGCTGGGTAACATGGATATTTTCCATATTTAATTGAGTCAGTCTTTTATGATACTCTTGATATCTTTGCAAAGATTGCTTAAATCGCTCAAAAACCACCGGCTTAATGATGTAATCAAATACACCAATGCTAATCGCTTCCTGGACCATTTGAATCTCTTTAGTAGCCGTTATCATAATGACGTCCATTTGTTTTGGATGCTGTTTGGTTTCCTTTAATAGCTCAAGTCCATTCATATCTGGAAAATAAACATCCAATAAAAGCAAATCCGGCTGCAGGATCTCGATTAAGGTCTTTGCCTCCACATAACTTGCAGCAATCCCAACCGTTTGAAACCCTTCCAGCTGTTCCAAAAACCGTTTTTGTATTTCAGCAATCCTTAAATCATCCTCAACAATTAACACTTCGATAGGCTTGTTTCCCGTCATTTTCATTCAATCTCCCCCTTTGCTTGCTTCGGTATCGCCACCGTAAAAATCGTTCCCTCACCCGCACTCGAAGAAAATGTAACAGATCCCCCTAAATCTCTTATCGCTTTTTGTACCAAACTTAAGCCGATTCCGGCATTACTACCTGTATTCTTGGTTGAAAAACCTGCCGAGAAAATTTGGTCCTGATGCTTTGAATCAATCCCTTGCCCGTTATCTTCTACTTCAATAATCAGGTCTTTTCCAAGATCCGTTAAAAACAGCGAAACACGTTTTTCATGCAATCCATTTTCCCTAACGGCTTCAAAAGCATTATTGACTAAGTTCCCTATAATCGTCACTAATGAATCTCTGCTAATTTCAAAAGGGATATCCTTAAAACTGCTCTGTCTATCTATTGAAAGATCAATTTTCAACTCACTCGCTAAACTTACTTTCCCTAAAATGAATCCTGCAATAATCGGATCCGGAATTTCCTGCATTAAAAATTGAATAAACCCTTGGGCCACGTCCACTTCTCTAGAGATAAAATCAATCGCTTCTTTATAGGAGCCAAGCTGGATCAAGCCAAGTAAAGTGTAAAGCCGATTGGAATATTCATGAGTCTGGGCACGAAGCCCTTCCGCATAAGCTTTTACATGTGATAATTCCTGAAGCAGCGAAGCAAGCTCGGACTTATTCCGGAAGCTGGCAACAGCTCCTACGACTATTCCCCGCTTGTTAAAAATAGGAATCCGGTTAGCCAAAAAGACGTCTCCAAAAATAATAATTTCCTGATCATACTCTGCCTGACCTGATTTAACCACGTCATACAGCTTCGTATTTTCAATAACTTCATCAATTTTTTTGCCCCTTAGTAAAATATCATTCGGAACATTCAAAATTTTATGAGCAGTTTCATTTACTACAGTGATCCGACCAACGGTATCAATCGCAATGATCGCCTCATGAATGGACTCTAGTATCGCATGCTTTTCCTGATACATCCAGGCTATTTCCTTTGGTTCAAGTCCGAAAATGGCCCTTTTGATATTAAATGAGATTAGTATTGCAGCAATTAGGCCCCCTGCTAATATAATCAGTGTAGCAACAAAGATTTTTTGTTGTATTTTCGAAACTTCTTTTTGAATTTCAGTCTGAAGATAACCAACCGAAACAACACCAATCACCTGACCACCACTAAAAATCGGTGCTTTTCCTCTTAAAGAGGGCCCCAAGGTCCCTGTCGATTCAGAAATGACTGATTTCCCTTTAAACACACGGTCATTATCTCCCCCAACCATTTTTTGACCTAAACGGACCGGATTGGGATGCGAATATCTGATTTCATTCCGGTTCCCAATGACAATAAATTCAGCCCCAACCTGTTTCCGAATATTTTCAGCAATAGGCTGAATAATGGCAGCTGGATTATCGGTTCGAAACGCTGCTTGTATTTCAGGCATATTGGCAATCGATTGCGCTACTGATAAGGCCTTCGAGCCGATTTCATGCTTCAGATTAGTTTCCATAATATTTTTAAAAGTAAATTCAATAATTGTTCCCATCACAATAATGAGAATGGAGATACCGAGCATTAACTTTGTATGTAATCGCATTCAACCACCTCTAACTCTATCATATTAAAAAAATCTACTATTAAAAAGAGGACAAAAAAATAAAACAGCCATTTTAGGACTGTTTTTATCTTTACAAGCGATAATCTACCATTTTTTTTCTTTTACTTGCTAATTTACCAATGATCAGCCGTAAATCTTTTAAGCCTTCACTTAAACGGGACTTTCGATCTTCGATCATCCTCTTAACCTCATTAGGATTTGGTCCTCCCTGGATCCTTCTCACTTCGACAAAGTGCTCAGAGGATATGATTTTTTTCCATTCCTCCTCATTGAGCGATACATTGGCCAAATCCTTGAGCATGGAATTAATTTCATCCACCTTCCAGTCGAACAATTCTTTTTGCTCTTTACCAGTCCTTCTTGAAAGGGTGCTCGCGATGGAATGGGCTTTTTTAAAGGGAATATCATAGTTCCTTGTCAAGGTATCGGCGAACTCCGTAATAGTGATGCAGGATTTTTCAGACATGACCTTTAAATGCTCCTCGTTCACCTGTAGCGTCATCATAACTGCATACATGATTTTCATTACGCGGTTAGCTTTCGTAAATGCCCGATATAAATGAGGCTGCAGGTCATCTTCAGTATCGACAATATCACCGAAGGGCGTATTATGAATCATTTGGATTGCCACGAGGGCCTCACCATAGGAGCTGCTTGCCAGTGCCCGTGAATGTTCGATCGACACGGGATTCCGCTTCTGAGGCATAATGCTGCTTACTTGGACGTAGGGGTCCGCAACCTTGAATGAGCCGAATTCTCTTGTGACATGCAAGAGGAAATCTTGAATCCATCTTCCGGTATTCACCATACAGGCCATTAAAGCGGTGGATGCTTCCATTAGATAATCAGCCCCCGCAATCGAGTCATATGAGTTTTCTATTACTTTATCAAATCCTAATAATTCACAAGTACGAGAGCGGCTGATTGGAAAACCAGTCGTAGATAAAGCAGCTGCCCCAAGCGGAGACTGATTAACCGTTTCAAATGCGGACCAAAGCCGTTTGATGTCCCGTATCAACACATCATATATCGCCAAGAAATAATGCCCTAAGGTCGTTGGCTGTGCGGGTTGGGTATGGGTATAGGCCGTCATATACGTTTCACTATGTTCTTCAGCCTTCGCTAGTAATACCTCACCCAATTGATAACTACCCTCAAGCAGCTGTAAAAGATGTTCCCTTAACACCAAGCGGTACATAGCCACCCCCATATCATTCCGGCTTCGCCCGATATGAATTTTTCCGGCAAGCTCATCGCCAATTTCCTCAGCTATTTTGGCTTCCATCATGAAAAATAAATCTTCATACTGAGGATCATAAGGGATTTGTGCTGTTTCTGTAGTAGCAACCTTATTAATCCCCTCTAGCATTTTTTTAGCTTCGGCAGTTTCTATGATTCGCTGCTCCTCGAGCATGATTACATGGGCCCGGTGGATATCGAACATGACGTGAAATAAATAATCTCTTTGATCATTAAAAACCGGCTTTAATAATTCTTCGACATAAGTTTTTCCCGGAAAAACCTGCCCTTCCTTTTTAATAAACTCATTATTCATACGTTCCACTCCGATTATTGTCCTTTATTTAATTATACGAATGAATTATTTTAAAGTGATTTTTTTAAAAAATTCTTTCGACACACGAAACAGGATGCTATAATAGCAAATGGATTTACATCAATGTTCGATCAGAAAGGCGTGTCTATGCCTATGTCAGGTAGTAATCAAAAAACTCTATTAAGCTTGTTTTTAGTATCGGTGCTGTGGGGATGCAATTATCCTGTCAGTGCATACTTGCTTAAGGAATTTTCACCCGTGTTTTTGTCCACCGTACGGATCTGTTTTACTTCACTGTTTTTAATCATTCTTGCATTCTCCGTTAAAGGAATGAAGCGGCCAACGAATACGGAGTGGAAATACCTCCTTGGTGTCGGTATCTTTGGAACGCTTCTTAATCAAACCTTTTATTTTACTGGGCTCAAACACACAACACCTGCAAATGCTTCCTTAATCCTTGCGCTTTCTCCCATTGCTACGATTCTATTAGAACGGATTATATTTAAAGTAAAATTAACTTTAAAGAAAGCCTCGGGAGCGTTGATCAGCTTGATTGGCGTATTTTCAATCATTGGGGTTGGAAAAGGTTCAATCGGAATTTCATGGGGCGATTTCAATATTTTAATTGCGATGCTTTGTCTTTGCATCAGTCTAATATTTATTCGGGGATTATCGAAAACGATGAATTCCTTTATTATTACGATTTATGCAACGGTCCTTGGCAGTGTCTTAATGATTCCCGCCGCAGGTGTGGAAGGGATTGTCAGCGGATCGGTCGTCAGCCCTTCCATTTTCATGTGGATTTTACTAATTGCTGCAGGGATTCTCGCACAAGGTGTGGCCGGTTTTTGGTGGAATAAGGGGGTTGCGAAGGCTGGTGCAGGAACTGCTTCCATGTTCATGAATATTCAGCCGTTTGTAGCGATTATTGCTTCTCATTTTATTTTAGGAAACCCGATTTTGATTAGCCAAATTATTGGTGGAATCCTCGTGATATCTGGGGTAACTATCGCGAATTTACCTACTGTGAAACCTTTAATAAAAGCTCAGCCTAACAAAATGGCTTAATTGGATTTTTTTTCCTCGAACATTCTTTTATAAATCACATATCTTAACAATAGGTGGTACACCAAAAATAAGACCGTATCCCGATTGATACGGTTAAATATAACTCTAGAAGGTTATGAATAATCCATCAGCGTCTGCCAACGCAGGTGGATTATTCTTTTTGTGTACTTATATTTCTCATGGACGATCACTCTTTTCTTATGGTAATTGTATTCCCGAATGGTTTAGTTTTGCAGAACACCGCCAAAAAGCCAGGAAACCCAATAATATAATACGACTAAGGTGAATAATACTGCAGGTGGGATGACAACACTTGTGATTTTAACGTATTCCCACCAGGTAATTTTCACTTTTCCCTTTCTAACAATGTGCATCCACATCAGGGTTGCTAGCGTCCCCATTGGAAGAAGTAAAGATCCCATATCACTGCCAATTACGTTCGCCAAGTAGGCTACTTTCAATTCAAGTAAACTTAGATCCATATTCATTAACGTAAGTGTTCCAACCATAAGAGCCGGGTGGTTATTAAAGATATTGGAGAGTACTGATAGAAGAACACCCATCATCACGCTCGCATGCAGCAGGCTTCCAGCAACAATCGGCTCCATGAAACCAATCAGCCAGTCTGTTAAGCCAATATTATTCAGACCGTAAATAATGACATACATACAAAAGGCGAAAACAATGATATACCACGGGGTTTTTTTCAACATATCGATTGGCGGTATTTTTAAATAGGCCCATCGCCAAGCTAGCAGGACCAACGAGCCAAATACAGCCATCAGTGACACTGGAATGTTAAAAAACGAAGCGACGAATAGGCTGACTCGGACAGCAAAAACGAACAAAAGAACATTTCGCATAAATCTCGAGCGATCTTTTTCCGAATTATGCTGAATTCCGGATTTTAGTGGATGGTAGGATTTTAGCGACAATCCTGATACTTCAGTTGGAATTTTTTTCGGCAATACTTTGTAAAAACGAAGGAACAAAAGCCCAACGAGCAGCAGCAATCCAAGTGTTGCCGGTACAAACATCATCGCTGTGTGCAAGTACAGACTCATATGAACAATTTTTAAAGCAATCAAATTAACAATATTACTTACCCCAATCGGAGCACTCGAAGCTGTGGCAATCAGCCCGCCTGACAGTAAGTAAGGGATTTTTTGATGATTTTTTAAGCCCATATTGTTTAAGAGCATGCCTAGAATGGGTGTGGTGATTAAGATGCTTCCATCATTATTGAAAAATAGTGTCATTAGAAAGCACAAAAGGTTGACATACCAAAATAACCGAATCCCTGAGCCCTTGGCCTTCGCCGCCAATTTTTCTGCTACCCAGTTGAAAAAACCAAAGCTTTCTAATACGATCGCCATGACAATTGTCGCCATGATCGTAATAGCTGCACCACTGATAGTGTCAGCAATGATACCAAGGTCAGTGAGTGAAACACTTCCGCTAAGCACAACAATAATCGCACCAATAGAGGCGGGGACGGCTTCATTAATGCCTCTAGGCCTCCAAAGGATAAATCCGAGGGTAACCAAAAAAGTGATAATGGTTATCCAAACGGTTAAATGAAACATTTTTTTCTCCTTTCATCTAGCTGGTAATTCAGAATGTTTCTCTGAGACGACGTACCTCCTAATTTCGGTTAATCCGCTCATGTCCCCCCCTTCCATCTGTCCTTCTTGTGTTCTTGTACTCTATCTATATGTATCTCGCATAAGACAGGCTTTAGGTTTGTACCCTTTTTTCCTATAAATCCACTAGAGTCTAAAAAATATCACTAGTAATTTTTTAGAAATAACTGCTTTGTTAAACTTGTCTGTTGATTTGCGCTCAAGGCGCAAGCGGTTCGCGGGCTCCCCTGCCACGTCCTCCCGCAGGAGTCTCGCGCCTTCCTCTCCAATCAACAGCGTTCCAAAATAAAAAATGACCTTTAAACAGCCAACATAAAAAAGCGAAGCCATAAGCTTCGCTTGGTTAGATCTTTTATCCCTCAACATTAATAACGACTTCTTTCCCTTTTCTCTTCATCATGAACGGTACTATCAGCCAGAGGGCTGTAATTAGCAGGAAGGCCAGTGAAATCGGTCGGGTAAAGAATACACTGTAATCGCCATTCGAAATGGTTAATGCTCTTCGCAGGTTATTTTCAACCATTGGTCCCAATACCAGCCCTAGAACGAGCGGAGCGATTGGGTAGTCGTTTTTGCTTAAGAAGTAACCTGACACGCCACAAGCTAATAAAAGCAATAAATCGTACATCGACACCTGCACGGCGTAAACTCCAAAAATAGAAATCGCGATAATCATCGGAATCAAAAATTGCTTTGGTGTTTGAATAATTTTTGCGAACACCTTTACAAGTGGCAGGTTTAAGATCAACAACATGATATTTCCAATAAACATACTAGCAATCAGTCCCCATGCCACCTGCGGATGGTCTTCAAATAATAATGGACCAGGCTGGACATTGTACATCATTAACGCTCCCATCAAGATTGCCGTTGTTCCAGATCCCGGGATTCCCATTGTTAATAAAGGGATCATCGCACCGCCAGAGGCCGCATTATTGGCGGATTCTGGTGCAGCTACCCCAGCAATCGCGCCTGTGCCAAATTTCGCAGGGTTTTTCGAAATCTTTTTTTCTAATAAATAAGAGAAGAAGGATGCCAGCGTTGCCCCGGCTCCCGGCAAAATACCGACGAAAAACCCTAGAATGGATCCACGGGCAATAGGTGCTGCGGATTCTTTCATTTCTTCCTTAGAAGGGATTAAATTATTAATCTTCGCCATTTCTCCATCTTCTTCTTCTTTTTCTAAAATGGTTTTGAATACTTCACCAAGGGCAAATAATCCAACCGCAATCGTTAAGAATTCAATTCCCTGGTACAGCCATGGCACATCGAAGGTAAAACGGGCAATACCTGAGACACTGTCAATCCCGATGGTTCCAAGCAGTAACCCGCAAACGGTCATAATCAAAGCTTTAGTAACCGATTTTCCAGCTAAACCGCTGACAGCCCCGAGACCCAAAAGCATCAAGGAAAAATATTCTGCCGGGCCAAATTTCAGTGCCACCGCTGATAATGGTTTTGCTAGGAAAATCAAAGCAAGCAACGTGACAATACCTGCAACGAATGAACCAATTGCCGCAATCGATAATGCACTGCCGGCTCTTCCCTTTTTGGCCATTTGATAACCGTCCAGGGTTGTGACAACTGAAGAAGATTCTCCAGGTGTATTTAATAAAATCGAAGTGGTTGAACCACCGTACATCGCTCCATAATAGACTCCAGCCAGCAAAATAATCGCACTAGTCGCCGCTTGCTCGGGCGGAAGGCTGCCAGTGATGGAGGCCGTTACAGGGATAAGTAAAGCGACACCGCTCATTGGGCCGATCCCTGGCAAAACCCCAACAGCTGTTCCAATTAGTACCCCTACGAAAGCAAAAATAAGATTATACCAAATAAGTGCGGTTCCAAATCCTTGAAATAAATAATCAAGTGTACTCATTTTTAGCCTCCTCTCTTAAAACCAAATTGGCCATCCTGGCAGTGTCCCTTTTAACACGTCTACAAATAAAAAATAAACGAGTCCAGAAAAGGCAGCAGATATAATGATGGAGGTCAGCAGCTTAGAACGCTCCATCGTTTGAAAACATACTAGTAAAAATAAAAAGGTCGTAATCACATAGCCGATGGATTCCAGCGTTAAAATATAAATCAAGGTAGCCAGAAAGATAATAAGGAATGGTTTGTACTCTAATTTTTCCGTCTTGCTCTGTCCGCCCTTTGACATATTCGTTTCGAAAAACAAGCGGATACTTAATAACACAAGTATGATCCCAAGTACTAATGGAAAAATGTCCGGTCCTACAACACTTCCATAGGATGAACTTGATAGATGCCTGCTGCCGATGATAAACAGTACGCCAACAGCTAGAAAGACAATGGATGCAATCCGATCAAACTTAATAGCCATTCAAAAATCCCCCTTTTTAAAAAATTGGGAAGGAGAAAGCAAACTCCTTCCCTACACTTTTTACTTCTGCATGCCCAATGCTTCTAGTAATTGTTGAACTTGTTTATCTTGCTCACCTAAGAATTTTCTGAAATCAGAACTATTTTTATATTCTAGTTCCCAGCCTTGTGTCTCTACTTCTGTCTTCCATTCAGGAGTTTTTACAAGTTTATCGATTGTTGTTTCCCAGTAGGATTTTGCTTCTTTAGACATTTTTTCTGGACCAAATACTCCGCGCCAAATCGTGAACTCAGCATCCACACCTTGTTCTTTAGCCGTTGGCACGTCCTTAAAATCACCGCTTAAACGATCAGCAGCCGTAACAGCGAGCACACGAACCTTTCCAGCTTTTAGGAACTCTTTTACGCTAGAAGCATCTGTTCCAATAACATCAGCGTTACCGCCAAGAAGGGATGTAATGGCCTCCCCGCCGCCATCATATGAAACATATTTAATTTTTGTAGGATCCACTCCATATTTAAAAGCTGGAAGAATGGAAATTAAATGGTCCATAGAACCTGGTGCGGAGCCACCGGCAAAGGTAAGTTTGCTAGGATCCTTCTTGACTTCATCTAAAAGGGATTTTAAGTCAGTAAATTTGGAATCCTTTTTGACAACAATTGCTCCATAATCTTTTGTCAATTGAGCAAGAGGTGTTGTATTTTTGTAGCCGTAAGGGCTGTTTCCTTCTTTTTTCAAGTTGTTGATAATAATCGGCGGTGAATTAACGAACATCATTTCGTTATTTGCTACTTGCTGTGTGGCGTATTCAGCCATAAACACGGCACCTCCGCCGCCTGGCTTATTCTCCACTGTTAAAGGCTGACTGACGAGCTTCGTTTCGCTCAATACTTTTGTAAAGGAGCGGGCTGTTAAATCCCAGCCGCCGCCAGCACCAGATGGGGCTACGACAGAAATCGCTTTTGTAGGATAGCTTGGACCAGCCTCTTTTTTACTAGAACCTGAACTTGCTGTTTCTTTACTGCTGCAAGCGCCTAAGCTTAATGCCAATGCACCTGCACACATTACTGCTGAAATTTTTTTGATCGAAAACATTTTTCTATTCCCCCTTGTAACCGTTTTCTTAATTTTACTTAAAATTTAGAAGATTCATAGTTTTTGCATTTAAACAGCATTAAAAACTTATAAACCATTTTGTTCATTTTGTTCACGGCATAAAAAAAAGGTTTCGGTCCCTGATATGTAGTTTCGATATCAATATAAAAAAATAAAGGCTGCCTTAATGGCAGCCTTAAACTACTTTCAAACATTATTAGCGTCCTGAATGATACCCGCCATGGCCGTGGTGGTATCCATATCCTGGATAATATCCGCCGTGGCCGTGATGATAGCCGTAGCCTGGATAATACCCGCCATGTCCATGATGATACCCATAGCCTGGATAGTACCCGCCGTGACCATGATGGTAACCGTACCCTGGATAATAACCGCCGTGACCATGATGATAGACGTGGCCCGGATAGTACCTTAGATCAGGGTTGTCTCCATAAACTCCTAAAAGCTGGCTTTGCATTTACATCTCCTCCTCTATTTGTCTGCAAAATAGTGTATGTGTCTATTTTGGAAAATGGGATAGAGGCAAGAAAATTGGGTGATATGGATACAAAATAATGATGAAATTATTAATAAAAAGAAGACGCCATTCATGATGATGGCGTCTTTTAATTAGAATGGGCTACACTACTACCTTCATTGCAGCACCGTCAAATTTTCGCTTTTGTATATAAATAAGTCTTAGGGATAAGGCGACTCCTGCTGCTAGTAAACCCACGGTTAGCCCAATCCAGTAGCCTCTTGCTCCCAAGCTGGTATAGTTGGCAAGAAGATAGCCGACTGGCAAACAAATCAGCCAGTATGCGATAAGGGTCATGATAAAGGCAATATTCACATCTTTATATCCTCTTAATGCAGCCTGAGCAGTTGCCTGAATAGCATCCGCAATTTGGAAAAACAAGGCAAAAATTAAAAAGTTTGCCGTTAGGTTGATGACAGCTGTTTCATTTGAATAGAAGCCGGCGACTTGATAGCGGAATGCAACTACCAGTAATCCTGTAAAGATGGCGATTAATATGGCGAGATACACGCCAAGCCAGCTATATTGCTTCGCATCTTTATAACGCTTTGCTCCCACCTCAAAACCGACAAGCACCGTCTGGACCATGGATATGCTGATAGGAATCATGTACAAAAAGGATACAATGTTTAAGGCCGATTGGTAAGCTGCAATCGTTGTTACATTAAATTTACTTAAAAGAATCGTCACTACCGCAAACATACTCGTTTCAAAAAAAGTAGAAAGTCCCATTGGAACGCCAATTTTTAAAATCTCTTTACATTTTTCCCATGAAAATTCCTTCATGTTTTCAAATATTGGATAGGAAGAAAACGGCTCTTGTTTTTTTACGATGAAAATGGTCATTGCCATAAATGCCCAATCGGTAATGGCTGTGGCATATCCAGCCCCTGCCCCGCCAAGCTCAGGGAAACCCCAATTTCCAAAAATTAAACAATAATTTAACAAGAAATTAAGCGGCAATGATATTATCATAATAATCATGATCACTCTTGTCTTCCCAAGTGCATAAATAAAGGATCTCAGAACATTAAAAATAAACAGTGGCAGGATTCCGTAACTAAGTCCGACGAGATAATCAAATGCGGTATCCTGAACTCTTGCCGTAAGGTTCATTGTATCTAAAATCGGACCTAACAAGAAGAAACCGAGAACAATTATTAGAATTGTTATGAATACAGAAAGATATACTCCATGTTTTACAATTGAGGTTACTTCATTGCTCTTTTTCTCACCAAACCGCTGTGCTGCAATAGGTGAAACCGCGAGCAGTATGCTGCTGATACCTGTGAAAATTGGACTCCATATGGAGGAGCCAATCGCAACACCAGCCAAATCGGAAGAATTATATTTTCCTGACATAATCGTATTAAAAAACACCATTGAAAACATGCCAAGCTGTGTAATTAAGATAGGAATTAACAGGACAAAAATTTGTTTCGTTTTTTCTTTTATAGTAAAAGTCTGATTCATAAGCGCTTTCTCCTTGAGAAAATAAAAACCCGAAACTTCATTATACGCTATAAAGGATGATAATTCCCCACTTTAAATTAAATTTCCCAAAAAAAGAGAACTTCTTTTGGAAGTCCTATTTCTTTACAATTTTCGATGGGTTATTAACCTTGTATAATACTGGCTCATCAACGAGGTATTCTTCTTCGACATCTTTTCCTTTCGCCAATTTCTTTGCGGCTACTTTTCCGTCAAATTCAAGCGAATCGCCCGGAGTTAATTCAAATTTTTTGAGTGTTTTGCTGTGACTGCACCATGCGAGACCAAGGTCAAGTGGGTTATCCTGCACAATCTGCACATTTTCTAAAACCACCACTTCATCATTTTCTTCATTAAATGGATTGTAGGTCATCGCAAATTGTTTAACGGTTGCCGTAAAATGAACCTTATCAGCCGGAAGCTCGAGTTTAGGTGCTTTCTCTTTCTTTGGTTTGGCCTCCTTTGTCTTTGGTTTCTCTGACTCTTCTTTTTGAGCTGTTTCCTTTTTCACAGGGGCTGGTACTGTATCTTCTGTTATTTCTTTTTCCTCAATCGTCAGCAGGCTTTCTTTTCCAAAACTTCCTTGCTGCATTTCTTTTAAATAAGCAGGATGAATGCAGCTAACCTTTCCATCTTGAAATTCAATAACAAGGGTATTAAACCCACCATTATTTCCGTAGGCTTCATAGCCTTTGATTGTTACGATGCGCTGGGCGTTTCGATCCTTGTACCAGAATTCCTTTTTGGCCTCCCTTGCCGAAGATAGCCCCCATTCCTTTAATTTTTCCTTATAATGATCCTCGTCGCGGAAGCTTTCATATTCCCCTTTTGGCGGAATATATTGAGTCAAATCCTTTTGAGTATTTTGGATTGGCAATCTAGCCACTTCCTTCCCTCTATGTAAGTGGTTATATTATAACATTAACCCTCACAAATCCTAAAATTAGAACGTTCGATCGCCGCAGAGGCATTACTTTTATTTTTCAAAAAATATTTAGTGCATCGAAGGAATTTGTAGGTATAATAGCTTTAGATATTAATAGTAAAGCTGGTGGGGGCACATGCGTACTTATAATGAAAAAATCAGCATTTATCATGGAATGGTGTCAATAATTGCTTTAAATCTGGCTGGTAACTACTTTCCGATTTTCGCCATTTCGATTCTTGGGGCAAATAATTACCAAGTAGGTTTAATTAGTTCACTCCCTCCTTTGGTTACACTCATCATGACGATTCCAGCAGCGATATTGTTAAATAAGCTGGATGAGCAAAAGAAAACTGTTGCGATGAATGTTTTTTGGGCTAGAGTGATGTTCTTGCTTTTGGTAGGTGTTGTTTTTCTTCCGTCATCCTATCAGGCTTGGACTTTCTTAATCCTTATCGCGGTAATGAATGTGCCTGGGACGATTTCTAATATCGGCTGGCAAACGCTTATAAGCGGAATGATTCGTGAAGAACGGAGAGGAACCTTTTTCAGTGACCGAAGTCGGTTACTTACGATTGTCGGAATGGTGACAACACTTATTATTGGCGTTGTCATGAAAAAAGAAACAGAAAATGCTGCTGCTTATCAGTGGTTATTTTTTATGGCCTTTGTTTTTGGCTTACTTGAAATGTTTTTCTTGCTAAAGCACAAAGAAACGGCCCAGCCCAAAAAAGATATCGAACGAAAGAACTCATCAATGGATTGGTCTATTTTTAAAGATCAAGGATATAGGTGGTTTCTTATTGCGGCACTATGCTTTAACTTTGCCTGGCAGATAGCATGGGGCATATTCAATATTTACAATGTTAAATATGCACATGCGACGATTCTTTGGATTAGCCTTTTTTCTGTTGGAAATCAATTGGTACAGATATTCACTTTCCCATTATGGAAAAAGTGGGCGGAGCAAAAATCGAATACGTTGATGCTTGTTTGGGTTGCGGCCGGAATGGCCTCTGCTCCGATTTTGACGGTTATGTCTACGAATCTTTATTATTTAACGATTGTCGGTATGATTTCTGGATTTTTTCTTTCCGGGACCACCCTATTATTGTTCAATCTATTATTGGAGCAGTCTCCGGCGGAGAAAAGAACCTATTGTATTACCACCTATAATGTCCTGCTAAGTTTAGTCGCGTTTATCGCTCCGCAACTCGGGATTTGGCTGTTAGAAGTAACGGGGATTCAAACCTCCATGGGAATTAGTTCAATCCTTCGGTTTATGAGTGCGCTGGTATTTTTGTTAATGTACGTGAGATTTATGAAAAATAAAAAACCAATCTTGGAAAAAAGCTAGGGTGCCCGCCCTAGCTTTTTTTACTGAAATATATAGTTTGGGACTTTCATACTTTTATATAGGGAGTTGATTATGAAAACTGGAGGACACTATGATTATAATAAATAACCAGCCGGTTAAGCCGGAGACGTTATTTAAAGAGGTTACGAATGCTGAACAACGGACAATTTTGAAACAAATGGCAGCCAATCAAGTGGAATATGCGTATCAAGATATTGCCCATTTGAAATTTGAGCTTTTATTTCGCAGCAATACCCTGAGAGCGGCAAGGGAACTTAATAAAAGCGGGGTAAAATTTACGACGTTTAATTATGCGTTTCCGAATCGGAAACTTTGGGACCGGTTGAGTAATGGCGGCTTCCTAATAAAACCTGGCGTCAGCCCTTCTGTTGCGATATTAGACATCATTAAAAACGGCTCTCTCTATGCATTTGAATGCTCCACTGGGATTGCGATTGTCTTGTACCTTGCAACACTTTATTCCATCGGCAGCGACCGGTTTAATGTTCTCTTCGACCGTCTTTATTTAATGGATTGGCAATTTGATGAGGATCTGCAAATTTTCCAGAAGTACGGGGATGATTTTATCCCTGGTGATGTGCTTCACTTCAACAATCCTGATTTTGACCCGAAACAGGCTCATTGGCGTGCCGAAAATGTCATCTTCTTCGGAGACGACCAATACTATGGCCATGGTGTAGGAATTCGAAATGCCAGCACCATTATAAAGTTTTTAAATTCAAAAAGAAAACCAAACCCTTCCAAATCAGCCTACTTAATGAACCTCATATCAAGGGTATATTATCAAGGATTTTTATAAGAGATAGGCAAAACGATTTTTATTACAAACATAGAAATGGTAAAATAAATTGATTTACAATAATTGTTTGTGGAGGAAAACTATGTCTGTTGATGTTTATTTAAATTTTAATGGCAACTGCCGGGAAGCTGTGGAATTCTATGCTCAGGTTTTCGGCACAGAAAAACCACATATTATGACCTTTGGAGAAACGCCTTCGGATCCTAATTATCCTATGCCTGAAGAAGCAAAAAATTTAGTTATGCACACACGGCTCAACATCAGCGGCAGTAATGTCATGTTTTCTGATACTTTTCCTGGGATGGAGTTTGTTGAAGGAAATAACGTAAACTTGGCATTTGTCAGTAAGAATTTGGATGAGATTAAAAATGCCTTTCATCAACTCAAGGAAGGCGGAAAAGTGGGTATGGAGCTTCAAGAAACCTTCTGGAGTAAATGCTACGGAATGGTAACAGATAAGTTTGGAATACATTGGCTGTTTAATTATGACAGCGGCGAAAATGCATGGGATAAATAAAACGAAAGACCTCAACAATGTTGAGGTCTTTTTATTTTGATTATCACCTAAAAGTTTATGAATGAATCTTCAGGTTTCACTGTTTCTTTTATGACTTTGTTTTCTTTTAGCCACTGTGCGACTTTGCTCCATGTTTCAGGGTCTTGGTATCCAAAGGATTTATCCTTCGCATCCATTAAAGGAAGTAGGATTTCCAAGCTTTTTGTTTCGACGTCCTTTTCAAGCGGGGAGGATTTGTCTTCATGTTTCATTAAGACGGAAAGTCCCTCTTCTGGATGTTCCGAAACATATTTCTGGCCTTTCGTGATTGCCGCTATAAACTTTTTAAATACCTCTGGCTTCGCTTTTAATCCCTTTTCACTGCCAACCAATACCAATTCATAATAATCGGGAACCCCATAATCAGCAGGGTTTAATGTCCGCATTGGATGGCCTTCTTTATCTAACAATAATTTCTCATGGTTAATATAGCCGCCAATAAGAGCATCTGTTTTCTTTGTTGCCATCGCCGGAATCAAGTCCCAGCCAACATCGACCATTTTTATCTTACCTGCTTCTCCCCCATCTGCCTTCACCATTGTCGATACAATCGCTTCATCGAGTGGAATTGATGGATAGCCAATCGTCTTACCTGCTAAGTCCTTCGGCGATTGAACCGAACTATCTGCAGGTATCATTAACTGGTTTAAGGGATGGCGGACGATTGCAGCAAAGGACTGAACAGGGATATCCTCTCCTCGTGCCACTAAAACCTGCGGTTGATAGCTTAAGGCCATATCAATTTTGTCCGCTGCCACTAGTTTAAGAGGATCATTTGTATCAGCAGGCATTTGAATATCCACATCCAAACCTTGTTCCTTAAAATAGCCCTTTTCTTGTGCTGCGTAAAGGAAAGAATGGACAGCATTCGGATACCAATCCAGCATTAGAGTGACCTTCTGAAGCCCATCATCCTTGCCCGAAGATTTAGCGGATTCACTTTTCCCACAAGCACTTAATAGTAATAACAATAGACTTAACATGATTAAAAAACTCTTTTTCATTTCGACAAACAACCTTCCTTGATGTTAACGATTTTGATTTTTCAATAACTGTTTTTCTACTACACCAATCAATAAAAACAAGACAATTCCTAATAAGGACAATAGGAAAATGGCAGCAAACACTGCATCTGCCTTTAGGTTTCCTGACATCCTTCGGCTGAAGTAGCCGAGCCCTTCACTTGCCCCCAGCCATTCTCCAATTGTCGCTCCCACGACACAATACACAACAGACATTTTCAATCCAGAAAAAATGGAAGGCAGTGCCATTGGCATTTGGATTTTCTTAAAAATCATCCAGCGGTCCGCACCCATGGTTTGCAATAATTCGCGATATTCCTTCCCGCCTGCCTTCAAGCCATCATAAGTACTCACGACAATTGGAAAAAATGCCGTTAAGATTGTGACAGCAATTTTACTCCATATCGAATACCCGAACCACATGATGAAAATCGGCGAAATCGCGATCAACGGTACCGTTTGTGAGATGACGAGAAAGGGATATAAGATTTTTTCTACCGCACGGAAAAAATGCATCCCTATACCTAACATGAGACCTCCAGCGAGTGAAAGTCCAAATCCAATTAGGACTTCCTTTAGTGTTGCAGGCAAATGCTCTTCGAACAGAAGCTCACGGTTATCGATCAGGGATGCCCAAATCGCCGATGGGGAAGGCAGGATAAACGCTGGTACCATTCCATGCTGGACGATCCATTGCCACAAACTGACAAGAAGGATAACCACAAGCAAAAACAACCCATAATCGCCCGTCCATTTTTTTAAATTACCTTTCATTTTGAATCAGCCACTCCAATTCTTTTCGCATCACCATAAAATCAGATTGATAGATTAGCTCTGAACTTCTAGGTCTCGGCAAGCTGACTTTTATTTCTTGGATGCCGTTGCCTCTTAACAAATAAATTCGATCGCTTAATAAAATCGCTTCCTCAAGGTCATGGGTGATGAACAGGACCGTTTTTTGTAATTCTCCCCACAGCCCCAGTAACCAGCTATGCATGTTGCGTTTCGTTAAAGAATCCAATGCTCCAAACGGCTCATCTAACAATAAGAGGTCTCTGCCCGTCACCAATGTTCTTAAAAAAGCGACCCGTTGCTTCATGCCTCCGGAGAGTTCATTTGGGAATGCTTTTTCGTAGTCTGCCAGTCCAAAACGGGCTAACCATTCGCGGACTTCTGGGATTTTTTCTTGGCTTTTTTCCTTTGTTACCTCAAGCGGCAGCAGCACATTGTCCAAAACCGTCCTCCATGGCAAAAGAAGGTCTTTTTGAGGCATGTAGCCTACCTGTCCTAATCTTCTCTTTGAATCCTGCTGCCCAATGCGAATTTCTCCCACCTCTGGCTCTAGTAAACCCGTAATCAATTTAAAAAGAGTACTTTTTCCAGAACCGCTTGCCCCGATAACGGATACAAATTCGCCTGGCTGTACATTCAAAGTAATTTTTTGAAAAATTGGCCTTTCGCCGCTAAATGAATATGTCAGATCTTTGATGGATAACATGGACGAATTAGACAGGCCAATCGCCTCCCTCATAAACCATATCCCAGAACATGTACTCAAATCGAGAAGTCGTCAAAAAGTGTTCTTCTAAAATGGCCAGCTCCCGTTCAGGTTTTCCATCTGCGTATGCATCCAATAAATTAATGAGCCAAGAGGCAAGCTCACCAAATTCACTCGAAGAGTACATTTTTACCCAGTCACCATACTGATAGTGATTGATAGAATCTGGATAGCTATCTGCTAGCATTTTGCTAATTTCCCAATAGCTCCACATACACGGCAGTAAAGCAGCGACTAATTCCTCCAATGAGCCATTTTGGGCGACATTCAACATGTACCGGGTATAAGCTAAGTTGATGGGAGTTGGCTTTGTTTCTTCAAGCTGCTCATATGTAATTCCAAATCTTTCAGCGTACTGACGATGGAGTTCCATTTCTCCATGTAAGGTTTCGTTTAGGAGTTTAGCGAACGCCGCCATTGTCTCCAGGTCCCCCGCCTTTACAGCACCCAAAGCAAACAGCTTAGAATAGTCGATTAAGTACACATAATCCTGTTTCATGTAACGGATAAAGGATTCAACAGGTAATTCACCCGTCCCCATTCCGACAACAAATGGATGCTGATGCGTTTTTTTCCAAATATCCTCTACTTTATGATAAAGCCTTTGTGAAAATTTCATTGCTGTTCCTCCTTCCTTGTATTGCACCACTCTGCAATAAATACGGCTAATACTTTTGTAAAATCCAGCAATTGGCGGATTTCTACTTTTTCATTGACAGCATGGGCATCTTCTAGTTTTCCGGGTCCGAAGATAACCGTCGGAATCCCCGCCCTGCCAAGCCAGCCTGCGTCCGTTACAGTGGTTGACATCCCAACCGCTGGCTTAATGCCGAGCAATTTTTCAAAGGAATTAGTTAGAAGTTTTGTTCCAAGATGCTCAGGATCGATTTCCAATGATGGGAAAATTTCTCCGCGGTCCACAATCATCGATTTACCGCCCCAAACAAATTCCGGAGGATTCTCCCTTAGCCATGGGTCTGAAGCAGCGACAGCACCAATATGCTGTTCAATTTCCTTAATCACGTCTTCGTAATCTTCATTGGGGTAAAAATGTACAGTGATCCATAATGAACAGCGGTCGGCCACAAAGGCTGCATGCCTGCCTCCCTCAATGACGGCAGGATTGATCGTATTAGTGCCATGCGGAAAGCCATCATAGCTTTTCGTCACAGCCCAGTGCCGTTCAAGTTCTTGAAGCCCGGCAATGATTTTCGTCATTTTCTCAATCGCACTGGCCCCGTTGATACCTCCGCCTGCATGAATCATTTTCCTTCTTAGCCCGTCATGGTAGGTTTTTTTGCTTTGAATCGTAATCCAGCCAGTAATCACGCCACCCTGTCCTTGAATATGTAAATCGCTTGTATCGACAACAACGGCATAATCTGCTTTAAATCCCTTTTCCATGCATGAAAGTGTTCCGGCCTCCCCTACTTCCTCTCCAATAACAGATTGGAATTGGAGGTCACCTTGCAGCGGAATGCCTAGTTCTTTTAAAAGTTTAATAGCCACAAGTGAGGCAGCGATTCCGCCTTTCATATCGGCAACGCCACGGCCGTATATATAGCCATCCTTGGTTATGGTTTCAAATGGCGCTGAATTCCACTCTTTATCATCCCCAACCTCGGCCACATCGACATGGCCATTCACAATTAGGCTATTAAACTGGCCAGAAGATTCACCGTGTAAAATGCCAACCACATTCGGGTCATTGGGGTAGACGTCCCATTTTTCCGTTGTAAATCCCAAGTCTTGCAAATAGTCTTTAATGAAGTCCTGTACCTCCGTGGTATTTCGGGCAGGAGGGCTTACAGTCGGAAAGGCAATAAGCTTCGTTAACAGTTCCAGCAATTCCTCATTTCTTGCTTCCACTTCATTCGATATCCGTTCCAGCAATTCTTTTCTCATTTGTTCACAGCCTTGGAATCTGCCAAATTCACAACTTTATTTTTTGAAAAAATAGTAAGAATTACAAATCCAATCAATGCACCTGCAAAGGAGCTAAAAATAAATAACGGAATAAATCCAAATAAGGTCGCTTTTTGTCCAAGAATCAGGGTTGCGATTGGATAGGAAAGGAGCGCACCCAAGATGCCTGTTCCAATGACCTCTCCTATAAAAGCAAGATATATTTTTCTAGTTTTCCAAAATAATAAGGATGCCAGCAATGCCCCGACCATGCTGCCAGGGAAAGCAAATACGGATCCGGTTCCCATTAAGTTTCTTAATAGGGATACACAAAAAGCCTGGGCCACTGCGTAATAAGGTCCTAATAATACTGCCGATAATACATTTAAAAAGTGCTGAACAGGAAAGACCTTGGTAAATCCAATCGGAATCGATACTAAACTACTAGAAATCGTCCCTATCGCAATCATCATTGCCGTTAATGTAAGTTTATGGGTTCTTTTCATCCTATCACCGCACCTTTTAATTTCTTGGCAGCTTCTAAAGGTGACTTTGCATGACTGATTGCCGTAATAACGGAAACACCATCTGCCCCGGCCTCCACCACAGATCGGGCATTTTCCGCCGTAATTCCGCCAATGCCGACAATAGGGGTTTGGTATCCATTCTTTCTAAGTGTCTCTATAAGTTCTGTACCTCGGGACGGCTTGGCATCCGCTTTTGTTTTAGTCGAAAAAACGGGACCAATACCGAAATAATCTGCGCCTTCTCTTATCGCAGTCATCGCTTCCTCTGTGGAATGGACAGACACACCGAGGAGTTTATCGCCAATTTTTTTTCTAACCGTTTTCACAGACTCATCCTCTTGGCCGATATGGACACCGTCTGCATCAATCGAGAGTGCTAGCTCGATATCGTCATTGACGATGAACGGGATGTGATGCTCTCTGCAAATGCTCTGTAGTTCTCTGGCGAGAGTAAATTTATCCTCTCCGGTTAAAGCGACTTCTCCTTTTTCACGAAATTGAAACAGGGTAATACCACCAGCGATGGCTTCTTTTAAAACCTCTGCCGGGTCCTTCAGGCAGTTGGGGCTGCCCATGATAAAATAGACTTTTAGGTAGTCTCGTAAGTTTTTCATAAGATTAAGCCCTCATTCCTTACTCGATATCCCCAATGGTTGGTTGGACCATGGCCTTTGCCAATCTCCAAATCTAATTGGATCGCATCATGAATAAAATCCTTGGCTAATGCGACTGCCTCATATAAAGACTTGCCTTTTGCAAGTTCAGCCGTGATCGCTGCTGAAAAAGTACATCCAGTTCCGTGAGTGTTTTTCGTTTGAATTCGATCCTTGGAAAAAGTGTAGAATTCTGTCCCGTCAAACAATAAATCGATGGATAGAGATTCATCCTCATCATGGCCGCCTTTGATGATAACGTTTTGAACGCCAAATTCTAATAATCTCTTAGCAGCTTCCTCCTTATCTTTGGCCGTTTGAATCGACATGCCAGTAAGAACCTCTGCTTCCGGTATGTTCGGTGTAATGACCTTTGCAAGTGGCAATAAATATGTTTTCATGGCAACAATGGCTTCTGACAGCAGTAAGGAAGCGCCGCCCTTAGCAATCATGACGGGGTCCACCACAAGATTTTCCCATTTATATTTTCTTATATTTTCAGCAACGGCCTCGATAATCTCTGCATTAAACAGCATTCCGGTTTTCACGGCATCCGTTCCCATATCATCACCAATTGCTTGCATTTGTTTTACTACGGCTTCTACTGACATCGGATACACTCCGTGAACACCGAGTGTATTTTGCGCGGTAACTGCGGTCAATGCTGACATCCCAAAAACCTGCAATTCCTGAAAAGTTTTAAGATCTGCCTGGATACCCGCTCCGCCGCCGCTATCCGATCCTGCAATCGTTAATGCTTTTATCATTTTATTTACCTCCCTTAAACCAGTCTGATTGCGCTGTGCTCCTTGATATCATCAGTTGAAACAATTGACAATTGGTTTAAAAATTCGATTTGGAAACTGCCTGGTCCTTGTTCAATTGTTTTTTGTGCTGCCTTTTCTGCTGCAATTCCATAAAAAGTTAACGCAGCAACGGAAGCCTTTATTAGATCTTTTTCGACACCTGCAAAAGCACCGATTACAGAGGTCAATAAGCATCCTGTTCCGGTCACTTTTGTTAAGATTGGATGACCATTAGTAATGGCATATG
The DNA here is from genome assembly GCF_059587065.1 of Neobacillus sp. DZ-9. Taxonomy (NCBI): domain Bacteria; kingdom Bacillati; phylum Bacillota; class Bacilli; order Caryophanales; family Bacillaceae; genus Neobacillus; species Neobacillus sp. DZ-9. Next base: position 207,625 of record NZ_JCAIOL010000003.1, read on the forward strand.
TAGTTTTGCCATCGCTGACGATATCTTCTTTTCCAGTTATGACAACTAAGCAATTCATTTTCTGGGCAGCTGTAATCGCAAGATCAATCACATTTCCCTCGGTATTACCAGCGTCAACGCCCTTGATTTCCCACTTTTCACCAACGACATTTGCGATTTCTGCCGCATTGCCTCTAATGATTGCGACTTTGACTTCCTTCATGATTCTTTGGGCTGTTTCTGTCCGATAGCTTGTTGCTCCGGCACCAACTGGGTCAAAAATGACCGGGACATTGTGTTGATTCGCAGATTTTCCTGCAAGAATCATAGAATTGACGTTTTGAGAGTTTAAGGTACCAATATTTAAAACGAGCGCACTTGCGATTTTGGCCATATCGGCAACTTCTTCCTCCGCATAAGCCATAACCGGTGATGCGCCAAGTGCCAATAACCCATTTGCTGTAAAATTCGTTACAACTACATTTGTGATATTATGTACAAGCGGATTCACTTCTCTTACTTTTTGTAATGTTTCATACAAACTGTTTTTTTCCATTAGATTTTCCTCTTTTCTTTTTTTAAAATAAAAAAACCAGATCCATATATGGACCTGGTTTATAAGCAAGTAAGCGCAATGACAATTCTCGACTACTTTCCTACGCTGGTATTATCCAGATCAGGTCCAAAGGGTTAAAAACGTTGCAGTTTTCTCTCAGCCCGCATTATGGGCACCCCTAGTAGATACTTAACGTATTAAATTTAAATCAATAATACTCCTATTAAACTTATAAGTAAAGATTTAATTACTTAAAAAAATTATTCAATCAAGTTTACATAATATTATTATGATAAATATAATTTGCTAAATGGTTTTATTCTTTTTTCGCCAGCTCTATTAGCTCCTTTAATTCATTTGTAAATCCTTTAACTACCCGATTACCAACTACTGTTACTGGCACCCCTAAAAATCCGTACCCTTCCACTTCCCTTTGATATTCAGGGTTTCCCGAAACGTTCCTGCTTTCAAAAGGGATCCCTTCTTCTGTGAGTACTTTTTTAACCATTGTACATTCAATGCAGTCGTTTGTCGTATAGACTATCACTTGCTTGCTCATCATTGTTTTCCCCTTCTTTTATCGATTCTCTAGCCCATAAAATGATATGGTGTTTCGCCATAATGTATCAGAAACTTCTTCCAATGACAATTTTTTTATTTTTGAAATTTCCCGTATTGTTTCAATCATCATATTCGGATGGGTTATTTTCCCTGAAAAAGGACCTTCAAACGGCCATGGACCATCTGTTTCAATCATCATCTGGTCCAAGGGATACATTTGAACTAAGTTCCTAATTTTTTCTTTATAAATAATATCAGGAGTAATAGAAATAAAATAACCATTCTCTATCATTCTCATTATGGTTTTCAGATCTCCCTTAAACCAGTGAAAATGTGCCTTTTTAATAGAGTACTTTTCCAAAAGGTCACAAACAATCGGTGCATCCTCATGGACCGCATGAAGGACAATTGGTTTATCCCATATGACCGCACTTTGGATAAAATTCTCCAGTATATTATGGTATTGTTCATATTGGTCTGCAGAAACCTTATTCTGTTGCCTTAAATAATAAGGAAGTCCAACCTCTCCGATAGCAATCATGTCACCACGGTGCTGATCTATCCACTTTAGTAATTCACTTATGTACTCTTTACTAGGCAAGGTTTGCTCAGGGTGGAAACCAAAAGCAGCCTTCACTTTTTGATATCTTCGGCTTAATTCAAGGTTTCTGGTACACGAATCAAGATCAAATGAAACAGAGATCATTCTATCTATCAGAGGAGAACTATTAATTATATGCTTCATTTCATCATCATTGTATTGGTCAAGATGAATATGGGTATCAATCATTTTAAACAACTAACACATCCCCTTAACATCAACAATTAAAGCGCTTTCATACGACAAATAAATTCGAGAAATGTCTGTTCTTGCGCTTTCCCAAGGAATAAAAGAATATTTCCTCGACAGTTAATTTTCATTAGAGCCTATAATAAAGCCATTTTACCATTCCTTATCCTAAAAAAACATGAAAACAGGAAATAATTTAAGCTCTTCATTTTTTCGACTTTTTTCGCACTTGTTCTCAAAAAACAGACAACCCCCCCTTGAATGTCCACTTGAGGTGGACATTCAAGGGGGGGTTGTCTTTCTATGGTGCCTGACACCATGATAAATAATTGGAATGATTTGTATAAAGAAATATAATATATTAATAGTATGGGGGTGGTGCTGGTGGGAAATGAGTTGAAGGAGTCGAAATCGCATTCTAGTACGAATAACAATAATAAGACTGATGTAAGGGTTAACAATCATTTTAGTCTTACTATCAATTTTGGTGATTCTTTAAATTTACTTGCATTAATCGCTGGAATTTATGTCATTAGGCGAATAACCAAAAATAGAAAAATGAAAAATAAAATTAAATCTGTTTAAATATTTTTGCAAAAAACAAAGGGGAAATTTATTTGGAAGAGTTTGTCTATCTTATTAGGCCGAATCGCTCAGATTTTATTGAATCAATGACAAATGAAGAGGCAAAAGTCATGGCAGATCATTTCGAGTATCTTAAACAACTGTTAGCCGAAGAAAAATTAATTTTGGCAGGACCTTGTTTAGATGGAGCGTTTGGAATTTGCGTGTTTAAATCAGAATCATGGGAAAATGCGGAGACAGTAATGAATAATGACCCTGCTGTTTCAAACGGAGTTATGAGTTCAGAATTACATAAATATAGAGTTTCTCTCATCCAAGGGAAATAAAAATATGTCATCATCACATTGCGGGCGTCATTCGACACCTGCTTTTTTGTGATAAGGCAGTGATTTTATCTTTAACTTTCATAAACATTAGACCAATTTAACCCTTTGTCCCCCCATTTTTTATTCAAATCAAAACAATATTAATAAAGTAATCATACAATAACTTATCCACATTTATGTTAGGGGGTAAACAATGGAAAGTTTTTTTCGCTTAAGGCGGGATCAGGATAGTGAAGGGGTAGTAAGACTGCACCCGGAGGTTGCCAAATTTATCGGTATTACCCGCTGGACTGAAAGGATTTTTTACTTCGGCAGTCAATCGCTTCGGGCACCTGTTTATACATCCCATAACCTTCAGGAAAATGAGATTGGCATTTCATCCGATATTCTTGATCAATTAAACATTCCTCTTAACTGCCACTATGAAATCCTTCTGAAAGACGACGAAATTCACTTCGGTCCCTTTATCGGGTTACTAGCCGGAAATTCGGTTAATTCTATCACTAGTCAACTAGAGGACCTATTGGATTATTTAATCTATTACAGAGAAATCAAAGGTGCTGTTCTTGTTTTTTCAATTGAAGGTGTAAATAAAGAAAATCATACAGTAAAAGGTTATCTTTATGATCCCAAATCGAAACAATGGGAAAAAGGGACATTTCCCTACCCTTCCTCTATTTTTGTTCTGACGAAGAAGGCAACCTCTAAATGGATTAAGCATTTTCAATCTGTTATCGGTGATGCGATTTTTAATGATTTTCAATATAGTAAATGGAGTATTCATAAGATTTTAGAGTCCTCCTATAATGTGAAGGATTATCTGCCACATTCCATTTTGTATGAATCTCCTGAAGAACTATACACTTTTTTACAGAAACACTCTAAAGTGATGGTTAAATCTATCAGCACCTCAAGAGATTCCTATATTTACAAAATATCAAAGGAAAATAGCTACATCATCGTCACGAATCCTCAAAAGGGAGAAACTAAGAAAGTAAAATTCTCTGAAAAAAACCAAGCCTATGAATTGTTTGCTAAATATTTTAAAGCAGGAGACTATATGATCCAACAATCGATTGAACTGCAAACTACCCATGACCGGACCATTGACTTTCGCGTGATTGTTATCAAGAATTCAAAGGGCACATGGCAAGTCATGAACATGTTTGCACGACAAGGAAAACCGGGCACTATATTAAGCAATATATATCCGTATGTTGAATTGGGAAAAGATACTTTGAAAGAAGTCTGGGATCTTAATGAAGTGAAAACGGCCATGTTGGTGAAGGAAATAACTGATAAATCGATAGAAGCGGTTAAAGTAATAGAAGAAAAAGGAGTTCACTTTGCCAATGCTAGTGTAGATGTAAAGATTGATGAGAATGAAGATATTTGGATCCTTGACGTCCAACATCGCAACCCTTCCCATGAAATTGCACTCGTTGCCGGTTTCCCCGACCTCTACTACGAAATCCTCAAAACCAACATGCTCTATGCAAAGAAACTTGCAGGGTTTAATTAAACTAGATGATTTGGTTTTAGTTGACATAATATTATTATGTTAAATAAAATAAAATAAAATAAAATAAAATAAAATAAAATAAAATAAAATAAAATAAAATAAAATAAAATAAAATAAAATAAAATAAAATAAAATAAAAATGAACAAAGGAATTGTCCACCTAAGGTGGACAATTCCTTTGTTTTGTCTTTTTATGGTGCCTGACACCTATCTTAGCATTACCCCAGTTGCAAACGTTAAAAATACGTGGGTACCTAGTTTGACGGTTGGCTGAATTTGAGTGTCTTTTAGTGGGTCCAGACAGACGATGTCCATGGCTTTTACTTTTGGATGACGGCCTGCTGCTAGTACTCCTTCCAGCAGTTCTGCCGTGGTCATGCCCCCCGGCGTTGAGGCCGGCACCCCTGGAGCATAGGCGATATCAAGGACATCCATATCAACCGTTAAATAAATTGTATCTACTTTCGCAGAAAGCTCTTCTAAACACTGAAGAACGGTCGCTTCGATGCTTTTCTTCCGAGCGCGGCTCAAGGTAATATAGTTAACTCCCTTTTCATCCGCATATTGCTTTAATTCCTTTGTATTAAAAAACCCGTGCAAGCCAATGTTGTACATATTAGAGCCCTCGACTACACCACTTTCAATCAGGTTCCGCATAGGTGTACCGTTTGAAGGGCCGTTATCGCTCATATCACGTAAATCAAAATGAGTATCAAATTGAAGAATTCCGATTCGCTCTCCAGGCTTCGCCTTATGGAGCCCTTTCACCATCATTGCCGTAATTGAATGGTCGCCGCCAATGGCACAAACCTTCGAATTAATAAAATGACTGTGAAGAGCTTCAGAGGCCTCGATAATATTCTCATGACAGCGGCGGATATCGGTGACATGCATAGGAACGTCCCCCACATCCAAGGCGCTCAATTCCGCAAGGTCAATATCCTCGTCAAGATTGTAAGTGGTAAAACCTTTCCAAGCACGCCTAAAAGCATCCGGAAATTCAGAAGCACCAGATGCGCTAATCGATGAACGAGACAAAGGCACACCGACAACGACAATCTCTGTTTCTTTACTTATTTCAGGATCTGCCGTTGTAGTCAACGGCTGAATCCATTCATGAACCTTCTCCGGAGCACGTCCCTCCGGTCTTACCCATGTAAAACTATGAGGATTAATTTTTGGATAAAGAAAGCTCTTCACTAAGATGACCTCCCTTGACAACCACTGCACCATTTTTCACAACCGTGTCCACGTGGTTAACCCCATAGGAGTATTGAAGTTTCATATAGTTTGGCACATTAAAAATGGTCACATCACCTTTTTTGCCTACCTCCAAGCTGCCAATCTCAGCAGCCCGATTAATCGCATGCGCCGCATTGATCGTTGTTGCCGAAATGACTTCCGCAGGAGTCATCCCCATTTTTAAACAGCCAAGACTCATAATAAATGGAAGGGAAACCGTTGGTGACGAACCTGGGTTGCAATCCGTTGACAAAGCAACAGGGACACCCAAATCAATCATTTTCCGACCATTAGCAGACTCTGCCATTAAAAAGTATGCCGTTCCTGGAAGTAATACTCCGACTACTCCCTTTTCCGCCATTGCCTTCATGCCCTTTTCAGATGCCTTCAATAAGTGGTCTGCAGAAACCGCACCCACTTCAGCAGCTAGCTCTGCACCTTCATACGGCTCAATTTCATCCGCATGAATTTTCGCCAGCAGCCCGTGGCGTTTACCCGCTTCAAGGATCCTGCGTGATTGCTCCGGTGTAAACACGCCATGCTCACAGAACACATCATTGAATTCGGCAAGGCCGAGTTCGGCCACTTTTGGGATCATTTCGTCAATCAACAAATCCACGAACGCATCCGGATTTTCTTTATATTCTTTCGGAACTGCATGGGCGCCCATAAAGGTAGAGACAACATCAATCACATGCTTTTCGTTCAGTTCCTTTGCCACTTCCAGCTGCTTTAATTCCGTTGCCCACTCCATGCCATAGCCGCTTTTTGCTTCTACTGTGGTAACACCGTGACGAATGAACGCATTCAAACGGTCATAGCTTTCACTAAATAACTGTTCATGGCTGGCAGCCTGTGTTGCCCGTGTGGTCGCATGAATCCCACCGCCGGAATTCATGATATCCATATAGGTGGCTCCTTGAAGGCGCATATTGAATTCATTTTCCCTGCTACCGGCAAAAACAACATGGGTATGTGGATCGACAAGACCTGGGGTCACAAGTTTACCTGTTGCATCGACAACTTCCGCATCAACTAAACGAGCACCATACTTTACTGCTAATTCCTCATCCGTACCAACAGCCTGAATTACTCCGTCCTCAATCCAAACACTGCCGTTCTCAATGATGCTAAGTTCAGACATCGCACCCTTAACAAGGGGAGCCTTAGAGCTCCCCTTTAGGGTAACGAGCTGAGAAGCATTTCTAATAAAAAGTGCTTTACTCATTCGTTTCAAATCCCTTCGATTTTAGTCTTGTTGCAGCATTGGCATCTTGATGCCTTTTTCTTTCGCTGTCTTGATGGCTAAATCGTAACCTGCATCAGCATGACGAACTACACCCATACCAGGGTCAGTTGTTAATACACGCTGTAAGCGAATTTCCGCATCCTTTGTACCGTCCGCAACGATAACCATACCAGAGTGCTGCGAATATCCCATACCAACTCCGCCGCCGTGGTGAAGGGAAATCCAGCTTGCACCGCCAACTGCATTGATCATAGCGTTAAGAATTGGCCAGTCAGAAACTGCATCACTTCCGTCCTTCATTGCTTCCGTTTCACGGTTCGGTGAAGCAACAGAACCAGCATCCAGGTGGTCACGGCCGATAACGATTGGTGCAGAAACTTCCCCAGAAGCAACCATGTCATTGATGACTTTACCAAAGCGGGCACGGTCTCCATAGCCTAACCAGCAAATACGGGCAGGAAGTCCTTGGAAAGCGATTCTTTCTTGAGCCATCTTCACCCATTTGCAAAGATGCTCGTCATCTTTGAACTCGCGAAGTAATGCTTCATCAATTTTGCGAATATCTTCAGGATCACCAGATAAGGCTGCCCAGCGGAAAGGTCCTTTTCCTTCGCAGAATAATGGACGAATGTAAGCAGGGACAAATCCTGGGAAGTCGAATGCATTTTCAACGCCTTCATCTTTTGCAACCTGACGGATATTGTTACCGTAGTCAAATGTAACGGCACCTTTTTGCTGCATCGTTAACATAGCTTTTACATGTGTGGCCATGCTTTGTTTAGAAAGTTTCACATAAAGTGTCGGATCTTCTTTTCTTAACTTCGCTGCTTCTTCTAAAGAATAGCCTACTGGCACATAGCCGTTAAGCGGGTCATGAGCAGATGTTTGGTCTGTTAACACATCTGGATTGAAGCCTTTCTCAATCATTAATGGTAAGATTTCTGCTGCATTGCCAAGAAGTCCGATGGAAAGTGCTTTTCCTACTTTTTTCGCTTCAAACGCTATTTTAAGTGCCTCATCAAGGTCTTTTGTTTTTACATCCAAATAACGAGTTTCGATTCGGCGGTCAATTCTTGTTTCATCCACATCAATGGCGATACAGACACCATCGTTCATGGTTACGGCAAGTGGCTGAGCGCCGCCCATGCCGCCAAGACCAGCTGTTAATGTAATGGTATGTTTTAATGAACCGCCAAACTCTTGACGTCCAAGTTCTGCAAATGTTTCATACGTACCTTGAACAATACCTTGGCTTCCAATATAGATCCAGCTACCTGCTGTCATTTGACCGTACATCATCAAGCCTTTTTTATCAAGCTCATGGAAGTGCTCCCAATTTGCCCATGCAGGTACAAGGTTTGAGTTCGCAAGCAATACGCGTGGTGCATCTTTGTGTGATTTCCATACAACTACTGGCTTACCTGATTGAACTAAAAGTGTTTCATCATCTTCTAGTTCTAAAAGCGTTTTCACAATGGCATCAAAAGATTCCCAGTTACGAGCAGCTTTCCCAATACCTCCGTAGACAACAAGATCTTCAGGTCTTTCTGCTACTTCTTGGTCTAGGTTGTTATAAAGCATGCGAAGAGCAGCTTCTTGAATCCAGCCTTTTGCGTGAAGTTCTGTTCCTTTATAGTTTTGAATAACGCGTGGTTTTGCCGTATTTGTCGTTTCCATTATCGTCACTCCTTATTATGTTTCTACTAGTATTATAAAAATATAATCTTCTGAAAAATACAGTTGAAAAATTGGATGAAGGATAATATTTATGTTTTCATCTAAAGGATATTTAGGGGACAACCTTGTAAAGCTTTAAAATTTTTAGAAAAAGATATTTTTTTTAGAAAAAAAGACTCAGAGCTTATTCTGAGTCTTTATCACTGTGTTGCATATCCATTTTTTTCAGTCGAAATTCCCTTGGGGAGATTCCAACTGCTTCCTTAAACATTCTGCTAAAGTAATTTGAATTTTGATAGCCAGAAAGCAGCGAAATTTCCTTAACCGGTAAGGTGGTTTCTGTTAAAAGCCGTTTTGCCTCCTTCATTCGAATCCTTGTCAAAAAATCAGTAAAGCTCGAGCCCGTTTTTGTAATCAGCAGATGGCTAAAATAGGATGCATTTCGATCGACATATCGTGCAACATCTTCAAGTCTAAGATCGCTATTCGAAAAATTTGCCTCCATAAAGGCAATGCCGCGCTCAACCGGGTCTTGCTTAAAATTAAGAATACTTGCTTCGGCACCTAAAAATAATTTTTGTATGAAGAGGATGAGATTTTGCACCGTCCGATAAAGAACGGTGTCATATAAAATAGAATTAAATATATATCGGTATTCCCGTTCATAGCTTTGGTCTGCATCAAGATTATAGGTCATCATATACCTTCTTACTTGAGCAAGGATACTGGTTAATCGAATCCTTACTAAGCCAGGATCAGGATAACGCTGTTTTAATTGAAGAAATTCGTCATAAAGCCATTTTTTTATTTTTTCTAAGTCACTGTTGGCAAGCATGTCCACCCATTCGCGCTGCTCAGGAGGGGCCAGGAAAGGATCGATATGAACCCAATCGGGCGAATAATCAAGCTCAACTACTTGTTGGTATCCCTTATAATAAGTAAATTCGAGCATTTTTCTCGTTTGCAAATATTTTTGATTTAGCGTTAATGGTTCCGAGTTTCCCTTATTGACCACAATCGCAAGAGGTTCAGAGAATTCTTCGTCCCACTTTCTCATCGCTTTTTGACATTGTTCCTTTATATTAGAGCAGGTTTCCTTAAAGAGAAGAATCACCATGTCATTTACGGCAAAAATTCCGTGCATATCCTTGAAGGGATATTCTGTTAAAAAAGAATGCAAGGTAGGAATCGTCTCAATGCTTTCAGTTTGGAACGCAGCGATATGGTAGTTCTCTGAGTTCATGGTATGTGGGATAAATAAAGCTTCATAAGATACATCTTTATATGAATTAGAATGAAAATTACTATGTAACGTGTTTTTTTTGCCAAGCCTCCTCGATGCCTTTTGATAGGCTGACTTGACCTTGGTTGTCGAAAAAGGTTTGATCATTAACTCCAATGCCTGCATATCAATCGCGAGCCTTGCCTTTTCGAAGGTCGCTTCGGCACTAGTCAGCAGGAGAATGGGGTCATAAATCTGGATGAGCTCGCGGAAGCTGTACCATTCCTCTTTGCTGACCATATCCAGCTCCATCAGCACAATATCCGGGGATTCTTTTTCAAAAAGTACGATGAATTCTTGAAAATTCGATGCTAGAAAAATGTTGGTTACTGGAATAGAGGAAGTTTTCAGCAGCCACTTTAATCCTTCACGCTCGTTTAAATCTCGGTCGGCAATCAGCCATTTCCCTTCCATTCTTGCTCACCCCTTTCAGAAACATTATACATAAAAAAAGTATCCGGTGGTAAACGATAATAAAAAGTGAAAGAGGAGTGAGAATATGAGGAAATTTATTATTCTATTCATGGTCCTGATTGCTTTTTCAATAGATAACCCGATCTCAGCCCGCACACAGGAGCCGATAAAGGGGATTTATGTAAAAGCAGAAAACACACAAGGCCCAATTTTTGAAAAATTAATGAACCTAATCAACCAAACCGAATTGAATGCAATGGTTATTGATATTAAAGATGACCATGGCAATCTCACCTTTCAGCCCTCTAAAAATTCACCCTTTTATACGGACAGTCGTCCATATATTAAGAATCCATCTACATTAATGTTGACACTTAAGAAAAATAATATATATCCGATTGCCCGGATTGTCGTATTTAAGGATAATGTTTTGGCGAGCGCTAACCCCGATTGGTCGTTTAAAACTACAAATGGCATTTGGAAAAATTCACGGGGTGATTCGTTTACGAACCCTTTTGTCAAAAAGGTTTGGGACTATAATATCGGCATGGCGATTGAGGCAGCGAAAATAGGATTTAAAGAGATTCAATTTGACTATGTCAGATTTCCGGAAAAATTTTCAACCTTTGAAGGTACATTAACTTATTCCGGCCAAAAAGAAGGTAGCAATCGCGTTGCTTCCGTAACTGGGTTTGTTAAATATGCGAAGGAAAAATTGAAGCATTATGGCGTCAAAATGTCAGTGGATACGTTTGGAAATGCGACAGTAATACCTGAAGCACAAGGAATTGGCCAAAATTTCTCCCAAATTGCTGAGAATGTGGATGTCATTTCTGCGATGATTTATCCCAGCCATTGGACAGGGATTTTCGGAATCACTAAGCCTGATTTAGATCCTTATCGTCTTGTTTCCGAATATGCAAAGGTTGAAAAAAACCGATTAAATAAATTGGCCACCCCTCCTACTTCAAGGCCGTGGCTTCAGGATTTCACCGCTGCTTGGCTCGGTAAGGGGAATTATAAAGTGTATGGGAAACAGGAAATTGAGGATCAAATTCGCGCCCTTCATTCACAGGGCGTCAATGAATATTTATTATGGAACGCTGCAAACAACTATACACCAAATGTGGATTATACCCCGTATTAAATAGAAGTAAAAAGGGACAACTTCCCATTGGAGTGGGATTTGTCCCTTATCTTTTTTAAGTGGTTGGAGCGAATGGTTTGTGATCAAGTAAAGTATCTTTACTTAGCAGGTTTCTGACCTCATCAGGAACCCTTACCTTGCTTCTTAATTTTCGATCGATGATTGTAAGGACTGCCTCTGCCGAAACGACAAGTTCATGTTCATCTCTGATTATTTTTTGATTCAGTGTAAAGCTGGTATTCCCTACACGTTCAATCGTCGTTTTGATAAATAGCTTGTCACCTTGGAAAACTTCCTTTTTATAATCAACACTAATATGTACGGCTACTGCTTCGACACCAAGGAAAATACAAAAATGGTACCATTCCAACCTTGCCTGATCCAAGTATTCATATAGTTTCACATTATTTACATGACCTTTTTTGGATTCAGCAATGAGTTCTAATTCGGTGTAAGTCAATGGGACTCCTCCTTTCATTTAAGTTACTTCTTCCGTAAATATTCTTAGTTATACTGTATAACAATCTTTTAACTTATGGAAGAAAGAATCCCTTTTTACTAAATAAGAAAAAAACTGATCCTGTAAATAGATCAGCTTAAAGCGGTCTTTTCTCAATCTTTTTTACCCTTGAAAACATAATTCCCACAACTACACCGAAAATAATGGAAATAAACTTTATTGAACCCGTGGAAAGGGAGAGAAAATTTAGGGTCATTCTGTTGCTTTCATTAACCACTCTTAAAAGAATTCCCTCCATCAGAGGCTCATATATGATTAAACATGGTATAAGTACCAAGGGAACAGCCAGCCGATTACGATTAATCATTTTTTTGGTTAAAAATATAAAAATTATCGCAAATAGTATAGCGAAGCCATAAACAAACCAGTTCATATACTGAAGAGCACGGCCTGGCTGATTTAAATAAGCCAAAATAACGAGATAGACAATCCATAAAAATGAAACCATCACTGCTAAAACTTGTGTTCTAATTAAAAATTTCATACTAAGCTCTGCCTCAATTCCCTCTAAATTCATACACTTACCATAACCAAAAACAATCCAATTAACAATACTGACTATAACTATTTTTCAATAATAATTTAAATATTTCAAAAAAATATAAATGATTTTATTCATGCTATAATTTGTGTAAATCCAGAAAATACATATGTTCACGGGAGGCGGATTTATGGGGAATGAGGCACATTTAAAGAAAAATATTGGCTTCGCAGTTGCTACATCCTTGGTGGTCGGTACAGTAATTGGTTCTGGAATCTTCATGAAACCTGGAATCGTCATTTCTTCAACTGGCTCCTCAACTCTTGCACTATGGGCTTGGATTATTGGCGGAATCATTACTCTGGCAAGCGGTTTGACAATTGCTGAGGTCAGTGTGAAAATCCCCAAAACAGGCGGCCTGTATGCATATATTGAAGATGTGTATGGAAAGTTTTTGGGGTTCTTATGCGGCTGGGTTCAAACCCTGATTTACGGCCCTGCAATCATGGGGGCACTTGGTCTCTATTTTGGTACGCTTGTGGCGAACTTGTTTGGTTTCTCAGCGGAAAGCAATACCATCATAGGAATCGTAACCATACTCTTCCTTGGCTTTATGAATTTATTAGGCACACAATATGGTGGATTAATACAAAATATCTCTACGATTGGAAAGTTAATTCCGATCATTTTGATTGCCGTTTTCGGCCTTTTCCAAGGTGATGTTCAAATAATGAATATGGACAGCGGCGTCACACAGTCATTAAGCATGGGAGCAGCAGTCTTAGCAACACTTTGGGCATATGATGGCTTTATGAATGTAGGATATATGGCCGGCGAAATGAAAAACCCTAGCAAAACACTTCCTCAAGCCATTATTACTGGGATATTAATTGTTATTGCTGCCTACTTGACAGTAAACCTTGCCATGCTTCACGTACTGCCTGCAAGTAAAATTGTGGAATTAGGGCCGAATGCAGCAAGTTCAGCCGCTGCTATTCTATTTGGAAAAATGGGCGGAAACCTGTTATCCATCGGCATTCTCGTTTCTATTTTCGGCTGCTTAAATGGGAAAATTCTTACATTCCCGCGGATCCCCTATGCGATGGCAAAGGATGGATTCCTGCCAGCAGCAAAAGCCATGTCTTCGATTCACCCAAAATATAAGACGCCGGTGGGGGCAACCTTGCTGCAATTGGCTATCTCCATTATTATGATGCTTGCGGCAGATCCTGACCGTCTTTCTGATATAGCGATTTTTACAGTTTTCACATTCTATGCACTATCCTTTGTGGCCGTCTTCTTACTAAGAAAAAAGGAAAAATCCAACAATCAAAAACTTTACAAAGTTCCTTTATATCCGATTACACCAATCGTGGCCATTCTTGGCGCCTTATATATCATTGGCAGCACCGTCATAAACAAACCAATGGACGCATTCTTATCGATACTTGTAACCATAATCGGAATCCCAGTCTACTCAATATTAAAATCAAAACAACAAAAGCAACAACCACTATCCAAAGTAAGCTAACCCGCAATATAGGAATTGTCCACCCCAGGCGGACAAAAACACAAAAAGTGTCTTTCTATGGTGCCTGACACCACAGAAAGACACTTTTTAATTTTACTTATATTTTTTATTTAGCTTATGTCCTTGTACTTCAGGATCATTTCTTTTTCGATGTGGCTGGCTCGAATTCCAAATTTAGGTGTCATTGGGCGCACCGTTTCTCCGAGGAGGATTTTTATTGCCAGGTATGGGAAATTGATTCCTGAAAGGCAGCTAATGTGCATCCCGCCGCTCATCCTTGGATTGATCTCAAGGAGCTTAGGGACCCCGTTTCCATATTTCATTTGAATGTTGAACACATAGGGCAATTTATATTCCTCATGAAAATCACGAGCAAGATTCATTAATTCAAGGCTTTCCACTAACTCCCGTACCCGGCCATCCCCTTTCATCCTAGGAATTGCCGCATAGAGCTCGTTTTGGGACGACAAGCAATCAATACTATATTCTCTTCCATCCAAATATTCCATCACCATTAAATCTGGAAAGGATTCCTGCTGGCTAAAAATTTCACAAGCATATTTGTACGGAATCCGAAATCGAATCCCATGCTGGAGAAGCTGCTGAATGGAATCAACATCTTCCTTGATGACACGAAAACCATTTGCGCCTTCACCAATGACGGGTTTAAAACAAACTTCATGACCTTTTTCTTTCAAGGACTCATAAGCCATTTTAAAATCTTCGATATTATTGACAACGTGATAATCTGGAATTAAAAAGCTCGGTACCCTATTTGCTACGGATCGATAGGCAGCTGATTTATTGTCAACAGTTTCCATTATTTCATTATCTGGGCAAACCAAGACTTTTACACCTAATGCCTCAAACTCCGCCAAACGTTTCGAAATGAGCACATTTTCTTTTCGCGGAATAAAAAGATCAATCCCATGTCTCTGACAAAAATCAAGACAAAAAGCAATATATTCATCCCCTGACACTTCCGGCTCAATAAAGGCGTAATCACAATTTTGCAGATATAGCGCATCTTTATTAGGATGCGTACCATAAATAATAAATTTTCGACCCTCATCGTTCTCACGAATCAAATCCATATAATGCGAAACCGTTGTAAACCATCGATTAAACCAAATCTTCATATGAAACCTCTTTCATGTTGTAATTTAGGACTTTTCCATTATGTGCCAACAGGATTCATTTTATAACACAAAATATTATATTAAAAAATGAAAAACGCTCCTGCACAAGCAGAAACGTTTAAACAAAACTTTTTACATGATTGATTTTTGATGCAAAAATTTATTTCAGCAATATTATTACAATTTGCATTCAATTAAATATTCTCTTCACAAAATCCCCAATTTCCTGAATTGCTTTTCTTGCTTCCGGCAAAAATTCACCACTCATTTGCCAAACATGCCACATCCCATCCCAAACTTTAAAAGATACATCGACTCCAGCCTTTCTTGCCTGGACGGCGAGCAGCTCCGCATCACTTTGCAAAATCTCATGATTACCAACTTGGATAAACAATGGGGGCAATCCTGTTAAATCAGCAAAAACAGGTGAAATCAATGGATGATCAAGAGATTCCCTGCCTGCATATTCGCTCGCCACTTTCCAAACACCCTCTACATTCAAATATGGATCCAAATCTCTGTTTGTTTTATAGCTTTCACCGCTGCTTGTTAAATCTACCCATGGCGAAAGAGCAACAATCCCAGCAGGCAGCGGTTCATTCTGATCTCTTAAAACTAAAGCGACAGCAAGACTCAAGCCCCCGCCGGCAGAATCCCCTGCAACAATAATATTAGAAGCATGATACCCCTCTTCAAGCAGCCACCGATATATACGGACAGAATCTTCAATGGCGGCGGGAAAGGGATGCTCAGGTGCCAGCCGATATTCCGGGATCAAAACTTTCACCCCTGCTGCCTTCCCAATTCCAGCAGCAAGCGTGCGATGGGTTTGAACGGAGCAGTATTCATAACCGCCCCCATGTAAATACAGAATCACCTTATCATTCAGAGTGCCTTGAGAGGAAATCCACTCAGCATACATTCCTTCTATATGAATGGATTCCACTTTACTGTCTTTCGGCATCCTAAATCTTTTTGAAGCATCATCAAGTTTTTGCCGTCTTTCATCAATCCCCACTTCCAGCATCCGTTTGCCCATTACTCTTTTAACAGAAAGTTTAATTACTTTTTCTAAAAAATAACTTTTGAAACTTCGCATAATTCTTTCCCCTCTTTAAGACGACGATTAATATATATACATTATACTGGAAAAATCATTATTACATATTATTTCCAATATTAATTTTTCAAAGATTCCGTAAATATTTTATAACCCTTCTTCCATTTCTACCTTCGTGTAGTACAATTGAATTATCTGTACAACCGATCCGGAGGTTTTTCATGAATCGTCTTACTGACCACCTAATTATTATATCCTTTGATTGTCTCTCAGCTTTAGATTATCCCATCATTCAAGACCTGCCCCATTTTAAGACCATTCTAAATAACGGGGCCTACGTCCAGCATGTTGAATCCATATACCCATCTGTCACATATCCCTGTCATGCCACGATCGTAACTGGGAACTATCCTATCCGCCATGGAGTCATTAATAATACCCTGCTCCAGCCTGGAAGACTTTCCCCGGACTGGAATTGGTTCCGTGATTCCATTCAAGGAACAACCCTCTATGATGAAGTCAAAAAAGCAGAAATGACAACTGCAGCGCTATTATGGCCCGTTACGGCCAAGGCCAATATTGATTATAATATGCCAGAGATATTCGCCAACCGACCATGGCAAAATCAAATTCTTGTTTCTTTAATGAGTGGGACCCCTCGGTTTCAATGGGAACTAAACAAACGCTTCGGACATTTACGCAACGGTTTGAATCAGCCCGAGCTGGACGACTTTGTGCTCGAATCAGCAGTAGATACCATAAAAACAAAGAAGCCGAATTTAATGATGATTCACTTTACCGATTTAGATTCCCAGCGTCATTATCACGGTTTTTCCGGCGATGAAGCCATCGCAGCGATTCACCGCCACCATACGAGGCTCGGCAGAATCCTTGATGCAATAAAGGAGAGCGGAATCGAAGAAAACTCAACCATAGTAGTTTTAGGAGATCATAGCGCCTTGGATGAAAGTAAAGCAATACATCCAAATGTTCTTTTGAACAAGCAAAACCTCATCATCACCAATCCAAAAGGCAAAATAATTAATTGGAAGGCCTACTGTAAAAGTTGTGATGGCTCCGCATATATTTATCTTAAGGACCAGGAAGATCTAACTACAATCCGCGAACTCCAATCACTGCTAGATTCCCTGCTTCAAGATCCTGACTCCGGTATTGAAAAAGTTCTCACCGGTGACCAAGCAGCGGAAAAAGGGGCAGACAGTCAATGTGCATTTATGTTGGAGGCACGGAAGGGTTATTACTTTCTAGAAGATTATGAAGGAGAATATCTCAAATCAATTACACAAGAAGAAGTAACTCTCGATAAAAAATACACCCTGGCCACTCACGGATATTCACCGGAAAAAGAGAATTATGGAACCATTCTAATGGCAGCAGGAAAAGGGATTCGCCACATCACTCTCCCTGCTATCCGACTCATTGATGAAGGCCCAACCTTCGCAAGACTGCTCGGTGTCAGCTTAGGCGATACAGATGGAAGCGTGGTTGAAGAATTACTAGATTTATAAAAAAATAAAGGGGGATACGAGATGAGCCGGATGACCAAACAAGAAAAAAGCTGGGTTTTATTTGATTGGGCAAATTCCGCCTATTCAATTATGATCACCACAGCAGTTTTTCCTTTGTATTTTAAGGCAGCTGCCAAAGAGGCAGGACTTGCGGCGGCAACTTCCACAGCCTACTGGGGCTATGCCAATTCGTTTGCGACCCTGCTGATTTCCATTTGTGCACCTGTTTTGGGCAGCATCGCCGATTTCAAAGGGTTCAAGAAACGATTTTTCACCTTCTTTTTTGCTTTAGGCATTATTTTTACCTTATTACTGGCATTAGTCCCAAGCGACCAATGGTTAATCCTGCTAATCTGTTATATGGTTACGGTCATTGGCTTTGGCGGAACCAATATTTTCTATGATGCTTTTCTAGTCGATGTGACGACCGAGGAACGAATGAACCAGGTTTCATCAAAAGGTTATGCTATGGGCTATATCGGCAGCACGATTCCCTTCATTATTGGGATTGCACTGATCATTCTTGCTCAGCAAGAGATCCTTCCTCTATCCGTTTCTGTTGCAAGCCAAATCTCGTTTGCGATTACGGCGTTGTGGTGGGGATTGTTCACTATCCCGATGCTAAGAAATGTAAACCAGGTATACTATAAAGAACGAGTTCCAAACCCGATTGTGAATGGTTTTAAACAGTTTTTTAGCACTTTTTCCAAAATTAAATTATATCGCCCGTTATTTCTATTTTTACTTGCTTATTTCTTTTATATTGACGGGGTTAATACGATCATTACCATGTCAACCACATACGGAACAGATTTAGGAATCGATTCTCAAAGTCTATTAATCATTTTATTTGCTACTCAAGTCGTGGCTGCACCATTTGCGGTTTTGTATGGGAAACTTGCCGATAAATTTAATGCCAAGACCATGCTGCTCATCGGTATATTTGTGTATATCGTCATTTGTACTTATGCCTATTTCTTAAAAACGACGTTAGATTTTTGGATTCTTGCGATGCTTGTTGCTTCTTCACAAGGTGGAATTCAGGCATTAAGCCGCTCCTACTTTGCCAAGCTTGTTCCAAAAGAACATGCAAACGAATTTTTCGGCTTTTATAGTATCTTTTACAAATTCGCCGCCATCCTAGGCCCTTCTCTAATGGGATTTACAGCCTATGTGACAGGAAATACAAACAGCGGGGTATTCAGCTTAGTTGTCTTATTTATCATCGGCGGCCTAGTTCTCCTCCGGGTACCAGAAACAACCAACATCTCAAAATCAAATTCTATTTCTCAATAAAAACCTGACAATGACCTCGTCAACGCCGAGGTCTATTTTTTTTAAAAAAACATGGGGATTGTCACCATAATTCATATATATTTCTATATAATGTTTACAAACCGTTTTTCTTTTTGATTCGTTTATTTTTGTAAAGGGACCAGGGAAATGATGAGGGGGATTGCCTTTTTTATGCAAAATAAGAGTGATGTCGAATTGATGCAATTAATTAAAGAAAAACATCGACCTGCTTTAGAAGAATTATATGATCGCTATATTAAACTAGTATACTCGTTTAGTTTAAAAGCGACGAAGGATCCTGATAAAGCCAAAGTGATTGTCCAAGCTGTCTTTATGCGGATATGGACGTCAGAGACTGGGTATAATCCGGAAAAAGGCCAGTTTGTGAATTGGCTCCTTACCATTACACGAAATATCACCATTGACCATCACCGGAAAGAAAAAAAGGAATCTTCCTTTATCGCAATCGGACAGGACCAATTGGAGCAAATCCCAGGATACCCTGCCAATAATCCGGCTGAAATTGTGTCAAGAAAGCTGTTGAGAGAACAAATACAAAAAGCCTATCAATATCTATCAAACAGCCAAATTGAACTTATTCAGTGGCTATACTGGGAAGGCTATACGCTCCGCGAAATAGCGGATATGAAACAAGAACCAATCGGCACCATTAAAAGCCGGCTGCATCAAACTCTTAAAATCTTACGAAATCGTATGGTTACGGAGATGGGGGAATGAAAAAATGACAATTAATCACAGTTGTTCATTGTCCATTGAATTAGTCTCTTACTTGCTCGGAGAAGCAACAGAAGAAGAAATGGTTCTATTTGAAGAACACCTTTTAAATTGTTCAGATTGTCGCAATGAAGTCCAAGAAATGCGGGAGGCGTGGAATTTGATCCCTTTTAAATTGGATGATGTTGAAGTACCTTCTGAATTAAAGTCAGAAGTCATGAATGCCATTTTTCAAAATGACAACTCTAGTAACACCACCCCTGTGGAAAATAGACCTCGTCCAGAATCTAAACCGTTTAGACGTATTCGGCAAACCGTATTTGGAGCTGCTGCTGCAGTCCTTCTATTAACCTTTGGCGGTGTTTTGTGGAATAATTTTCAACTTAGGGAAGAGCTGGCAGAGGTAAAAGAAAAAACACAGCTCCCTGCTGAGGTCGTAAAAGTTTATTCATTAAAATCTGCGGATCCCGCTTCAAGCTCTGCACAAGGTAATGCCTGGCTCTATCAGCAGGGGGATACAAGACAGCTGGTGTTCAAGGTTCAAGGACTGGCCTCCACTCAAGGTTCAGAAGCCTATCAGGTTTGGTTAATCCATGACGGAAAACGAACCAGCTGTGGTACATTTCAAGTGGATCAGAACGGAAATGGCTTCCTCTCCTATCCCTTACATGAATATGACATAGCTTTTGACGCGATAGGTGTTTCGCTCGAACCAGATGCCAATGGAACCCAGCCCCGTGGGAAAAAGGTGTTGGGTACCTAGATGAAATAAAGCCCCAGATTCTCGGAAATGAGAATCTGGGGCTTTTTACTTAAGTATTTGGGTATTCCATTATTTTTTGGTACTGTTTGACGGGGATGTGATTACCCAGCCAACAGGGGCACCGCCAATCCCATGTGTTAATGTTCTGCCGTCAATAATGGCAGGCACCTGATTCGGAGCAATGGCCCCGTCTGTTGTCACGTTATTGTAAATACTCCACTGATTAACATCCTTATCTTTAAAGCTGAACATAACTGGTTTATTAAACTTACCAATAATCTCATTTGTCTTTGAATCTATTACTCTAAAAGCAAAATTCATAATCACGGTTTGACCGGAAGGAGCATTTGCCTGGAAGTTATCATTATCCCCTTCCAGCACCTGAAATTTCACATCATTATTAAATGCTCCTTCTGGTATATCAATTTTTATTCCGCTATGACTAATTTTCGCCGCTTCCCCTGCTTCGATTTTCTTTTCTGCCACTACTTTCGGAAATCCTAATTGCGTGAAATCAGGCACTCCTGCAGCGAATGCCACTGCACCAAACAAAAGCATAAAAATTAATGATAATACTGTTACTAGTGTAAAACGAATTTTCATTAACAGACATCTCCTTCGTATATCGTATTGGGCTTTCGTTATAAGTTAACGAAATGTTCGCCTATACGGTTCGAAGAAAATTAAAAAAATTCCCATGCACAGAAAACTTGCTTTACTATACATGGGAAAAAATCTAATCAATTTTATTTACGTACAATTGATACATTCTCTTTAATACCGCCAGAGCTTGATACGATCTTAAGGGTACTACCCGCAACAAACGATGGACCAGTATCTCTAAACCTGAATGCACCTAAAGTATCAACGTCAGCCGTTCCTATTACCTTCTCGTTCTTATTTGGATCAACCAGATAAATGGTAACTTTAACTCCAGGTCCTAATACATTTGAAGTACCATCCACCCTCCATGTCGATAATCTTGTACGGAATTCTGCAGTAACATTGGAAATAATATCTGGTTTAGCGGAAATGGTAACTGCTTTGGTTGACTCGACTATCTTTCCATTCGCGCCCTTAACTTGTAGTTTGAATGTGTATTTAACATTTTTCTTTGGCATCATAAACGTTGGCTTAGCTGGATTATTCATATCCATTGTTACTTTTGGATTACTATCTGTCTGGATCCAAGTGTAATCGATGGCATTTTGTGATTTACTGCCGTCCAAGGTGACTTGTGTACCTTGATCAACATTTTGATTTGGTCCAACATCTGGTACTGGGTCTGGAATCGCCACATCCTCCACCGTCACTTTTACTGTACTTGTGGATGTGACTCCATTAGGATTTGTCAGCTTCAGTTGAAATTCCAACACACCCATTCCAGTTGCCGCGGTAAACGTTGGAGTTAACGTATCGGCACCAGTTAATTTAACTGGGGTAGCTCCAGGTGATAATTGAGTCCATTCTATTGTAGTAGTGCCTGGTACAACACCAATCGATTGCTTGCCATCCAGTGTAACTAAATTACCCACCTTAACTGTCATTGGAGTCCCAGCATTTGCTAAAAGCGGTCCATATGGATCCCCATCAATATCAACCGGAATGGTGACCTCCCCACCATTTGACGACTTTATCGTTATGGAAGGCGGTACATAACTCGTAGGTATCTCCACACCACTCTCGGTGATAACTCCAGTGAAACCTTTAGCGGTAAGCTCTGGCTTTTTCACTTGATCACTTGATACAGCTTTAACAAAGAGGGAATTATTCGCTATATTATAAGTTGCTGACCCCGTTATTTTATCCAAAGGTTTTATATCCTTTTTGACAGTAACAGGTTTGTCGGTTGTATTCGTTACTGTTATTAATGGCGGCGTATCCCCTGTAAAAGGGATTCGTGCAAAATATTTGCCATTCGCCCCCCTCATCCTGATAGGCAGATCTCCTGGTTTATTTGTGGTAACATCAATGGCGTATGTTTTATCCTCTTCAGTTGAAGCAAAAACATCGACTGTGCCCCCATCTAATGCTTTGCCATCTTGATCAACATTACGGCTATACGTTGCCCTTACAACATCTACACCTGCTTTAGTCGCTAATTTCCCCATCAGACTAAACTGGTCTGTTTCGGCACAGTTGTCACCACAAGGTCCTTTTCCAATTCCGACACCTTCCACTTTAAAAAAGTTCTGATTATTATAGCCGCCGGTAATTGTATGATCCGTGTTCGGGTCTCCAACATAGCCTGCAGGTGCATCCTTATCCCATTTTAAAAATCGTCCGATACGACTGTTCATGGCCGCAGTAAAGCCGCCAGTGGTACCAATGTCTTCTACAAATCTAATTTCCCCATTTGTTGGATCTTTTTTATCGGCTGCTGTAGCTACCAATTTATCAACCCCATATGGATGGGTGATGGTGTAAGTGTTTCCTGTCACTAGTCCATCAATTCGAAAACGAACTCTTCCGAAAACGATCTGGTCGCCATCTTGTGGGATTCCATTGGCCCAAGAGGCTTCTAGCGCAAAGGTTCCAACAGCTCTGCCTCCATTTGGAAGATCGATTACTGAACTTGCCAACTGGTAAAAGGCTTCTTCTGGAAAATTATTATTTTTGAGAGAAATGGGCTCATCTGGTCTAGGAATCTCCTCAGGTATTAATGCGCAATTAGGGTCGTTTACATCAAGACAAAGTTGCAGCCTAGTATCAGCGCTGTCTTTGTACCATACAGGAAATCCATTATCCTCATCGATTGGCCCGTATGATTTCAATTTAAAATCTGGCTTTTGAATCGTTTCGGCTTTAGCCCAAAAAATACCTCCGCTAAGCACGACTAGCACTGTTAATATCATGATAAATAATCGTTTTAAGGGATTTCTTTTCCGCTCCACTTTTTTTCCGGAATGAATATTTTTTCTAGGTTCCAACTTTAACCGCCCACCTTTTCAAATGGAAATATTGTTGAGAAAAATTACTTCAACATGGGGAAATCAAATAACCTTATCTCTTACTTCAACTGGGTTACTGAAACCTGGATATTCTTTTCCTATCTTATTTATTTCGATTCTTACATTTTGAAACAAAGGTTCTAGGAAACTCAAATCCTCATTTTTTATCTCTAGATATTCGTTAGGCTGCATGGTTTTATAGCTAAACATGTGACCAGTTTTATTAAGCTCTTTCTTTTTACTCCATAGCGTTTTTACTCTTGTTGGACTGGTTATTATTTCCTTGCTATATGGCGATTCATTTCCATAACGGTCGACCGCGGTAACTGTATAATAATAATTTTTCGGCAGCAGCGGGTCTGTTTCAGTAAACGAATTTGTATTGATAATCTCCCTGTTCACCTTTTTAAAATCCTTTTCAAGAATCGCTTTCCGATAAATGTTGTAACCAACAATATCTTTATTTGCAGAGCTATCCCAAACAATGGTTTTTGATTGTTTCCCTTCTCTAACATTTAGAGGTGGACGAGGCTGACGGTCAGGCAGGGAAAGTAATTGACTTTTCGGCTTGTCATGTATGCGAAGTATCCCCCATAAGCCGCCCTCCAAATATCGTCTCAGCTTCATCTCGCGATAGAGATAATCACCTGCCGGATTTAAGAAACCTTCTTTTTGAATTGGAATAATATCGAGCGATTCTCCGGTAGTCAGCGATCCTTGACTAGATACAAGCTTGGAATTAGGATCAGTCCACTGATAACGCCAGCGATTGCTATGAAGCGTAAAGACACTTCCTCTTGAACGGTCTGCTGTCTGCATCACTCTTAAACGAATTGGGTCCCCTACATAGCCTTCCGGAATCGGAGTTGAAGGGTCACCATGAATAACCGAGCTGAATACAAGTGACTTGTCTGGGTTGACAGCCAAACGGTGTTTAAACGGCTCAGAGCTATAATTGATCCCCTTTTCACCACGATCTTCCATATCGGCATGTTCACCCGTTTTAGGGTCTACTTCACCAGGCGTTGGCGCACTCCCATCTTTTCCAATTGTAAAAAGTCCATCTGAAAACATAAGCGCTTGTTCCCTAAAATCAGGTTTATCAGGGACGATGATATCAGCACGCGCGCCGGATAATAAGGTTTTCCTGGTCACCGGATTTCTGTACTGGGAACCCTTCGGTTCTATGATGAGCGACCCGTAGGCGCCATGCAATCGATGACTGCGAATGTCTCCATAATCATAAAGGATCGTCCCCCCGTACTCTTTGTCTGCATACCAATTATAGGTAATCGTTTCTCCCGGACCAATGGTTTGATCGTAATTATAGCCTATGGTTGCACCATCCGACCCCTGTACATCGTATTGCACCATTTGCGGGTGTAAAGAAACACGGTTTGAGTTTTTCCAATTAACCTGTCCGGCCATTAGCAGGTCTGGGTCATCCTTATTTACTGGCGGTTTAAAGGGCAAGTTGTTTTTCAACGTCACTTGAATGCATTCGCCTTCATTTGCCCGGATAACAAGGGGCTCGGCACTCTTTTGGCCCTTGAGAATGGCAGAAACATCCTGGGTTAACGCAAACATGATTCCAAATGGATCATGGTCCCCCGATTTGTTGTACTGGATATCCTTCATAAAGGCAGTCACATCAAATTTTTTCACCTGTGCCGAAGGCGGGCATGGATTGCCGGTACTCTTCGGTTTTAGCGGATTACGATTGTTTTTTTTCATTTGTTTCACTTTTTCTGGGTCTGTTTTCGTTTTCATTACCGGACGGTCCGGCAGACTCTTCAGACTGGCATTTTGTTCGCCCCAAACCCGGACAAATCCCCATAATCCGCTCCATAAATCCTCGATTGGCTGGGAAGACCATAGATAATCACGTTGTTTAACACCAACCGGATTCGGCTGAATATCCATAGAAAACTGTTCTGACATCCCGATGGATTGTGTAGAGGTTATCTCTGAATCCTTGTTTCCCGATTCTTTTTTCCAATTCAATCCATGGACATTAAAGTTATGCTGTGTTTCATGAGCGCCTTGAATTAACCGGACTTTAATCGGATCCCCAGGGTAGGATTCAATAATAGGTGTTTGTGGGTCACCATGAACCCAGGAACTGAATACATAGGCTGGATCCCCATTATTTCTTCTAAAAAATGGTTCATTTGAGTAATTGACGGCTGCATACCCATGGGCTTTATAAACTTCCGAAGGATCTGCCTCTAGAGGTAGTAATTTTCCGTTTTTATCCCACATCCGGGCAAAATCGTGATATATGAGGACCTGCTCACGAAAATCCTCTTTATTAGGCGGGACAATCATGGCTTCCGTTCCTGATTGAATTTCCAGTCCTGTCTTGGGATTTAGCCATTTTGAGCCTTTAGGTTCTACTATTAATGACCCGAACGTTCCGTGGAAGCCTTTTTCGCCAGCAGACATATGGTCATGGAAGAAAATATTCCCCTCTTCATCGGCATACCAGCGATAACGAATTTTTTCACTCGGAAGAACACCTTGATTATAGTTCCAGCCGACTGCAGTTCCATCTGATCCAAGCGGATCAAAGCCGACAAAATGGATATGGATTGAAAGCCTATTAGGCTCTTTTGCCTTATACAAATGGTTTTCCAATGTCACTTCGACGCAGTCCCCTTCATTGGCGCGAATAACAAGAGGGCGGGGCCTCAAAGTTCCGTTTAAGACCTTGGCCTCATCTTCGGCCAGGACATACATCCGGCCTTCCTTGTCATGATCTCCTGCATTATTGTAGACAATGTCCGTTTCAATCCCTACAATGTTATATTTTCGAACGGGTGCATTCTTTGGACATCGGTCAAAATTGGGAGCTCCTGGAACCAAAGCCCCTAAAGCTGCCTTTTCACCCTCAGTTGGCGGACGCAAGTCAGGATCCGGCGGCTTTGGAGCTTGTTTCCCTAATTCTCCAGGAATGTATTTCGGAAATCCTGGGTTCGCTTCGGTTGGACTTTCTGGAGGCTTTCTGTCTTTAAGCGGCAATAAATCAGGTTGTAATTTATCAAAAACCCTCAACAGTCCCCACATTCCTTGTAAATAATGAGGAAACAAATGACAATGCCATAAATAATCACCGGGTGCCCCTTTACCATCCTGAATATAGCCAGCACTATTGGTCAAATCGAGCGTTTCGGCACTCCCGATATTCAAGGTTTCTGAGTCCACCGTATTTGTCTTTTTCGTTTCACTTTTCCAGCGGTGCCCATGGAGATGAAACACATGGTTTTCATCTTGATTGGCCCCAATTATTCTAAATTTAATCGGATCACCAATGTAGGCAGGGGTAATAGGGGTTGCAGGATCCCCATATACCCATGAAGAATAGAACATCGTCGCATCTTTTCCATCTTTGGTTAATGCGTTTTGCATTCGTTCATCCAATGGCTCTGCCCGGTAATTTACCGCATATAACTCTTTTTCGATTCCATTCACTTCCTTCCCGTCTCCATCTGGCGGCTCTGGAATAGGGTTTTCTTCCTCTTGCGGTTTAGTTGGAGCAGGTGTGGTGCTGCCGGCAATTGCGTCAATACCATCATGAAAAAATAAAGCATATTCTCGAAAATCTGGTTGATTTGGGAGTTCAATATTGGCGTATAGACCACTCTTTATCTCTTCCCCCGTTTGCAGGTCCGTCCATTTGGCTCCTTCTGGTTCAACAATTAATGCACCGAATAAGCCATCTCCCATTGTTCCTTTTCCGTGGGCAGGGTCGGTAAAATAAGTAAAGTCTGCACCATTGGTAAAAAGGAAGGTACCTTCTTCATCGGCATTCCAGCGGTAGCGGATTTCCGAATATGGCGCTGCTGTAGAATCAGGATTATATCCAGCACTCGTCCCATCCGAACCCTTTACGTCATACCCGACACCTTGGATATGGATAGAAGCCTTCTCTTTTAACTTATTGGTAAAAGCAACCTCAATACAATCACCCTTATTCGCCCGGATGGTAAGAGGCTGAACTTCTTTGACTGGTTTGCCTGGATTTCTTGCAATCGAACTTTGTATATTTTCAGCTTCTTCTTTTAAGGCATAAATCTTGGCATCTGGATCATGGTCACCAAATTTGTTGTAAACCATATCTATATTGAGAGCAATTATTTCGAAATAACGAACACGCGAGCCTTTTTCACATTTATTTTGTAAATTATTTGTCAGTTCAGTTAAGGTTGGGGTTCCGCCCTGCACAGCATTTGTTCGTAAAATGGTATAGTTTTGTTTGTTTGTTTGTGATGGATCATGATGGTTGGATGAAGAGACTTCGGCACTTGAAAGACTTTGATTGGAGGCAGCTACTCTTTTTGGTGCCTGGCCAGTCTTCTCAAGGGCAATTATTTGCGGCGGCTGAGATGATTTCATGATGATACCAACAGATATCGCAGAAATGGTCAATAAAATAATTAAGCTAAATATAAGTAAAAACCGGGACTTTTTATTCAATATTTGACCACTTCACCCTCTATTAATTTGATAAAAGTTTCCCAATAAGGAGTTTAAAATCAATAGCATAAATAATTGATTAAAACACTACAAAAATTTATATGTTCAGGACTTATCTAATATTACTTTTATCATCCTTTCGCCTATATTGTTATAGTTACAGTGAACATTAGTCCTAAATATATTGTGAGAATAAAACTAATAGCAAAAACAATAGCAAAGGCAGTGCTCTTTTTTTTAAAGCTAATAAGGATAAGAGATAAAAATAGAAGAGAAATAAACATTAACAATGCTGAAGGGAGGGTAGGTGCAAGTTCTGTTTGGCTGAAAGGAATCATATTTTTTGCCAGAATCCAATCCATCCAAGTTTGTTTAGCCCCTGTGGAAAAACCGTTGGTCACTTCATTCGGCGGGGATAAAGTTCCTAGTACCCCGGTGCAAAAGAATACAATCAATAAAATAATACTTTCAGCTCTTAACCATGGCCTGGGATTGAAGTTTGACAGCTTCATAGATTGTTTGGAAAGAAAGCCGTTTATGAAAGCAAAAGCTAAGACAGGAATAATACTGATGTGTTTTAAGAGTAACATCCTTCCGTAGGGTACCTGCCAGCTATTTAAATATTGCCCGCTTTTCATAACAAAAAACATTAGAAAAAATCCGCTTATGACAATAATGATGAAACTTACCATGGCAAGTGGTGTGAACCAGCGTAAAAAGCTTGGCCAATTATCCCGGTCCCGGGAAAACCAGCCTACATTTAGTAAAACCCCTGCCCAAATCGTCATCATGAGGAAGTGAATTGTATGGGCCATTATTCCCAGCCAGTATGTCAGGGATGCCGCATGACCAGCATTCCCATTTGCAAAAATCATTAATAGGAGCCACTGCGCCCGAAAAAATTTAGATCCATTTACATAAATGGTGACCCATAAACACAGAGAAAAAAGACATAAAAATATCCACGCACGGCCAATTTGAAAGCCGGTTATGACAGAAACTGTGGCAGATAGTAAGCCGAAATTGTTTTTATAATAAAGGATAGCTTGTAAAATCGGGGCAAAGGTAAAAACGATGATTCCAAGTGCGCAAAGCAGCAAAGCAGGTTTAGAAATAAAAGGATTAGGTCTTTTGTTTTCCGGAACAAACAGCAATACAACATGCCCCACCAATATGGAAAACAATAAATACTGTCCAAATTCAGTAAAGGGAATCAGGTAGCTCATTGCTTGCTCACTTCTTTCTAAATGACAAAATTACTGTCAATCCTAGAATGAATAAAAAGCCGATGATTAACGTTGCAATCTTCCAACTTGAATTCTTTTCCTGTGGCTCTAAACTGCTTTTTTCTATTTTTTCCTTATTGTTAGTAACAGCAGGCATGATTGGTTTATCCTCATCAAGGGTAATCTCCTCTTGATTAGCAGCAGGAGTATTCTGGTTCTGATCGACTTGCTCCCTTTGAACCTGAAATTTTATTTCACCTGTGACAGGATGTCCATCATTTCCGGCTATATTCCATTGAATAAGGTAGGACCCATTTTCCAAGGGTTCCTGTAATGTCCCTATCATTTTTTCCGTCTGAATTTGAACCTGCTTAATATGAATTTCCTTACCATCTTTTAGGAGTTTCATTGTACTTAAATTTTCAATTTTTTCCTCAAAGTTCAGCGTAAACTCTTTTAGTTCGTCTGAAATAATCCCTCCTTCCGCCGGGGTGGAAGCTGTTAGCTGCGTATGCGCACTCGCAATAGATGGGATCAACAAAAAAACAATGAAAAATAATACGATAAATTTGTTTATAAAATGTACCCCCTTCTATCTTCCTAGGAATAAAGAAAGATTATCTATTTTAATTCTCACAATCTTTTACAAATTTTCTCTAAGTTAGAAAATTCTGATAAATATATTTATTCAAGATAGAAGAAAACTAGTACAAATGTCCTAAAAAAGCCCTCCCATCTACTGGGAGGCTGTCTGCCAACGGTTACTTAATTGTAATCGGAATCCTGCCATTTAAAAGAAAAGCATCGCTCAAATGATGTCGATATTCTACTTGAGCAAAAGTATTCATTAGTTTTTCAGTCCTGAATAACACATCACACCTCTGAGCCGTACTCATCTCAAACGGAGTACCTGCCTTAAGCGTGTAAGGATGATTATATTTACCAAAAGGGGGAACACCGAAGGAACGTCCATCACAGGCAATCACAACGACATCTACCGGGAACGTAATTCTAATCTTCACATATGCGGCACATAGCATGCGTACCAGGACTGTCTGGTTTATCTTTGCATTGATGGAAACCTGCATTCCCTCAACCCCGCTATTATAGGCGGCAGGGATGGTCACACCAGGTCTTATTGTTGCAGTCCCCCCAACACGGCCAGGGAAGTATTCACCAGTAACAACAAAATAATCTGGATTGTAATCATTAAAGGCAAAGAAATTGTATTTTCCAGAGTCATTAAAGTGAAAATCATCATTGACACCCGGCTGATCCCCATGTTCAGGGAAGGTCTGGTGTGCATCTTGTGCCTGTTCACGCCAAACGGAATCAATATCGTCAATGACCCATAAGGCCTCAACATCATAAGGAACCGTCATCGCATGTGGATCCCCGCTTTCAAGACTGCCGCCAACAAATCCAGGGAATTTAGGGAAATTTGAAAGATTTGCGGCTGTCCGGCGAGGGTAACCCCCTACATTCTTCCCATCCTTCGGGTCATACGCATCAGGCGGCTCAATGATAAGAAACCCATATAAGCCATATTCAAAATGCTGAAGGGTGTTCCTATGACAATGGTAAAAGTAACTGCCAATATGATTCGGCTGCCATTGATAGGCGTAGTCCCCTACCTCCATGGAGCAGTGCCCCACCCCATCATTCATCGCAGTAGGTTCAATGCCGTGCCAATGAACGGTATGTGGCGGCTGCCCATGTCCTTTAACTTGGCCATGATAAATAACACCACGGGGGACACGGATCGTTGGGCCTGGAAAGATTCCATCTGCAGCTTCCGGGACATCAGGATTGGCAATAAGAAAGAATTCCAGTTTCTTGCCGTCCCACGTTTTTAATTCCGTTCCATGCATTAAGTCAACCCGTTGCGTGTTCGGTATCATCATGGAGGCACCCGGAACATTTGCTGCAACAAAGGCAGGTACAGGATTTGTCGGCGCTAAGAGTTCCGGAGTAGGCGGACTGGTCTTTGGTGGATTAAATGATTTTACCCAGCTGGCTTCATGGCCTTTTACTGACCTTCGTGGGATTTGATAACCTGGTTTTGATGACGACATACCATTTCTCCTTTGTCCATTCATAAATATTTTTCTAAACTATGAATCTATTTCCTAGTTTCCGTGTAATTGGTGTTCATTCTTTACGGGATCGGTGTTAGTCGGGTTATTAATTATCACCGTTCTTGCATTTGTCTTTGTGGTATTGGATGTCATGGTATGGGATCCATCCATGCCCATTTCTGGTCCTGCAGCCCCTCCTGTTTCTACCGGACCATGATAGGTTGGAGCATTCGGAAAAGTCGTTACTCCTCCAGGTGTATTCCGATCTCCAATAAAATGAATTCCACTCATCATTCCCAATCCGTAATTCCCGCCCTGCGAAGATTGGCTTGCTTCCGAGTGGTCATGCATTGGATAACAAATTGGTGATAATTGAACAGCGAGATCATAATCACCGACCTTTTCACCAATGTCTGGCAAGTGTATGTTCAATTCCTCCGTTGGCGGCCACACCAGGTGAGGGGTAGAACCGACAATCCTTGGATTCGGGATTGACATTAATGGTTTATCAGGAAGCCCGATTCCACGCTCATTCGGAACATCAGGCGGACGAATATACGGAACGGCCCATTCATAGATCTCCAGCGGATCAACCGTTAAAGTATCCATCCAAATCGGATTCTCCTGAACAACGCCATTTACACCAATTCGGTAGACGTGGTTTGCATGAATGTGTAAAGAATGCATGGATAGCCCTGCGTTTAAAATCCTAATTACAACTGGTTCTCCAACCCTATGGTTTGGAGTAATATAAGGATTATGGGCGGCGAACCAGCCTGAATGTCCATTAATTGTGAAGAATTCAGGTTTTTTGTTTAATCCATCCGGTCTGTAACGGTCATATTGAAAAGCTTTCATGAATTGGGCAGCCGGATAATCTTTTCCAGGTGTATATTTCCCTACCTCTTCAAACAAACGGGAGCTTGCTTCATGAAGTATCCAAATATATTGTCTAAATGCAGGGGTATGGGTGGCATCATCCCCTTGCTCCCAGGCTAATCCTGGGAAATGTTCAGTTGAACCAAAATCATCGAATAGCTGCTGTACTGCTGGAGTCGGATTTGAGTAAGGGGTATATTTATGCCCACTCGCTGCCGCTATAGGAATGACTACTAATGCCCCGTGAAGTCCCATCACTCGGTTCACAGGTGCGTTTAAATTGTCGTAATATAAATAACTCCCCGCTGTTTGTGGGGTAAATTCGATTGTTTTTGTTTCTCCTGGACGAATGGGCCCACTATCTACCAATCCGCTTATGTAAAACGCATGAGGTTCATCGAGGGAATTGGTTAATGTAACTTTTACTGTATTGCCAGCCGTTGTAAAAATATGAGGACCTGGAACCTCCGCTGGTAAATTTTTCTCTTTGTAGAACCAAAAATAACATTGTGCCTTGTTTATTGAATTGTGCGTCGCCATATCCTTTACTGCATCCGTTATGGTAAAATTAAGTTCCTGAACTTGTTTTGTAGTGGTGGCTAGCAGCGGGTTTTTGGAGATCCATGAAGGCATGACGCTCCCTACAATTAATGATGCAATGCCGCCCCCCGCATACTTTACAAAATCTCTTCTCTTCATGTTTTCCTCCTTTACGCACATTAAAGATCAGATTTTTTCCTTTTCCTCATGGTGGAATATGGGCCGTCATCTGTAAGGTCAAACCTCTCTATCAAAAATACCCCAAAAGGACTATTTCATATCCTGGAGTCAATACTTTCATTTCACTTTTTGGATTTTATTTCTATCTGACGGTACTTTATAACTATTCAGTGCTACTTGGGAAAATTCCTAATTAAATTTTGAAAGTTTTATAGGTCTATTCTACTATTATTAAAAATAGAATGACCCCGGTTTTATTTACCGAGGTCATTTATTTTACTTTATAATAGGTATCTGAATAGCCTTCTTTCGAATTTGGAGCTTGTTCAACCAAGAAAAGAAGTTGGGATTGTTTTCGTGGATAAGCATACGCCTGATAGGTTTCACTTAAAAAATTATAAGTAGTCTTCTTAATGGCAAAATCATGATGGTATTTTTCTTCTAAATATTTTTCCATATTCATCTCTTGTTGTTTTTTCTCCCAAGGCGTTCCATAAAATTGTGAGTATACGTAAAAGCTAATTCCTAGTAAAAGCAAGGATACCAACCATAAAATTATTTTTGTGGCCTTAATATACCTCACCTCACAATTATCTGAATATTTAAAATATAATATTCGACCTTTTTTTGAATTATTCCTTCTCACTTCGCATTAGGGATGACAGAAATATTCAAAAAAAAAAAAACGAACCCTCAGGCTCGTTTTGTTATTATCATTATTTTACATCGTATCCCTGGTCATCAATGGTTTCTTTAATCGTGCTTAAGGAAACGACGTTCGTGTCGAATTCTATATCTACTTGGCCCTTGTCAAGTTTAACAGCCACTTTTTTAACACCTTGAAGAGCTCCGACGCTGCCCTCTACCGCTTTGACACAATGACCACAAGACATTCCGCTGACATTTAACGTTACATTTTCCATTTTGATTCCTCCATTATTTTTTCATTAATTTTTGGATTGTTGTCAGGACCTCATCCAGAACTTCATAATCCCCATCCTGGATTCGCTCCACGACACAGCTTTTCATATGTCCTTCAAGTAATACTTTGGCAACACTATTTAGCGCTGATTGGGTGGCGGAAATTTGGTTGATTACGTCATCACAGTACGTATCTTTTTCGATAAGTCCTTTAATACCGCGAATTTGGCCTTCAATCCGGTTTAGCCTTGTAATCAGATTGGTTTTAACTTTATCTGAATGGTGGCTTTTCCGGTGGTTCCCTTCAGGTTCACAGCAGGATTCTTCTTCTTTGCCAAGATCTAAAGACATAAAAACCGCCTCCTTTTTCGCCATTATATCATACCCCAGTACCGTAATTCGATGAAGATACCGTGACATTGTCTGTACGAATTCATTATATTAATTTATTTGAATCACATACTTTTCTTTCCTCCAATCTATTTGGAATTTCTTTATTATTTATCTCATTCTTCTATACTATACCCCCCTACCCTATTTTGTCAATAAAAAATAAAATATTTTTCTAAATTATTTTCAAATTACGTTCTGTTAAATTTGTTGTTGATTTGCGCTCCAGGCGCGAGCGGTTCGCGGGCGTGCCGGAAAGCCTCCTCGTCGCTTCGCTCCTGCGGGGTCTCCCCTGCCCCGTACTCCCGCAGTAGTCTTCGCGCCTTCCGCTCCAATCAACAAGTGTAAAATGTCAACAGTGGTCTTAAACACAACATTTCAATAAAAAAAGAGCTAACAGATAGCTCCTTCACTTCTTCATAACCCCCACAATTATCGCACCAATAATGGTCCCTATAGTGGCAGAGCCAAGAATCATAAAATAAATAATGTCTCCCAATGCCGACATGTCTTGCCCAGGAAAGATCCAAGCTTTTATTCCCGTAATGAATGTACCCATTAGGAATAGGATGGCAGGAATCCACATTGCCCATTTGGACTTAAATTTCATCAAAAGGAATGGTAATAAGAGTCCAAAAAGAAAAATTATGAAAAGGAACATAGGCCTTCTTCCCTTCAATTGTTTACTATCCTGTTTCTATATTAGACGTTTTTATGATTTGACTGTTTCATTATTCAAGATTGTCCTAATGCCCATTTTTAACAAAACATGCTCTTAAAGGAAGGATTTGGTTCAATCTTTAAGCATGCACGAGGTATTTTATTGAGGTTCCATCTCATTCCAATATATCCCTCCTTACACCTTTATATCGACTTTGTGCATTCAAAATCTGAATGCTAAGATTAAAACTGTGCACGACAAAAAAATCGCTCAAAGCGAAATTAACCGGAGGGATTCGTTATTCATTATTTAAAGCTGAATTACACAAATGAAATGGAAAAAGCGATGATGAAAGCCCATGGAGTTTGTTACGAGGTTTATCGAAGGAACCATCGAGTCAGGATGAAGGTTGAACAACGAAGAGAGCGAGAGCATCAAAAATACCAGCG
The DNA here is from genome assembly GCF_059587065.1 of Neobacillus sp. DZ-9. Taxonomy (NCBI): domain Bacteria; kingdom Bacillati; phylum Bacillota; class Bacilli; order Caryophanales; family Bacillaceae; genus Neobacillus; species Neobacillus sp. DZ-9. Next base: position 242,760 of record NZ_JCAIOL010000003.1, read on the forward strand.
CATACTTACAGAATTAGATCGGAAATTACACATTAACTATATTGAAAAAAGAGCGAACGGGTTCAGGTTTTGAAGGACTGAGTAACTAAAAGAAGACTTAAACATAAAAAGGGTCACGTAGAAAACTTCTGCGTGACCCAAATATTTTGCTCTCCCCCTGATGCCTTATCATAGGCGGTTTCCGCGAAGTACTAATGACCTTGTAAATCCCCCATACCATAGTGTAGATTAATTGACTTCAAAAAACGTTCATGCAATACTTGAACTACAATTCAGGTATTTATGCCTAATGAGACCTAAATAAGGGAGTTTTTTATGAATCAACGGATCATAAGTTTTTCGCTCATGATTACTATCTATTCAGCGTTAACGTTTTATATTGGCTGGAATGGATGGGTTTGGCTTCATTCCGCATTTGGACTACAGGACAAATGGATTTATGGATTCATCGTTGGGCTTATTTCCTTTTCCTACCTTATTGGTTATTTTCTGAAAAAAATGGCCATTTTTAAAGTAGTGGGAGCTTATTGGTTTGGCTTCCTTCAATACGCGGTCCTTTTCCTTCCCCTAGCGAACCTTGTTGCGTTGATTTTGATTGTTTTCAATTTTCCTGCAATTGCTGTCGTTAATTGGATTGGCGGAATCGTATTTTCGGCATTTCTTATTGTATTTATTTATGGCAGCTATAACGCATACAGCCCGATTGTTCGCAGGTTTTCCATTTCCATTCCAAATCAAGCAGGCAATCTTTCGAAACTTAGGATCGCTATGGCATCCGATATGCATTTTGGCAGATTGTCAGGTTTAGAGCATGCCAGAAGGCTTGTTCGCGAAGTGAACTCCCTTAATCCCGATATTATCTTACTGCCTGGTGACATCATTGACGATGATCCTGAGCCATTTATCCAAAAGAAAATGGGAGATGTCTTGAAGGGGCTTTCTGCTCCATTGGGTGTATATGGTGTTCTAGGAAATCATGAATATTATGGAGGCGGTATTCCACGGTTTTTGCAGGAAATGGAACGGATCGGCATTACTATTTTACTAGATGATGTAATTACAATTGCTGACAGCTTTTATTTAGCAGGCCGTAAAGACAAAACCGATCGCGATCGAAAGTCGATAGCTGAGTTATTATCTGACAAACCATTAACACTTCCGATCCTTATGATGGATCATCAACCTTCGGACCTTATTCAAGCAGAGAAAAATCAAGTAGACCTTCTATTGTCAGGGCATACTCATCGAGGGCAAATGGCACCAAACCATCTGATAACAAGAAGAATGTTTGAAGTAGACTGGGGTTATTTGAAGAAAAATCAGCTTCATACGATTGTATCATCAGGCTTTGGTTTTTGGGGTCCCCCGCTTCGGATTGGCAGCCGTTCTGAAATTATTCAAATTGATGTTTCCTTTAAGGAATCAAAATAATTTCAATTTCAAAGCATCAAATAATTTTTTCATTTTTCTGATATTTTTCTCGCATTCATTACTTTCCATCATATATAATAGATAAAATAACATTTTTGAAAGGTGTTGGTTAATTTGGCAAATCAGTCTGAATCTAAAAAAATCTCGGTTAATTCTACAATTTCTTTAAAAGGAATTGTGAAGGCCATATTTAACGATACCATTCATGTTCAAATTGGTGGAAAAATAATTACCCTGCCAACTTCAGATTTTCTTTTGGAAAACAAGTTAAGTAAATAGATAAAAGGCGATATCTCCTCACAGAGATTATCGCCTTTTTTACTGCTTCACCTTAGCTGTTTTTTGATAACAGTCACACGTTACGATATGATCATTTACCATTCCAACAGCCTGCATAAACGCATAACAAATCGTGGAACCGACAAATTTAAAACCGCGCTTTTTTAAATCCTTGCTTAATTTGTCACTGATCTCCGTGGATGCAGGTACATCTTTTAATTCCTTAAAGTGATTTTGAATTGGTTTGCCACCCACAAAAGACCAAATGTACTGACTGAAGGAGCCAAATTCCTCCACTATCTTCAAATATGCCTTGGCGTTGGTAATAACCCCGTTGATTTTCAGCTTATTTCTAACAATTCCTTCATTATGTAAAAGCTCCTCAATCTTTTTTTCATCATACGTAATAATTTTATCTGCCTCAAAATGATCAAAAGCCTTCCGATAATTCTCCCGCTTTTTCAAAATCGTATACCAGCTTAGTCCAGCCTGTGCTCCCTCAAGATTTAAATACTCAAACAGTAAACGGTCATCGTAGACAGGCACTCCCCATTCCTCGTCATGATAATGGATATATAATGGATCCTGATTTACCCAGCCGCATCGATTCAAATTTTCCACTTCCCTATTTGTTTAATTCCTTCTATTATCTTCGATTTTCTCCTTATTATCTAGTCCTGATTCTGCAGAGTGATAAATCCCATTTTCTTACGTTAATCAAAATAATCTAAAAAATAAAAATACTCCTTCTCATTTTAGCAAACTTATGATAGTGTATATAACAGAAAAAGGATTGACTGCACCAAAAAAAATAAATGAAGGATTTCCTTCATTTGGAAAGGACAGTGGAATGGAAAAGGTCTCTTTTCAACAATTAGTTCGTAACAGGTTCTCCGACTTATCGGCAGGTCAAAAAAAAGTGGCTAAATACCTGAGTGAAAACCTCAATCAAGCCGCCTTCAAAACAGCATTTCAAATTGGCCGGCAGGCAACTGTAAGTGAAACCACCGTAATACGACTATCCTACGCATTAGGATTTGAAGGATTCAGCGAAATGCAAACGACGATTCAACAAGGTCTCCTTCAGGAGAATCAAGCAGATTCTGAAAATAGTAACCGCTTGCCTTTCAGAAACAGTGACCCTTTTAAAAGAGTAATATTAAACGAAATCCATTTATTAAAGCAATTAATTAATCGAACAAATGTAGAGGAAATTTGGAAAGCTGTTGAAACCATTATTAAGGCAGATCAAGTGTTAATTGCCGGACATATGCTTTCCCATGCTGCTGCCTACTGGTTTTCCTATATGCTCGCCTCCATTAGAGATCATGTAACATTGTGCTCCCCTACCGGAGAGTTCCTTGAAAAATTTTCAAATTTAACGAAAGATTCTGTCGTGGTCGTTTTTTCCTTTCCAAGATACTCAAATGACACGATTAAATTAGCTGAATATGTTGCTGAAAATGATATATGTTTAATTGCCGTAACAGATCGCCTGCTTTCTCCTGTTGGAAGAATTGCAAATATTGCACTAACCACAGAGGAGAATGCCCAAACTGGCAGTAATTCAATCGCGTCAGTTATCAGTTTAGTCGATTTGATTATTGAAGGAATCCACGAAAAAGACCAGGAACGGGTCCAAAAACATCAACAAAAATTAGAAAAAATGTATACCAGCTTAAATGTTTTCAATGAATAAGTACTATGGAAATTGTTGTAAACGCTATCATCCATGAGTTTAAAACTAACGATCTATCATTCAAATTAGCTATTATTATTTCATTATAAAAGAGGTGTATCAATGCAAAATTCTGCACGTAAATCTGACGTTATTGTTCAGTCGACCTTACCAGAAAAAGAGCATTTGGAACGTAAACTTAAAACAAGACATTTAACGATGATTGCCATTGGAGGAACGATCGGAACTGGTCTGTTTTTAGCAAGTGGAACGACCATTCATGATGCTGGTCCTGGCGGGGCTTTAGCTGCCTATCTAATTGCTGGGATTATGGTTTATTTCTTGATGACGAGTCTTGCTGAGATGGCTGCATTTATTCCAATTTCTGGTTCATTCAGTACATATACCGCAAGATTTGTCGACCCTGCTTTAGGATTTGCTGTTGGCTGGAACTATTGGTATAACAATGCGATCATTCTTGCTCTTGAATTGTCAGCTTCAGCTTTAATTATGAAGTACTGGCTGCCGGATGTTCCAGGAATCGTCTGGAGTGCCCTATTCCTCGCCGTGATTTTTGGTCTTAATGTATTATCAGTAAAAGGTTATGGGGAATCGGAATTTTGGTTTTCCTTAATCAAAGTAGCGACTATCGTTATTTTTATCGCTGTCGGTTTATTGATGATTTTTGGAATTATGGGCGGCCACACTGGCGGTTTTGACAACTTCACAAAAGGTGAGGCTCCATTTAAAGGCGGTCTATTGTCGATTTTCAGTGTGTTCATGGTTGTTGGCTTTGCTTTCCAAGGTACAGAAATGGTTGGGGTTGCAGCTGGGGAAAGTGAAAACCCTGAGAAAAATATCCCTAAAGCGATTAAGCAAATCTTCTGGCGTATTCTATTGTTTTATGTCTTAGCCATTTTCATTATTGGGGCATTAATCAGCTATAAGGATCCGAATCTATTAAGCGAAGATCTTGAAAATATCGCTGTCAGTCCGTTCACACTTGTATTTAAGCATGCAGGACTTGCATTTGCGGCAGCAGCCATGAATGCAGTCATTCTTACTTCCGTATTGTCTGCAGGAAACTCATCCCTATATGTTGGTTCACGTGTTCTATGGGTATTAGCAGAAGAAGGAAAAGCTCCAGCCTTTTTGAAGAAAGTCAATAAGGGCGGTGTACCAGTTAACGCTTTATACATTACGACTTTCGTTGGTATGCTTTGCTTCCTGACTTCCTTTTTTGGCGACGGAACCGTTTATTCTTGGTTATTAAATGCGGCTGGATTAGCTGGTTATCTATCCTGGTTAAGTATTTCCATCACACATTACCGATTCCGAAAAGCCTATGTTGCTCAAGGCAGAGATTTTAAAGATTTGCCATATTTCGCAAAATGGTTCCCATTGGGCCCTATCTTAGCAACAGTTTTATGTTTAATTGCCATGCTTGGAACCAATTATGGTGCCTTTATCGGCGATAAGATTGACTGGTATGGAATCGCTGTTTCCTATATTGGACTACCACTATTCATATTGGGTTATTTAGGTTATAAAATAACTAAAAAGTCAAAAATGGTACCATTAAAAGAGGCTGATTTCAGCCGGGAATAAATTCCTAACAAACAGCCAGGCAATCAGCCTGGCTGTTTACTTTTTAATTCGATAAGCACGTCTTTCTGCGTACTCCGAACAAGGAATACAAACTTTCAAAGTTTCGCCTTTATCATTGATATAGGTTCTTAAAGGCTTTACCTTCCTTTTGCAAATCGCACATTTATTATTGAAGAGATTAAAAATAAACACTTTCCTTCACCTGCACTTTATGGTTAGTATCATAGTATTCTAGAATTTATTAATACACCTGGTCAATCGCCCATATTTGTCCCCCCATTGTGGTTTCAGTCATAAAATATCACTACTAAAGCAAAAAAGGGCGGGTGAGGTATGGGATTATTTATCAACAATCGTGAGCACCCTGAAGTGTTTAAAAATAAGCAAAATATAAATGAACCTAATCAGGCGTACTCGCGGAAGGATTATTTTACCGAGTTAATTAATGAACTTAGAATGCAATCACAGCTTCATAAAGAGACCGAAGCCATTCATTGGAAACAGGTTGACAATCAACTCCACGACCTAAGAGAAAATCATCAGTTCCAAAAGGAATTTGAAAACCAGATCATCCAATACTTACAGACTATTAATAATAAGCAGCTTGAATTGCAAAAAGAATTGGCAGGAAAACTTGCCGAACAAGCGGAGTTTCAAGGGGGAGTTTTACAGCGTTTAGATACTCAGGAAGCCCTGATTGACAAATTGTCACGGCAGCTGAACAATATTCGTTCCATCCTTTTTGAAAGGACGAATTATTTAGCGGGAAAAATTGAAGATAGCTATAAAGTAACTTCTTCTTATGTTTATAAACTAATGACCGGCTCTGAAAAACCATTAACCTTCTTTCTTTTGAATAATAAGAAGGAAGAAGGTCAGAAGCAATCCGACCAGCAATAATCTAATATTTCATACGAAAAAAGTTCACGGCTTTTACTGACCGTGAACTTTTTTAGATTTAGGCTACACTCTGATTCGGGTTATTTGCCGTTTTTGCTGATCTTGTAACCGCACTTACAACAAACGTAACGACAAGATTAATAACAAGGGCGATAACACCGACATTTAAGTCTTTGATAAATTGCGGCAGTGCTGGGAAAAGTGTTCCAATCGTTGAAGCGCTGATTGTAATATAAGCTACTGTAAATACCCCAACTGCAATACCTGCAAACGCACCCGCTTTTGTCACAATGTTCTTTTTAGCTAAGCTGAATACTAATGCCGGGAACAATTGTGTCACTAAGCTATATCCCATTAATAACAAGGTTACAAGAGTATCCCCGCCTTTAAAGGTGAAATAAAGTGCAATGATTGCAACTACAGGTACGAGATTTTTAGCCAATTTTGAAACCTGCTGATCAGAAGCCTTTGGAACAAATACCTTATAAACGTTTTTCGCAAGCAGCGTTGATGCTGACATCATAATCATAGAACCCGGAACGATTGCGGTTAATAAACCTGCAGCCCCAATCAAGCCAACTACCCATGGATCAAACGTTTGCATCGAAAGCTTTAATAATGCAAGGTCACCTGCCGCGCCTTCCAAACCTTTAACCTGAAGGATAGCTGCAAAGCCAACAAAGAATACAAACAATAACACTAGCTGGTAAAGCGGCATGATAATGGCATTCTTACGGAATACCTTGGCACTTTGGGCTGAATAAATCGAGCCGAAGGTATGAGGCCACATATAGAAGCCAAGTGCTGTTAATAGAACGGTAGAAATAAACCAAGATACACTTAAACCAGTAGCAGGCAGCGCAAGGAATCCTGGTTTAGCAGCTTCAATCGCTTCAAACATTGGCTGGAAGCCGCCGTAATAATGGATCGGTAAATAGATTCCTAGGAATAAGACAACACCGAGGATCATTATATCTTTTATTACCGCAGTCCATGCTGAACCGTGAATCCCTGAGATCATAACGTATGCTGTAACGGCGATTACACCGATCCAAATCGCTGCAGTTGAGGAAATCGATCCACCAGATGCTTCAGATACAATAATACCCAATCCTTTTAATTGAAGAACAAGATATGGAATAAGTGCGACAACACCTACTAATGATACGAAGACACCAAGCAGTGGGCTTTTATATTTGCTGACAAAGAAATCGGATTGAGACATCAATTTGTTATCTTTCGCATATTTCCAAATGGCAGGAAGCAGCCAATAAGACATGATATAAGCTAGACAGCCGTACCCTAATATATAATACGTAGGGCCTCCTTTCCCATATGCCCATCCACTTCCACCTAAGAATGTAAAGGTTGTATAGATTTCACCTGCCATCAAAAGAAAAACAAAGATGGTTCCGAAGCCTCGGCCTCCTACAGACCATTGCTCAAGGCTCATGTCCTTCCCCTTTTGGGCTTGGACACCAAGGAAGATGGATAATGCTAAAAATCCAAATATAATAATTAATGCGGTATTCATTAAATCTCCTCCTTATTTTCCGGGTCCAATTTGAAAACAATCGCCATGATGCCAGAAGTTAGTACTACCCATAAAACGATATAAAATAGAACAAAAGGCATCCCGAAAACATATGGAGTGACTTTATTGACGAATGGTATGCCCCCAAGTAAACCAATGAACGGAATAATTGCAAGAAGCTGATGTAATTTCATAAATTAACCCCCATTTTTTTATATCATTGCTGCTTTGTTCTACAAACTTCACCCCAAAAATTTAAATGTTGCATGGAGGAATGTTTTCACACCGATTTCGAGTGCATCTTCATCAATGGTGAAGCGTGCATGATGATGTGGATACGTAATTCCTTCCGCTTCGTTTCCTGCTCCGACATAGAAATAACAGCCTGGAGCTTTTTCCATAAAGGCCGAGAAATCTTCACCGCCCATATTTGGTCTCATCATATCAAGGGCTTCTTCACCAAAAACTTCTCTAACAGTTTCTTCAATGACAGCAGTCACTTCGTTGTTATTGATAACTGGACGATAGCCAAATTCATATTTAAAATCATAGGATCCTTCATGTGCTTCCGTGATCCCCTTCACGACACGTTCCATTTTTCCCGGAATCAATTCACGCAGTTTGGGATCAAGGGTTCGAACCGTACCCCAAAGTGTAACAGCCCCTGGAATAACATTATGCGTGGTACCGCCGAGAATTTGGGTTACAGAAATAACTAGGCTATCAAGCGGATCCGTATTCCTTGAGACAATATGCTGCAGATTGGTTACAACCTGGGCCGCAATCGCGATGGAATCGATTGTTTGATGCGGCAAGGCAGCATGTCCGCCTTTCCCCTTTACTGTAATCCAAAAAGTATCAGGAGCGGCCATCATTGGACCGTAAACTACGCCGACTTTGCCTTTTTCCATAGGCGACCACAGGTGTGTTCCAATGACTAAATCAACTCCGTCCATTACACCGGCCTGAACCATTTCCTCGGCACCGCCGGGAAAAAGCTCTTCAGCGTGCTGGAATAAGAAACGAACTTCCCCTTTAATTTGGTCCTTTAATCCAGAAAGAATTTTTGCTGTTCCGAGGAGCATCGCTGTATGTCCGTCATGGCCGCATGCATGCATTACTCCTGGGTTTTTAGAAGCAAAGTCAAATGTGTTTTCTTCCTGAATCGGCAGAGCATCCATGTCTGCGCGAATCGCAAGAGTTTTTCCAGGTTGAGTTCCAATCAATCGTGCCATGACACTTGTTTTTGTCGGCCTGGAAATTTCTAAGTTTCCAAAAGAATGTAATGTATCAAAAATAAATTGCGCCGTATTTTCTTCATGAAAGGAAACTTCCGGATTTTGATGTAAATGTCTTCTCCATGAAATGACCTGTTCGTTTAGATCACTTGCCAATTGATTTAGATTTGATGCTGTATCTGTATTCATTGTAATCATCTCCAATTTATTTCATTGTTGCATTAACTTTTTGGACAGCCAGTTTCAGAACTGTTTGATAGAGGACATTCGCTCCGTCTACACAGTCCTCTTTAGAACTCCATTCAGCCGGATCATGGCTTATGCCATTCTTGGAGCGGATGAAGATCATCCCTATCGGACATAAATCCAGTAATTGCATTCCGTCATGGCCCGCCCCGCTTGGGAGAAAATGAACCTCAAGCCCAAGTGTTTCAAATGCTTCAATTGCTGCATTTTTGATTAGGTCGGAGCATGGTGCTGGTGCAACTCTTTGCAGGTCTTCAATGGTTAATTTAACACCTTGATTTTCACAGATATGGGCTGCTGCTTTCCTTATTTGCTTTTCCACTTCATCGCGGACTTTCTCATCAATATCCCGTAAATCTAATGAGAATTCAACATGGCCGGGAATGATATTGATTCCCCCAGGCAATACTTGAACTTGTCCAACAGTCCCCACTGTCGTTCCTGTTTTCGAAGCTTCCTCTTCGATCACTAACATCACTCTTGATGCTGCAGTTAAAGCATCATGTCTGATTGACATTGGAGTCGCACCAGCATGGCCAACCTCTCCTTCAAAAATAAACTTGAGCCATAACGGGCCGGCAAGTCCTGAGACAATACCTGTTGAAAGATTCAAGCTCTCGAGGACTTTCCCCTGCTCAATATGAAGCTCCACATATGCTTTAACATCCTCAGGCATACGAACTGCTTTGCCGATTTCATCAGGGTTAAGACCACTGGAGACGAATGCTTCCGCGATCGAAATACCTTGTTTATCCTTATTAAGCAGCTCCTCCTGTGTCAGAGTACCAGCTATTCCCCGGCTGCCAATCATACCAAAGCTGAATCTTGCTCCCTCTTCATCGGTAAAAGCAATGACTTCAATTGGATGTTCTGTATTAATCCCTTCATCATTCATAACTTGGAGCGCTTCCACAGCAGCCAGAACTCCCAATGGGCCATCGAAATTGCCTCCATTAAAGACGGAATCAACATGGGAACCAGTAAGAACCACTGGAGCTTCCGGATTCAATCCTTCTTTTCTCCCAATCAAGTTTCCAACTTCATCTTCCCGAACTGCTAATCCCGCTTCTTTCATAAAGGATGCAACCAGGTTCTTTGCCTCTCTTTCCTCCTGAGTAAAAGACAAACGTGTGACTCCCCCGGATTCTGTTTTCCCTACTTCGCTCAGGAGCTGCAACCGGCTCCATAATCTTTCTGCGTTTATCAAGGCTTTATCCTTTCTGCCAAATCTTTTTTATCACTTTAATGGACTGGCGTATATTTTTTATGTATTTATAATTATAAAACTTATCTGAATATTTTTTATGTTTTTTTACACAAAATTTCAAACAAACAATTTGTGAAAAAACACAAAAAATAGTGTCGAATATCCCTTTTCCTTATTATACCTTATAAAAATCACACAATTACGAAAATTATTTGTTAGAATATATAATAAAAATGGGTTTTAAGATTATTTTTGAAGAATAGATAGGAGGTGCATCATGAAGGAAACTCTTAGCCATCGACAGCTGCAGTCATTAATACATGTTTCCAATGTTTTAAACTCATCCTTGGATATCGATATTATTATTAACTCGATTATGGTTCAAACCATCTCTGTCATTGATGCTGCCCATGGAGGCGTATTATTTATCTATGATCCAAAAGAAGATGTACTCATTCCAAAATCTGACAGCAATTTTAAATCTGAAATTTCAAATGTGAGGCTTAAACCGGGCGAGTCAATGACAGGTCTTGCATTCACTGCACAGAAATGCTTGATTTTTCATAACAGGACGGAAGTGGAAAAAGCAACCGCCACCCTTTCGGAAAAGAACCATGCACTGATGCTTAAAACCATCCCAACAGTCCCTTATTCGACCATTTGCGCCCCTATCCTGTTAAAAGGGGATTGTATAGGAGTGATTACGCTTGATTCTTTCGACCCGTCGCTTCACTTCATTCCGGAGGATATTAATCTATTAACCGCAATTGCCCATCAAGCGGCCGTTGCCCTGGAAAAAGCCAGTCTTTACCGCGAACAGGAAGAGATTGTAAGACAGCTGGAATCATTAAATAATACCATTTCACAACAAAACGAGATGCTTTCTCGTTCGGTGGATATCCATAATCAGCTCGCGAAACTAGTTTTAAACGGTGAAGGACTTGATTCGATTATTTCCTATTTGCACGCTACGACCGGCAACACGGTATTGCTGTTTGATGACCTTAGCGAGCTTATTTCTTCTGCCTTTCAGGACAATCTAGGGAATACTGACTTATTAACTATTAAAAAAATGGCACAGGATTCTATCAAGACACCTGGGACTCCCCGTTCTTTTAATGAAATAACCATAAATGAGGGGAATCAATGTTTAACAGTTCTCCCAGTCGGGGCAAAGACGACACTTTTTGGCTCTTTGGTCATTGTTGCACCTGAAAAAATGCGCGAAGTGGATATTGCCGCATTGGAGCATGCTTGTACAGTTATCGCACTGGAGTTAGTAAAAGAACAAGCCATTTTTGATGCACAAGAAAGAATAAATGATCAATTTATCGACGTCCTCTTTTCCGGCAAAATGGACGACACGATTCTTCAAAAAACAAAACAGATGGATTTCGACCCTATGGGGGACTATATGGCACTCATCATTCGGCTTGACGAATCCGATAATATCCCAAAACGAAACAGTATTATCCGCCATCTGGTCCAACTAGCCAACCGCGTATTTTTAAAAAATTTCTTAAAGGGGATAGCTGCTAGGAATCAAGATCAAATCGTCATCCTTTTAACTTTTCAACAAAAGGTATCTGCCTCTTATGCTCATCATCAAGTAAAAGAGCTCGTTTCGAAATTCCAGCAGGAAATTCAATTAAAAAATTGGGGAACGACCGTCTCAATTGGGATCGGCAGGATTCATTCGAGTTTATTGAAGGTAACCAAATCTTTGCAGGAAGCGGCGAAATGTCTGCAATTCCTACGGAGTTTCAGAGGGAAAAACCAGGTTATCAGTTATAAAGATCTCGGTGTTCAACGGCTTCTGCTTCAAAACAGCGAAGAAGAACTATCTGATTTTATAAGAGAGGTACTAGGTCCATTAATTGATTATGATCAATCCCGGAAAGGCGAACTCCTTCCATCTCTGTTTGCTTACCTCGAACACAATCAAAATGCTAAGGAAGCAGCTGAAGCCATCCATGTTCATACGAATACTTTAATGTACCGGTTAAAAAGAATCGAAGATATCCTGTCAACGGATTTTTCGGACAGTCAGCAATTCTTGAACATCCATCTGGCTGTAAATCTTTATCCGTTTATCAAAGACAAACTGCAAGAAAATAAGTACATTTCCGTTCTATAAAAAATGGGCGCACTAGGATTCAGGTGCGCCCATTTTGTACTTTATACGACTGTAATAATAATTCCGAGAATAGTAATCACACATGCTGTAAGCTTGGCTGGAGTAATTCGTTCCTTAAAATAAAGCCAAGCTAGAAATACGGCGAATAAAGGTGATGTGAACGCAAGAGAAACAACGAGTGTGCCATCAGCAAATTTGAGTGCTGTAAAAAGACACATCCACTGGATAATAACTGTAATCCCCCGCATACTCAAATGGCCGTGGAGACTGGGAAACCATATTCTTGGACGGTAAATAAGATATGTACAAAGTGCAATTCCACAGGATCTGTAGAAATAAAGGGTTACCGGATTGATCCATTCGTGAATCAAAAGCTGCTGTGAAGGTACCATGCTGACACCGAAAGTTACGGCAGAAGCAATCCCCAACAGATTCCCAGGCTTTGTTAACTCTTTAAACGGAGTAAATGGGCTTGGCCCCTTTAAGTTTAAGAAATAGACCCCTACCATAATAAACAAAACAGACACAAGGACAAATGGATGAAAACCATATAAAAAAGTATTGGGAATAAACGTAAACAGTGGTGTCAGTGCCATATACACTGACAGAACTGAAACCTCGATACGCTCCATTGCTTTGAAAAACAAAATATTCCCTAACATATCGAGGAAAATAACTCCGACCAGCAAAGTAATAGAAACAGGATTACCCATAAATGAGTAAAGCCACGGCAAAGAAAGTCCCAGCAGGAAAGCAATGTAGGCAAATGATGCAACGATGAAGCTGTTATTATCTTTCATCTCAGTAACAATTTTTTTTGCATAAAGGGCATTTACCGCATTAAAAAATGAACTAATTAGCGACAAGAAAATCAAAGCTCTTCCACCTTTTCAGAAAGTTTTTTAAAAAATTTCGGTATTCTAAATATTTTATAGATTACAATAAATTTTTTAGAATGAAAAGAAGGAATATTTAAATCAACACTTTCTTAATGAATATTTGGAAATAAAATTCCAAATTCTGAACAACTTATACAAACCAATTAAAAAACCGTTCATGCCGATTATAAGCATGAACGGTTTTTTATTACATCTCACCTTTAGTGAAAATATCTGTTAAGACAGGAACAATTTGTTTTTTACGGGAAACAACACCTTTTAAGGTTGCAGTGTTATTATAAAGTGTCACATTATAAGCTTTTTCTACAGCAGCAGTCTTGCTACCAAGAGCTAAACCAATTGAATCGTTTGTTAAAATATCTGTTACGACAAATAAGAATAAATCAAGGTTCTTTTCTTCGATTATTTGAGAAATAGCAGCTTCTAATTCCTCTTGGCGTGCAAGAACATCAGCCGTGTCAACTACATTCACTTGCGCAATTTCCACTTTGCTTGAGCCCATTTCAAAGCCTTTAGCATCTAGGCTTAAAAGTTCTTCAATAGATTTATCCCTAACATCTGCACCAGCTTTAAGCATTTCTAATCCGTAGCTTTCCGCATCAATACCTGCGATTTCTGCCAATTCACGCGCAGCAGCCACGTCTTCTTGTGTGCAGGTTGGTGATTTGAATAACAAGGAATCAGAAATAATCGCTGAAAGCATTAGTCCAGCAATCTCAGGTTTAATTTCCTTACCATTTTCCTTGTACATTTTATTTAAAATAGTTGCTGTACAGCCAACTGGTTCGCAGCGGTAGTATAAAGGATCACTTGTTTCAAAGTTGGCAATCCGGTGGTGGTCGATTACTTCTATTACACGAACATCAGTAATATCGTTTGCACTTTGCTGGCGCTCATTATGGTCAACTAAAATAACGGAGTTGACTTCGGAAGCCACGGCTTCAACTAAACGTGGAACCTCAGCATTGAATTTATCAAGCGCAAATTGCGTTTCCCCATTAATTTGGCCAAGACGGATAGGTTCAACCTCTAACCCTAGCTGTGTTTTTAAGTCTGCATAGGCGATCGCAGAACAAATTGAATCTGTGTCTGGATTTTTATGTCCGAAAATCAGTATTTTTTCCATGTTTACTACTCCTAATCGTATTAAAGTATGTAAGACCGCCCCATCAAATGAACATGGCCCTAATGGAAATTATATAATAATACGATTTAGGTTTCAAAAAAAATTTATTGGCTGATTTTTTTCACCATCTGAACCTGCTCTGTTGTTTTATTAAATCCATTCTCCATAAGGTATTGAATAACAGGATTGGACGTGGATCCATTGATGATCGTGAAGTTCACCGGATCATCGGCATTTTCAGTGATCGCTGCCAAAATGGCTTTGATGTTTTGAGCATCCACGTCTTCTAATAGTTCCAACTGATATAAAAATACCTTCTCTAGCTGACTATTTTGGTTCCACACTTTCTTATACAAGCCATATCCCTGGGGATTTCCTTCCTCATCATAATAAACTTGGGCCTCACCGGTCTTCACGCTTTGCCATTGGCATTGCCATGGGACATTTTCTTTATAAAAAGGAAGAAGTGGGAGCTTTTCAGGGCGGATCGATACTGCTTGAATTGTATTCACGTCCGTAACCTTTGGTATCCCGCTTAAGAAAACAAGTGAATCCGTTATTTCATAACCAAACTTTTGGTATAATCGAATGGCTTTCTCATTTTCCTTTATCGCTTCAAGCGTGGCAGCTTTGATCCCATTTTCCTGATAAAGTTTTAAGGTTTCTTCCATTAATAGTTGAGAAACACCTTTCCCTCGGTATACCGGTGCTATTCCCGTTCCACCATTCCAAGCTGTTTTTTTACCGTTAACAGTCCGAAACCCATTCATCACGATGGCAACAGGATTATTCTGATCAAATGCAACAATGGAATGGTTTAATGAAAGACCTTCATTTACTAAACGATTGAAGAAATGCTCGGGCGTCATTTCAATTTGGACAAAATAACCTTCAAATCCTCGGTTCCAGGCCGTAACTGCCTCCTGAATGGTGCATTCGGTTAATTTTTTCAAAGAAATTTGCATTCCTTTTCCCCCTCCTCTACTAAAATAAAGAAATACATCTAGGTTTTTCGATTGAGAAAAACAGACGGTTCATTGTCTCTATATACTCGGAATTTGATATTTCTGTTCTTCCTAATAAATATAGCTCTTTAAAGGTTACAACCCCCATGAGCATGGAAGAAAAATCAGATATGTCCAATAAGATTTCAACATCATAATCACCATTTGAAGCAACTTCCAACCAACCGTTATGAACATGGAGGATTAACTCGACATTGTTTTGCGGCAAAAATGTATCCTTAATCTTAAGTTTTACCTTAGTCGTTACATGGTTGAAATTATGATTCTTTAAATCTTCAAATATCCCATGAACATTAATGATGCGATACATTAATCCTACCCCCGAGAGGTTGGTTTCATGGTATACGCTTGGAAGAAGATTATGAGAACCATTACGTGGATCCTCGATCAAAAAGTGGACATTCTCTTCTTGAGTATTCCATACAATTTGGTTTACCTGATCCGCTTGGGTATGAAGAAAGGTGCTAATTTCTAGCAAGGCTTCTGGCGTTTCGAAAATCATTTCTTTGATGACCAAGTCATTGTATATAAAATTGGTTTGGCTCCTTTTTTCAAATGAAAACTGGATATAGCCTTTAATTTCACAATTGTCTTCAAATCCAATAATTCTGATTTCCGGATTTTTAAACATCCCTTCTAATTCCGCATCGGTTTTATTAAACATGCCATGGGTTTTTAGCGCATACCTTGAATAACAATCTCTTACTTTCTCTTTATCAATTAAACTCAAAAACCTAAGCCTACATTTACTCGGACCTAGTGGGAAGCTATCCGGAGTGATTCGATACTGGTGCATTTTTGGGCCATACCCAAATCCCATCTTTTTGTAAAAATCAGGCCGAAATGGATAAAGCAGCACCATATTGGTTCCCTTATCTAAAAAGAAACTTAGAAAATATTCCAGGAGCTCCTTAGCAGCTTTTTCTTTTTTATGTAAAAGATCGACTGCTACAAGCCCAACTCCCCCTACAGAAATGTATTTTCCGAAAAGGTTCATTTGGTAGTAATGAAGCCTCATCCCTCCCAATAATCTGTCATTTCTAAACAGGCCGAAAAAATCGAGGGAATCATCTTGGTCCTGTCGCTCGCTAAATCTTTTTAAAGTGGCTTCTTTCATCTCTTCTGTTGGCTGCATTATCCCAGGATAAGCATTTGTAACAATATCTACGAATTCCTTTAATTCTTCGCTATTTAATTTTCGAATCTCGCTCATCGTTTCCCTCCACTCAAAAACCGACTATTCAGTCTATTTTTATTAAACCAAATCCATTTCCCTTTTTCAATATTTTCTGATAAAAATCTTTCATTACATTTTGACATGTTTTTTGCTAAGATTAGTCTTAGTCAATTATCTTTTGGGGGAGGATGTTTATGCCACCAGTAGTTTCCGATAAATATAAACAAGAAAAGAAAGAGGCAATCCTCAAGAGTGCCTTCGAATGTTTTGCTGAAAAAGGATTTCAAGTTGCCACCATTGACGATATCGTGGCCCATTCCAAAATCAGTAAAGGGGCCATTTATAATTATTTTAACTCGAAGGATGATATTTACATTGAATTAATGAATCAACATACCCAAGAGAATATTACTTCACTAAAACACGAGCTCGAAAAATTGGCAGACACTAGAGAAAAGCTGGATTATTTTTTCTATCTATATAGTAACCTTGATCAACACCCTCAATTTTCGAATTCAACCCGGGTACATATCGAATTTTGGCTGTATTCCACTAGAAAAAACGAACTACGTGATATCATGCTGGCTCGATATGAAGTATATAAAAACCTTTTTAAAAATATTTTGGTGGAAGGAATCGAAAAAGGGGAAATCTCAACAAGCGTTAATCCAGATGAACTATCCTTCATATTCTGGGGTGTTATCGATGGTATTTCCTTGCATTTTTCCATGTTATTAGAACAATATCCTTATCAAAAAGTCTATAAGGAAATAAAAGATCTAATTTATGCTAAATTAGGATTTAACTAAAAACCCATTATGGTATCGCCATAATGGGTTTTACATTTTACTTTACCGTTTCCTTTACTTCTTCAAACGGCCATGCTGGTAGTGTGTTTGATAATGGCTTGTCCTCGCGGTAGCCTAAAACATATTCCGCCTGCATAACAGTATGTATTTCACGAGTTCCTTCATAAATAACTGGTGCCTTAGCATTTCTTAAATAACGCTCTACCGGGTACTCATTGGAGAATCCATATGCCCCGTGGATTTGTACTGCATCATTTGCGGCTTCCCAAGCATAATCACAAGCCTGCCATTTTGCTAGAGAAGTTTCGCGTGTATTTCGTTTCCCTTGATTTTTTAACCAGCCAGCTCTAAATACAAGTAAACGTGATATCTGAAGGCCCGCCTCCATTTTAGCAATCATTTGCTGCACAAGCTGGTGCTTGCCGATTTCTTTTCCAAAAGTACTTCTTTCGTGACAATATTTTAAGCTTGCTTCTAGGCTGGCCATGATGGTTCCGCATGCACCTGCTGCCACTGTAAATCTGCCGTTATCCAGCGCAGACATGGCAATTTTAAAGCCCTCTCCCTCTTGTCCAAGTAAATTTTCTTTCGGGATTCTCACATTGTCAAAAAAGAGTTCTCCCGTATTCCCTGCACGAATTCCTAGTTTACCTTTAATCGCTTTTGAAGAAAATCCTTCCCATTTCCGCTCTACAATAAATGCGGAGATTCCGTGATGTCTTTTGCTCTTATCAGTGTATGCAAACACTAAAAAGTGATCGGCTGCATCACAAAGGGAAATCCATGTTTTGGACCCATTTAATATGTAATAATCGCCTTCTCTTACAGCTGTTGTTTGCATCGCCGCAACGTCTGATCCGGCATTTGGCTCGGTTAATCCAAAGGCCCCAACCTTTTCACCTTTAGCTTGTGGTGTAAGGTACTTTTGCTTTTGTTCCTCATTGCCCCATTGCAGCAATGTCATGCTGTTAAGACCTGTGTGAACTGATACCGCTGTACGGAAGGCAGTATCACCTCTTTCTAATTCCTCGCAGACAATGGCTAAAGCATTATAATCCATACCGCTGCCGCCGTATTGCTCGGGAATGCATACACCCATTAGGCCCAAATCAGCCAATCGAGTCAGAATGGACGATTCAAAATGCTGTTTTTCATCCCATTCACGAATATATGGGTTAATTTCCTTGTCTACAAACTGTCTTACTGTTTTTCTTAATAATTCTTGTTCCTCTGTAAGTGAAAAATCCATCATTGTTCTGTTCCTCCTGAGTCTATTGTAAGTTTAATTGCGAGAATCCCTGGTTTAATTTGTGAATTTTACCTGTTTATTTGCGAATCTAATCCATTTATTTGCGAATTGAGCTGTTTTATTTGCAAATAACCCCAGCCAGCAAATTTTTTCAAAAAGCTGGCCGGGTTTCACCAGATTACTTAACCGTCAACGGAACAACCTTTTGCCCAATCGCCGCAATCAATTCCTTTGGCATTGGGAAGCTCAAGGCTGCCGGGTCCTTCATGACAGCTGTAATCGTCTGCAGCAGAGCTTCTTCGGAAATATTGTATTCTTTAAAATCAGCTGGCAGGCCGCACTTTTTCTGGAGCAAGCGAATTTTCTCCACAACCTTAGATAAAGCTGTTTCAGGTGAATTTCCCTTCACATCTAAATTTAAGGCTTGAGCTAATTCAGCCGCCTTCGGCAAATACAGCTGCGGGACCAGTTCCATGACTACCGGTAAGAACACAGCGTTTGCCAAGCCATGCGGGATGCGGAACAATGCACCATAAGCGTGGGCCATATTATGAACTGGAATCGCGTTTAAGGCAAAGCTGAAGGCAGTAATTCCCATTAAACTCGCCTGCAGCAGATCCATCCGGGCATCAAGGTTCCCGCCGTCGTATACTGCCACCGGAAGATTTTTCTCAATTAAGCGAATCGCATGAAGGGCATAAGCATCGGTCAAACCTGTCGCTGTCGGTGATGCCAGTGCCTCAATCGCATGTGTTAAAGCATCAAAACCGGTAAAGGCGGTAATGAATGGCGGAAGTCCGACAGTTAAATCCGGATCTAAAACCGTCATATCGGCACTTAAAAACGGATTGATGATATTCGTCTTCATTTGAATGTCTTCATTATAAATAACCGCAATTGGCGACACCTCTGATCCGGTGCCCGCTGTCGTCGGTATGGCAATATGCGGAATTGGAATATAGTTCGCCTTTGGAAAAGACTCATACAATAAGCCGCCAGGAATGGCCTCTTTAATGTCGGCAAGCCCTTTATGGAGTGCGTACTTTACACCTTTGACAGTATCAAGTACACTACCGCCGCCTACTGCCAGCAAACTATCTGCCCCAACTTCCTTTGCATAACGGACTGCATCATTAATACAACGGCTTTCCGCATCTTGAGCAATATCAAGATACGTTCCAACCAACTGCGGGCCGCTTCCATGGCCAGTTAACTCAAAAATAGATGCTACTTTTTCGACGATACCTGCTTTTTCTAGTCCTTTATCGCTTAAAAGAAGAACACGTTTGGCACCAAGCCCGGCGAATAAACTCGGTACCATGGCCCGTGAATTTGAACCGCTGTAAATTCCAGTACGTAACATGAACTGTGATAAGGTTGTTTTCATATTAAATCCTCACCTCTTCATTTGTTTTGGCCGAATAAAATACCGTACCAATTACGTCTTTCAAGCTCTGGGGTCATGGAGGTGTGAACATGCTTCACTTGTGTATAGGCATCTAGTGAATGCTGCCCCATTTCCCGTCCGATGCCGCTTTGTTTATATCCGCCGAACGGAGCATCACTGCGGAGCATATGCCAGTCATTGATCCAAACCACTCCTGCTTGAAGCTTTCTTGCAACCTCATACGCCTTGTTTACATCACGAGTCCAAATACCGGCAGCTAAGCCATAAATCGTATCATTTGCCATTTTAATCGCTTCATCTAAATCGGAATAACGGATGACAGATAGTACAGGTCCGAAAATTTCTTCTTGAGCAATTTTCATATCGTTTGTTACATTCGTAAAAATCGTTGGCTCGATGAAATGACCTTCTTCACAGCCTGGCACTTTCACTTCTTTACCGCCGCAAACTAATGTTGCTCCTTCTTGCTTACCAGCTTCAATGTAAGAGAGAATGGTTTCTTTTTGTTTTTTCGAAATGACAGGTCCAACATCCGTTGCAGGATCAAGCGGATTTCCGAGCTTTATTTTTCCAGCCAAGGCCACAAGTCCTTCTACGACCTGGTCATAAAGCTTATCAGGTACAAATAACCGGGTACCGGATTCACATAACTGACCGGAATGAAGGAATACGCCAAACAAACTTCCAGGGAGAGCGATACTTAGGTCGGCATCTTCTAAAATAATATTTGGCGATTTTCCTCCAAGCTCTAAGGTAGTATTTTTGATCGTCCCTGCGGCAAGTCCCATAATTCTTCTGCCAACCTCGGTTGATCCTGTAAAGGCAACCTTGTCAACTTTTGGATTTGTCACCAGGGCCTCACCTACTTCTGCACCAGGACCGGCCACAACGTTTATGACGCCTGGAGGCACGACGGCAGAGATAATTTCTGCTAGTTTCAAAGTAGAAAGCGGGGTATAGCTTGCAGGCTTAATCACAATGGTATTCCCCATAGCCAGTGCCGGAGCAATCTTCCATGTCGCGATCACCATTGGCAGATTCCAAGGGGTGATGGCTGCACAAACGCCAATAGGCTCTCTCCAGATAAAGTTATGGGCCGGCCCAGGGAATGGAGGAACTGGAAGAGTCTCAGAAAAAGGATATTCTAACGTAAATTTTGCCAGCGTTTGAAATAAATCAACCATTTGTAGAATATCGCTGCTGCCAATCCGGCGTACAGTTCCACCTGAACTAATTGCTTCCAAGTACGCCAATTCTTCTGCATTCTCAGCAATTTGATAGGAAATAGCATAGAGTACATTTGCCCGATCTTTTGGCTTCATACTTTTCCAATCACCATGGTCAAAGGCATCACGTGCCGCTTTCACAGCAAGTTCCACGTCAGCCGGCGTCCCTTTTGCAACCTTAGCTACCAGCTCACCAGTTGCTGGGTTGAGCACATCAAACATTTCCTGGCTGCGAGCTTGCTCCCACTTTCCGTTTATAAAGTGGGGAAATGCTGGTACCTCTACCTGTACAGTCATCGTAAATCCTCCTTAGTTATATTTTCATTACAGAACCCCAATCTCACTGTCTGTTACTCTATAAATCTCTTCGATTTTTTTACCTTTCGCTCTTGCTAATACTTCCATCCGGACTGATAGTTGTTTTAGAGTAAAATTCATGACATCATCAGGATTTCCTCCGAACGAGCTTACATCCCTTCCGGCAATTCCTTCCTGATTTAACCGAATAGCTAACGGAGTCAGTTCTGCCATCTTAGTTGCAACAAAATCAAAGAGATGTGGATGTTCACAAATCAATCTTTGCAAAAGGAAGGTGCCATAGCCGATATGTCTTGACTCATCCTTCTTTAAATTTCCTACTCCTTCGAGCAGGCCTGGCATAATATTAGACTTTTCTAACGCCTCATAGAACGAGTAATATCCCGTTTCTGCTAATACGCCTTCAACAAACATGTTGTAAACGACAGATGCCTCAGCTATCGCTTCTGGAGATTGGTCGGTTACAAGGCGGTCCATCGTCGTTGGGAGGATTTCATAGAATATCTTTTGATATGTTTCTGTATGGAAATGGGAAAGATCCCCTCGCTCGCCAAGAGCATTTAAAACAAGACGGAAAAATTCGGTGTGCTTGGCTTCCTCAAATAAAAAGGTCGTTAGAAACATTTCTTCTTCTAGACGGCCTTCTTTAGCAATTGCCATGATTAGTGGTAGAAGATCAAGTGTTACAGCCTCTTCCCCTGCCTGGAATTGCGAAATCAGCCTCAGGATATCCTGTTTTTGTACAGCATTAAGGGTTTGCCAATCCCGTTGATCCTGGCTAAAATCGATATCGGCCGGATTCCAAGTTCCCAACCGCTTTGCTTTTTGATATAGACGATAAGGGAAAGAATCTTCAAGTAAACCTCGTTTGCTCGTTGTCAAAATGGTTCTTTTTTCCATAACATTTCCTCCTTTTATATAGTTCAAGGATTTATGAAGACAAAGCTTCTGGTGTGTCATTGTTTTTTGTCCTCATGGAGGATCCATGCGGACAAACCTGATGAGATTTTGATGATTTCTGTCCACATAGAGGGTTCATGAAGACAATCCTAGAGGGATTTCGATGTTTGCTGTCCTTATAGAGGGTCCATGAGGACAATCCTATAGGGATTTCCATGTTTGTTGTCCTCATGAAATAACAATATCCGCAGCCGCTTTACGCAAATGTGTTTTCAAGATTTTCCCCACCCCATTTCGAGGCAAGGATTCAAGAAACACGACTCTTCTAGGTGTTTTGTTTTTGGCGAGGTGGTCCTGGCAATAACAGATTAATTCCTCCTCCGTCACATCATTACCCGGTTTCATGACAACGCAGGCGACCATTTCTTCGCCCATTCGCTCATCCGGAACTCCGACAACTGCTGCTTCAAACACCTGTTCATGAGCATTGAGAATTTCTTCGACATCACGGGGGTAAACATTAAAGCCGCCGCGTATAATTAAATCCTTTTTCCGGTCGACAATGTATACATAGCCGCCCTCATCAATCCGGGCCATGTCACCAGTATATAACCATGAATCCTTTATCACTCGAAGTGATTCTTCCGGATTCTGGTAGTATCCTGGCGTAACATTATCACCGCGAACGACTAATTCTCCCACTTCGCCTAAAGGAAGCTCCTCACCAATTTCATTCACAATTTTCACTTCTACCCCCGGAATCGGAATTCCGACCGAACCTGGTTTGATTTCATAGCCTTTCCTGTGTGCAGTGACTACCGGTGCTGCTTCTGATAATCCATAGCCTTCATAAACCTTTGCGCCAAACTTTTGTTCAAATGCATTTATTAAGGCGACCGGAAGCGGTGCTGATCCAGAACCTACTGACTCCAGGCTTGAAGTGTCATATCGGTCAGCTTCTGGATAGGAAACTAAGGCGTGAATCATCGCAGGAACGGCAGAAAAAGTTTTAACACCATATTTTTCAATCGTGCTAAAAACCGCTTTAACATCAAAGCTGGAGAAAACAACAATCGAGCTTCCTGTCAGGAAGCATACATTTGAAACCGTCAGACCATAGACATGCGCAAGTGGCAGAACCCCAAGTGTAGTTCCTTGCTCTGTATCATTATGTTTAGCGGAATTCGCTGCATTGGAAAAGAGATTTTTATGGGTTAAGAGAACTCCTTTTGGATTACCAGTAGTACCAGATGTATATAAAATAACTGCCGTATCTTCTGGATTCACTTCACCAAACTCACGGCCCTCACCTTGCTCCAATACATCATAAAAGTTTCTCGCCTCGTCATTTGATGGTTGATCAACCACAATTAACTGAGGTTTTGACGGTAATCCTTCTAAAGCTTTTTCCACATTTTGAAGAAAATAGGAGGAAGTTATAACTGCTTTAGCCCCTGAATTTAAGGCAATGTAATGAAGCTCTTTTGGATGAAGCGTGAACATAACCGGAACGATGATTGCACCCGCCCTTGTAATTCCCTGATAGGAAAAAAGGACTTCGGGACAATTGGGCATGCAAACAATAACCCGGTCGTCTTTATCAATGCCAAGAGTTTGTAATCCGTTGGCAAATTGGTCAGCAAATTGTTTCGTTTCCACATTTGTAAAAGTCCTATCCTTGAAAAATAATAGCGGATACTCCCCAAACTCAGCGATATTGGTCTCTAGCAGGTCCTTTAACTTCATTAAATCCTCTCCTATTTATAAAATGAAAGAATTTCACCATCTTTATATGGCGTGGCAAACGACAAACGAACCTTTTTGTTCATATCTGACAAGATGTCTCTCCTCAAGCAAATCTAAATGACCTTGAATTTGTGATAATCCTAGAAACACGGTTCTGCCATGTAAACGTGGATACATTTCAGAACAGATCTCAAATATTGTTTTCTCACCTCTGCGAAGAATTTGTACTATCTGGTCACAACGCTTCTCCTGTTCTAGCAATCTTGTTTTAATTAACGATAAATGTTCAGAAAATGCCTCTCCATGACCCGGGTAAATCATCGTTAGTGGCAGCCCGCTTACTTTTTCGAGAGAGTGACGGTACTGAAGGAGCGGTTTTGGCCTGACATTCTCCCCCGGATTAGGCGGTTCGATAAAAGCGTTTACAGAAAAGGCCTTTATAAGATGGTCACCTGCAAGAGCATCCCCTGTTTCGGGATTCCAGAGTAAAATGTCACATTGGCTATGACCGGGAACATGTACTAGTTCAAACCTTTCTCCACCCAAATGAATTTCATCCCCTTCATTTAGGAAGGAAACATTTCTCCACTTTTCCTCTCTGAAGCGACGTTGAATGATATGCTCGAAGGGATCTGCCCCACAGCTTTCTAAAAAATAATTAAAAAACTGCTGGACTCTCTCAAACTCGTTTAAACCAGCATTAATCGAACCCTTTGCCTTCTCATGGACAAGAATAGGTATATCTATCTCTTCCTGAATATGTGGAATAGCTCCCGAGTGGTCTATATGAATATGGGTAAGCACAATTTGATCAATATCTTTTAATGTAACACCATTATTATGTAATTTTGATTTAAGCTGCTGAAAAGATTCTTTTCCGGGATTTCCTGTATCGATTAACGTAACGGTTTCACCAATCGCCAAAAAGGCATTCACTGTCCCTTCAGCAAAGTGGGTTTCTAATTCAAGGGGGACGATTTTAACCAATCCATTGCCCCTCCATTCCAAAAAAATTATACTACCACCACAATTCGCAGGTGGTTTAACCCATCTGCTAACAAAACTATATTACTGGCAATCATATAATATGATTAACTTCCTACAAAATATGAAAATTAATTATTTTTTTCAAAAAATAATTAATCCCCCTTGTGTACAATCACGGATGAAGCATTATCGTAATTTCTACAAGGGGGAAAAGCTTTTTTAAATTGGCTATTACTCTTTTATTATTTGAATTTATTTCACTTTAATTGGCACGATTTTACCGTTTTCAACTGCTGCAACTACTAACTCTGATTCGAAACCGCCATCCTCGCCAATTTTAGGAATATTGTAAACCTTTGCTTTATCTGGCATGTTATCAAGACCCTTTTGCATATTGGCACGGATTTTTTCAACATCGTCAACGGAACCCGCAGCCTTCATAGCTTCAACGAATGCATACATACCAATGTAATTTAAGCCTGCTTCAGAGCCTGGATCTTCATTATATTTAGCTTTATAATTCTTCACATATTCAGGGACAGCAGCCTCATCAGAATCAACTAATGGCATTACACCAATTGCTCCGTTAAGTGCATCATAGCCGCCAGTAATCTTTTTCATTTCATCTAATTTAGCTTGGTCCATAACGATGAAACCACCCTTAAATCCAAGCTCTCTTGCTTGTTTTGCCACTTTTGCTGTTGGTTCAGATGCACCACCGATAAATAATACATCCGGCTTTTCTTTAAGAGCATTTGTAACGATCGTAAAGAAATCAGTTTCTTTTGCAAAGTCAATAGAAGAATTGTAAACCACTTTTCCACCTTGTTTTTCCCAATATGGTTTAAGCTTTGCAGACCAGTCCTTGCCATATTGAGATGCAGTTGGAAGGAAAGCAATTTTCTTTCCGAACTTGTCCATTGTATAATCAGTAAACGGCTTTAGATAGCCATCATAACGAGGAGGAATTCGGACAGTTAGTTTGTTGCCAACATCAGAAACTTTCGGTTCACTTGTGTAAGCTCCAATAATGAATTTATCCTGTTGGTTAAATACTTGTAGTGCGAATACGCCACCGCTGTGCGGTGTAAAAATAATTGGCGTTTTATTTTCCTGCATGAGCCTTTTCGCATTGGCCCCTGCTTCGTTCGGTAGGTATTTATCGTCTAAAGAAACGATATTTAATTTGTACTTTTTACCGCCAACTTCAAATCCGCCAGCGCTGTTAATTTCCTCAGCCGCCATCGAAATACCGTTTAGGGTACGCTTACCGTAAAATGCTGCAGGTCCGCTTAATGGCCCAGTGTAACCAATGTTGACTGTTCCTACTTCATCTGACTTACTGCCGCCGCCATTTGATGCTGGCTTGCTTGACGTTTTATCGCTTGTACTATTACATGCAGCCAAACTGAAAATCATTACGAAGATAAAACACATCATTAATAAAGACTTTATTCTTTTCATTGGTTTTCCCCCTATTAATTTTTCTAATCTTCAGATATTGCTAGTGATGAATAATCCCTTCATCACCCCCTTAAAGGCAATGTTAGAATTAGGCACCAATATAAGCTTTTCGTACCTCATCATTAGCG
The DNA here is from genome assembly GCF_059587065.1 of Neobacillus sp. DZ-9. Lineage (NCBI taxonomy): Bacteria > Bacillati > Bacillota > Bacilli > Caryophanales > Bacillaceae > Neobacillus > Neobacillus sp. DZ-9. The sequence continues at coordinate 269,480 of NZ_JCAIOL010000003.1, forward strand.
AACAATTCGGCCGAGGTGCCTTGAAGAACAATGGAGCCATTTTCAAAAACATAGCCTTTGTCAGCAATTTTTAAAGCAGCGTTGGCATTTTGTTCAGCTAACAGGATCGTGGTTCCCTCTTTATTAATTTTCTGAATAACTTCAAACATTTGCTCAACGATTAATGGAGCAAGACCAATGGATGGTTCATCCAGGAGCATTAACTTTGGTTTTGACATCAATGCTCGGCCGATGGCAACCATTTGCTGCTGTCCGCCGCTCAGAGAACCCGCCGCGTCATGGCGCTTATCCTTTAAAATTGGGAATAATTCATATACATATTCAAGAGATTGCTTGATTTGCGCTTTTCTCCCACGATGTACATAGGCACCCATATTAAGATTCTCTTCAACTGACATCGCAGGGAACAGTTTACGTCCTTCAGGGCATTGACCTATACCTAATTGGACAATTTGATCAGCTGACTTCCTATTGATTTTTTCCCCTTCAAAGAGAACTTCGCCGACTGCCGGCTTGCTTAATCCGCTTATAGTTCTGAAGGTTGTACTCTTTCCAGCCCCGTTTGCACCTAATAGGACAACGATTTCCCCAGCATTTACTTCAATATTAATGTCATGGACGGCTGTAAAGCTTCCATATTTGACAGAGACATTATTAAGTTTAAGCAATGGCGCTCCCTCCCAAATAAGCTTTAATAACCGTTTCGTTATTACGGATTTCCTCTGGCCTGCCCTCGGCAATTTTTTCACCATAGTTCAAGACCATAATTTTGTCAGCTATTCTCATAATCATTTGCATTTTGTGCTCGATTAAGCAAACCGTAATCCCCTTTGACACCATCTTTTGCATTAATTCCGCTAAGCCTTCGGTTTCATCAGGGTTCACACCAGCGGCCGGTTCATCTAGGAAAACAATTTCCGGATCGGTCGCTAGCGCTAGCGCAAATGCTGTCCGCTTCTTCTCTTCTTGAGTTAAGCTGCCAACAATGTTACCTGCGATGTTTTTCAAACCAACGAATTCTAACACTTCCATTGCCTTGTCACGGCATTGTGCCTCTTCCCTCTTTAGACGAGGTGTTCTTAATATGGCATCAACTAACGTTGATTTCGTTCTTAATCTATGACCGACGATTACATTATCTAAAACAGTCGATTGCTCAAAAAGATTAGTTGTTTGAAAGGTACGCGCGACTCCAAGTTCCGCTATTTTATTGGATGGCAACTTAGTAATATCCACTCCTTTAAAAATAACCTGCCCGGAAGTCGGCTGATGGAATCCGCTGATCAAGTTAAAAAAGGTAGATTTCCCAGCACCATTAGGTCCGATAATCGCATTAATTTTCCCTTGTTCAATCGTGAAGTCGACATTATTAACGGCTGTATTACCACCGAACCTCTTAGTCAGATTTTTTGTTTCTAAAAAGATCACGCCTATCCCTCCTTCACTTGTTTATCTGAGATTGTATTTTTTTCAATAACCATTTCTTTGGCAATTCGAGTTTTTGGCGCTATTGTTGATTTCTGACTGCCTTTCGATCTGATCATTTGGAAAAGACCAGAAACTCCTCCAACGATACCACGAGGGTAAAAAATAACCAATAAAGTTAAAACTGGTCCAAATATGAGCATCCGTTGATCCTGTAAATCTTGCAAAAATTGGGATAGCCAAACGATGAGCAGAGTACCAACAATAGGACCGCTTAATGTTCCAATCCCTCCTACTAGTAAATAGGTTAATAAGTCAAACGTAATATTAATAGCACCAATGTCAGGTCCAATAAAGCGTACAAATGAAGCATACAAAGCACCAGAGAGACCAGCAAAGAACGTTGAAAGAACAAATACGGTTAATTTGTTTTTCATCGTTGAAATTCCGATGGTTTGCGCAAGATCCTCACTATTACGAATCGCAATATAGGTTCTTCCTGATAAAGAGTGAATAATTCGATACATAACTAGAACGACCAGGAGTAAGAACACTAAAACAAGATAATAATTTGATAGTTCGTTATCAAATTTGATTGGACCAATATTGGCTGGGGCAGGAATCCCAATTAATCCACGGACGCCTTCTGTCAGGCTCTCCCATTTATCAATCACTAGATAAAGAATATAACCTAAGCACAATGTATAAATGGCGAAGAAATGCTCTTTTGTCCGTAAAGCAATTACGCCGACTACAAGACCTAAGACACTTGTAATAACAAGGGCTAACAAAAAGGCCAGCCAGAAATTCATTTGTGCTTTAACTGTTAAAATTCCAAGTGAATACGCACCGATTGCAAAGAATCCGGCATGTGCCAAAGAAAGGTATCCCGTATAACCAGCTAGTAAATTGAGACCATAAACCCCGATCATCCAGATGAAGGATAACGTCATGACGTGAATAATATAAGTATTATTTTGTGTCATGAAAGGAAAGAAAACCGCAAGTAAAACTAAAACAGGAATGACGATTTTTTTATTTAAGATCGTTGACATTAATGGCCCCCCTTTGAAAACAGTCCAGTCGGCTTCACTGTTAGGATAATAACAAGGAGGATAAAGGCAATGATGTCCTTATAGTCATTAGAGATATACGTTGCACCTAAACTTTCACTAAATCCTAAAATATAACCTCCTACAATCGCGCCCGGGATACTTCCCATTCCTCCAAGGATGATGATTACAAATGCTTTTAAAATGACGAGTTGTCCCATCCCTGGGAATACTAGATTAATAGGTGCCGATAATGATGAAGCGATCGCAGCAAGGCCCCCTGAAATCATAAAAGTTAACATGGCAACCTTATTCGTATTTACCCCAACTAAGTTTGCCCCTTCACGATTTTGCGACATGGCAATGATCGTTGCACCTGTATAGGTCTTTTTCAGGAATAGATATAACAACACCATAACGACAATTGCAGCGATAACAATTAACAGCCTTTGCATAGTAATCGTTAAACCAAAAATTTGTACAACACTTTCATATGGGGTTGGCATTGACTGGTAATCGGCACCCCAAAATTTTTGAGCGAATGCCTCCAAGAATAAGAGAATACCAATGGCAGCAATCTTATCATGGATTGGCGGTGCCTCTCTAAGCGGGTGGAAGACTAACCGTTCCATTAATACTCCGATGAGGCCAACTACAATAATTGAAACGAATATCGCAATCCAGTAATGAAGTCCAAATTTGGTCATCATGGTTAATGTTACGTACCCGCCCATCATGTATAATGCACCGTGAGCGAAATTTGGAATGTGCAGAATACCATAAACTAACGTTAATCCTAACGCTACCAAGGCATATACGCTTCCAATGGTCAGACCATTAAATAACTGCTGTATTAAAATCTCCATTGCTCTCCTCCTTTTTTGTTAAAACACTGCTTGTCCACAAAATATTCCATCCGGTGAGCCCTCCATTTGAAGCTCACCGTTTAATATTCACTCTTATTGAACTGTATTTTCCGCTTTTGCATTTTCCTCATCCTGCAGAGTACGCCATAAAATCTTTCCGCTAGATGTCATAGGGAACTGCTTTCTGAATTCAATATATCTTGGGTATTTATAAGCAGCCATATTTTCTTTTGACCACTCGATGATTTCTTCCTCATTCACTTTCCCTTCAAAGCCTTCATTTAAAATGACAAATGCTTTGACGGTTTCTCCTCTTCTTGGATCAGGAACGCCTACAACACAGGCTTGCTGGATTGCTGGGTGTTTATAAAGATAAGATTCCACTTCTGTCGGCCAAACCTTAAATCCAGATGCATTGATCATCCGTTTCACACGATCGACAATGAAGAAATAACCTTCTTCATCATACCGGCCAATATCACCTGTTCTGAAAAACTTCTTCCCGTCTAAATCGATAAATGAACTTCTATTTTCATCATCACGGTTATAATAACCTACCATTACCTGAGGACCATTGACGATGATTTCTCCAACTTCACCGACACCTAGTTCTTTTCCCGTTGCAGGATCGATAATTTTAGCATCCACATCAAAGGATGGAATCCCAAGGCATTGCATTTTAGGACGTTCTGCCGGATTGAAATGGGTTTGGGCAATCGTTTCGGAAAGCCCATATCCTTCCACAAATCGTAATCCCGATAGTTTATATAATTTTTCACCAACTGCTTCTGGCAGTGCAGCGCCCCCTCCAGAAATAGAGGTTAATGTTGAAATATCCTCCGCTGTTAATTTAGGATTCGCTAAGAAATCGACAATCATTGTCGCAATTGTAACCCAATGGGTACATCCTAAATTCTTAATTAAGTCGACAGCAGTATCCCGGTTCCATCTGGTCATGACCACAATGGTGCTACCGCTGTATATTGGCATATGCATGCTATGCACCATTCCTGTAACATGGAAAAGAGGAAGCGTCATGAGGTGAAGCGCATTTGGTGTTGACTGTGACCAATGATAACAGCCAACCGTGTTCGCCTGTACTGTCTTGTTCGTATGCATACATCCCTTTGGCAGTCCGGTTGTACCGGATGTATAAGGAAGAACTGCCAGGTCATCACCCTTCGATGTATGATCAGATGGATTCAGATTTACCTGAATGGCATCACACCAATGGTAATGGTAGGCTTCAGTGAAGGTTGCTCTTGGCAGTTCAACCTCCTGTGGCAATACTCCTTGGAAATCTTCCCCTTTATAATCGGAATAAGCAGCAATTAACAAATTCTCAAGGGAAGTTCTGCCTAATAGCGGCTGGACACGATCGTATAGTTCTTGTCCAAGTATTGCCGTTTTAATTCCACAATCCCGGATATAAAATTCCAATTCATTGGCAACTAGCATCGGATTGATCGGCACAACCACGGCATTCGCCCTTATTATTGCATAGTAGCCAATGATGAATTGCGGCGAATTTTGCATGAACAGCAAAACCTTGTCACCTTTACGGACTCCTAACTTATGCTCTAAATACCCTGCTAGGGCATTTACTTCAGCATCTAGGTCCTGATATGTAAGTTTGTTTCCGTAATAATAAATGGCATCTTGATCTGGATATCGACGTGCACTTACTTGAAGGTTGTCATAAAGTGAAGTTGAAGGTACCTTCAACGATTTTGCAAGTTTTGGCCAATATTTGTGATGAAGAGTTAACATGATGCAGCTCTCCTTTTCATTAGAATGTTAAATGGAGTTTGACACTTTCTCCGGATTTGAGATTCCGTTAAGGACCATATCTAGAAAAATCTCAACCACTTTTTCCACTGGGACTTCGCCGTCAGGATTGAACCAATAATAGCTCCAATTCGTCATTCCAAGAATTCCTAACGTTAGGATATCGGCTCGGAACTCCTTCTTTATTACGCCTTGATTAATTCCTTCTTCGACCAATTTCTGCGTATTTCTTCGGAATGTAGCTCGTTTTTCTTTTATCTCTTGAACATTTTTTTCATTTAAATGCCTTTGTTCCCTCGTAAAAATTCGGGCACTAGGGCCTTTTGATTGGATGTTGTTTATGAGCATAAAGACAATCTCATATAGTTTTTTGGTAAAATCATAGGAAGTGTTTTGTAAAATGACTTCCTGCTGCATCACAATCTCCTCGATATACGATAAGTGAATATCCTTCAATAATTCTTCTTTACTGCTAAAGTAATAGTAAAAGGTTCCCTTCGTAACACCCATTTCTTGAACAATATCCTGCACAGAAGTGGATTTAAAACCATTTTGGTGAAATAGATGGATCCCAGTTTCCATTATTTTTTGCTTCATAGGATGTTTCCTTTCGACTATTAATCTAGTTGGAAGGAAAGGGAGGCAACAAACTCCCTCCTTTTCCTATTTGCCTAATGCTCAGTTTTGATATTATTCGCGTTCAATGATAGTTGCGATTCCTTGACCGCCGCCAATACAAGCGGTAATCAAGGCGTACCTTCCTTCGGAGCGATGTAATTCATATACAGCTTTTGTTGCCAGGATGGCACCGGTTGCTCCTAACGGATGTCCATGGGCAATTGCTCCCCCGTTTACATTTACTTTTGCGAGATCCATTTCAAGTTCTCGATTACAAGCTAACACTTGAGAGGCGAAAGCTTCATTAATTTCAACAAGATCTATTTGGTCTAGCGAAAGGCCTGATTTTTCCAATACTTTTCTTACCGCCGGAACAGGTCCAATTCCCATGATATTCGGATCCACTCCCGCAACAGCATATTGGCGAATAACAGCTAACGGAGTGAGATTTAATTCTTCCGCTTTTTCTCTCGACATGATGACAAGTGCGGATGCGGCATCATTTAATCCTGAACTGCTTCCAGCTGTAACTGTGCCGCCTTTTAAAAACGCCGGGTTCAGTTTGGCCAATCCTTCGATTGTCGTTTGCGGCCTTGGGTGTTCATCGGTATTAAAGATCACAGGCTCTCCCTTTTTAACCGGGATTGTTATCGGCACAATTTGTTCGTCAAAACGTCCTTCTTTCATGGCTGTTGCCATCCGCTGTTGACTTTGAAACGAAAATTCATCTTGCTCTTCTCTAGAAATCTGGTATTTTTCTGCCAGATTTTCTGCGGTTATTCCCATTGGTGGGTTGCCGGCTTCTTCAGTTGATACCTGTAATTTCGTAAAGCTCGGCGGTTCGGCATGATATGGTTTTTCAGGACGCGCCATCAAATATGGGGCACGGCTCATGCTCTCTGTTCCGCCAGCTATAAAGATATCTCCATCACCTGCTTTAATCGCCTGAGCTGCCAGATTAATAGCGTTAATGCCAGATCCGCATTGACGGTCAACGGTTACCCCTGGGATATCTATCGATAATCCTGTTTGGATGACAGATAATCTAGCAATATTTCCTCCGCCCGACAGCACATTGCCAAAAATAACATCATCAATCATTTCAGGCTTAATTTTCGCTCTTTTTACTGCTTCTTTGATTACTTCTGCACCTAAAACATGTGCAGGAACACCTGCTAGGGCACCACCCTGCCTGCCGATCGCTGTTCGAACAGCTGAAACGATGACAGCATCTCTTTTCAATTATATCGACTCCTTTAGTCAAATTTTTCCCATTGTCTCTTACATGGCATGAGCGCCGCCGTCTACCACTACGATGTCACCAGTAACAAAATTTGATGCTGGTGCTGCTAAAAATAGCGCAACTCCTTTTAAATCAGTTTCAGAGCCAAACTTTCTTAATGGGGTACCTTCAAGGATGGCTTCACCGCCTTCGTCAAGCAGCCCTTTAGACATTTTCGTTGGGAAGAAGCCCGGTGCAATGGCATTAACGTAGATACCATGTGGGCCCCATTTAACTGCTAGATCCTTTGTAAAGGTTATGACTGCACCTTTACTAGAGTTATAGCCAATGGCATTCATATATTTTGGATTGCTTCCTTGCAAACCAGCAACGGAAGCAATGTTAATGATTTTTCCAGCTTTTTGCTCGATCATGACCTTTCCAACTGCCTGGGACATTAGGAAAGTTCCGGTTACGTTAACATTCATAACCTTTTGCCAGGCTTCAAGCGGCATTTCTTCTACTGGCGCCCCCCAGGAAGCTCCACTATTATTGACAAGAATATCAATTCTTCCGAACCTTTCCACGGTTCGTTCTACGACGTTTTTTACATCTTCTGGATTGGAAACATCACATTTTAAAGCAAAGCTTTCAACCCCCAGCTTTCTAAGCCCTTCAGCCACTTCTTCACAGGCCTCAAGCTTCCTTGAACAAACAACAACATTTGCTCCAGCTTCCGCAAAGCCCTCAGCGATCTGCTGGCCGAGCCCTCTGCCGCCTCCAGTTACGATTGCTACTTTTCCGGTTAAATCAAACAATTTTTGAACATGCATGGTATTTCCTCCTATAAAACCATTAACGGTATTTTTTCAATTCGTATCTTGCAATCGCTCGCTTGTGAACCTCATCCGGGCCATCCGCTAATCTTAGAGTTCGGATATTTGCCCAGCTGGCAGCCAGCGGTGTATCTTCACTAACACCAGCTGCACCAAATGCCTGAATGGCGCGATCGATTACCTTTAATGCCATATTTGGAGCAACTACTTTAATCATGGCAATTTCTGCTTTCGCTTCTTTATTCCCTACTGTATCCATCATGTATGCCGCTTTAAGTGTCAGTAATCTAGCCTGCTCTATATCAATTCTTGCCTCGGCAATCCATTCCTGAATGACACCTTGCTCGGAAAGGTTTTTACCAAAAGCTGTCCTCGATTGAACGCGCTTACAAAGCTCTTCAAGTGCACGTTCTGCAGCACCGATTGTTCTCATGCAGTGATGAATTCGTCCTGGGCCGAGTCGACCTTGTGCAATAGCGAAGCCTTTTCCTTCATCCCAGAGCATATTGGAAGCAGGTACGCGAACATTTTTATATTCAATTTCAGCATGTCCGTGCGGAGCATGGTCATAACCGAAAACCGGCAAGATCCGTTTAATCGTTACTCCTGGAGTGTCTAGTGGTACTAGAATCATAGATTGTTGTTCATGGGTTGGAGCGGACGGATCGTTTTTACCCATGACAATCGCTATTTTACAACGTGGGTCTCCTGCACCTGATGACCACCATTTCGTTCCATTGATGACATATTCATCGCCATCGCGGATAATACTTGCCTGGATGTTGGTCGCATCAGAGGAAGCCACATCTGGTTCTGTCATCGAGAAACAGGAACGAATCTCTCCGTTTAATAACGGTTTAAGCCATTGTTCTTTATGATCTTCCTTTCCATATCGAACAAGGACTTCCATATTTCCTGTGTCTGGTGCAGCACAGTTAAATACTTCAGGGGCAATGCTGGATCGGCCCATAATTTCACAAAGCGGAGCGTATTCCAAATTCGTTAATCCAGCACCATATTCACTTTCTGGTAAGAACAAGTTCCATAATCCATGCTGTTTTGCTTTTTCCTTCAACTCTTCCATGATTGGAGGAACCTTGGAAAATGGAGCATTTTTATCAATTTGCTCATGATATACCTTTTCATTTGGATAAATAAATTTTTCCATGAAGTCATTAAGCTTTTTTTGTAATTCTTGCACTTTTTCAGAATAAGTGAAATTCATCATTAACACTCCTTTTAACATACTAACTAGTTGGTATGTTGTTAAATTTAATATATCCATAATTTTTAGAATATTCAACACAATGCTTTTCGACAAATTTCTCATTAATATAGTAGAAACATATTTTATTAACAAATAGACTCTCTTGTTCTTGAAAAAACACATAAATTCTTATATTAATCTAGTATTTTTTTGAAAAAAATTTTATTGCGACTGTCGAAATATCTTATAGACACCTGTGCCTTTTGCAATAAGCTGTTCATTTTCATCGATTATTTCCGATTCTATCGTAGCTAATTTAAAACCTTGCTGAAGTATTTTTGCCCTGGCAAAGAGATCTCCGGTGTTAATGGGAGCAAAATAATGCACATCCAAATTCACTGCTGATATAGATGTTTGATAAATTGTACGCAGATGAATGGATTGAACCATGTCAAGCATAGAGGCATGGACACCGCCATGCAGAGAATTATTCGTGTTTAACAAGTCTTTTTTTACTGCCAGCTTGAGTAAAATTTCATCTTCGTTTCCGCTTACAAGCTCAAACCCGATATGCTTAAAAAATGGGTTCTTTTCAATAATTTTATAAATTTCTTTTTCCACCATCTGCATCTTCCTCCCCCTCCCTTCCTTACTCCTGTTTAATCGGAGTTGCCTTGAAAGTACCAATTCCCTTAGCAATTAGAACCCCTTCTTCAGTGAAGATCGTCCCCTCAGCCGTTACATATTTACCCTCATGCTTCAATATTTTCGTTTTAGCCTGATAGTTATTTTTTGGCGTTAGATCGAAAAATGATAGGTTTAAATTAATTGTGGTAGCAAAGGAATTGGTTTCTATGGAGATGGTGGCACCCATAGAAATATCGAGCATCGTTGAAAAAACACCAGGATGAATCGTACCATCGTCCTGGAGCATATGCGGCTGCAAGGGTAAATCTAATTCAAACTTATCAGCGATCGTGCTTCTAAACCCCATATAATCAAAAAATGTGGATGATGTCTTTGGTCTGTTCACTCCCATGTTCCTTTCTACATAACCTCGACCATCAATGCCATTCCCTGACCTCCGCCGACGCATAGAGTAGCGATTCCCTTATTCTTTTCACGGCGTATTAGTTCGTGAATTAGGGTGGTAATGATTTTTGCTCCTGTAGCCCCAAGTGGATGCCCAAGGGCAATAGCGCCGCCATTAACATTTACCTTATCCATATCTAAATTTAATTCACGAATAACCGCAAGGGCTTGCGAGGCGAAAGCTTCGTTCAGCTCAATTAAATCAATATCCTCAAGAGTTAATCCTGTGCGCTCCAAAAGCTTTTTAACCGCCGGTACTGGTCCAATCCCCATGATTTCGGGAGAAACCCCTACAGAGGCCCAATCCACGATTTTGGCAAGCGGCTTTACCCCCAATTTATCAGCATGACTTGCTGATGTCAGTACTAATGCGGCTGCCCCGTCATTTCTGCCACAGGCATTTCCAGCTGTAACAGTGCCATTTTCTTTAAAGGCAGGGCGAAGTTTACGAAGTGCTGCTAAAGACGTTTCCGGTCTTGGATGTTCATCAACGGTAAAGACAAATGAGCTTTTTCTGCTTTTAATCTCAACCGGAACGATTTCATTCTGGAAATGATTATTATTTATGGCAGCAGATGCTCTTAATTGACTTTGCAGCGCAAAGGCATCCTGGTCCTCTCGGGAAATCGAAAATCGCTCAGCAACATTTTCTGCGGTTATGCCCATGCCAAGATCATGGCCATAGATTTCAGGGGGCTGTTGACCCGCTTCAGTGTTCGAATCAACCAACTTTGTATTATCTCCGCCAAAACGAGAGTTTCTTAGATAAATAGGGGCATTGCTCAAGCTTTCTGTACCGCCCGCAACCACGATTTCTGCCTGCCCGAAGGCAATTTGCTGGGCACCGGAGCAAATTGCTTGCATGCCGGAAGCACATAAGCGGTTAATAGTAAATGCTGGAGCAGTTTCTGATACCCCTGCCCTTAAAGCGGCTACTCTGGCCACATTCGAAGACTCAGTAGATTGTCTTACCTCTCCTAAAATTACTTCATCGACTTGCTCGGCAGAAATGCCAGCCCTTTTAATTGCCTCTTCGATAGCAATTGAAGCGAGCTGACCAGAATTTAGACTTTTTAATGCACCGCCATACCTTCCTACGGGTGTACGAACGGCACTCAAAATGACAATCTCGTTCACTTTCAAATCCCCCTAGTTTTATAGAATTAGCTGTACTCTTTTTCTAATTGTGCTGCAATGATATTTTTCTGGATTTCAGAGGTGCCTTCATAAATTCTCGTAATCCTGGCATCCCGATAATAGCGTTCTACTGGATAATCGGCGATATAGCCCAGTCCCCCATGAATTTGCACAGCTTTATCTGCCACGCGGTTATATACCTCTGAGCCATAAAGCTTCAGCATGGCCGCTTCTTTTATCACCTTCATTCCTTGATCAACCATCCAAGCAACACGGTAGGTAAAGGAACGGAGTGCTTCAATTTCCACTGCCATCTCCGCCAGCATATGGCTGACTGCCTGGTTTTTAATAATCGGCTTGCCAAATTGGATCCGTTCTTTGGCATATCTTGTTGACATATCTAATAGTTTTTGACAGGATCCTAGGTTTCGTGAAGCTAAACCAGCACGGCCATTTGCCAATATTTTTAACGCATTCACATAACCTTGGCCTTCATCTCCCAATACATTTTCAACTGGAACCTCACAATCTTCAAAAATTAATTCTGCAGAGTGCGATCCTCTTAATCCCATCTTTTTTTCAATTGCTCCGACCTGAACCCCTGGAAAATCTTTTTCCACAATAAAAGAGGTGATCCCCTTGGCACCTTGATCAGGATCTGTAACGGCCATCACCGTAAAAACACTTGCCTCTGTGGCATTGGTAATGTAATGCTTCAAACCGTTTAAAATGTATTTATCCCCGCGTCTCACCGCTGTTGTTTTTAAATTAGCTGCATTTGATCCGGCAGCCGGCTCTGTTAAAGCAAATGCGCCTAGTTTTTCGCCGCTTGCCATATCGGGAAGATACTTTTTCTTTTGCTGTTCATTTCCCATTTCAACAATGCCCACAGTCCCAATTCCTGTATGTGCTCCAATTAGTGTGGTATACCCATTATGCGTTTGCCCGATCTCCTCATATAAAGCACATTTACCTACCATGCCAATCCCAAGGCCGCCGTACTCTTCAGGTATACTTAAACCAAACAGACCCATTTCCTTTGAAAGATTAATGATTCGTTCAGGAATATGGTTTTCTTCTTCAATTTGCATCGCAACTGCTTCAACCTCGGTTTGAATAAAATCTCTAATATTCTTTTTCATAAACAGAATGTCTTCGTCTAATTCAAAGTTCATGGTTGCACCCCTAGTTCATCTAAATATAATCTTTATACTGTTTTCTTTGCATCTGCTAACAGGACTCGCTTTAATATCTTTCCAACCGTATTCCGCGGTAAAGCTTCGATGACTTCGAATTGTTTAGGAACTTTGTATCGGGTTAAGAGCTGATAGCAATGCTCTCGCAAATCCTCTTCATTTATTTCACTGCCCTGCTTTGGCACGATAAAGGCCTTCACCAATTCTCCCACTTGGCTGTCAGGTATCCCAACCACTGCCGCTTCGAGGACATCAGGGTGTTCGTACAGCACTCCTTCAACCTCCTGCGGATATACATTAAATCCGCCAACAATAATCATTTCTTTTTTCCGGCCGACGATATAAAAATATCCGTCCTCATCCATCGTGGCTAAGTCACCTGTATAAAGCCATCCATCCCGTAAGGCCTGGTTCGTTTCTTCAGGCTTATTCCAGTATCCTAACATCACCTGCGGCCCTTTTATCAGTAATTCCCCAACCGTTTTTTCCGGAAGATCTTCTCCAACATCATTAACAATTCGGCAATCTGTTTTCGGCAGCGGAATTCCAATGCTTCCAACCTTCATTAACCCATCCGGTGGGTTTCTGTGAGTAGATGGCGATGTTTCTGATAACCCATAGCCTTCACCTATCAATGCACCTGTCAACCCTTCAAACTTCTTTAAGATTTCGATGGGCAATGGAGCTGAACCACTGGTACAGGTTTTAAAGCTCGTTAAATCATAATTTCCAATATTCGGATAATTCACAAAGGCATTGTACATTTTTGGGACACCTGGGAAGAACGTCGGCCTGTAAGTTTGAATGAGATGGAGTACTTTTTCCATTTCAAATTTATTGACCAATACATTCGCTGCGCCAATGTATATGGATAGGTTCATTCCACTGGTCATCCCATACACATGGTAGAGAGGAGTGGCAGTTAAGATTGTTTCTTCGCCAAAAAACATTCGGGCTCCGTAAAGCGCTTTACTTTGAAGGACATTGGCAGTCAAATTAAAATGAGTCAGCATCGCGCCCTTCTTTTTACCGGTCGTTCCACCTGTATATTGAATAACGGCAATGTCATTTTGGGCATCAATAGCACAGGATTCATTCATCGGAGGAAAGCTGTTAATTAATTGGCGAACACTGTAAAAATCTTTACTTTCTTCGGAAATTTCCGTGACAAAAATTGCATTAAAGCTATAAGATTCTTTGAGTTGTGGTACTTTTTCAACTCCAGACGGTTCAATAACCAAATAAGTTATTTCGGAATCATGAAAAATTTCAAGAAGTTCTCTTGGAGTATAGTGGGGATTAATCTGAACCACGATCATTCCCAGCTTCAATGCTGCGTAATAGGAAATAACATAAAAGGGATGGTTAGATACCATTAAACCAAGTCTATCTCCTTTTTTAGCACCTAAGTTTTGCCATGCGGCGGCAAGCCGGTCGACCTGATCCTTCAACTGCAAGTAGTTCAAGGATTCATCTCCAAATATGAGCGCAGTTTTTTCACCATATTTCCTTGTCGTATCCTTTAAAAATGAATACAAACTAACTTCTGGGATTTGAAAGGAAAGATTAGTCGTCTCGGGGTAATGATCCATCCAGGGACGTTCGTACTCTGCATCCAAACCATTCACCTCTCCAAATGGATTTGATTTTATACTATTCTTGTCTGGTAGTTTAATAGATGATAGATTGTTTCAAGGACAGGTGTTGCTACCTTTAGTTCCTTGCCTTTTTTTACGATATAGCCGGCGATGGATTCCAGCTCAAGTGTTTTTCCTTTAAGCTTATCCTGCAGCATCGAGGTATGGTGATTTCTTGCCAGGTTCCCTTGTGCAAAAATGGTTTCGTAAAAATCTTCATCGATAGCAAAACCTAATGCTCTAGCAACTGCAATTCCTTCTTTACATATTTTTTCGGCAGTGGAATACAAGCCTTCATTTTCATAGACAGCCCCCACTTTTGACTCAATTAAGGCTGTTATTGGATTGAAGGTGACATTCCAAAGTAACTTTTTCCATTTGATTTCCAAAACGTTACTAGTAGTAAATGTAGCAATGTTTGCCGCATTAAATTGCGCTGCAATTTCGTTAGCCTCTTCAGATAAGCTATTATCCAAGGCGCCTATCAAAAGCCTAGGCGGAACGCCGATTTGTTTCACAGCACCCGTCTCGGTCACAATCGCCTGAATGTAGGTAGCGCAGGATAAAATCCGCTTTTCCCCAAAAATGTCAGCCAGAATTTCTTCATTATCCACCCCGTTTTGAAACGTCATAATAAGGGAGGATTCTTTTAAAAACGGAAGGAACTTTGTTGCAACCTCCGTTGTACTTGTTGATTTCACACAAAATAACAACAGGTCAATGTCTGAAAATGACTCATATTGCTCAGTAAAGACTCCGTCTACAGTAAAGCTCTCTACTTCGCTTTCAATTGCTAGTCCTTTTTCTTGCATTCTTTCAAGTGAGGTTCCACGCGCTAAAAAAACAACTTCATGACCTGCCTTTTGCAAAAGCCCGCCAAAATATCCGCCAACGGCACCGGTGCCTGCTACCCCTATCTTCATTTGCGATCCTCCAAAGAAAAATATGTATGCATTTTAAAAATTCAGTTAAATTTTATTATTGATCATGGGTATTAGGAGCCCCTCTTAATTACCCTTGAAGCAATTTTTCCATGATCACGGGCATTTGGAGCCCTCTTAATTACCCTTGAAGCAGTTTTTCCATGATCACGGGTATTTGGAGCCCCTCTTAATTACCCTTGAAGCAATTTTTTCATGATCATGGGTATTAGGAGCCCCTCTTAATTACACGTGAGGAAATTTTTTCATGATCACGGGCATTTGGAGCTCCTCTTAATTACCGTTGAGGAAATTTTCCTTAATCATGGGTTTTAAAAACTCCGCAAAATAACCTGTGACCAGTCTTTCGACCAAGTTTCGGGCACCATCAACAACTTTTGTGAGTGTTAATCTCTTTCTGACCAACTCTGGCAAAAACAATTGATTAATCCAATAAATCCGGCTGTTCTTTCACAATCCGGTTCCATAATGGCTGGAATTGGAACCATCCTGCTTCATGGGTTCCGACTGTCTCATAGGTTCCAGCCGCATTTTCATCATCAATAACAATTGGTGTTCCTACCGATTCTGCAAGTATTTGTGCCTGGCACGACCGTTCCATTGTAATAAACCACCATGCCGCTTCATCCACAGATTTTCCAACTGTCAAAAGTCCATGATTTCTTAAAATACATGCCTTTCGATTTCCTAAAGCTTTTCCAATCCTCCGGCCTTCTTCAATATCCAAAACGACACCGGTAAAATCATCGAATAAAGAATGATCATTATAAAATGCACAGGCGTCCTGAGTAATCGGATCAAGGAGTCGTCCAAGAGAAGACCATGATTTCCCATAAACCGAATGAGCATGGGCAGCCGCAATCACATCAGGGCGTGCGGCATGAACCTGAGAATGGATAGCAAAAGCTGCACGATTCACAGGATAATTTCCTTCAACGACAACTCCATCATGGTTACAAAGAATCAAATCGGAGGCTTTGATCTGACTAAAATGCATCCCGAATGGATTCACCCAAAAGTGATCCTTCCGCTCAGGATCACGTGCCGTAATATGTCCTGCGACCCCTTCATCAAAGCCAAATTTAGAAAATAAACGAAACGAGGCCGCTAATTTTTGTTTTAAATGCTGTCTTTCCTCTTCTACTGATGAGAAAACAGGAGGCTTATAGCTCAAAGTCATTTTCGCAGACATGTTATCACCCTTTAATAATTGATAGAAATAAACCCAGCATTATGAAAAATTCAATAAATGCCGGGTTTTTAATTTTTTGGCTCTGTTAAATTTGGTGTTGATTTGCGCTCCAGGTGCGAGCGGTTCGCGGGCGTGCCGGGAAGCCTCCTCGGCGCTTTAGCGCCTGCGGGGTCTCCCCTGCCCCGTACTCCCGCAGGAGTCTTCGCACCTTCCGCTCCAATCAACAGTGTTAAAAATCAACAATGGGTTTTAACACAGCCAATTTTTCAATTCTGTCTATCGTGTTAGTATTGGTGATAAACTACCTCACCCTTTAATACATCTTTGCCTTCCCCGTTAACCGCTTGAACGGTAAAGCGCAGCTTATTTTCTACTTTTTCCTTCAATTTCGCTTTAAGGGTGACGACATCATTCAAAAATACCATACCTTTAAAACGGATTGAATAATCCTCGATAAAGCCTTCCTCATAGTACTCAGTAAACAATTTTGCAAGATTACCCATCGTCCACATCCCGTGAGCAATAATGCCTGGTAATCCTGCCTTTTTCGCTTCATCATCAATCGTATGAATCGGATTAAAATCCCCGGAAGCTCCCGAATATTTAATGAGGTCCATTCTTGAAACAGGCTCTAATTGAATCTCTTTTAACGATTCGCCAATTTGTAATTCAGTAAGTGTACTCATCGGGTCAACACCTTCCTAACAGCTTCAGAAATGACAACCGTTGAGGTTGAGCTAAAAATGGTATTCCCTGCCGCATCATCGCCATAGTTTTCGAGTACGAGGAAGCCCATTTCACCAAAGTTACCTTTTTTCTCAAAGTAGTTCTTTACTTTTGAATAACAGTAAACTTCTTCCCCCACTAATAATGGACGGACATAATGAAAGGTTTGTTCTCCGTGAATCAAGCCTTTATTTGGAAGGTTTAATCCTTCAATCACACCATAATCAAAAACTCTTGGGAATGTCGGTGGTGCAATATTCTTACGGTATCTGGACTGCTCGCCAACTTCCTCATCAAAATAAATTGGATGAAGGTCACCGATGGACTCGGCAAATTTCTTGACGGCTCCTCTTTCAACAACATTTTTCACCCTGTTTGATTGCTTGCCTATTTGATCTTTAAACAATTCATCCTCACCTCACCTAATTAACATTTTGGTCCGCCGGCTACATAGATGACTTGCCCATTTACAAATGAAGACTTTTCATCTGCAAAGAAAGCAACAGCATTAGCAATATCCTCTGGCTTACCGCTTCTTCCCACAGGAATATTCGATACGCTTGCTTGGATTAATTGCTCAAAAGGAATGCCAATTCTTGCAGCCGTTTCTTTTGTCATATCGGTTTCAATGAAACCAGGGGCAACAGAGTTCGCAGTAATTCCATATCTTCCAAGCTCAATCGCCAGTGTTTTTGTGAAACCTTGGAGACCTGCTTTTGCAGCAGCGTAATTGGCCTGACCACGATTTCCAAGTGCTGACGTAGAAGAAATATTAATAATACGGCCGTATTTTTGCTCAACCATATATTTTTGGGCAGCACGGGCCGCATTAAAGGATCCTTTTAGATGAACATCCATAACAGTCTGCCAATCGGAATCTGTCATTTTGAATAAAAGATTATCACGAATAACACCAGCATTATTGACTAGAATATCAATCGAACCGAATGTATCATGAACCTCTTTTGCAGCAGCTTCTACTTGTTCAGCATCGACAACGTTTGCCACCTTCGAATACACTTCATAGCCTTTTTCCCGTAATTCATTGGCTGTCTCACTTAATGCCTCTTCGTTTAAATCAATAATCGCAACCTTTGCTCCTTCGCTTGCAAAAAGCTCGACAATGCCTTTCCCGATTCCACGGCTTCCCCCTGTAATAAAAGCTACTCTTCCTGCGAATCTTCCTGCCATTTTTCTTCCTCCCACAATAAAAATTTCTATTAAGACAACGCTTTCAAAAAGGATTTAAACGTGTTGACCAACCTTTGCATGACCTTTAATCAAGTTACGGGCAATAATCATACGCTGGATTTCATCAGTACCATCGTAAATTCTCCAAAGTCTTGCTTCACGGTACCAGCGTTCAATTGGCAATTCCCTTGTATAACCCATGCCGCCATGAATTTGCAGAACTCGGTCTACTACTCTGTTTCCCATATTTGCTCCATATAATTTAGCCATCGAAGCAAGATGGCGATTATCTTCGCCTTGATCAAGGGTAAAGGCAGCATTTAAAACAAGCCAGCGGGCTGCTTCAATTTCAACGGCAGAATCAGCGATTTGCCACTGAATTGCCTGGCGCTCAGCGATGGGCTTACCAAAGGTAATTCGTTCTTTGGAATAATCAATAGCCATTTGCAATAAGCGTTCAGCAGCTCCTACAGCTCTTGCTCCGACAATCCATCTTGCAAATCCAATCCATTCCAATCCAAGATTGTAGCCTTTATGCAATTCACCAAGAATATTTTCCTCAGGAACGCGTACATTATCAAAGACCAAGCCAGCTGGACCCCATTCTCCCATAGTATGTATATACTCAGATTTCCAGCCCATATCACGGTCAACAATAAAACAGGTTACACCTTCGCGTCCACGTGTCGCTTGATGTCTTTCTTTATCCGTAATGGCAATGGCCATTACGAAATCAGCTTCGTTGCCGCCTGTAATAAAGGTCTTTTCACCATTTAGAACCCATTCGCTTCCATCTCTAACTGCAGTCATTTTTATGTTTTGCGTATCAGAGCCTGCTCCTGGTTCTGTCATGGCAAAGCAAGACTTCTTTTCACCATTGATTGTCGGGATGAGATATTTTTTCTTTTGTTCTTCATTTGCATAGTAAAGAATATTATCAGCAGAACCGCCAAATGAAAACGGAACAAAGGTCTTAGAAACTTCCATTAACACTATTGCCATCATCATCTGACCTAAATCTGCACCGCCATACTGTTCAGGTGTGTTAATTCCCCAAAAGCCTGCCTCTTTCGCCTTCAATTGCAATTCTTTTAATTTCCCTGGAGGCAGACTTGGTTTGCCTTCCCGCTCATTTCTGAGGACATCGTTTTCTAGTGGGATCAGTTCTTTTTCTACAAATCTTCTAATAGTTTTTTGCACCATTTTCTGTTCATCTGTCAGACGCAAATGCATAGTAATCACTCCATCCTTATTCTTGGAATCTAGTTTTTTACCCTTAAAAATAATATGCAATGATCAACCGAAACATACCTACCGGTTGGTATGTAACTTAATTTTATTTCGAAATTTCAGAAAATACAAGTTTTAATTTATATGAAATTGAAATTTTTTCTTTTTATTGACTATTTTTATGTATTTTTACACATGATATATATGATATTCCTTAGTGAATATCCGTTTCAAATCCTAGGATGAGGTGATATTTGATGAGCTACAAAGATCATTTAGATTCACGCTCAGAGCGAATTTGCCACAACAACACGAGACCGAAGTTTGCCAGATCACAGGTAAACGGAGAGACTCAATTGACGCAAAGTGCGATCATCTTAAGGAGCAATGCCAAGGCTCACCGTTGGTAAGAGCTTGGCAATGGAAACGAAATTGGTCTTTTCTCAATTAAAAAAATTGGGAAAAGGCCTTTCTTTTTATTGATATTCTTTGCTTTGAACGATAACATAAATGCTAGTTAAAAAACATACAGGAGTGACAATAGTAATGTTTGAAGAGTTTAAAATTAGAGATGCAGAAATAAGCGACCTGCCAATTATTGTGGACATTTACAACTCAACAATTTCCAGTAAAATGGTAACAGCGGATACCGAACCAGTAAGTGTAGAAAGCCGTATGAAATGGTTTGACGATCATTCTCCTGCTATTCGTCCTCTATGGGTTGTTGAAAGTAATGGCAATATATGCGCCTGGGTAAGCTTTCAATCTTTTTATGGGAGACCCGCCTATAATGCCACGGCTGAAATTAGTATATACATTCATCAAGACTTTAGAGGAAAAAAACTTGGTAAATATTTAATCCAACAAGCTTTGGATGCCTGTCCAAAACTGAAGATCAAAACCTTGCTCGGATTTATTTTTGCCCATAACGAACCGAGCGTTAAACTATTTATTCGCTTTGGTTTTGAAAAATGGGCCCATTTGCCTAATGTAGCCGAATTAGATGGAGTAGAAAGAGATTTATTAATCCTCGGTAAAAAAATATAAAAGAAGAGTAACCCCCATGAGTGTACATAAAGCCATTACTGAACATGTTAATAAATAGAACAAAAAATAAATGACTTTCTATATCTCGATCAACAACTGGTTACAGTAGAAATGGTAAAGGAATTTACCTTAAAATAGATTTCCATAATTGAAATATTCCAAAACACCTAATTTTCCTGTATTATTATGTAAGAAAAAGTTTTCTTACATTCTTGGAAAATAATTTCCTTGAAGGAACTGGAGAATTCATGGAGAAAAAAAAGCTAATTTTCCTCTACTGCATATTAAGTATAGTATGGATATATGGTACAAATTATTTAATTAATCAGTTTGTACCTTCTTCTTATATTGATTTTGCCGCCAGATTCAAAGAGGTTCTATATATCTTTGTTACTGGATGGTTTATTTACTTTTTAAGTGTAAAATCACAAGAATTAAATGCATCAAAAGAGGACCAAACGCGTCTATCCACTTTAATCAACGCAATGGTTGATTTTGTAAACTTTAAGGATGGCGAAGGCAGATGGATTGAAGCCAATGAATTTGGTTTACAATTATTTCAGCTTGAAGACGTAGATTATCGGGGAAAAAAGGATTCTGAATTAGCGGAATACACCGAGTTCTATGGAGACGCGCTCAGATATTGCGAAATTTCCGATGAGGAAGCATGGAAAAATAAAGCAATAACCCGGATTGAAGAAGTTCTGCCTGTGCCAGATGGAACAACTAAAACCTTTGATACCATTAAAGTTCCTTTGTTCCATCCTGATGGGAGCAGAGAAGGATTGGTTATCATTGGCCGGGATATAACTGAGAGAAAAAATATGGCAAGACAATTAGCCGAAAGCCAGCAGCAATATAAATCAATGTTTGAGTACAGTCCAGATATCGTATATATGTTGGACTTGAACGGAAACATAACCAATCTAAACCCTCACTTTGATGTGATAACCGGCTTCAAACGAGAAGAGATGATTGGTAAAAATATAGGAACATTATTGCCTAATAAATATAAAAGGTATCTCAATCGATTTATTTCTTCTTTAGTTGATGAAAGCAAACCCATTATGTATGAACTCGAAATTCCACATGCTAATGGGAATACACTAACCATTCAAGCTACTTCACTCCCAATTGTAATTAACGGGAAGATAACTGGAATCATCGGCTATGGCAGAGATGTGACTGCCTTAAGACAAACAGAGGAACGTCTAAGGAGGACGGAGAAGCTGTCGGTTGTTGGTGAGTTATCTGCGAGTGTTGCCCATGAAATACGTAATCCACTCACTTCATTAAAGGGATTTGTACAGCTTTTACAAATGGAAGATAAGAAGCACCAATTCTATTATCAAATCATGTTAGATGAATTAAATCGGATAAATCATATTGTTGGTGAATTATTACTTTTAGCCAAACCGCAGCTGTTGAAATACACTACTGCAGACATTCAAAAGCTTTTGAACGATGTTATTTCCTTATTAAGCACTGAGGCGAGTTTATATAATGTGCAAATTGAATCGATTTATCCTGAAAATGAGATCAATATAGAATGCGATCCGAACCAGCTGAAACAATTATTTATTAATATTATTAAAAATGCGATTGAAGCCTCCATAAATGGGGGGAAAGTGTCCATTGTCCTTGAACAGTTAGAAAACGATCAGGTAATGATTGCTGTCAAAGACAATGGTTGCGGCATTTCTAAAGAGCGATTAGAAAAAATTGGCGAACCGTTCTATTCTTCAAAGGAAAAAGGAACAGGTTTAGGTCTAACTGTCAGCTTTAAGATTGTTCAATCTCACAAAGGGACAATCCTTTTTGACAGTCAAAAAAATCAGGGAACGTCCGTAAAAATCACCCTGCCTATGAAGCAGGATTTTTCACAAAAACCCAAGCCCGCCTAGGACGGGCTTGGGTTTTTTTTTCGATTTCGAAAAAATGCCAAGATTAATAATATACAGGGAATTATAATCTGGAAGGGCCAATGCAAATATATCGTGACAACATCCAGCCCTTCTTTAATATGTTCCGCATAACTGGTTGCAATAGTCACGGATGAAAATAACACTAGCACTCCGATTGGAAACCCCAGTTTACGTTGATTCTTGAAATTGAATATATCTGCCGCACCAGCCACAGCTACATAATAATATATAGTTATTTTAAAAAATCCACCAATAACAAGATACAGCATAAATAATACATCGAGCCGCTCGATAAAATTGGCTAATTGAATTTTCCCGATTGTTGTTAACAATGGAAAATTGGAACGAATAAATAAATCCGTTCCTAATGCAGCAATATTAATGACAGCCGTTATCGTGATATTAATTCCACTTAGAAGAATCCCGCCAATACAGGCAATTTTCACTTTTTTTGGATCATTTAAAAATGGAAGCAGCATCGTAAAGACAATCATTTCTCCGAATGGGAAAGTGAGAGTTTCACGAAGAAAGGTTTTTATCACAGGCTTCCATCCATTTTCAAGTATTGGTAATAGATTTTCAAAATGAATCAAACCAGAAAAGAGGATTAAGGAAAATCCTCCAATTGCCATCATGTAGATAATCGCAAAATAAATTTCCCCCACTCGAGCAATGACTTCAAAGCCCTTATGAATAGCATAAATAATCGTCAAGAGCATCAGGGTATTGATGACAAATAACGGAGTGCTCGAATAGATGGTTGTAGTTAAAAGTTCTCCGAAATCCCTTAATACCCTTGAAGCACCGTAGATAAAGTAAACGATATAAAGCAATGCAATAAAGCGGCCAATCCATTTTCCGGCTATTTTTTGAAGATAACTGGTTAGCGGAAGGTCTGGATAATACTTAAACAAACGGTAGTAAACGAAAAAGAGAAGCACTCCTGTTGTCATTCCAAGCAAAATGGATATCCAGGCGTCCTGTCCGGCACCTGCCCCCATTCCAACAAGAATCGCACTGCCCATTTCATACAAAACTATGAGAACAAATAATTGGGATGCTTTTATTTTTGCCTTTTCCATTTGCTACACTTCCCTACTCACAACGGGTTACTTATTCATCGTTGACCAAAACGGTTTGGTACGAATTCCTTCTCGCCGAATGTAGGAATCTACCTCGACATTTACTTCTAAATTGGCAAATTGTTCGTTCCAATTCCTCTTAAGCTTTTTCCACAGTTTAGGGTCTGCTCGATGCACCCGTTCACCAAATCCAAAAATATCACTTTTCTTTTTTTGAGCTGCTTTTACTGTACTTACTATTTGCCTTTTAATTTCTTTTTCCACAAGCTTATCTATTTTCTCAATTACTTTCGGATTCGTTAAATCAATCGCGGTATTGGCTTCGCTAATCCAGCCTTCATCTTCAATGCGAATATGAATAACTGGTTTTCCATTTTTAAATTTAACCGAAACTTCTGTTTTGGAGCGAATGGGTGCCATTGTAATGGCACTCTTTTTACCATTCCATTCGACATTAATATCAGTGCTTTTTACCTTATTTAGAATCCAGATAACCCCTCTGGCATTGTTGCCTTCAATCCACCCTTTTAATTTTCCGTTTTTAAAAATAGCTAAACCATTAGCCTCAAGATAGGCATCTGACTTGGTAATTTGAAGGTTTTCGGCTTTTTTCGCTTGTTCCTTCTTACCCTCTACTTTATATCCATTTAAAATGGGTTCTTTTCCACTACTGATAATTCCACTAATAAAATCATCTACATTGACACTCATATTTTCACCCAGCATATTTTGGGTGGATTTAAGCTCCTTAGTAATCTTATTGACAGGAAGTTTATCAAGGTTTGTCAGTGCTGAAACCACGTTTTCTGCAGACGTACCTCTCGCAATCACCATTTCAGTAGTCGTTCTAAATTCTGGATCCCGATCTAATGCATCAATAATATCGAGCAAATCAGTTTTTGCCACGTCTTCACTAACTGCCACTAAATTTGTGTGAGCATAATATAGACGTCTGGAAATTTTCTTTGTCGCGTGTCTTGCTGCCTCTGTAATGGTGTTCCCTGAGCTTTTATATACGGCAATTGGCAGTCCTTGTCCCCCGCCGGTTTGCCCAGAGGAAACATTGCCCGGATTTACAAGTTGAAACGAAACATCAAACTTTTTGTTTGTTCCCTTATCAATTCCAATTGCCATCACAAAGGCTAAATCGGTTAACTCCTTTTGATTCCAGCACGCGGTTAAGGAAGGTAGAAGAAAAAGCACACAAATAGACAGCAACAAATATCGTCTCATCAGGACTCACCTTGTGATGACTGATCTTCGTCCTGCTTTGGCGGACCCGGTTTTTGATTTTCTCCCGCCCGGGCCATATTTCCCTTACTGATAAACATCGGTCTATTTTTCATGGCCCATATTGGAAAACGAATGAACACATCCTGCTGATTTTTTATATTAAAAGGAGCGATTGGCATCATGTAGGGAATGCCAAAAGACCTTAGCGAGCATAAATGGATGGTCATAAACATCAGACCCAGCATAATTCCATAAAACCCTAAAATAGTGGCAAGGCCCATTAAGATAAAGCGAATTAATCTGGCAGCAATGGCCATTGTAAAAACGGGCGTCGAAAAATTGGCAATGGCTGTGATAGAAACGACGATGACCATTACTGGTGATACAAAACCTGCCTGAACGGCCGCTTGCCCTATTACAAGCGCTCCAACGATGGAAACTGCTTGACCCACTGCCCGTGGAAGTCTTAACCCTGCCTCCCTTAATATTTCAAAGGTAACCTCCATTATTAATGCTTCAACAAAGGCCGGAAAAGGGACATTTTCTCTTTGAGCTGCAATCGCGATGGCCATGGTAGTTGGAATCATTTCCTGATGAAAGGTGGTCCCGGCTATGTATACTGCTGGTCCAATTAGAGCGATAAAAAAGGATAAAATTCGTAAGATCCGAATGCTTGTGGATATATCAAAACGAGCATAATAATCATCTGGCGCTTGGAAAAATTGAATAAATAATGCTGGTACCGTTACTACAAATGGGGTTCCATCCATGACAATGGCAATTCTTCCCTCAAGCAAATGGGAAGAAATAACATCTGGTCTTTCAGAATGGTGTGTGGTGGGAAACGGTGTCCAGGTTTGGTCCTCAAATAATTGCTCAACATATCCTGAAGCTTGAACCGCATCAATATTAATGCGATTTAACCTTTCTTTTACTTCTCCAATAATTTTCTCATTGGCAATTCCCTTTATATACATGATGGCGATATCGGTTTGCGTTACGGTACCCAGCTTTATCGATTCAATCCATAAATTTGGACTTTTTATCCTTCGTCTAATTAGGGCTGTGTTTGTTCGAAGAGTCTCCGTAAACGAATCCTTCGGCCCTTGAATCGATAATTGGGTTGAAGGTTCGGTGATGGCACGTTTCTCCCATCCCTTTGTTTCCACACTAATGGCTTTATTGTAGCCATCTAAAAAAAATATGGTATTCCCAACCAAGATGGCATCATGTACTTCGTTCCAATTCGAGATCGTTTCGACGTTTCCCAGACCATTTGCGAAGTCAATCATTTGTTGGAAACAGTCGGTAACCATCTCCCTCACTTCTTCTGTCACTGTTTCCATAAAAAAATCATTGATCATACTATTACTGGCTAGGCCATCAATATAAACGGCAGTCCCCCTGCTGCCGCAAAATTTAAACTCGCGGTATGAAACATCGGTACTGTTACCATATTCTTCTTTTATTTTCGCAATATTATCTTTGTAGTCCCTATGAATTGGCAATTCGTCCGGTTTACCAGGATCTTGCATTTGCCTGTAATTATCGTTCTGTCTCTTTTTTTGCTTTTTTTTCAAAATATTAGACAAAATCGACACGTAATCTCCGCCTCACTCAATGAAGTTTCAATTTTCTTCTTACCAATAATGGATAGATTCCCCAAGGTGTTATATTTTATCCAAGGGATAATTCCATTCCTAAGTAGAAAAATAATAACATCACATAAATATGGGTGAGGATTATGAAAATTATATTGGTCACTGGTTTATTAGCGGCTTTTTTAATAACCTTAATTATTTCAATCGATTTGATAATGGGAGTAAGATTATCTGGGGTGCTTTGGAAAGCAACAAATCCTTTTAGAGTAATGGAACCGGCGGAATATATTATATTATCACTGTTTATCCTCTTCTTTTTTATTAATTCGATTGGAGCTTATTTAAATAAGAAACGGCAAAATCCTCCTTCAAACTCATAAAGAAGAAAGCCCGCTTTCAATTAAAGCGAGCTTTCTTCTTCCTTATTTTCATGAATATTTGTTGGAGATTTCCGTTTGAAAAAACAGAGGATCACTTTAACTCTATTTTTCCAAATGCTTTTTCTTTCGTGATTTGGCCCATAAACATAGCGATTCCACAGATAATAGATTATTTCCTCAATGATAAGAAATAGACAGCAAAATAAAGCAAAGATACCAGCCCAGTACCACATTCCATGGACCCCCTTCTCAAATAGTCCTTACATTCTATTTGAAAATTTCTATCTATTCTTTATTTTACCAGAATAATGGAAAAATGTGGAGGGATAAGGTTTACATCGTTTTTTCCACCGTGGATATTTTTGCTTTGATATACGACCTGTTTCCTGCGGTGAAGAAAATAATACTTCCCAGTGTGAGGATTGAAATAATCCAAAACATGAATTGTCCGTAGAAATGACTGAGGAGAAATCCCCCAAATATGGGACCCAGGAAATTCCCAATTTTCCGGAATTGGCCTGCCCCAAAATAAGTTCCACGTAAATGCTCCGGTGCTAATTTGTCCATCATCATACTGTTAGACGGGAAAATTAAAATTTCACCGATTGTTAAGAGGACCATTGAAATTATGGCTATCACCCAGCCATTGATGAAGCTAAAGCCAAGTAACCCAGCCGCGATAAATATTGAACCTCCAGCCATCGCCTGCATTAAGCTAAATTTTTCAGCAAAATGGCTGATTGGCATCTGAAAGCATACCACCATCACAGCATTAATGGTAAGCAAAACAGAAAAAATGGTTACGCCGTTTTCCACTGTCCCTTCCAGGAATTGCGGCAAATTGGAGTCTATTTGGACATAGCCGATGTTTATTAAAATGATCCCAAATAAAAGGTATCTTAACGCTTTATCGGTCTTGATGATTTTGAATGCATCCACAAAAGATACTACTTTTTTCGTTTCTGATTGTTTCGTAATAAAGAGTTTTTTCATTAAAATAAAAAGAACGATTCCATATGCAAAGTAGGTTGAACCAGTAATGGCGAAAGATAGCTTTGCTGAGTGATTAGCCAAATAGGCGCCTAAAAGCGGCCCAACTGATGCTCCAATGTTCATGGCGGTATACCTTAAGGAGTACACCTTCATCCTAATTTTCTTGTCTGTCAAATCGGCCATAAGTGCTTGTGATGTAGGTTCAAAAAAAGAAGTGCATAGTCCATTAATCGCATTTAAAAGGATGAACCATTCCTGACTATTCGCAACTGTAAAGCCAATATAGACAAATGCTAATGTAAACAAAGCGGTAAGCATAATCGGCCTTCTGCCAAACCGGTCTGATAAATGGCCCCCGATAAATCCTCCGACTGTGGCCATTAATGGACTCATACCGACTGTTAAACCGATGATGATCGGAGAAAGATCGATATGCCGTGATAAATAAATCGATAAAAATGGCAATGTCATATAGGCAGAGCCTCTGGATAAAACGGTGCCAATCAATAATACCCAGACAATTGGGTGGAATTGTCCAATATAGTTTTTCACTTTGTTCATATGTATAGCCTCGCAAATTATTTTATACTTACTTAGTAAACTATGTTAGACGAAAATTGTAAAGAATTTTCCTAATTTTTATGGTCATCAAAAAAGTCAGAACCGCATGGGAACTGACTTTTTGTTAAACATAGTTGTTGATTTGCGCTCGAGGAGCTCCAATCAACAATGGTAAAATCAACAATGTTCTTTAACATTGCTGATTGATTAGTTTGGGTCTTTATAATTCATAGCCCTTTCACTGTCTCCAAAACCTTTCGTGGTTGGATCTTGAACGAGCCCGAGCATGGATAGAATTACAAATATAGCATTTACGAGTGTCAATATAGAATTTTGAATCGCATCAGTTAGGTGAAATTCGGTAATCCCTAGTGAGTTTAATCCAGCTAGCACCAGTTGTGCAACAATCATTAGCTGTGAAATAAATGCGATTACCCAGTTTTTGTTGCGAAATCGGACCTTCCAGTTTATCATCATCCCATCCCCTTCCCTATGTTAATTGGCCTTTCTATAACATATGCTTGGACTGAAATTGGTTGTCCACGAATATCACGAATTTCTTATTGTTGGTCTTTTTCCACAAGAAAATTTATAATAGAAAAAATCAATAATCCCTAATAGAGAAGGAGCTCTTATGGACAAGTTACATCCACTTTGGGACATGATCTCAAGTTTTTGGAAAAAGAAACATCTAACACAAATATTCTTATTACTCATCCTGGTTGTAGTTCTCGTGACAATCTGTTATTTTGGCTGGCTGGCCACTAGAGCAAATGTTCAATCCTTGAAGGAAGGATTAAGCCAGCCGACCGTTATTTATGATAAAAATGGCAAAGTGGCAAGCAATGTCGCAACAAACCGTACCAAAGGCATTAAAATTGAAGAACTGCCAAAATATGTGCCAAATGCGGTGGTGGCCATTGAAGATGAACGCTTTTATGAGCATGGCGGCTTTGATATTCAAGGAATCGCTCGTGCCTTTTTTGGAAACCTTTTTGCAGGAAGAATTACTGGCGGCGGCAGCACGCTAACACAGCAACTGACGAAAAATGCCCTTTTATCACCAGAAAGGACTTATAAGAGAAAAGCTGAGGAATTGTTTTTAGCAGTCAAAATTGAAAAGGTCTATACAAAAGAAGAAATTCTGCAAATGTACCTTAATCAAGTTTATTTCGGCAGCGGCGCTTGGGGAATCGGCAACGCTTCAAAGAAATATTTCAATAAAAATATCAAGGACATCAGCGTGAGTGAAGCTGCCATGCTTGCAGGGCTATTACACGCACCTAATTACCTTGACCCGTATAAAAACTATGACCTTTCGATGAAACGGCGAAATGTGGTATTGGCCAAAATGAAGGAATTAGGGTTTATCAATACGACTCAGTATAACCAGGCCAAAAAAGAAAAAATCCGTCTTCATGATGGTGGAGGAAGCTTTGTTGATCGTAAATACCCTTATTATGTCGATGCTGTTTTGAATGAAGCGATTTCCAAGTATGGATTAACCCAGGATGAGATCTTAACGAGAGGGTACCGCATCCATACCGAGATGGACCAGAACCTCCAGGCGGGACTTGAAAAAGTATATAGCAAAAACTCATTATTCCCTAGAGGAAGCGGAAATACATTGGTTCAAAGTGGTTCGGTATTAATGGACCCCGCCTCAGGTGGAGTCCGTGCCCTTGTCGGCGGAAGGGGTGAACACGTTTTTCGCGGTTTTAACCGAGCGACTCAATTAAAGGCACAGCCTGGGTCCTCAATCAAACCACTTGCTGTATATACACCTGCACTTGAAAATGGCTATGACTATTCATCCGAGCTTGTCGATGAGCCGATGACGTTCGGTAATTACAAACCGGAAAATTTTTCAAAAAACTACCAAGGCAAGGTTCAGATGTATAAGGCTTTGGAAGAATCGTTGAATATTCCTGCCGTTTGGCTGCTTGATAAAGTGGGCTTAAATAAAGGGATTGATTCCTTAAAACGGTTTGGAATACCTGTTGAAAAGGAAGATCGAAACCTGGCTATCGCCCTTGGCGGAATGAGTAAGGGCGTGTCACCTTTGCAAATGGCTAATGCTTTTTCAGCTTTCCCAAATGGCGGAAAGCGGCAGGACAGCCATTTGATTACAAAAATTGTCGGTCCGACTGGGAATATTATCGCGGAGCGAGAAGCAAAAACGACCAAAGTCACCTCTAAATCTGTCGCCAATGAGATGACCTCGATGCTCTTAAATGTAGTGGAAACTGGAACAGGAAAGCGGGCCCATATCCCTGGAATGCAAATTGCCGGAAAAACAGGCTCAACTCAGCTTCCCTTCACGGTCAATGGAACGAAGGATCAATGGATGGTTGGCTACACGCCAAACCTTGTCGGCGCGATTTGGCTTGGCTATGACCAGACAGACCGGCAGCATTACCTGCCGAGCTCAAGCTCAGCCAATGTGGTTCCGATTTTCAGAGAAATCATGCTGGAATCGCAGCGCTATCTTCCAAAAGATAGCTTTGAGGTTACTTCCATTAACGACCAGCTTAAAGGAAAGACGAATACTGGGGAAAGGATCAATGAACAAGCAAAGAAAATCAGTAAGGAATTAAATGAAAATGCGGAAAAAATCGGCGCCGCCATCAAAGAAAAAGTTCCTTCATGGAAAAAGAATTTAGATCAGGCTTTATATTCAATTGGTAAGGGAGTAAATTCGTTAGTCGAAAAACTGCAAAGCATTGGAAAATAGCACGCCTGATGAGGCGTGCTATTTTTATAATTGGCTCTGTTAAATTTGGAGCCTAAAAATTCGACACTCGTAATGAATGGAAAAAGGTACCTGTTATATTCTTTATTCTTTCTTCCTCTTTAGAATTGTACATCACTACAAAGCAGGTGGCAGGGCCAGACGATTTAAAGATGTCCACTTCTGTGCTGACCATCTCCACTCTAAATCTTACTTGGGGGAACATTTGATTCAGTTCAAAAAAGATTCCCTTCGAGCCGACTGGCCAAACCATGATCTCGTCCAGCTTGCATACTTCTTGAAAAATGGTAAGAGGAACAATTTTTTCCGGCTGTTCCGTGACTTCGGTCCCTACCAAAGGCTGTCCAATAACAGCAAATTTTAACTGGGAGGAAAAAACAAGTTCCGTTACTTTAGAATTTGTTTTTTTCCCAAGCACTACTAAGCCAATGGCTGATTGTAGCAACGGAAAATTACTTTCCGAGCTCCCAGTGATCGGAACTTTCCTCATTCCTATTTCCGCCAACCCATTTTGTATCCCCATTAATAGCTCTTCCCATGGTTCATTTCCACAAAAGTTATGAAGGATTACACTCATCGGCACACCGCCTGCTGCCATACACTCCATAGCCGCTACTCGAAAGGAATAATAGGCCACTGATTCGTAAGAGACTAGAACATGATCATGTTCCTTCATTCCAATCGCACCGCTGTTATCACTGGCAATAATTAAAGAATTGTCTGTATCCAATGGCAGCGAAATAATATCCCTCATTCTTTTCTCTCGACTTTTGTTAAGGTGGATAGAACAATGGAAGAAAGACTTGGAATCGCAATAAGAGCAATCCCTGTATTGATAACAGAGCCAATTAATAAGGAAGGGACAATAGCTGCGTAAAAACCCTTATTCATTAAAAATATGAAAGGTATTGGTGCAATCACAGCATTTCCTACAATGAAAAGACTCGCTGCGGATATCTTTTTATTATACTTATACATTAGGCCAAACATCCAAACAAGCACAGCCATCTCTCCTGCTATAAGTATATGCAGCGGTCCTAACGGAAAACCAGACAGCAGGGATGATATTAAATGACCAAATGCGGCAACGACAGCTCCTGCCCCGCCGCTTAATAAAGCGGCAGCCAGCAGGGCTGGGAAAACATCCAAAGCTACGCTCCCAACAATTGCAGGTATTTTTATTGAAGCGCCTACTACCGACAATGCTGTAAGCATGGCGAGCAGAGTAATCCGTTTACCTGCCATATTACTTTTCATTTTTACGTTTTCCTTCCCTAAACACAATGGCACTGCGAACATACTCAACATCGTTAACCTTCATGCGATAATTTATGACTCTCGCTAACGCAAAGAAAAAATCTGATAGACGATTTAAGTATTGGAGAGCCAACTCCGGTGTCTTCGAATCAGCCTTTAATAGTTTCACTACTAATCTTTCTGCTCGCCTTGTCACCGTTCTAGCAATATGAATCGATGCTGAGGGCTTGGTTCCACCTGGTAAAATGAACCGTTCCAGTTCAGGTGCCTCTTCAATGTACTCATCAATTTTCTTTTCCAAGTACTCAATCGATTCCTTTTGAAGCTTTAATTCCCGCTTCTCAGACACATTAGCCAGATCGCCGCCACAATCGAATAATTCATGCTGGATCTTTTCCAAATCAAGAAGAATATCCTTAAATAATTCCGAGTCTAGTTCTGTTATCGCCTGTCCCACGAAGCAATTTACTTCATCCACTGTCCCATAAGCCTCTACTCGATGGTCATCCTTATCTACCCTGCCGCCAATAATACTTGTTTTTCCTTTATCACCTGTTCTTGTATAAATTCTCATGTCCTAAACCCCTTTACTTTATTTTTTGATTTAATCCATACCAAATGACATCCATTTGTTGTGACTTTTTGGCCAAATCCTGATATGCCCATCCTGTAATATCACGCCAATTTCTATTCTCAGCTTCCATAGGTACAATCCCTTTGGTAATATCCGTCCCAATGATGATTATCTTCCGATCTGCCTTTGCTTTTTCCCATGAAGTCCAAAGGTCCAAATAGCTATTCCAGATTTCACGGCATTGCTTTGCATCATATTCCACTGCTAGACCCTTCAGCCATTTTTCAATACCTTCGAGTATTACCAAATCTTGATCATCTTCCAATTCCTCTGGGAGAGGATGATGATCATATGCAGATATCCAGCAATCATTTTCATTGACCATGTAGGATATTTTTACCCAGGCTCTTTTACCGTTAAAGGCACCTCCTGTAACAAAGTGCATCGCTGCCCCCTCCTTAACGCCTCTTTTTCAAAAATTAGTTCATATCCTTTGTCATGCATTACTTCCCAATTCCAAAACGATTTCTCATCCGGCGCAAATTGTGTTAATAACATTCTAATGACCCCGCCATGGGTAATTACTGCTACGCGACGCCGGTTTTGATTCATTATTTCGTTTACAATTTGTTTCCATCCGGCTTGAATTCGATCGGTAAATCCCATTAAGGACTCCCCATCTGGGGGAGCAAATCCCATTGGGTCTGATAACCAGCTTTGATAGTGCTTGTCTTCTTTCAGGTCAGTGTAGGTTTTCCCTTCCCATTTTCCGAAGTGCATTTCTCGTAAATTATATAATAGAATAAGGGAATGATCAGGAAATAGGATTTCCGCGGTTTTCTGACATCTTTTTAGATCACTTGAAAAATAGCATTCATATCTCTTATTGGTCGATAATTGCGTCGATTCAGGGCATAAAGGGGAATCCTCCCAACCCAAATACGCTTTTCTTCTATTTGCTAGGGTCATGCCATGGCGAAATAATGCAATAACCACACAGTCATCCATAGGAATAACTCAGTCCCTTCAACGGCAGCTCCCAATACATCCCCTGTAATTCCGCCGAACCATTTTACAGATTTATAGCGGCTAAAAAAGAAACATCCCAAAGCAACAATGATTAAAATACTTAAGAACTGGATAGATTGAGTCCATACCATAACTGCTAACAGATAGGATGCGATGTAAACGGGGTAAACCCACAATGTTTTCAGTGTTGCGGCACTTTGAAACAAAGAGCCTAAACCCTCTTTTTTGGCTGATTTAACGGTGAATAAGAGAGCACCCATTACACTTTTACTTAAAAAAGGGATTGCCATAATCAAGATGTAAGATGAAAATTGGATGTTCTTCGCAATCTCATAGATAAAGATAAATCTGCAGGTCAATAAAATGATTACCGATAAAACTCCAAATGCACCCGTTCGAGGGTCTTTCATAATCTCTAGTCTTTTCTCGCGGTCCCGATAAGAAAAGTACGCATCACTAGCATCCATCCAGCCATCTAAATGGATTCCTCCTGTAAGAAGAATGGTTGCCAGCCATAGCAGGAAGGCAGCAGCCAGCTGTGAGAATGGGGTCCATTCTAAACAAACATAGATGAGAATAGTATAAATACTCCCCTGAAATAATCCTAATAGGGGAAAGGATTGTACAGATTTCTTTAAATGCTCCTTATCCATGGGTATTTCTAATGGAATGGGAATAGACGTAAAAAATTGCAGATTAATTAAGAAACCTTTTAGCATTTTTATCATTTTGTACTCCAATTCATGATTCGATCTTTCAAAACATCCCATCTTATATGGCTTTTCATTTGGGAAGCAAGATCATCAAACCTTTTATCCTTTAATTCCCTGATTTTCCTTACTTCTAGACCTGGATCATGTCGCCTTTCATCCTTTCACTTATTTCATTAGGATCGGGATACCTGCCTCAACAAGATAAGCCTGGTCTGCTTCCTTTACTAATTGCTGATGAATGTGTCCCAGCATTTTCCCGTATAGGAAAACCAGTTTGTTACCGTCTAATGGCACATTTAAAACCTCATTGCTGACAACAATTGTTTTTTTTGCCCGGTTTTTAATATCCATAATTCCAGTGATGATATTTTCTGTAACCTTTTTTAAAAAGCTTTCATCCCATTCCCGGTCACTGATAAAAAGCTCATTGTTTAATAGAGTCGTGACACAGTCTAATAAAATAATATCTCGATCGGTAAAATATTCTACTAGCTTTCCTATTTGGACAGATTGCTCAACCGTTTTCCAATGGTGCTTCCCTGCTGCCCGATCTTGCTGATGCTTAACGATCCTTTTTCTCATCTCATCATCAGATTGGACACCAGTTGCAAGATAGTGAAGCTTTCCCCCACAGGACTCTGCCATATCCACTGCCAACCTCTCTGCAAAGCTGCTTTTTCCACTTCGTACTCCGCCTGTTATAAAGATCAATGTTGAGACCTTTTCCATTCCGCCAGCACCTCCATGAGCTGATTGTTTTCTTCAGAACCTTTAATCGCAAAGCGAAGCCATGTTCCATCCAAACCAGGAAAGTTAAGGGTATGTCGGGGAACGAATCCCTTTAAAATCAGAAACTCAAACAACTCATACTGATTTTCAATAAAAGGATCCCGCAATAAATAAAAATTAACGCTAGAATCCGATACCTGGTATTCTTGATCTTTTAGGAAATGAAACAGCCTTTTCCGTTCATTGTAAATAAAGTCTTTAGTCTTTTCGATAAAGGATGCCTCTTGCATGCAAATTTCACCTGCCAATAATGCAATGGCATTGACGCTCCAATGAGGCTGCAACGAGCTGAGTTCCGCAATGATTTTAGGTTGTGCCAACATATAGCCTAGGCGAATACCCGGGATGGCAAACATCTTTGTCATCGAACGAATGATGATTAAGTTAGAAAATCTGTTTAAGTAAGGTGTCAATAATTCATAATCTATTAAAAAATCATAAAAAGCCTCATCTACGATTACGAAGCAATTGTACTTTTCACTTGCCTCTATAATTGAAAGGATCGTTGATGCTGGATACTGAATGCCTGTTGGATTGTTTGGGTTACATAGAAACAAGGCATCTGCCTGTTCCAATTTTGGGAGTATATCATCAGGGTTCAATTCAAAGGCTGGTTCGATTAATTGATGGTAAAAGATTTCGCACTGATTAGCCCGGCAAGCTGCTTCATATTCCGAAAAGGCCGGTTCCACTAACAATACTTTTTTTCCAGCCATCATCCTTCCTATTAGGGAAATCAGCTCTGCACCTCCATTCCCGATCAAAATGGAATCATCGGTTAGGCCTTCGTTATTTGCTATTCTTTCCTTAAGATTGGACGCAAAAGGATCTGGATAAACCATTATTTTTTGAAGAAAGCTATTCCAATTTTCCTGTAAAGATGGCGGCGGACCAAGCGGATTAATATTGGCACTAAAATCAATCTGCTTGTCAGGGAGTTTAAGTCCCATTGCTTTATATAGATACTGCGGATTTGAGCCATGTGAAGGCCAATTCAAGGGCTATCCCTCCAATCCATAAAAATAGTAAAAATAAAAGGACCGTTTTGCTTAAAATTTCATTTGCCTTTATGATGTGGCCTGAATGAATGGGCAGGATTGGTTCCCCCATCTTTGCCCGATTTGATATCATTCCCTTGTAATAGTTGATACCGCCAAGTTGAATACCCATAATGGCAGCTGCAGCAGCTTCTCCCCAGCCGCTATTTGGGCTTGGGTGCTTTTTAGCATCCCGAAATAAAATAGCCCAGGCCTTACGTAAACTCATGTGTTCCGGACGGTTGGCAATCAACATGAAGACTCCCGTTATCCGGCTCGGAATCCAGTTCATCAGATCATCCCATTTGGCAGAAGCCCAGCCAAATTCCTTATATTTATCATTTACGTGACCAACCATCGAATCGCAAGTATTGGCTGCCCTGTAAACGATTGCAAGTGGTGCACCGCCAATTAGAGCCCAGAACAACGGTGCTGTTACTCCATCACTCGTATTTTCAGCAACCGTCTCTATTGCTCCCCTGGCAATTTCCCCCTCAGCCAATGAGTCAGTATCCCGGCCTACAATATAGGAAAGTTTTATTCTTGCTTCCATTAAATCTCCTTTTTTTAATGGGAGATAAACATCCAACGAGGCCTTCTTCAAGCTTTTTTGGGCAATCGTTGTTGCGATAATGATACTTTCTATACAAATCCCGGCAATGGGGTGAATCTTGTAACCTATTAACACTATTAACAAACAAACAATAAAGGATATGAATAACACAAAAAGGAGCATGATAACCCCTTTTAATTTTTTGGATCCTCCATTATTCAATCTCCCTTCAATAAACGAAATCATCGAACCAATCCATCGAACGGGGTGTGGCCAACGTGGAGGATCACCTATCAGTAAGTCAATGATATAAGCAATGGTTATCGATATTAAATGATATACAATCATCATGGTTTCCTCTTACAGGACTTTTGAATCGCTTCTACGGTGCACTGATATACCGCTTTACTAATAAGTTTCCCTAGGGGAGTGATGGTTCCAGCAAACTCCAATAACTTTCCATTTTGAGTAGCGGCAATTAGAATACTATCGGTCGATGTCCCTGTAGCAATCGTGCCAGTAACTTGATCGATAACCTCTAAATCATGCAAGGCCTTTGCTTTTGCTTCGGTAGCGGTCATTATTCCTTGAATATAAGCTTCCTCGGTCAGCTCTCCATTTACAAAAATCCATGTATTGATGGTGCCAGGCACCAATTCAACCGTATGCCTATCACTTCTAGATGCATCAACCGCATTGCCAACTCCTGCTGTAACAAGTACAAATATGGAGAATTCATCCAGTTTTAATTGTTGGTATACGGCATCTTCCAATATTACAGCCGTCATCATTCCTACGGTTTCGGATGGCTCAAATCCTTTTGATCGTAAGAAAGCCGCCATTTCCAATCGATGATCATTACAGTTGTAGTTTTTGTCCACATGACGGTTCACAAAAGTCTGGTGCCACCCAGTTCCAGATCCTATAACGCCCGAGGACATTGTTCTTAATGGAATGGGGGATTTAAGCTCGATATAATCATATGTAACATGTACCAAATCTTCATTTATTTCAATGATTTCCTGTTTAGTAACTTCAGGTAATAAAACCATTTGCGGAGCTGCCACTTTTGGATGCGGGTGTTTTTGGATATTTGTATGATATACATCCATAATTCGTTCTTCCCTAAGTACTTCATTTGGAATATGGTCGATATTAATGGTGCCTTTTTCAAGCAACAGTAAGCGATCACAATATAGTCCCGCAAGATTTAAATCATGAAAAATAGAAATGACGGTCAATCTGTTTTGTGCCGTCCATTGTTTTAAATGGTCAAGTAATTCCTTTTGATAAGATAAATCCAGGTGGTTCGTCGGTTCATCTAAAAGAAGGATTTCCGGCTCCTGAGCCAGCGCTTGTGCAAGAAAAACCCTTTGCTTCTCACCGCCCGATAATTCCTGAATATTTTTATGTTGAAACGAGGAGATACCAACCTGCCTCATTACTTTTTGGACTATTTCTTCATCCCGCGTACTCCATGTTTGAAACAATCCCTTTTGATGAGCATATCGGCCAAGAGAAACTGTTTCTTTTACCGAATACGCAAACGATTGCGAGGAGTGCTGTGAAAGGACCGCGATAATTTGGGCCAGCTGCTTTGGCTTGTAATCCTGCAGCAATTTTTCATTTATCAGAATCCGGCCGTTCTGTATCGGTAAAATACCACTTAGCATTTTCAAAAGTGTCGTTTTTCCGCTCCCATTTGGGCCTAGTATCCCAAACAATTCCCCTTGTTTGACTTCAAAAGAAATATCTTTTAAAACGGCTTCGCTAGAGTAACCACCTGTAACCTGTTGAACGCTGAGCATTCTTTTAACCACTTCTTTCCATCCTTTTTCGTTGTAATAGGATTATTGCGAATACGGGTGCACCGATTAAGGCTGTAATGACTCCAATCGGGAGTTCAGTCGGAGAAATAACGATTCTTGAAACAAGGTCAGCTAAAATTAAAAATCCGCTTCCGGTAATAATGGATAAAGGAAGGAGATGTTTATGATCCGGCCCCCATAGCAGCCTCGAAAGATGTGGGATAACTAGCCCAACAAAGCCTATTGTTCCCGATACAGCCACCGCCGCTCCTGTTAAAATAGAACCAGCCGACAAGATAATCAGCTTTCTCTTATACACATTGACACCTAAATGGCGGGCTCTCTCTTCCCCAAAGGACATGGAATTTAACTCTCTTCCATTTAAGATAAGGATTACTGAACCGAGAATGAAAAATGGCAAAATGATTTTTATGTATTCCCAGCCTCTCATCGATACACTTCCAAGAAGCCAGCCTATAATCTGTCTTAGCTCATCTCCGGTAAGCGCAATCATTAGAGAAATTATAGCTCCCAGAAATGAACTGAAAATAATACCTGTTAGAATGATCGTTTCCACTCTCATTGAGCGCTCAATTTTACGAGCAAATGTTATCACCAAGAAAATGGTAATAAAGGAAAAAACGATACTAAGCAATGGGAGTGTGAATGGGCCGATAAATGGAAGTGAAATTTGAAAAAAAAGGGTAAGGACCGCACCCACAGAGGCTCCAGATGATACACCCAATGTATAAGGATCTGCCAGCGGGTTTCTTAACAGACCTTGAAAAGCCGCCCCTGCTATCGCAAGAGCAGCCCCTACAAGACCGGATAATAACACTCGAGGCAGGCGAATGTTGATAACAATGCTTGTATACATTGGATCGATTGCATCAAGTGAAATAAATCCCAAGAATTTCGCGCTGATAATTTTAATAATGGCAGGCACCGGTACAGAAACGGTGCCAATTGATATTCCTAATAACATGGAAAAAATAAGGAAAATGCCAGCTGCCACATAGGCGAATACCTTATTATTTAAAAACTTCTGGATAGATAGCCTTTGCAAGGTCCTCTACTCCTTCAACAATCCTTGGTCCTGGACGTGTAACGCGATCAGAATCAACATCGATTACTTGTTTATTTTTAACTGCATTGACATTTTCCCAGCCTTTTCTGGTTAACACTTGTTCAGCTGGATTTTTCACATAATATCCATATGTAGTTATAATGACATCAGGATTTCGCTTAATCATAGCTTCCTGATCAATTTTAATCCAGCCCTCTTGATCATTAGCGAGATTTTCTGCATTAATAATCGTTAGCATTTCATTCATAAAAGTATTTTTACCAGGTGTATAAATTTCTGGAGCAGGTGATACCTCAACCAATACCTTTTTCTTTTCTTTAATTTCTTTAGCCTTTGCCTTAATTTCTGCTAATTTATCTTTCATTCCTTGAATCATATCATCAGCTTTCTTTTTTTCCCCAGTTGCCTTTCCTATCATGTCAATAGAATCATAAACTTGGTCAAAATTTTGTGCATCGTTCACAACGATTACCGGAATCCCCGCATCCGTTAACTGCTTTAACCCATCAGTTGAATTCTGAGCATTGGATGCATGGGCAAATACTACATCTGGCTTTAAGGAGATGATTTTTTCTAGATTAATCTCTTGTCCGCCAATTTTCTCTTTTTTAGCCGTTTCCTCTGGATAGTTATCAAAATCAGATACACCCACTACGTTCTTCCCAAGGCCTAATGCAAAAACAATCTCGGTATTACTAGGAATTAGAGAAACAATTTTTTCAGGCTTCTTATTGAGGACAACATTATTATTTAATGCATCCTTTATTGTGACGGGAAAAGTAATGTTCTCAGATTTTTTTTCAACATTTGTGTTGCTTCCATCTTTAACCTGTTCTTTCTTTTCCGCACAGCCTGATAAAGCACCTAAAATCAATAACATTACGATTAATAGCGAATATAATTTCTTCATTTTTATTCCCCTTTATACTAATTAAATAGCTTAATTTACAAAAAATAAAGTTTTCTCCGCCAAGCTAAAGTTCTTCCGATACAAAAAAAACATCCCCATGAACGGAAGATGTTGGTTTGAAAAACAGAATAACTGTCATAAGTAGCAGAGACTAGTCGTTCACCCCCTATCCTCGTAGGTATTTCGGCGATTAAAAGATAGGCAGGTTTCCTGGCTCATGATCATTGCTTCCTATGTCTTCCCATCAATTCGACAGTGACTTTAATATAGGTAAACTCCCATTTACAGTGGCGGGACCGCGTTGGCTTTGCACCAACTTCCCTTTTAAGTTATCCTCTTAAAAAGATTTTAACACCTAAATTTCAATATATATTTTTTGTTAATTGAAATTATAAATAAAGTTTTATAAATTGTATATGTTTTTTTGCAATAATATCAATTATTTATCGAGATTTCTGCACAAGTTTGCCATTTCAATTGCACCTGCAGCTGCTTCCCAGCCTTTATTTCCAGCTTTCGTACCGGCACGCTCAATGGCTTGCTCAATCGAATCTGTTGTCAAAACACCAAAAATAACTGGAATCCCGCTGTCTAAGTTTATACGTGATACTCCCTTTGCTGTCTCATTACAAACATAATCAAAATGTGGAGTAGAACCGCGAATAACGGTACCAAGTGTGATGACAGCATCATACTTTTTGCTGTTTGCCATTTTTTGAGCAATTAACGGCAGTTCAAATGCGCCCGGAACCCATGCAACGTCAACATCAGTCTCACTTACTCCATGCCGTTTTAGTGCATCCTGCGCTCCGCTTAATAATTTACTTGTGATAAATTCATTGAAACGTCCTACGACGATTCCAACCTTTAATCCTGAGCCTACTAAATTTCCTTCAAAAATATGTCCCATCTTAATTCCTCCATTTTTTTATTTGGCGATAAACTTAGTTGATGATTTTCGCTACAGGCGCTCGCTTTCCGAGGGCGTGCCGGGGAGCCTCCTCGGCAATTTGCGCGCCTGCGGGGTCTCCCCTGCTCCGTACTCCCGCTGGAGTCGAGCACCTTCCGCTCCAATCATCAATTTCTAAAAAATTTATTTCTTTAGAATTTGTTTGCAGTATCTTTTTCTTTATTCTTTCGGTAATTAATTAAATCTTCAATGGTAATCATTTTTACTTCTAGATTATCAGCAATTTTTCGAAGTTCTGGGACACGGGCCATTGTTCCGTCTTCATTCATAATTTCGCAAATGACTCCCGCTGGCGCTGAGCCGCAGAGTTTAGCTAGGTCTATGGCCGCTTCGGTATGTCCTGTTCGCTTAAGAACCCCCCCGCTTCTTGCGACAAGTGGAAAAATGTGCCCCGGTCTTTTAAAATCTTCTGGCTTTGATTCCGGATCAATCATGCTTAGGACCGTTGCTGAGCGTTCAAATGCTGAAATTCCTGTAGTTGAAAATTTATGGTCAATGCTTACGGTAAAGGCGGTTCCATGCGGGTCAGTGTTTTTTGAAACCATCGGATCAAGTTCCAGCTTTTGTGCCAGTTCTTCATCAATTGGAACACATATTAGGCCTTTTCCATGGGTAGCCATAAGATTGATAACATCTGGTGTCGCTTTTTCAGCGAGCGACAAAAAATCACCTTCATTCTCCCGACCCTCGTCATCACAAACAATGATCACTTTTCCCTCTTTTAAATCAGAAATTGCTGCTTCAATGGTATCAAACACGGATAATCACTCCTTTTAATAAAAGCCGTTTTCTTCTAAAAATTTAGCGGAAATTCCTCCACTACTTTTGTGCTGATTATTTTTTCCAGGATTATTCATAAAATGTCCCACGTATTTGCCAATCATATCGCATTCCAAATTAACGATATCACCAGAGTCTTTTTGCCCTAATATACTTTCACCAAGGGTATGCGGGATTAAAGATAAGGTAAAGCTATTTTCGGAAACTGCAAAAACGGTAAGGCTAGTCCCATCAACTGCTATAGATCCTCTTACAATGATATATCTTAATAATTCGGGGTCTGCCTCAATTTCATAATATACGGCATTTTCTAATGCTTTTTTGCTTTTAATGATTCCTGTACCATCAATATGCCCTGAAACGAAGTGACCACCAAACCTTCCT
The DNA here is from genome assembly GCF_059587065.1 of Neobacillus sp. DZ-9. Lineage (NCBI taxonomy): Bacteria > Bacillati > Bacillota > Bacilli > Caryophanales > Bacillaceae > Neobacillus > Neobacillus sp. DZ-9. Next base: position 312,301 of record NZ_JCAIOL010000003.1, read on the forward strand.
CCAGCAGCCATTGCTCTTTCAAGGTTGACCTTAGAACCACGTTTAACCATATTTAAACTCGAAGCCCTAACGGTTTCCGGCATTACATCAACGGTAAAGCGATTTCTCGTGTAGGAGGTCACAGTCAGGCATACACCATTAACAGCAATACTATCACCAAGATGGACGTCTTCAAGAATTCTTTTCGCGTCAATGGTTAGTACAAACGATTCTCCTGTCCTCTGAATATTTATGATTGACCCAATTTCTTCAATAATTCCGGTAAACATTTTTTCTTCTCCTTTATAAAGGAATACAAAAAACCCTGAAGGATTTACACTTCAGGGTCCAAATAAAGACAATAGGAAAGCAAGGCTTAGAAACAGGCAATTTTTGACCTTTTCATAACCCTGTTTTTTCCTTCTCCCATCCAGACTTTAACTGTCGGCCCTGGAATTTCACCAGATCCACCGTTTAACGAGTACGTTAACCGGGTCACGGACTAAGAAGCATCGCTTCATCACCGCCGGTTAGGAATTTCACCTTACCCCGAAGGAATTATTAAAATATACTTTCTATGGTAGTATACTTTAATAAAAGAGTAAAGGGAAAGGACTCCTATTTTCAGAAAAATTCTGGAATGTCCTTTTATTTTAATATGTTTTCACAGGTAAATAAATTTCAAAATGGAGATCTCCATTTGCATTTTGTTGTTTATGTTCTTCTTTATAGACTTCTATACTTAAAGCATAGTGATCCTGTTCATAGCCATATTCCTTCATCCATTCGAACATTTTAAGATATGTATTCTTAACTTCCTCTGTTCTGCCCTTATGGACTCCAACGACATAGTTTTTTCGCGGGATAGCAAATCCCACCATGCCTTCTGGGATGGCTTCAATTTTTTCTACCGGTTTCGCGACATAATAGGTAAACTCCGTTTCCCTGCTATGAAACGGCGCAATCAACACTGGCTCTTCCGTTTGATGGGGAACTTCTCTTAAACGATTCTCCATCTCTTTAAATAGACTCGGAATGAGCTCAGCTTCTGAATAAGTTCCACTCCAAGAAATTCCAACTACTTTTATCTCTTCTTTTTCTATTACTTGGATTCCCAAGCAAATCCCCCCTTTTAAAATCATCATATTATAAATATTCTAAATTTAGTACTCAAATCCCTCCTTAATAATTCGGTTAATATAATATTTCATAAAAATTTCCATCAAAAAAACAACCTATGTTGTCCTAGGTTGCGCGCGAAAGGAATTATTTCAAAATATCTTGTGAAATATTAAATATATTCCATAGAAAAGCAGCATATATCGCTGATAGGATCCAAGCTAACCATGGTTTTTTATAGTGGACAGCCAAAACAGAAAACATAACAAAGCTAAAAAATGCAGACCACCATAAATTCCAGCCGTTTTTATGGACCATGGCTCCTAATTTCAGATCTGTGTATTCATTTATCGTATAGACAAGAGTCCAAGCCAGGATATGAAGCATTTTTTTCCAAACCGCCTTAGGCATATGGCCGAGAAAAATACTGATCGTCACAGGATATTTTATTAACATAACTAAGAAAGCAATATGTGTGTGCTTTGCCCATAATTTATCGCTTCCAATCGGAACATATTCCCACATGCTATGTTTAAAAAATAAAAACTGATACACCAAATCCCCAACCATCAAGAAAAGAAAGGTAGGGTAATAGGCCCCCCAATTTTTCCAATCACCCCATTTTATTGCTGAAAAAATAAAAATGGCCCCATACATCACGTTCAGATTCACATGACTTCTCCTTCACATTCTAATTACCTGTATTTTTTCCAGTAAATTGTAAATTAATCACATAAAAAGCAGAGGTAAATAAATTACCTCTGCTTCTCTAGTTTCCGGCTTCAGCAACGCTAGCCGGGTCTTTAATCATCCCATCTTGAATTTGCAAATCACCGAAGGAAAGTCGCTGGAGTTCATTCCATACAGTAAGTTGTTCCCGATCATTTTGTTTTACAATTTGATCATTAGAGATACGATAAGGCACAAAAGTCATCCCAATTTTTTCATTCTTTATATCCAAGTGTAATACACCCGTTTGCGCTGCATTCCCTTTTATATAGTTTGGAAAGAGGAAATTTCCGAGCGAATAGGCAATCGGTTTGTCTTTATAATATTCAAAGCCTTGCAGAACATGGGGATGACTTCCAATAACCCCGTCCGCACCTGCATCAATCATTAACTTTGCCCATTCTCGCTGGAAGGGTTCAGGAGTGCGCTTCGTTTCAATGCCCCAGTGGATAAACACGAATAAATAATCGGCATCCTCTTTTTCTGTTTGAATGGTTCGGTTGATCAGACTGATATCATAACCATTCGCAAGTCCAGGTTTTGAAGTTGTCGCTACCCAGCTAAAGTCAGGCAGAACCTTTGAAAAAGCCAGTATTTTAACAATTTTCCCTTTTATTCTATAGGATTTGGCTGCATACGCTTCATCTTTGTTCAAACCGCCGCCGACATAATCCAATTGATATTGCTTTAAATTGGCGACTGTATCCGTAAACCCTTGTAGCCCAAAATCAAGCGAATGATTGTTGGCCAGACTAACGAGTTGAAAACCCGCGTTCTTTAGTCCTGATAACGCAATTGGGTCTGAACGAAAGGTATATTGTTTCCCTTGCTTAGTCCCTCCGGTGGTAATGGATGTCTCTAGATTGACTACGCTTAAATCACTGGAATCAAGTTCCGTTTTAATATATTCGAAAGGATAATCCGCTCCTTTTTGTTTGACTGTTTGCTTTACTGACCAATCAAACATCGCATCCCCTGCAAACGTTATCCGAATTGGTTCCTCTATGAGTGTTGAAGCCACCTTCTGTTTAACTGAGAAATTATAGGGTGTTTGCTGCAGCGCCAAAAGTTGATCATAATAGGAAGGTTTCCTATCCATGGAATGAATTTGTTTATTATTTCTCTCAAAAAGCTGATCAGCATAAAAACTGAAAAACGATTTTTTTTCATAGGTTATGTATTGTTTGCCATAGGCCGTTGAGTGTAATAGTACTTGACCACCTATAAAAATCAACATGATGACCAAGATTTTATATTTAAACAATTCTCTCCCCCCTTGACTTTATAAATAAGTTTAATAGGAGAAAAGGGAAAATGCTGTCGTTTTTTGTAGAAAATTCAGATATTCTTTAATGGTAAAAGACCGCTCAGTAACTGAACGGTCTTAATAGTTTACTAGATTTATTTAACTTCCTGGGGAATGGCCAGATTTAGCCCTTTTGCTATCCGCTCGCCATACTCTCGGTCAGCTTTGTAAAAATGCTGGATTTGACGAAGCTTAATATCATCTCTTTCAACAGGCTTCATCGCCCCAACGATTGTTTCTACTAAACGTGTCCGCTCATCCACAGACATTAGTCGATAAAGATCCCCAGCTTGAGTGTAATGATCGTTTTGATCATATGCTGCTTGTTCTGCTGCACCTGTAACCTCAAAGGCTGTTTGCTTATGTTCTGGTGCTTCCTTTGGTCCGCTAAAGCTGTTCGGTTCATAATAAATGGAACCTCCGCCATTGTTGTCGGAACGCATCGCACCGTCACGTTGATAGTTGTTCACTTCAACCTTTGGACGGTTAATCGGCAATAGATTGTGGTTCGCGCCAACACGGTAACGATGGGCATCGGAATAAGCGAATAAACGCCCTTGAAGCATTTTATCTGGTGATGCCTCGATTCCTGGTACCATTGTTCCAGGCGAGAAAGTTGCCTGCTCCACTTCTGCAAAATAGTTCTCAGGATTGCGATTAAGCACCATGCGTCCTACCTCGATCAGCGGATAATCCTTGTGGGACCAAATCTTCGTCACATCAAATGGGTCAAAGCGGTATTTATAGGCATCTTCAAATGGCATAATTTGAACATGCAATCTCCAGGCAGGGAAGTCGCCTTTTTCAATCGCATTAAATAAGTCTTCAGTATGATAATCAGGATTCTCTCCTGCTAATTTACCTGCAACATCAGCCGCCATGTTTTTAACGCCTTGCTCTGTCTTAAAGTGATATTTCACCCAAACTGCTTCACCTTCAGCATTGACCCACTTAAAGGTATGACTGCCGTAGCCATTCATATGTCTTAAGGTTGCTGGAAGTCCGCGGTCTCCCATTAAATATGTGACCTGGTGCAGCGATTCAGGTGACAATGACCAGAAATCCCAAACTGCATTTGGATTTTTCAAGTGGGTTTTCGGATCTCTTTTTTGTGTATGAATAAAATCAGGGAATTTAATCGCATCACGAATAAAGAAAATAGGTGTGTTATTTCCAACAAGGTCGTAATTACCTTCTCCTGTATAAAACTTCACCGCAAAGCCGCGGGGATCACGAACGGTATCTGCAGAACCTAATTCACCAGCAACGGTTGAGAAACGGATAAACATAGGTGTTCTCTTTCCAACACCGTTAAAAAGCTTAGCCTTTGTATATTTTGACATATCATTTGTCACTTCAAAATATCCATGCGCACCAGCCCCTTTTGCATGAACAACACGCTCAGGTACACGCTCCCGGTTAAAATGGGCCAATTTTTCAAGGAGATGAACATCTTGGATTAATATTGGTCCCCGTGACCCTGCTGTTATTGAATTTTGATTATCACCGACTGGTGCTCCAGTTCCTGTTGTTAAGTATTTGTTTTCATTACTCATTTGATCACCTCATAAACAATTTTTTAACCCTTGACTAAATTATAATATAAATTTTATTAAAATCAATATTAATTTATAATTATTATAAATTAATATTGATTATCATTAATTAAACATCTACACCCACTATTACATAGGTTTTAAAAAGAAAGGACGTTTTTCCAAAATTAAGGAAGAACGTCCAAAAAATTTGTATTTATTAAATTTTAATATGTAAAAAAATAGATTATACTGTATTTATCATCTATTTTAGGAGGCAATTATGTCAGAATCTAATCAAGTAAATCCGGCTGAAACACAAAAAAAGAAAATTAGCTTACAAGAAGCTATGAAACAGCAGCTTGAAAACAAAAAGAACAAGGCAGCCGCTGGAAGTGGGAATATGAGCGGTTCTCAAGCAACGAAAAAACTAACAAGCCAGCAAACGAAAAAAGTAAGCAACTCACGCAGAAAAATGGGTGTTTAATGAAAGGCTAACATTAAAAAAACAGACCCAGTAACCTGAGTCTGTTTTTTTAATGTTACTTATGATTTACGGACGTTAACCGCTTGTGGTCCACGTTGTCCATTTTCGATTTCAAACGTAACCTCTTGACCTTCATCTAAGGTTTTGTAGCCTTCACCTTGAATCGCTGAGAAGTGAACGAATACATCATCGCCGCCTTCGCGCTCAATGAATCCAAAACCTTTTTCACCGTTAAACCATTTTACTCTACCTGTTTCCATTTCTTTGTAGCCTCCTAGCATGTAGCCATAACATTTTTTTGCAAATTATACTTGCTTGATTATTTTTACCAATCCTTTTTCTTCCTATACAATCTTTATTCCAAAACATGAAAATTTTCTTATTTAAGCACCCATTTACGAATGGCTTCGGCAACTCCATCCTCTTCATTTGTTGATGTGATCCAATTAGCAGCCTGTTTGACTGTCTCCTGGGCATTACCCATTGCCACACCAAGTCCGGCCTCAGTAATCATCGCCATATCATTTAGACTATCCCCGACTGCCATCACTTGATTCATTTGTATTCCTAGGCGGTCGCAGACAATCTTGAGTCCTTTTGCTTTATTGATTCCCGATGGATTTACCTCGATGTTTTTTAAGGTGGAATTGCTTAGTTCGAACTCCCCTTTAGCTTGTAATTCTTTTTTAATCAGCTCTCTTGTTGCATCATCATCGATATTAAAGCCAAATTTTAACCATTCCTTCGTATGTAAATCCTCAGGCATATCATCATGCCAATTGCGTTCGGTACTGATTGCCCAGAATTTTGTTTTATGCTGTTTAGACAACTCCCACATCCACTCGATAAGCTCCGATTTAACAAGATTTCTTTCAACTATTTCACGTTTTTCATCCCATATTTCGCTGCCATTTACAGTAACCAAATAGGATGTGAGGTCAAGAGTGTCAGCGTGTTCCCTGCTTGTGAGCAAAGAACGGCCAGTGCTTAGAACTACAATAATACCTTTTTCTTGCGCTTCCTTAATTGCCAGCCTATTCCCTTCTGATATTTTTCCTTTGTTGTTTAATAGTGTCCCATCCATATCAAGAGCAATCAATTTAATGTCGGTATCCATTTCGAAATAAACTTCCCCTTTCAAATGTTTTCATTGTTTAAGTAAACACTTTTTATGAATAAAAATCAAAATTTCTTGACTGTATGAATAAGAAAAAAACTGCGATAAAATCGCAGTTTCAGATTATTGCTGGTATTGCACACGGTGGAGATTGGCAAAAATCCCTCCCTGCTCAATCAGTTCATCATGGCGGCCTTCTTCTGCTATACCGTCCTCGGTCACGACGATGATTCTGTCGGCATTTCGGATGGTTGCGAGCCTATGGGCAATGATTAATGTCGTTCGATTTTGCGCGAGTTCTGACAAGGCTTCTTGAATAACCAATTCCGTTTCTGTATCAAGCGCAGAAGTTGCTTCATCCAATATTAAAATTGGCGGGTTTTTCAGGAACATCCTTGCAATGGCAATTCGTTGTTTTTGACCACCAGAAAGCTTTAAGCCTCTTTCCCCAATTTGTGTTTCGTATCCATCTGGAAGAGTAGCAATAAATTTCTCAAGATGGGCACGGCGGGCCGCATCTGCGATTTCCTCATCGGTTGCCTCGTGTTTTCCATACGCAATATTTTCACGGAGTGTTCCTGTAAAAAGAAATACATCTTGTTGAACAATGCCAATTTGTGACCGCAATGATTTTTTTGTCATATTTCGAATATCAAGTCCATCGATGAAAATAGCGCCGCTGTTAACATCATAAAATCTGGGAATCAGCGAGCAAATTGTTGTTTTCCCTGCGCCAGATGGACCGACAAAGGCTACGGTCTCGCCAGCACATATATTTAGATTTATATTTTCAAGAACGGTTTTTTGCATGTCATAACGAAATGTAACCTCATGAAAGGTAATATTGCCATTAAGTTCAGAAACTTTAACGGCTTCTTCTGTATCTTTTACATCCGGCTTTTCATCGATTAACTCAATAAACCGTTTAAATCCAGCCATTCCTTTTGGGTACAGTTCCATTATTGCGCTAATTTTATCAATCGGTTTAAAGAGGACATTGACATAGAGTACAAATCCGACCAGTTCCCCGTAGGAAAGCTGTCCTGAAAAGCTTAACCATGCACCGTAAACTAAAACGATAATCGTAATTAGTCTTGTCATCATGTAAATGCCTGATAAACTGAAGGACATAACTCGATATCCCCCAAGCTTAGCAGCGCGGTATCGTTGATTATTTTTTCTAAATCTAGCAATCTCAAATTCTTCATTTGTAAACGATTGAACGACACGGCTTCCAGAAACGCTATCCTCGACGCGAGCATTCACATCAGCTATGCTTGAATACATTTGCCCCCACGCCTTGTTCATTTTCAAATTACAAACGACCACAAGTAAGATTAATAATGGAAGAACTAAAATTGAAACGAGGGCCAGTTTTACGTTTATGGTAAGCATTATCCAGAATGCCCCGATGAACGTCATAACCGCAATAAAGACATCTTCAGGCCCGTGATGGGCAAGTTCGCCCAGATCAAATAAGTCATTTGTTATCCGGCTCATTAAATGTCCTGTTTTGGTATTGTCAAAAAAGCGAAATGACTGCTTCTGTACATGCTCAAACAGTTCTTGTCTCATATCCGTTTCAATATTAATCCCTAGTTTATGCCCCCAATAATTTACGACAAATTGCAGAAATGTACTTATTAAGTAAAGCAGGAATAATCCAATGCTTACCGAAACAATGGTTGGCCAATCACCTCCAGGCAGCAGTACGTCAATAAACCACTTTACTGCGAGCGGAAATGCTAATTCTAATACCGCAACCACCACTGCACTGCTAAAATCTAAAATAAATAGCCTTTTGTGGGGTAAATAATAAGAAAAGAAACGCCGAATCATACCATTCTCCTTAGTTCAAAAGTAGCAATAATAGGATTATTTGAAAAAATTATGAACAATTTCAAGATTTTTGAAAATAAGACTAAATGTGTTTTTTGGGGGATTTGTTTTAGGTGAGCATTTCTTGGTGGGATGAATTTAAGATATCTTAAGGACAAAATTGGCTTTGTTTCCCTCCAAAATGTCCTCAATAAGGCCTCTTAAGGACAAAATTGATCTTGTTTCCATTCAAAATGTCCTTAATTAAGACCTCATTACTTGTAATAATTGGTTTAGCACAAGGCAATTTTTTTTAATGATGATGGTGATGGCTGCCTTTTGATGGATTGGTAATGACCCATTCCTCTTTTGGCACTTGGAAGTATTGAATCCAAACACCATCCAAGTACTCATCGTTTTTATCGAGAATAAAATCAATATCCTTATCGGTTTTTACAACTTCATCATTTTCAGTTGGCGTATCAAGCATTAAATCATAATGCGCATGATCCCCATGAATACTAGTGACATAAACGCGGAACATCTTTCCTTCCGCTTCCTCCACATCCATCATTTTTTTCAATGCTTTAGCTGCAATTCGATTAATTTTGACGTTCATCGTACCTGTCTCCTCTTTCTATGTAGTATTAATATTATCTCATTATTATTCTAAAATAGACAATTTTAAGCCATTTTTCAACAATGATTAAGGCTGTGGATTTATATTTCCAAACTATTCCATGATTAGCATTTTAAATCCTTAACAAATTTGTCACAACTTTTTTCAAAAACCTATATTATCATCATAGACATCTTGGTAATATTGTGAAAGAGGAAACTTAATCCGAAAATTAATCTAAAATAATAATTAGTTTAATTGGATTTTATGCTTGTATTTTTTTCAAAATGGAGTTATCCTATTGAAGTTTGTGAATGAATTCACGTAAGGATTGTGAAAAAATGAACAATTTGCCTGAGAGGAGCTTTAAAATGTTTAAAAAGGGCTATTTAATCCCCCTGCTGGCTTTCCTGCCTGTCTTATTTTTAAGTGGCTGCAACAAAATGGTGGTATTTGACCCAAAAGGTCCTGCTGCCAGAGACATTCTTGGTTTGATAAACTGGTCACTCGTATTTATGCTAATTGTCGTTGTCGTTGTTTTTGGATTATTTGGGTATATTGTTTGGAAGTACCGTGCTACACCAAAGAATAAAGACTACGTACCGCCTGAAGAGCACGGCAGTACTAAATTAGAGATCATTTGGACAGCGATCCCGATTTTGATAGTTATTGCTTTAACAATCCCTACTGTAAATACCATTTATAAACTAGAAAAAGTGCCTGCAGGCTATGAAGATAAAAAACCAATTACCATCAATGTCACTTCAGCTGACTGGAAATGGATCTTTAGCTATCCTGAGCAAGGCATTGAAACGGTGAACTATGTTAACATTCCGGCTGGTACACCGGTTAAGTTTAAATTAACCTCTGCTGGTACAATGCAATCCTTTTGGGTTCCTGCACTTGGCGGTCAAAAATATACGATGAACAAAATGGAAACACAGCTTTATTTGACAGCAGATAATCCTGGTGAATTTTTAGGAAGAAATACGAACTTTAACGGCAAGGGATATGCCGATATGGAATTCACTGTGGAAGCTAAATCCTCTAAAGACTTTGAAAAATGGGTTAAAGAGGTAAAAGCAAACGCTCCTAAGCTAACAGAGAAAAAATACAATGAGCTTTTAAAACCAACTCACTTAGGACGTGAAACATTTACTGGCACCCACTTAGCATGGGTCGACCATGGGAAAATGAATTCCAAAACTTATACAAATCCTGAGTTATACAAGGTTCACGGAGTTCAAGGTAAGATTTTTAAAGATGAAGAAAACAACACGGAAATGAATGATTCTAACGGAGGTGAACACAATGGGAATTAATTGGCATGACTTTTTCATCGTAGGAAACCCATTAATCCTAGGTTCACAGATTGCTATAGTACTAACGATGGTTGGTATAGTTGCCGGTATAACCTATTTAAAAAAATGGAAATGGCTGTGGCGAGAATGGCTGACAACCGTTGATCATAAGCGGATTGGGATAATGTACATCCTTTCAGGTGTATTGATGTTCTTCCGCGGAGGTGTAGATGGTCTGTTAATGAAGGCGCAAACCTCGCGTCCTGAAATGAAATTTTTAGATGCACAGCACTATAATGAAATCTTTACAACTCATGGCGTTATCATGATTTTGTTCGCAGCAATGCCATTGTTAATTGGTTTAATGAACGTGGTCGTTCCGCTGCAAATTGGAGCTCGTGACGTTGCCTTCCCACAATTGAACGCCTTAAGCTTTTGGCTGTTCTTCAGCGGTGCGATGCTGTTTAATATTTCTTTCGTTGTCGGTGGATCTCCAGATGCTGGCTGGACGGCTTACTTCCCTCTTGCCGGTAAAGAATTTACGCCTGGTATCGGAAATAACTATTATGCGGTTGCCCTGCAAATTGCCGGAATTGGGACATTGATGACGGGAATTAACTTCATCGTCACAGTTTTAAAAATGCGTACAAAAGGCATGACATTAATGAGAATGCCAATGTTCACCTGGACATCATTCATTGCTTCGGTCATTATCGTCGCATCATTCCCTATCTTTACCGTTGCTCTTGCATTGATGACCTTTGACCGTATTTTCGGTACCCATTTCTTTACGATCTCAGGCGGCGGAATGGATATGATGTGGGCGAACCTGTTCTGGCTATGGGGTCACCCAGAAGTATATATCGTTGTACTCCCTGCTTTCGGGATGTTCTCAGAGGTTATCTCAACCTTCTCACGTAAAAGGTTGTTTGGATATAATTCAATGGTATTTTCAATCGTTGGTATTGCGTTTTTAAGTATGCTAGTTTGGGTTCACCATTTCTTTACCATGGGTGCCGGACCTGGAGTAAACTCAGTCTTCTCCATTACGACGATGATGATCGCCATTCCAACTGGTGTTAAAATGTTTAACTGGCTATTCACGATGCGGAAAGGCCGGATTGAATTAACAACTGCGATGCTTTGGGCACTTGCATTCATCCCATGCTTTGTCATCGGTGGTGTTACCGGGGTTATGCTGGCAATGGGTGCAGCTGATTATCAGTACCATAATACTCTTTTCCTTGTGGCCCATTTCCACTATGTATTAATACCGGGTGTAGTATTTGCCGTATTTGCTGGTCTTTATTACTGGTGGCCTAAAATGTTTGGGCACATGTTAAATGAAAAAATCGGAAAAATTCATTTCTGGTTCTTTACAATTGGCTTTAACTTAACGTTTATGCCAATGTTCTTCCTAGGATTAGATGGGGCTGTCAGACGTTCTTACACCTATTCAGCTGAATCTGGTTATGCTCCATTATTCCTAGTATCAACGATTGGTGCCGTTATTCTAGCCATTGGCTTTGGAGCCCTTTGCTATAACATTTACTGGAGTGCCAGATATGCAGACCGTAATATCTCAAACGATCCATGGGATGCACGTACACTTGAGTGGGCTACCGCTTCTCCAGTTCAATTCTATAATTTTGCAAAACTTCCAGAAGTGAAATCAATCGACGCCTTCTGGTATATGAAGAAACACAATGAAGGTCTTACTTTAAAAGATGAAGAAGTAGAAGAAATCCATATGCCAAGCAATTCAGGTCTGCCATTTTATATGGGTGTTATTTTTGGAATCACTGGATTCCTCTTGGTCTTCGAATGGAAGCTCGCCGCCCTTGTGGCCACGGTCGGAATCCTTGCCGGGTTGATTATCCGTTCATTCGATTACAATGATGGGTTCCACGTTCATAAAGATGAGATCAAGAAAACTGAAAAGGCATGGAGAAGTGTGAATAAAGGGGTGAACAACCATGTCAGCTAACATCAATACTGCTTTGCCGCTTGAATATCAAACAGAACAAAACAGAATGAATATTTTGGGATTCTGGATTTTCCTTGGTGCCGAAATCATCCTATTCGGAACATTATTCGCTGTCTTTTCTGTTCTAAATGCCCGCTATGCCGGCGGGCCTACCCCTAAAGACCTTTTTGAAATTAAGGATGTCATGGTAGAAACCATCCTTCTGTTAACGAGCAGTTTCACTTGCGGTCTCGCAATCTATGAAATGCGCCGCGGTAGCCGTAATGGATTGTTACTTTGGTTCATCATCACTCTTTTACTTGGGGCTGGGTTTGTTTTCATGGAGGTTACAGAATTCATTCATTATGTCCATGAAGGCGCCACAATGCAAACAAGTGCGTTTTTATCAAGCTTCTTTGTATTACTTGGAACACACGGGCTTCACGTTTCCATGGGGATTGGCTGGGCCACTATGGTCATCATCCAGATTTTCCGAAGAGGTTTAACGCCAGTTACTGCTAGAAAGACATTTATCATCGGGTTATACTGGCACTTCCTGGACGTTGTGTGGATCTTTATCTTTACATTTGTTTATTTAGCAAGGATGGTGGCGTAAGATGGAGAAAAATCATAAAGGATTCCCTGTCACACATGTAATCGGATTTATTATGTCACTGGTGCTTACCTTTGCAGCACTAGGAGTTGCCATCAAAACCTCCCTTCCGTTTAAAACCATACTTTGGATTATTGGATCGCTTGCCGTCATCCAAGCAGGTCTTCAGTTATACATGTTCATGCACATGAACGAAGGCGAAGATGGAAAATCACAGGTAATCAACGTAGCTTACGGCTTCTTCATCGCAGTCGTCACTGTTGCAGGTTCGATTTGGGTTATGTCTTTCGGGATGTAATAAGAAGAACGTAAAAATAAAGGGTGTCAGGCACCGTGTGAAATTTTCACATTGGTGCCTGACACCCTTTTGTTATTTTGGATTTCGTTTTCGTTTTGTCCTTACAAGCTGGTAGCTGATAAAAGCGACATATAAAGGAATCGCCACATATATGAAGTATGGAAACCGGTACTGTTCTTTTTTAAACACGAAATAAATGGCATATCCTAAGAAAAGCGTGATGAGGATCCCGTATTTTGGCAGCGGGATATCCTTTAGACTCGGTATTTTAATCGTACTAACCATTAAATAACATAAGACAAAAAACGAAATAGGCAGGATAATCTCAGGCATCTTCCATTGAAACGTTGTTAACAATGTCAACAGACCGCCTGCCGCGGTTATCGGGACACCTGTGAAATATTTAAGGGACGATTTCACCGCATTAATATTAAACCTTGCCAATCGATAAGCTCCGAATAAAGGGAAAAGACCGGAAATCGCCATGCCTGGTATCCCAAAATAAGAAAAATAGGAATAATATGCCATCATCGCAGGTGCCACACCAAAGGTGACAATGTCCGCCAATGAATCTAGCTCTTTCCCAAGTTCACTTTCGACCCTCAGCATTCGCGCAATCCGACCATCCATACTATCCAGCATCATCCCTATTAAGATAAGGATGGCCGCATTTTTATAATCACCTTGTGCCGAATACATCACCGACAGGAAACCGCAAAATAAATTTAACAGTGTAAATAAGTTAGGTATACTATTTCTAATAATATGTATCACTCCAATTTTTAACCGCGAAGCTTTCAGTTCTGAACCTCATATCTCGCTTTTATATTTCTTATTATACCGTTTTTCCTTGTAAAATTGGAAAAACCATATTAACACAGCCAGCCAAAATCCACTAGCAAAATAACCGCCGATAACATCACTTGGATAATGTACCCCTAAATAAATACGGCTAATACCGATCGAAAGGATCATCACAATACTAAAGACAATCAAAATACTTCTTCCCCATTTATTTGGAATATGCCGCCAAAGTAAAAAAGTGATGATCCCATAAACCGTAAAAGCATTCATCGCATGTCCGCTTGGAAAACTGTATCCCTCGATCTCAATCAAACGGTGCAAATCCGGTCTGACGCGCTGAAAAATATTCTTTAAAATCCCATTAATACAGGCAGAACCAACGATAGCTGTAATAAATAAAATAAGTTCAATTCCATGATGCAGTACTTTATAAAGGAAAAACATAAGCACCAGACTAAGAATGATAACAAAAGTTGCTGAACCAATATACGTAAACATCTTCATAACGTTTGTTAATCCAGGAGATTCTTGACCTTGAATCACCTGAATTACCACACGATCAAACCTGATTATTTTCCGGTCGCTGATTAATAAGGAGATTAAACTAAAGCCTATGATACATACAACGCTAACAATAAAAGCCATTATTAAATAGGCCCTTAAAATCATGAAAAAATTCCCTCCACCCTAGTTTATTTTCACCTTAACAGAAAAAGAAGAAAATGTAAAAAAGTAATTCCCCCAAAGAGGAATTGCTTTCACTCATTTATGAAACCTTTGGTTCTTTTTTCATCGGATTTGATTCCTTGTCTTTCGAGAAAAACCAGCCTGCTGCCGCAATACCAGCTAATACAATATAAAAGCTTATTTTCCAGGCAGTTGAATGGGCAAATTCCTCATTTAATATAGCAAGCTCTGGATGTGAAAGAGTATAAACGGCAAGCTTAACGCCTACCCAGCCGACAATGGTAAAAGCAGCAATTTCAAGACCTGGCCTTTTTTCCAAAAGCTTCACAAACTGATTTGCGGCAAAGCGCATAATGATTAATCCGATAATTCCGCCAGCAAATATTACGAGGAATTTCCCTCCATCAAGTCCCCCTATTGCTGGTAGCGGTGTTTCTGGAAGGACAACTGCCATCGCTACCGCTGCAAGAATCGAATCAACGGCGAAGGCAATATCCGCTAATTCCACCATAAGGACCGTTCTCCAAAAGCTTCCGCCTTTACGAACCTTACCATCCTTTTCATTCTCTTTCTTTTTGACAACCTTGCGGAAAATATGATTACCAGCCATAAACAATAAATAAAGGGCACCGATTGCTTGAACCTGCCACACATCAACTAAGAAAGAAATCGCAAATAATGAAGCAAAACGGAACACAAACGCCCCTGCTAATCCGTAAAATAATGCTTTCTTCCTTTTCTCTTCAGGCAAGTGCTTTACCATTATCGCCAAAACCAAGGCGTTGTCGGCAGCTAAGAGTCCCTCTAACCCAACCAAAATCAATAATACCCATCCATACTCAAGTAAAAGCGTTAAATCCATGAAAATTCCTCCCTTAAAGTTAGATTTTTTTCAAAATACTCCTTATGCCATAAAAATAGGCCTTTACTGTATACAGTAAAGGCCATGAAAAAAGCATACAAAAAGACCTTTACAGTAAAGTAAAGGTCTTGCTAACAACGTAAATGTTGCCAATAAAGCCGGAGAATAAAATTCTCGGAATGACGACTTTATTGTAGCAGCTACTCCCCTTTAAAAAGGAAATATTTAATTACTATTAATATACGATATATTATTCGGGATGTCAATTTTAATAAAGTCTATTCTTGTAACCTTCTATAAGGCTTGCTTCAACTTCATCGACCGAAATCCCTTCAATGTTTGCGTGCTCAGCTAAGATTTTTGCAGCCCTTGGAAGGAGGGCTTTATCCTTCCATGTTTCCGACTTCCAAAGCCCAGAACGTAATATTGCTTTCGCACAATGAATAAAACATTCTTCAACCTCAACCCCTATCCCCAGGAGAGGTCTTTTTCCATTCACCGCCATTTTTTCTAACAAATCATTATCCTTCACTAAACTTGCCTTTCCATTTATCCTCAGTGTTTCACCTAATCCAGGGATAAAAAATTGAAGGCCAACACGCGGGTTTTCGAGAATATTCTTCATTGAGTCCACTCGCTTATTGCCGGGTCGTTCAGGGATCAGAAGCTGTTTCTCATTTAGAACCATGACGAAGCCAGAGTGATCCCCTCTTGGGGAAACGTCACAATTTCCTTTTTTATCAGTGGTTGACATAACTAGAAAAGGAGACAAAGAAATAAAATTTTGACAATGTGCGTCAATATAATGGATAACCTTTTTTTCCGCTCTTTCACTCGGAGTGCCAATCAAACTTCGAAGCTCTTCATAGGTTGATATAACGTCTTTAAAAACAAGTGTTCGTGGTATCATAATTAAAATCCATATACCTCAGCATATTTTTTCTCAAGATACTCGACAAGATATTCTGCGTTTAATTCCTCACCCGTCACCTTAACGATTAATTCATTTGGCGTGTAAAGCTTACCGTACTGATGGATATTTCCTTTTAACCATTCTTGAATCACGTCAAATCTGCCATTTTCTATATGGTTATAAAAATCAGGCAGGTCATTTTGAATCGTGCGAAGAATTTGTGCGGCATAAAGGTTTCCTAAAGAATAGGAAGGGAAATAACCTATACCGCCAAAGGACCAATGGACATCCTGAAGCACGCCTAATGTATCCGTACTAGGAGTAATCCCAAGATAATCCTGCATTTTTTTGTTCCAAATTTCAGGCAGGTCTTTTGCCTCAATCTCTCCAGCAATCAACGCTTTTTCAATTTCATAGCGCAGCATAATATGAAGATTATAGGTTAATTCGTCTGCTTCCACACGAATTAATGATGGCTCAACCGAATTCACAGCTCGGTAAAATTCATCAAGGGAAACATTCTTCAACTGGGCTGGAAAATACTCCTGCAGTTTAGGGTAAAAGAATTTCCAAAATTCCTTGCTGCGGCCGACCATATTCTCTAAAAATCTTGATTGCGATTCATGAATTCCAAACGATGCCCCGCTTTGAAGGATGGATTCTTCAAATTCAGGATTAACATGCTGCTCGTAAATTCCGTGGCCTGCTTCATGAATGGTACCAAACAGGGCTGAGCGGACATTTTTTTCTAAATAGCGAGTCGTTAATCGGACATCGCTTGTATTAACAGTTTGAGCAAATGGATGAACAGTTTCGTCTAACCGGCCGGCATCAAGATCAAACCCAATGATCGGCAGAATAAAGCGATTAAACTCTTTCTGTTTTTCAATTTCATAAGACTGATCAAAAACTTCAGCTATTGTCCGTTTTCCATTCTCTCGAATACGCTCTAAGAGTTTAACACTTGATTCTCTTAACTTAGCAAACAATGGATCTAGTCTTTTTACTGTTAAACCAGGCTCAAACTCATCTAATAATGCATCGTAAGGATGCTCCTCATAGCCATAAATTTCAGCAAACTTACGCTTATAGGCTACTATTTTTTCCAAATAAGGCAGGAACCGTGCAAAATCATTGTTCGCTCTTGCTTCATCCCATGCATCATTTGCCTGAGCCGTTAGGATGCTGTATTCCTGAAAAAGATTGGCAGGAATACTCTTTGATTTTTGATAATATGCTTTGTATTCACGGACCTTTGCTTTTGTATAGTCGTCTAAATCCTTTACATTTTCCGGTTTAGATAAGGTTTCCAGCAGTTCCCCCATTTCACCTGATACCATTAGCTTAAACACTTCAGTTCTAAGAGTACCGGTTGCTTTGGCGAAAATAGCCCTGCCTTTTTTCGGCGCCATGACCTTTTGATCCCAATCAGTCAACCCTATGATACTTGAAAAATGGGTGATTTTTTCATCTAGTGCTGTAAATTGTTCCAATGCTTTCTGTAAAACTGGATCAATTACTTTCTGTTCCATATGTAGTAGACCCCCTATTTTCTTTTTTTAATGGAATTGGTCTATGAACATTACCAATCCAAATTCATTATAAAGTAAAAATTCCAATAAGGGAAAAAATTAGAAAATCTTTTGGTTGACAAAAAATTTAGTTTAGAAAAATTCTGTCGACACCTGCATGATCCCCCCCAATTATTAGAGAAACAGGAAATACTTTACATAAAATCGATGAGAAACGTAAAATAATAATATCGTGGTGTGTTTACCGGCTTGTAAAGGATGTGCAAACCTTTGGAAAAGCAAAAAAAGAAAAAATCTCATTTTCCCTTTAGATTAAATTTTTTGTTTTTTAGTGTATTTTTGCTATTTTCTATCCTTATTTTACGACTTGGCTTTGTACAGATTGTCTATGGGGAAAATTTTAAAAGAGATTTAGAAAGAAAAGAGGATATAACGGTTAGTAATCCGGTTCCAAGAGGAAAAATGTATGACCGTGATTTTAAAGTTATTGTTGATAACATTCCAAAAAACGCCATCACCTTCACCAATGAAGGGTTCAGCCAGGATGAAATGGTTGAAACTGCTGAAAAACTAGCCAAACTCATTGATAAGAAAACAGATAAGGTGACAGACCGCGATCAACGGGATTTTTGGATTTTGAAGCATCCAAAGCGCGCTGATGACAAGATTACCAAAAAAGAAAAAGAATTATATGAAGCCAAAATACTAACCGATAGTGATCTATATAAGTTAAAGCGGGATCGGATAACTCCTTTGGAATTGAAGGAAATCAATCAGAATCTGGAAGTACTAGCACTTTATCGGGAATTTAATAGCGGGTATAAATACACACCGCAAATTATAAAAAATGTAGACGTAACAGAGCAGGAAATTGCTGCCGTGAGTGAAAATCTTCAATCACTTCCAGGTGTGGACACCACAACAGATTGGGATCGAACCTACTTGTTTGAAAACACATTAAGATCCGTGCTTGGAAAGGTAACAAAGTCAGATGAAGGCCTGCCCGCCGACAGATTGGATTATTATTTAGCAAAGGGTTACAGCCGAAATGACCGGGTAGGTAAAAGCCAGCTGGAAATGCAATACGAGGATATTCTTCATGGCTACAAGTCCAAAGTCAAAAATATAACCGATAAAACAGGAAATGTGATTGAAACCCAAACAATCACGAATGGCAAAAAGGGAAATGACCTTGTCCTTACCATTGATATGGATCTACAAAAGGCGGTTGATAAAATTATTGAAGAAGAGCTTTGGGCGGCAAAGCAATTACCTGGAACCAGTCTGACCGACCGGGCTTATGTGGTGTTAATGGATCCTAGAAACGGTGAAGTCTTGGCCATGTCAGGTAAAAAAATAGAAAGAAATCAAGAAACTGGAAAGGTAGAAATGGAGGATGATGCTCTGGGAACATTCACGACCACCTTTAATGTAGGTTCTGCAGTGAAGGGTGCCACCGTCTTAACAGGGTATAAAACAGGGGCCATTTCTCCTGGTACCATATTTGACGATGCCGGTCTGAAAATTCAAGCCACTCCCTTGAAAAAATCATATACCTACCTTGGGAAACTGAACGAAATCAATGCCTTAAAGAAATCCTCCAACGTTTATATGTTCCGAACAGCCATCAGAATTGGTAACGGACATTATGAATATGATAAACCTTTGAAAATTGATAATACCGCTTTTGATACCATCAGAAATTCATTTGCTTCTTTCGGTCTCGGTACAAGAACCGGAATTGATTTACCGAACGAACAAACGGGTGTTAAAGGGCAAAGCAAACTACCTGGTTATTTACTCGACCTCGTCATTGGCCAATATGATACATACTCTGCGATGCAATTAGCCCAGTATGTTTCGACGATTGCCAATGGCGGCTACCGGATGCAGCCACATGTGGTAAAGCAAATTCGCGAACCGGTTGAAGGCTCCAATGAGCCTGGAGCAGTTGTAAAAGATATTCACCCGCTAGTACTTAATACGATTGATGCGAAAAAAGTATGGATGAACCGTGTACAAACAGGTTTTAGAAAGGTCATGCAGGAGCCTGGAGGTACAGCCTATAAATTTTTCAGCGGTGTTACCTATGCTCCTGCAGGTAAAACCGGGACTGCAGAAGCCTTCTATGACGGACCGCTTCGCAGCCGTTTTGGCAAAGAGCCGCCTGCTGTTATGAACCTTAGTTTGGTCAGTTATGCACCAAGTACAAATCCCGAAGTGGCCATGGCCGTGTTGGTCCCATGGGCTTACGCTGGTAAAGAGGATAACAGGGCCAACCTAAAGATCGGCCGCCGGGTATTGGATATGTATTTTCAAATGAAAAAATAAAAAACCGCCCTCATGAGGACAGTTTTTGCTTTTTCACTCAGAGTTTTGTCCTCATGAACGCCTCATGAGGACAGTTTTTGCTCTTCACCCTCGAGTTTTGTCCTCATGAACGCTCTATGAGGACAGTATTACTGATTTCACCTCGTCTGTTGTCCTCATGAACGCCTCATGAGGACAGTTTTTGCTTTTCACCCTCGAGTTTTGTCCTCATGAACGCTCCATGAGTACAGTCTTTGCTTTTCACCCATGAGTTTTGTCCTCATGAACGCCTTATGAAGACAGTTTTCCATTTTCCGTGCTGTTTTTTGTCCTCATAATATTTTCATCGTATTTTTACCTACACTAAAATTGTAAAGTCCTTCGCAAGGCAATCCCTATTTCTTTTTTAACACCGATTTAACTGCCCGCTCAATTTCAGCATAACCGGTGCAGCGGCAAATATTTGATTCGAGCCACTCCTTTATCGTCTCGTCATCAGCATCTGGTTGCTGCTCAATTAACGAGTGACAATTCATAATAAAACCAGGTGTGCAGTAGCCGCATTGGAAAGCGAAGTTTTCAATAAACGCTTGTTGAATCGGAGTATTTTGCAATCCTTCGATGGTCGTTACCTTTTTACCGATTGCTTCCACGGTCAGCATTAAACAAGATTTCATTGGCCAGCCATCGATGTTCACCGAACAGGCTCCGCAATCACCATTTAAACACCCAGGCTTCGCACCTGTCAGGCCAAGTTTCGCGCGCAAGGTGTATAAAAGAGTATCAGCTGACCTAACGGTAACCATTCGATTTTCTCCGTTAATGTTTAACGTGATTGTATGAAATTTCAAGCATCACCACCATCCTTCAACGAAACTATCAAACTCTCACAACATCCAACGCCCCAAGTACATCAAACAATAAATTCTTCAACACAAATAATCGGTATTCTGCTGACCCTTCAACATCATCTAAAAGCGGATCCGGCATAACTTCCAGGGCCCCTTCCACGCGTTCTTCAATCGAGAGTCCTTTATTATTTAAAGCGGCCTCCACTTCCTTAGAGCGAAAAGGAAATGGACATAAACCACTAATTGCTACACGCACTAAATCGTTAGTTTTCAATGCGGCTATTGTTATCAGCGGATACCCCATATCCCATTGCTGACGGCGTTTGATGCTGAAAAACGGCGCCCTGACAAACCTGCTCTCCGTTGCTAGTTGAACCAAAAACTCCCCTTTTCTCAATCTGAGTTGGCCGAGAAATATCTCATTTATGGGAATGACTTGTTTTCCTTCAGATCCAACAATTAATACTTGACTATCGGCAAGCAAAAAGGGCAATACAGCCTCCCTGTAGAAAATCTGCGCACAAATATTTCCACCCAAGGTAATTTTTCCACGTGCTGTATGGTCGGCTACTTGACTTGCTGTCTTTGTTAATAACGGAAAAAGATTGGCTTTTTCAATTTGAGTTAAGGTGAGAGTGCTGCCGAGAAGTACATGATCCCCGCTTACCTGCATTACCTTACATTCCGCAATATCCTTAATGTCAATAACAGCATCCGTATAGGCTAAATTGATTCTCCCAAGCGTAATTAATTCCGTTCCGCCTGAAAAAAACATCGGCTGGTTACCCTGTTGTTCTAAATATTGATACAAATCAACTGCTTCTTTCAAAGTTTCCGGCTTATAGTATTCAAAATCAAACGGAAGCATTACTTTGACGCCTCCTTTGTTTTCCAAATCAACTCAGGTATCAAAGGCAGATTATGAAGTGAAACATCTGCTGCGATCGACAAGGCATTCCCGATTGCTCCTGGCATCCCCATAAGTCCTAATTCCCCTATTCCACGAGCACCATAAGGGGCATCAAGCTGTGGGGACTCTACAAATCCCACCAAGTATTCAGGATTTTCACCGTATCTTAGCGGCCGGTAGGTTCGAAGCTGCGGGTTTAAGACCCGGCCGAGTTCATCAAAATAAAATGTTTCACGACAAGCGAAGGCGATACCCATACTCATCGCACCCATTACCTGCCCTAAAGCCGCTTTTTCATTTAAGACCTTTCCTGCATCTACGACACTACAGGCTTTAATGACACGGTACGTCAAATTACGCCGATCAAATTCAATTTCCACTGCATATGCCGCAACTGACCATTCAGGTCCAGGTCTCCCTTCACCCGTTTCAGGGACTAAAGGTGTTAAATGCCTTAAAATATAATTACCTCTTCCAATGATTTGACCGCCAATTGCGTTTCCATTCGGATACTTGTAGCCATAACCGATTTCTTTAAAATGGAGCCCAATGATTGGATCATCTCTTAAAAATACCCTGCTATCGGCCACCTCCAGATCTTCCTTTGGTGCCCTTAAAACACATGAAGCTACATCTTTCAGCTGTTTGATGACATCATCTGCAGCTTTTAAGACAGCCCTTCCAGCCATAAACGTTCCCCTGCTTGCAACTGTCTTAAAATGCTCTGGCATTGTTTGAGTATCGACTTCCATCCGGACATGTATATTGTCAACATTCATTTTCAATCGTTCCGCCAGAATTTGGGCTAAGACTGTTTTTGTTCCAGTGCCAATTTCAACCAGGCCTGACATCAAATTAATACTGCCGTCGGGATTAAAGGTTAGAATAGCTCCAGATGGAGCATTCGTGTCAATCGTTGAGGTCTTCCAGCTGCAGCTGACCCCTTTAACTCTTACAAATCTTTCATCTATTTTTTGTACTGCTCCTTTATCCCAGTGGATTAATTCCCTGACTTTTTCAATACATTTTTGCAGATTCCCAACGTTACTTTTATTTAATCTCACCCTGGTCGGCGTAGTGTCGCCTGGTTTAATCGCATTAATATACCTAATTTCAAGCGGATCCATATTTAATTTTTGCGCCAGCAGATCCATTGTTCTTTCTATTACAAAGGAAAGTTCGGAGTGACTAAAGCCCCTATAGGGTGATGCATATGGATGATTCGTATACATACAGTAAGAATCGCACCAAACATTTTCAATTTTATAAGGACCTGTACAATCGACCGCTCCTGACCTTGTTACATCGATGGCTTTATCCGAATAGGCCCCTCCATCCCATAAATACTGAATTTCAGCAGCCCTAATTTTCCCAGTTCTGTCTGCTCCTAATTTAACAGTGGCATCTAAACCAATGTGACAAGGTGAGGTGATAATATCTTCTTCTCTTGTGTTAAAAATCATAACCGGTTTTCCTCCGACTTCTTTGGAAGCAACATAAGCCAGCAGCTCAAGCTGAACAGGAGCTTTCCCTCCATAACCACCCCCGACAAATGGTGTGTGAACAATGATTTTCCCGATATCCTCCCCGAAAAATTCGGAGATTAACGTTTTGACCATATACGGTGCTTGAGAAGAAGTCATAATGATGATATTTCCATCCGGAAGAATTTCCGCTGTCGCACACCTAGTTTCCATGGCCGAATGGTCGGAAGGGGCAAAAGAAAAGCTTTCTTCCACCATTGTTTCACTTTCCGACCAGCCCTGATCCATATTCCCCTTGCGGATTTTTATATGGTTGGCAATGTTGGTACCTGGCACAGGATCTGAATCTCCTTCTTTCTTGTATTCACCTAATTGCTCATGGACAAGTGGTGCATCCTTTTGAAACGCCTGTGTAGGCGAATTGACAACCGGCAGTAATTCATATTGGACCTTTATTAGATCGCCAGCTGTTTTGGCTTGTTCAGGAGAATCGGCGACGACAAGTGCAACAACTTCCCCATGGTACCGAACCTTATCAGCCGCAATCACAGGCCGGTCACGAATCGCTTCCCCTGTTAATGGATAGTGATTCCCGGTGAGAATTGCACGCACACCCGGAACTTTCCAGGCCTCCTCAGTGTCAATATCAACAATTTTGGCATGACCAAAAGGGCTGATAACCTTATGCCCAGTAAGCATTGAAACTGAATGATAGTCATTTGTATACTTCGCCCTGCCCGTCACTTTATCAAGTGCCTCTTTGCGAATGACACTTTTGCCTATAACCTCCAAGCTCCAGCCCTCCCTTTTAATGGCCAAATTTCTAATAACGCTTGGTAGTCATCAAACGTATCAACATCAAAAAAATAAATGCCTCCATTTAGTTCCACTTGTTTTCCTTGCATTGCTTGCGCCCCGCGAATTAAGGAACGTGCTCCCTGGTCCCCTTCCAATTTCATTAAAGATGGAAAAAGTTTTCTTCCAATGAGAACAGGCGGTTTAGAAATTCCATTTTGCGAATAACTTAAATGAGAATAGTCATTAGGAGCAGAGAATTCATCCACTAAACGATTAATCATCGCTCCTGTCACAAATGGCTGGTCGGCAAGGAGTATCACCACTCCGTCCGCTCCTAGTTCCACAGCAGCCTTTACCCCTGACTTTAATGAAGCACTTTGTCCCTGGTCAGCTTCCTCACAAACTAGAATACTTATATCTTTTCTATTCGAAAAAGGAGCTAACCACTTAAGTGAATCTCCTATTCTTGTGACAGTTATGATGTGCTCCAGCTTTGATTCCAATGCAGCCCGTAAGGCTAAGCTTCCCAGCCACTGTCCATCGATGGCTAAATTCAGTTTATCCCTGCCCATTCTAGTGCTTTTGCCGGCCGCCAAATATATTCCAACTAATCTGGAACTGTCCATAATAACTCCACTTTTTTACGAACCGGCTTTCTTAACACTTCAATCATTTCGGATACAATACTGACTGCGATCTCAACAGAACCCTTTGCACCAATTGCGAGGCCAATGGGAGAATGGAGCCGTTTAGGAATCTCTTCATTTCTAAGCAGCCGTTTCGTTCTTTCTTTTGGTCCCAACACACCTAAGTAACTAACATTCTCATTAAGTATGGACAGAAGGATCTTTTGATCTCTCTGAAAATGATGCGTCATAATAATCACAAAATCATAGGGGGTAAACGAAATTTCTTTTAGCTGCTCACTGGGAAATCCCAGTAAAAGGCGGTCAGCACCAGGGAAATATTTTTTTTGACAGAATTCGTTGCGCCAGTCACAAATAGTAACAGAAAAACCAGTTTCCGCTGCCAATGATACCAATGGTCTAGCATCAGGACCTGCCCCGAATACAATCAATCGAGGCTTTGGCTGATAGGTTTGTTGATAAATAGGCAGTCCCTCGATAACTCCAGATTTCTCTCCGATATCAACATTTGGAATAACGCCTGACCATTGACCAAATGGCGGCCCTTCTTTTGTAAGAAAAACATACTCTCCCACATTATCTAAATTTTTCAATACCATAACTGAATGATTGTTTTCTAATTGTTTCCTTACCATTATCAAATCCTTTTGAAGCTGCCCGCTTATGGGCTCTAGCAAAATATCAATTGTCCCATTACAGCCTGCCCCTTGCCCCCATCCTAAATCATTATCGTCGCTCATGTCATACTGCAGAGTATAGGCCCTTTGCTTATCGAACACCTCCTGTACCCTGACAGCTAGATCTGTTTCTAAACAACCGGCACTTAATAGGCCAATTTGACTGCCATCCTCAAAAAAAAGCATGGTGGCTCCTTCTTTTTTATAAGCAGAGCCGTTTACCCTAATGATAGTAGCAAGCACCTTTTTCCCAGAGCATTCTATTGCATCCAAAATTAGGAATATATCTTCCATCAAAACTCCCTCACTTCAGACAAGTAAATTCCTATTTTATTTATATTAAGCAGGAAGCTATTCCTAGAATGGTTAATTTTTCATTCGAATCATTCATAGATATTAATAACATCAAGAAAAAGGGGAGTTATCATGAAATTAACGAAATTTACAGATCCTTTACCAATTCCCCCTGTATTAAAACCAAAGTGGAAATCTAAGGAATTCACGTATTATGAAGTGTGCATGAGGGAAGCCAAACAATCTTTGCATCAAGATTTGCCCAAAACAACGATTTGGGGATATGAGGGAATTTACCCAGGTCCTACGATTGAGGTCAAAAAAGGAGAAAAAGTATTTGTCAAATGGGCGAACGATTTGCCAGCCAGGCATCTTTTTCCAATTGATCACACAGTTCATGGAGCGGAAAAAGAAAAACCAGATGTAAGAACTGTCGTCCATCTTCATGGAGGAAGAACAGAACCAGCGAGTGATGGCTATCCCGATGCCTGGTTTACCAAAGACTATAAAATAAGAGGATACTTTTTTCAAAATCAAATATATCAATACTTTAATCAGCAAAGCGCCCGTGCCCTTTGGTATCATGACCATGCAATCGGGATTACCCGATTAAATATCTATGCCGGACTGGCTGGATTTTATCTTATTAGGGATGAAAAGGAACATTCTCTGAACCTTCCAAGTGGACCCTATGAAATACCGTTGCTGCTCCAGGATCGATCATTCCATGTGGATGGCTCGTTATTATATCCGGAACAGCCTGAGATAAATGATTCTGGAATCTTTCCCTCGATAATATCTTCCTTTTTTGGAGATTCGATCCTTGTTAATGGCAAGGTATGGCCTTATTTAGAGGTTGAACCGAGAAAATATCGCTTTCGGTTGTTAAATGGAGCAAATTCCCGTTTTTTTGGACTATCCTTGGATTCAAGGCAATTGTTTTACCAAATTGGCACGGATAGTGGATTTTTGGAGCGGCCGATTGGAGTGAAAAGACTACTTCTAGCGCCAGCAGAAAGAGTCGATGTGATCATAGACTTTTCAAACCTCGAAGGTAAGATGGTTACGTTGAAAAATGATGCACCTACTCACTTTCCAATTGGGGACCCTGTAGACCCAGAAACAACTGGAGTAGTTATGCAGTTTCGAGTAAATAAAGCCTTGTCCACGATTGATACTACTGTGATTCCACCCCATTTTGGCCCAATGGGCAGGATCGCTGAGCAGAGCGTATGGAAATATCGATTTTTAGAATTAAGTGAGGAAAAAGATCAATATGGAAGACCGCTTTTGCTGCTTGATAAGAAGAAATGGGATGCTCCGGTTACTGAAAATCCCATCGTCGGTTCAACTGAAGTTTGGAATTTCGTTAATACTAATGGCGATGACCATCCGATACACGTTCATCTCGTTCAGTTTCAAATAATCGACCGCCGCCCGTTTGATGTGGAATTTTTTAAAACGACCAAACAAATTAAATACACCGGCCCTTCAGTCACCGCGGATCATTCGGAACAGGGATGGAAAGACACGGTAAGATGTCCTCCTGGTCAAATTACAAGAATCATCATTCCTTTCTTCCCCTATACTGGGCAATATGTCTGGCATTGCCATATGCTCGAGCATGAGGATTACGAAATGATGCGGCCATACATTGTACGGCCGCCGCATTAGCCAATATTTCGGAGCAATTCGTTCAACCTTTTTTAACATTCTACTTCATCTGGAATCGTTACTTTTAAAACTTGACCTGGTGGGCTTATATCCACCGGGTTTTCATTTGCCTTAAAAAACGGTGCCAAATTTTAGTTTTCCTAAATGGTAATCTTCATTAATTTATCTGACTAATCAATTGAAATAAATCCCTTCAAAATAGCTTGCAGCAATGCGTAGCATAGTTCTGAATCTTGCAGCTGATTTTCTTTAACAAGTTGAAAACATTCTTGAATACTTATTTTCTTCACTTTAATTTTTTCATGCTCTTCAAGCTGTTGATTAAGGTTTACCCCAACTTCTTTCGTAAAAAATACATGGGTTACCTCATTTGTTCTCCATGATGCTGGGTGTAGAGTCCCAAGATAATGTACAGAGCCGCATGTATAACCTGTTTCTTCTAGAAATTCGCGTCTAGCTGCTTGTTCCAGATCCTCCCCGTTTTTCACACCGCCACCTGGTAACTGCCATACAGTAGAATTGACAGGTCTTCTATATTGCTCAATTAATAAAAGAGAATCATTTTCCTTTGCAAGCATGACAACCCCATGAAAATCTTCTAATTCGAAATAAGGTCTTTTAAAGGAATCTTCCTTTAAAACCATCCCACTTAAGGTTATTAATGTTTTATCCCCCATTAATGACCGCCTCCAGTCTCTTTTCTCTTCATTAATTTTAGGATGTTTTCTTTCGGACTCCAGCAATTAAATTTATAGTTTGTTTTGGTTTCATAGCCTAAACGGCTGCAGAAATAGCGTATTCCTTCCGGTTTCTTCTCGACTATAAAGTGTTTGCATGTTGCACAGCAATGGAAATCTTTCAACCTGTTCACCTTTCTTAAACTATTAAACTTTCTTTCATAGTTTGTTCATATTTATCGATTAAGATATAAACAGGTTCACAAAAGAACCTTAACCTCCGCCCCCCTTTATATAGATTTTGTTTGGTACCCGGCACTCGGCCGGGTATATTTTTTTGAAGACATAATTATGTATACTTCTTTCAAACCCTGTCAATAACAATACCAATCAAGCTAATGAGAAGGTGTTAGGATTGAAGGGTATTTATTTTATCAATGACCGAATAAGTTTAAATGGATTATCAAAGGAAGATAGTAGTAGACTTCAGGAAGAGTCGATTAAACATTATATATTTCAGCAAAAGATAGAGATTGTAACACTCAATCCCTATCAAGTGAATGATTATTACACTATTCCACATGCCCTTTTATATGATTTAAAGAAAGAAAAACGAGGATTGGATTGCTTGATCCACTATTCCTCGCTGGTTTTGGAGGATTTTATTTACAGCTATCCTGCAAAATGGCTTATTTTAAAAAGCTTTTTTACCGATATCATCCAGGTTGAGAACCAAAATGGTGTAAATGTACAAAAAGTCATTTAATCTAGAGATTTTTTGGCTGTTTTTCGATAAATGATGACAAAATTGATGAGCAAGATAATAAGTATATAGATTCCATATAAGCCAAAGGAATACAGCTTACTGCTCTTAAATAAGGCTCCTGCATAGGACAAGATTAAAATATTTGGAAGCTTTCCAATTGTCGACGCGATAAAAAAGATTGGCCATTTAACATGACTTAATCCACAAATAATATTAACTATCGGTGCAGGAATGATTGGAACTAAGCGGCATGAAAGGATGGCAACGAATGAGTTTCTGTTAAGAAAATCTTCGTATTCTTGCACTTTCGTATGCTTAGCTAGTTTTGCCTGCGCGAAATCCCGAAATCCATATCTGCTTAAAAAGAAGAATCCCATTGTCCCAATCATGGCACCTGTTAAGGAAACGAACACCCCCTGGACTGTTCCAAAGACGCCGCCTATGATTCCTGCCAGTACAGGAAAGGGAATGACTGGAAAAAACACACAGATGGCTACGAGAAGCATGCTAATCAGGAGAGAGACTGAGCCACCTCCTTTTATTAGATGCAATAATTCATCCTTCTGAAAAAATCCAATCGCAATGATCAACAGTAAAATCGTTAAACTTACGAATCGCTTAATCATTCTATCTCCTCTAAACTCCACATAATTTGAATTATTTTTTTGATGGAATGGGAAGCCAAATGGTTACGGTTGTCCCATGTCCCTCTTCACTCTCAACGTTTATTTTTCCATGATGGCTTTCAATAATTCGGTAGCTGGTCATTAACCCAAGACCAGTACCTTTTTCCTTAGTTGAATAAAATGGTTCACCAAGCTTTAACAGCCTTCCTTCAGGTATACCACAGCCGTTATCCCTAATCTTAATGATAACAGCTAATTCATCCACACAAATAATAACATCAATTTGGCCTTTTTCGGACAATGCATCTAGGGAATTTTGAATGACATTCATGAAAACCTGCTTTAATGAATTCGGATCTCCAATAATTGCAGGCACTGTTTTATTGGAGATAAAATTGATTTCATTGTTCTTCATCAAAGCTTGTGTTTGTAATAATTGAACCACCTGTCCAACAAGACTATTTATTTGAACAAGGCTGGTTTTTTCTGTATGGGGCTTTGCCATCGTTAAAAATTCGGAAATGATTACTTCGAGGCGCTGTAATTCATCCAAAACTATACCTAAGTAAACTGGATTGATTTCTTTTTCGGCGTTTAATAACTGCATGAATCCTTTAATAGGAGTTAGAGGATTTCGAATTTCATGAGCTACCGCTGCGGCCATTTGGCCGACAACAGCCAGCTTTTCAGATTTACGCAAACGTTCACCTGTTTCAATCCGGTGCTGGATATCCCGCGAAACTGTCACAATTTCCTGCACTTCACCTGTTAAAGGATTTGTTAAAGCCTTGGTGGTTGATTCTAACCAAATATAGGTTCCGTTTTTCTTTTTACAGCGATAAGTCACTAACATCGAAGTATTTTCCGGACCTATTAGGCTATTCTGTGTTAGCATTGTTTCCATATCATCCGGATGAATGATTTCCTCAGGATTTTTTCCAAGCAATTCCTCTGGCTCGTAGCCCAGAACCGTCTTTACTGAGGGTGATATATATAGATAGGAAAAATCCACGCGATGAAGCATGATGACATCTGATGAATGCTCAGCCAGCAGTCTGTACTTTTGCTCACTTTCTCTTAAAACCAGTTCCATTTGCTTTTTTTCCGTTATATCTATAACTTGTGCAAGTAGGTAATCTTCCTCGGTACCTTGGGCTTTAATTCTGGAAACATTTAAAATACCGGTCTTAATTTCACCAGACTTGTGTATATACCTTTTTTCAATTTCATACTCATTTCTTTGTCCACTTAAAATCTCTTGAAACAAATTAAAGTCCTTGGCAAGATCCTCTTTATATGAAACTTCTTCTAAAGATATTTCAGCTAATTCATCCAATGTAAATCCAAGAAAATCACAGAAAGCAGGATTAAATTGCATATTCGTAAAGTCAATGCAGCCAATTAATTGAGGAATCCTTGATTGATAAAATACTTCCTTAAAATGTGTGGAATTAAACATATAATCCTCCCAACAAGCTTGCAACTAAAAAAAGAGATACCTATTTAGTATAAAGCTAAAACCCTATTTCATAAACTATTAATTTTCGAATTTTCCGAAAGAAAAAACCTTCTATCATTTTAGATAAAAGGTCATTTTAATATTTTATTAATACGGAGTTCTTGCACCAAGGTATTTTGGTTTCCAATAGGTATTTGTCATATCAGCGATGGCAACACCATGTGATCCCGCTTGAATAAATTTATTGTCGCCTAAATAAATTCCAACATGTGTTGGTCCTGGCGCATAAGTTTCAAAAAATACTAAATCACCAGGATTTGGGGTACTGATCACCTTTAATCCCGACCACTGGGTTGCAGCTGTTCGTGGAATTGTAATACCAATTTTATTGAGGACATAACTGGTAAACCCGCTGCAATCAAAGCCAGCCGGAGTATTTCCTCCCCATAAATACGGGGTTCCGATATATTTCTTTGCTTCATCCATAACCATTTGAGCCTTTGAAACCGTTGGAGCCGGAATTGGAGATTGCGAATTCGCGGCAACCTTTAAAACTTGGCCCACATAAATTGTATCTGATGTTAAGTTATTGATAGATTTAAGCTGTGCTACTGAGAGATTATTTCGGGTTGCGACACCCCAAAGGGAATCCCCTTTTTGAACTGTATAAGTTGTTTCGTGAGTATGAGGTGCTAATAATGAAAGTTTCTGATTTACATAGATATTATCGCTAGTAAGCTGATTCCATGCCCTTAAATTAGCAACTGACACTCCGTTTGCTTGCGAGATTTTCCATAGGGTGTCACCTGATTGGACCGTATAGATATTTTCATGTGCATATACAGAACCTCCAAAAGAGGTAAACAAGATGCCTGCAGCGGCCGCGAGTGTCAGTAGATGTTTTTTCATAGAGGCACGACTCCTTTAATTTATTGGTACTTTTATCATAAAGGAGATAGATGCCTGGGTAATATGGCAAAGATATGGTTTTCAAGACAGTTTATACCTAAATTGGTAATGAATGCACCTATTATTACACGAAAGAAATATTGTCTTTCTAGGCACTGTATAGGCTAGAACCACTTCTATCGAAAAATGGGCTGTACCCCTGTAACATATTTGTAATATTTTAAAAAATAGATTATTTACTAGTTTCCTTGAAAACAATGTAGAAATTTTGTAACAAACCTCCCATGCACACTCTACCGATAAAATTATAATGAACCTATAGAAACAATTTAAATGTTTTTAAAAATAATAATGAATCTGGTGATGAAAATGCATGGAATTAGTAAAGGACATCCAAGGCCCACGGGACATCCACATGGAATGGGAAAGCCGATTGATTATGATCAAAATCCATTTATTGTAATTTGGGAAGTAACAAGAGCTTGTCAGCTAAAATGCGTTCACTGTCGAGCTGATGCGCAGCATTCCCCTGACCCGCGGGAATTATCCTTTTCAGAGGGAATTAATCTCATTGACCAAATTTACGAAATGGATAACCCAATGCTGGTGTTCACTGGCGGAGATTGCATGATGAGGGAAGATCTTTTTGAGCTCGCTGATTATGCCATTAAAAAAGGAATGCGTGTTTCAATGACACCTAGTGCCACGCCAAATGTAACAATCGAAAAAATGAAAAAGGCAAAAGAAGTTGGCCTTTCTCGATGGGGTTTCAGCCTTGATGGACCAACCCCTGAAATTCACGATCAGTTTCGCGGAACACCAGGTTCATTTGAACTAACGCTGGAAAAAATAAAATACTTAAACGAATTAGACATGCCGTTGCAAATTAATACGGTTATCTCACGATACAACTATGATCATCTCGAAGAAATGGCTAAGTTGGTTGGTGAGTTAAAGGCAGTAATGTGGTACATCTTCCTGCTTGTTCCAACTGGACGCGGTCAATTAGACGCATGTATTTCACCGGCAGAGCATGAAAAAGTTTTCCGCTGGCTATACGAATTAAGCAAAAAAGCTCCATATGATATTAAGACGACCGCAGCACAGCATTACCGCCGGGTGGTATTGCAGCAAAAACAGCGGGACCATTTAATCGAAAAAGGAGAAATTAACTACGAAGATACGATTACGACTGATTTCGCCTCGATGCACGATGGCTTAAAGCGTGCGCCAAAAGGCGTAAACGATGGAAACGGCTTTGCGTTCGTGTCACATATTGGCGATGTCATGCCGAGCGGCTTATTGCCGATTGTCGGCGGGAATGTTCGTGATACTCCACTTGCAGAAATTTACCGGGAATCAAAAGTATTCAAGGAGATTCGCCAGCCTGACAACTATATAGGCAAATGCGGTGTCTGTGAATACAACAAAATTTGCGGCGGTTCCCGCTCAAGAACCTTTGCAGTAACTGGAGACTATTTAGAGAGTGAACCATTTTGTGTATATATTCCACAAGCAATGAGAAATAAAGAAACATCCGCTTTAATTTAAATTAAAAATGGGCATTCCAATTTTAGGAATGCCCATTCTACTCATTCAATTAGTCCTGTATCACTGATCTCTACCTCTTTATAAGATGGCATCTCCTTGCTCCTAACAATTTCTTTCATCGTAATTTCCCTCAAAGATTGGAATTTTATTCTATTAAATCGGGAATGTTGATTTTAGACAGCTTTTATTTGAAAGGAATATAATGAAATGATGATAAAGGAAAAACAGGTATCACAGGCATTTTTTCAATTTATTCTCCCCTTCTCATGGAAGGCAGCTAAGATACGTAATTTCATCTTATATCTACAAAAGAATCAATTTACTTCATTTCGCTTAAATGAATTACAAAATGAATCGGCCTATTATGGAGGTTACCAAGTCTCACACAGTGAAATGGAGTCTTTTTTTCTTCCATTAACATCCCAATTTCTTTTCCCCTCTTCTGGACACGAGAAGGGATTCCAAAGATTTACGAAGGCTTTTAGCATGGATGGTTTATTGTCAACTACCGACCTAAAATTACCCTTTCTAATACATTCCATTGATTTAATCATTTGTCCTTATGAGCTTGGATTTATTACGGTGCGGACAGAAATAAAGGATGTCTCTTTATCTAATGCGATAGAGTTTGCAAATAAATTTAATAGGAAGGATTATGAGGACTTGCTTCCAGATTTGTGGCCCTTTGTTGATTTTGATTCCCCTCCGCCTTTTTTGGAGCCAGACAAAAAGCATATCCAATCGCTTCTTCATTTAGCTAATGATGAAGCCATTGATGAAATCGATGTTTTTCGCTCCGTCACACTTTGTGGTGGTGACGCAGGAAATCATGAATATATAACTAACTATTTAACAGACCACATCTATAGCCGTTGGGCCCCCCATACATATATTTGTGTAAATGAACACTGTTTTACATGTCTAACAAATGGCAGCACCACAAATTTAATGTCTGTAGCCAAACGCTTTTACGGAGAAAATTACTACCTCCACTTGATCAATATATTTAATAAATTGGTTTTTGTTAAAATTGCCCATCTCTATTCAACTATTCATATAGAGAAGGATTATAATAAGATAGAAAAACTGATCTATATTATAAATTCGTTTACCTCTAATTTTTTCTTTGTCGAATATCCAGCTAAACTCGAGGGACAGGAGCTTTTTAAACTTTTTAAACGTGCCTATAAAATTGACTCGTTATATTTAAATACTAAAGAGACCCTTTTTAGCCTTTTTAAGTATGAGGAAAATTCAGTTACAAAAAAGGACAGTATGCTCCTTTTAGTTCTCACGCTTTATACGGTGATCTGCGGAATCTTCAGTATGAATCTATTTACTAAGGATCTAGAAGGAAAGATTCATTGGTCACATTTTAAGTCTTATAATCCCTTTGAATACTTCGCCGTCTTTATTGTTTTTAGTGGTATAATCGTGGTAGCCATACTTGGTTTCCAAAGCTTGTATCAAGTCATTCAGGAACGAAAAAATAAAAAACAATGGGATGAGCAGGCGGTGATTTCATCCAGGTTCCCGAAAAAAAGTAATTAGGAGTTTTTAATATGATCAGCTTCATGGGTATTACCCAGTCAGATACATTAGAAAAAAAAGATACAATTGATAAATTAACATTAACCAAATATAAACGCTTTTGGGTGGATTTTAATGAACCAACTGATGAGGAGATTAAACATTTAAATGAAACTTTTAATTTTCATCCACTTGCTATTGAAGATTGCATAAATACTACCCTTCAAAGACCTAAACTCGATTATTACGATGAATATACATTTTTTATTACACACATTGTTCGAGAAGAAAGAGAGGAAATCATCAAGGAGGAGCTAGAATTTTTTGTAGGTGAAAACTATATAGTTACTTTCCACCTTAAGCCTTCTATTGAAGTTTCTCAAGTAGTGGATAGAATAACAACTTTAAAAAACTTAGATAAGTTTACAAATACTCATGTGTTTTACGAAATTTTAGACAAAATCGTAGACAATTACTTCCCTATTATTTACAAAATTGAGGATAAGTTAGATGAAATTGAAGATAACACTCTTAATAAACCAATGAATAATTTATTAAAAGAATTATTCGAAACAAGATATATGTTATTGAATCTAACTCATACTGTTAATCCAATGCGTGATCTGCTCTACCGAATGTTAAATTCACAGCATTTGAAAAACATTATAACAAGAAAAGAATATTATTCTGATATCTACGATCATCTTTTAAAATTATCGGAAATGCTGATGGCAAACCGCGAGATAACCGCTGACATTCGGGATAATTATCTTTCGTTAAATTCCCATCAAACCAATAATGTGATGAAGGTTCTTACGATTATGACTTCCATTTTCGCCCCCCTAACCTTAATTGCGGGAATTTTCGGGATGAACTTTAAACATATGCCAGAATTGGATTGGAAATATGGATACGGCTATTCTTTGGTTTTAATGGGCGTAATTGGGTTATCAATGTTTCTCTGGTTTAAGAAAAAGGGATGGTTTTAATTGCAGGATATATGGGAAGCAACAGCCAAGTTTAACACAGTATAAATAAAAGCTGGCCGAAAAGAGTCGTTATTCAACGGCCTTTTGGGTCAGCCTCTTAACTTCATATTAAAATCATTTAGGAATATAAGCGTACCTGAAAACCCCTTATCGAATTCCTTATTTTCTATAGGTGCACATCTACCTTCTATCTTAACTGTTTTTCCATTTACGATGATAGGCCTTATAGCAATTATTAAAAAAATATTTTCATTTGAGTATGGAAATGAATAATAACCTGTTTCATTGCCTTCCCAAACATTTTCATAAATTCCTGACATTTTCTTTGCCCAATGTTTCTTTATAGGGAGGTCAAAAAATGTTTTTCCAATTATATCATGTCGTTTTAGGTTAACGAAATCAAGTAGACTTTGATCTATGTCTGTATATATTAATGTATCATCTACTTTAATCATTTCAAATCGAGCCCTGTCATTTGCTTGTTCAAAGTTTGTAATAAGCGTATTTATATGGTGTGTAAAATTAGCGTCCTTCATTTATTCATTACCTCTAAAGAGAATTAATTCTAATAGAATATTTGATATTAAAATCAATAAGTATACTATAATATTTTACCAGAAATTTGTATACGCTTCTAGAAATTTCCTGAACCCTATATAAAAAAAATTTCAAGAAAAAAGGCTGGTTCAAATAAGACAAGATACTGCTGATTATAGGTATAATAAATATGTATGAAAATGCTGAAAGGGGAACATTCCGTGCCAAATAAATATACAGAGGAAACCATGAAATTATTGACGGACTTAGTATCAATTCCAAGCCCGTCCGGGAATACAAATGAAGTCATAACTTTTGTTGAAAAA
Source organism: Neobacillus sp. DZ-9 (assembly GCF_059587065.1). Lineage (NCBI taxonomy): Bacteria > Bacillati > Bacillota > Bacilli > Caryophanales > Bacillaceae > Neobacillus > Neobacillus sp. DZ-9. The sequence goes on from NZ_JCAIOL010000003.1 coordinate 349,001, forward strand.
TACCTTTCCGAGCTAAAAATTGAGACGAAAAGAAACCGAAAAGGCGGATTAATTGCGACGATTGAAGGTAAGGATCAAGGCCGCCACAGGATGCTGACGGCTCATGTAGATACACTCGGGGCAATGGTTAAGGAAATCAAATCGAATGGCAGACTCAAAATTGACCTAATCGGCGGATTTAAGTTCAATTCGATTGAAGGAGAATATTGCCAGATAGAAACCAGCAGCGGCAAAAAATTTACGGGGACCATTTTAATGCACCAGACCTCCGTCCACGTATATAAAGATGCCGGAAAAGCAGAACGAAATCAGGAAAACATGGAAATTCGAATTGACGAAAAAGTACATAATGCTGAAGATATCCGGGAACTTGGAATTGAAGTAGGCGACTTCGTATCTTTTGATCCGCGTGTGGAAGTAACGCCGAGCGGCTTCATAAAATCCCGCCATCTAGATGATAAGGCAAGCGTAGCCGTGTTACTGCAGTTAATGAAACAGATAAAAGTTGAAAATATAACGCTCCCATATACGACTCATTTTCTGATTTCCAACAATGAAGAAATCGGCTATGGCGGCAATTCCAATATTACACCAGAAACGGTTGAATACTTAGCCGTTGATATGGGAGCTATGGGTGATGGTCAATCAACCGATGAATACACCGTTTCCATTTGTGTTAAGGATGCGAGCGGTCCTTACCACTATGGATTACGAAAAAATCTGGTCCGTTTGGCTGAAGAAAATGATATCGAATATAAACTCGATATTTATCCGTTTTATGGCTCCGATGCGTCAGCGGCCATACGTGCAGGGCATGATATTGTCCATGGACTAATCGGACCAGGTATTGATTCATCTCATGCCTTTGAACGGACACATCAATCATCGCTTGCAAATACCGCTAAGCTATTGTTCCATTACATCCAATCAGAATTAGTATTATAATCATCATTGAAAAAGGCCACGTGTCACAACTTGGCCTTTTTTTTATTATTTTTAGGATTTGGTCACTTAAAATTAATTCGTTTCTCATCTAATTTTAATGCAAGAGATTCAAAACCGCATTATTATAATTAAGTCAGTTGGGATTTTAGGGGGTACACCACGATGTTTGCTAAATTTAAAGCTTTCATTGTCAATCAAAAGTTAAAGTGGTTCGGCCGCTTTGTCTATTATTTGCTGATTCTTCTCTTGTTATTTTTTATGTACGGTTTTAATGATGCAAGTGCGGGTTCTTATATTTACAACGACTTTTAATGTGAGGTAGGTAAACAATGAGAATATTAAACACCATAAGTGAGCTTGCACAAACACAACCAGAAACATTGGCCTATATATCACCCAATGCGGAAATTACTTACTCCGAGCTTTGGAGACAGTCAGAGCAAGTGGCTGACTTTCTATTAAACCAAAATTTACGAAATCAATCACCGATATTGGTATACGGTCATATGGAAGCCTCGATGCTGGTCTCTTTCTTAGGCAGCGTAAAGTCAGGTCATTCTTATATACCGGTAGATACTTCGATTCCGTCGGAGCGCGTGATAAATATCATCAACAGTGCTCGATTGGAATTAGTCATTAATTGTTCTGGGCAAGTCATGGATATTGATACTTCATCAGTTACTGTGGTGACTGTAGAAGATATCCTATTGGGGCATCCCTTTGAACAGCAAGTTGACCCGAAAAACTGGGTGGAAAACCAAGATAATTTTTATATTATATATACGTCCGGCAGCACTGGTAATCCTAAAGGAGTTCAAATTTCAGCAGCTAATTTGGAGAGCTTTGTAGATTGGATGACTGTGGATTTTCCGATCGATGGACCGTTTCGATTTTTAAATCAAGCACCCTATTCCTTTGATCTTTCAGTTATGGACCTTTACCCTGCATTGGTAAGCGGTGGAACTCTTTTTGCCATTACCAAAGAAATGATTGCAAAGCCAAAACTATTATTTGAGGCATTAACCGATTCTAAAACACAAATTTGGACATCAACACCTTCCTTTGTACAAATGTGTTTAATGGACCCCTCTTTTAAAGAGGAATTGCTGCCCGAGCTTAGCGTGTTTTTATTTTGCGGAGAAATCCTCCCTGTTGGCATCTGCCGGCAATTGTTCGACAGGTTTCCTAAAGCAAAAATATTCAACACCTATGGACCAACAGAGGCGACGGTAGCAGTAACCTCGATTGAGGTTACTGCTGAAATGTTGGATTCCTATCAATATCTCCCGATTGGAAAACCAAAAGAAGGTACACTGATTCTATTTTTAGATGAAAATGGTAATGAGGTTTCCAATGGTGAAAATGGAGAAATGGTTATTGTCGGTCCTAGTGTTAGTAAAGGGTATCTTAGACAGCAGGAATTAACTGAACGGGCATTTTTTCAATATAATGGTCATCTTGCCTATCGCACAGGGGATGCCGGCTACAAAAATCAAGAAGGGCTTATTTTTTACAAAGGCAGAATTGATTTTCAAATTAAACTGCATGGGTACCGAATGGAATTAGAAGAGATTGAATTCCATATTGCAAAATCAAAGTATGTAAAAGCTGCAGCAGTCATTCCCGTTTTTCAAAATGAGAAAATTGACTATTTAGAAGCCGTGATTATCCCTGATAACCATGATTTTGAAAAAGAATATCAGTTAACGAGTACGATTAAAAAAGAACTTGTCGAATATCTCCCAGCTTACATGATTCCGAGGAAGTTCTCCTATTATAATGAGCTTCCGATTACGGCTAATGGGAAACTGGATCGAAAAACAATAAAGGATATGGTGCTGAAATGACACCATATGGTTCCTTCACATTCTTTTTCATCATCGCGATCCTTTTAGCACCGACGATTATTTTTGGTTTACGGGGAAAGAGGTTTCATACCTATAATATGTTAGCAACGATTGCTGCCTTAGGTTTGATATTTTCATCTTCTCTTAATCAGGCTTTGGCTTTAATACTGTTTACCATTTGGCAGGTTATATTAATCAGGTTATATTTGCATTACCGAAAACAATCGAATGGCAATGGGATTTTTTACACAGCGGTTTTTCTATCAATTCTGCCCTTGGCCGTTTCGAAGCTCCTGCCATATTTTTCGAACATTAGCGTAATTGGTTTTCTGGGAATCTCTTATTTAACTTTTAAGGGTACACAAATCATTATGGAAATTAGAGATGGGCTAATTAAAAAGGAACTGCCTTTATCTAAGCTGCTGTATTTTATCTTATTCTTCCCAACGATTTCATCGGGCCCGATTGACCGCTACCGCCGGTTTGAAAAGGATTTAGAAACGGAAATATCCGGAGATGATTATAAGCAGCTGCTTTATGATGGAATCAATAAAATCTTCCTAGGGTTTTTATATAAATATATTATTGGTTATTCTATTAATCATTTTTTTATCGCTAATTTACGATTTATTGCCCATAGCCAATTTCAGCATCACTTATATTATATGTATGCTTACAGCCTCTATCTCTTTTTCGATTTTGCAGGATATAGTGCTTTTGCGATTGGTGTCAGTTATATTATGGGAATTAAATCTCCGGAAAACTTTAACAAACCTTTTATCAGCCGAAATATTAAGGATTTCTGGAATCGCTGGCACTTGAGTCTCTCCTTCTGGTTTAGAGATTATGTATACATGAGATTTGTTTTCTGGATGACAAAAAAGAAATGGATAAAAAACCGCAACATTGTCTCAAATCTAGGCTATATTTTACTCTTTTTAATAATGGGCTTCTGGCATGGCCTTGAAATCCAATATATTCTATATGGAATTTATCACGCCCTGCTGATGGTTCTATATAATTCATTTGAACGATTTAACAAGAAGCATAAATGGTGGCCAAACAATAAATTTACCCATGTGGCAGCTATTATCATTACGTTCCACTTCATTTGCTTTGGCTTTTATATTTTCTCAGGACAATTATTTCAAAAGGGAGTTTGATCAACATGGAATTTAAAAATGAAGTTATCGCATTATTAGCTGAAATCTGCCAGGACGATGTTGTGAAGGAAAATCCGGATATTGATTTATTTTCTGCTGGTCTGTTGGATTCTTTTGGCACTGTTGAATTACTGGTCCTGGCCGAGGAACGGTTTAATATTCTTATTCCGATCACAGAATTCGATCGCGATAGTTGGAATACACCAAATAACATTGCCAATTTATTGGCTGATAGAAGATGAAAAAACCTTTATTTTCACCAATTTTCTTAGCTTTCCTTGTTCTGGCTATGTTGATTTTAATACCCAATCAATGGATTGAAGATCTCATTCCAAAAACTAGGGTCACTCAAGCGGCAACGGAATTAAATCCATTTATGTTTCAAGGAAAGTATGTTCAAGGAAAAATGTTGAAGAATAAACAGTATTTGCCGATTTATGGCTCATCTGAGCTTGCAAGGCTGGATCGTTTTCATCCTTCCAATTATTTCAAGGAATCGAAAGATGGATTTACTCCATTTCTTGTTGGTCGTGGCGGGACAGAATCATTAATTCACTTTTTAAATTTTTCAGAGCATACGAGTCAGCTAAAGGGGAAAAAGCTCGTTTTTGTCCTGTCTCCGCAATGGTTTCAACCGGGAGGAGCCGACGAAAGCCATTTTGTTCCCAATTATTCTTCCCTTCAAGGATATGATTTTGCCTTGAATCAAAATATAGATCCCGTGATAAAGAAAAAAGCGATTAAGCGTTTGCTTACTTTTTCGCCAATTAATAGTGATCCGCTTCTTTCAACGATGTTAAAAGCGGAAATTACGAATGATTCTTGGACAAAGAAAAAGGCTGCTATCTATCGTCCCTTTGCCATTTTTTATCATGATTTATTGGTTAAAAAGGATTATTATTATACGCTCGCAGGCGGATATTCCCGTAATCGTGATATTAACAAAAAGGTCCGGAATAAATCCTGGGACCAATTAGAGGTCCAAGCAGAGCACATGGGAGAACGACTATCAACGAATAATCCTTTTTATATTAGTAATTATCAGTACAATAAAATAAAGAAAATGGTTCCTTCCTTAAAAGATTCAAAGGTCGGTGCATCCTATGGGGAGTCCCCTGAATATGGTGATTTTCAGCTTGTCCTTGATTTGCTGAAGGAATCCGGTGCGAAACCATTATTTGTTTCTGTACCCGTAAATGGTAAGTGGTATGATTATACAGGTTTCCCGTTAGAAGGCCGACAATCTTACTACACCCGAATAAAAAAGCAAATTGAATCTGAGGGCTTTCAAATTGCCGATTTTTCAAATCATGAGTACGACCCCTATTTTATGAAGGATACGATTCATATAGGCTGGAAAGGCTGGGTATATACAGATAAAGTTATAAAAGACTTTTATGATGGAAAAAATGTGTCAGACACAATAGCTCAAGCAAAATTGCCGATAAACTAGTATAATTACAGTATATCCGTTATAATAATGTAGACTATTTACCAGCCACTCACTAGGAGATGTAATTATGTTTTCAAATATTGGTGTACCGGGATTAATATTAATTTTAATTGTTGCTTTGGTTATCTTTGGGCCAAATAAGCTACCGGAAATTGGAAAGGCGTTTGGCAGATCAATCCGTGAGTTTAAGAGAGCGACAGAAGGAATTGCCGACGATATCAAGGAAGAAATTAAAGAAGAAATAAAAGAAGTGAAACAGGAAGAAATTAAAGAAGTAAAACAGGAAAAAATTGAATTAAAAAAGTAATGTCACAAATGGAAAACATCCCTTCGTTCGAAAGGGATGTTTTTGTATTATTTACTTCCGGGATTTCTTTGCCATCCCTTGGAACTGGTTCATTATCATTTTTCGGGATTTTTCATTTCGAAGTAAAAACGCTGCTCCTAATCCTACAGTTGCCAGCATTAAATTTTTTCGTTTCATTCGGAACCCTCCTCATAAATGCATCATTATTAATTTCCCCATGTTTTGCATTTTTAACTACTTAAATTAGAAAAAGCCAATCCATGAGAATCGGCTTTTTCACTGCAGTCATTATTTCTTTAATAATTCTTTAAGCTTTTGATTATGTTCTTTAGTTTGCTGTAATAGCTGATTTAATAGCAGCGCTGCTTGTTTGTTATCCTTTTTCTCAACGGCAAGACTTAAATCATGGTACATTTTCCAGTGTCCCATCCCCTTGCCGCCATGTGCCTGCTTTATGAATTCCTCTTTAGTAATTTTACCTGCATCCAATTGCTTCTTTAATTCCTGTATTTTTGCCATTTTCTCATTTTTCCATTGCTCGCGCTTTTTCGCATTTTCAGGACTCATCCATTGCTTGTGAAGCGCTTTTCTTTCATCAAGAACCTTCGTCCATTCTGCTTTTTTATTTGGTGTAAATTGGTCTACCCAAGCCAAAAGCTTTTGCTCTCTTTCCTGCATATGTGCTTGCCAGTCTCTGTGCATTTGATGATGCTCTTTCCCTTCTGCACAGTCACAAGGTGTTTTTTCCATATGGTCTACGGGTGCATGCTCATGTGCACCAACAATTCCTGGAAATGCCAATAATAACCCCAACGACAAACTGAACAACTTTAATTTCATTAAATATCCCTTCCTTACTTATTATACTTAGAAGATTAAACCAGTTTTAAATCGGCACGAATTTATCATGCCCAGATTTTCAAAAAAAATTTACCATTTCGACAAAAATTTAGGGATTTTCTATTTATCTCAACAGCCAGGAAAAAGGAAAACAGCCCTATCCTATTGGATAGGGGCTGCTCAATTAATGAAAAGCAAAATTTAAGATCGTATCAAATAGAGTTTAAACCCACTCCAAAAATTCCATGCGATTGCCGAATGGGTCATGTACATGAATCCGTGAGGCACCAGGAAGATTATCGTCTGAAGTAAAATCTACTTGTTTCTCCTGAAGGCGGGCTTTTAAGTCTTCAATATTTTCAACCACGAAAGCTGGGTGTGCTTTTTTAGCTGGAGCAAACGGCTCCTCCACCCCAATGTGAATTTGGAAGGTGCCGAATTCAAACCATACTCCGCCGCGTTTTTTTAATTCCTCCGGTTTCTCCACCTCTGTTAACCCAAGGATTTCACCAAAAAATTCTTTTGCAGCCTCCTCACACCCTTTTGGTCCCGCAAGCTGAACATGATCGATTTTTTTAATGGTAAATGACATATTGACCCCTCCAGTTCTTCATCTATACACTTCTATTTTATAAAATTAATAATTTTCTATCAAATAAAAGTTATGTTCAAAAAAAAACTATTTCCACCTGAACGGAGATAGTTTTTTTAATAGACATCTTTTTTTGTAAACACTAAAAATGATACGAGAAGGGCTGCTGCCCACCAAACAAACAAAACCATCATTGAAAAAGAAAGATTCATTCCTTCAATGGGTGGAGCCGTACCTTTCATGTAGTCGGTTAATCGTAAATTGACCATAAAAAAGTATTTTGCTGATTCCCAAGAAGAAACCATATTACTTAAGATTGCACCTGAAATTAATGCAGCGAGCATTACGCCCATACCAGCTGCCGTACTCCTAATCAAAACTGATAACATAAAGGATAATGTACCTACTACGATGGAAACGAACCATACCAGCCCAAAATCCATTAACAAGAACTTCCACAGGCTTAAAAGCTTGACTTCCGAGGTATTTAAACCCGTATCGGTCACATTAAATCCTGTTAAAATCGGGGCTCCCCAGCCTTTATAGCCAAAAACAACCCCAGAAAGGGCATAAGACAAAATACCAGCAATCGCAATTACTAATGACACTGCTAAACAGAGGGTTATGTATTTACTTAAGAGCACTTTCCACCGTTTCACAGGTCTTGTCAAAAGTAGCTTTATCGAGCCAAGACTATGTTCAGAAGAGACCAAATCACTAGCTATGACCATGACCATCAAAGGGATAAATAAATCAATCGAGCTTTCCAGGAAAATCCTCATGAACGTTGGAGCACCCGGCTCTGCTGGATTAATGTCATGGTCAAGATAATATTGCTGCTGCTGTAATGAGATTTGAAGCTGCTTTTTCCAATCGTCTGAAATTCGGCTGCTGCTTAACCGATTAGTCGTATCCACGATTTGCTGTTGTAAAATCGTTCTCCAGTCACTGGTCCCTAATTTTTCCCGCTGAGTTTGAACCTGCTTATACTGTGCATATGTAAATAACATAACAAGAATGCCAATTATGATGGCAATGACGATCAACCGTTTTTTTGCAATTAGCTTCATCATTTCATTTTGAATCAGTTTATTCAATCGTATCACCCCCGGTTAATTCGAGGAATAAGTCTTCCAGTACAGGCATTTTCCGATTGATTTCAATGACAGAAACCCCTGCTTGAACGAGTCGTTTATTCCATTCCGGTGTTTTCTTTTCATCGAATTCTGTTAAAATGGTCCGATCGTCTTTTTCCTCAATGGATGTTAAGGAGCCCAATATTTGTTTTCCTTTTTCAAAGGGATCAACATGCCAAACTACACGTTCACGATTTTCTAACAGCTGTTGGACCGTATCAACGCGGATAATAGCCCCTTTTGAAATAATCGCCACCCGGTCACATAAAAGCTGAATTTCACTCAATAAATGGCTGGATACGAGAACACTTAAGCCTTCTGCTTCAGCCAAAAAACGGATAAACTGCCGCATCTCACGTATTCCCGCCGGATCCAACCCATTAGTTGGTTCATCTAAAATTAATACTTTGGGCTTTCCCAGGAGTGCCTGGGCAATTCCTAATCTCTGTCTCATCCCTAAGGAATATGTTTTCACCTTATCATGAATCCTTTCAGTCAAGCCAACAAGTTCAGTAACTTCTCTTATTCGCTCATCCCCAACATCATCAAGCATTCGGGCAAAATGAAGCAAATTATTATACCCAGATAAATATGGATATAATTCCGGATTTTCAACAATACAGCCAAGGTTGTTCATTGCTTCTTGAAAATGATCTTCAATATTGTTTCCACAAATCTGAATACTTCCAGAAGTAGGTTTAATCAAGCCGACCAGCATTCGAATCGTGGTTGTTTTGCCAGCCCCGTTAGGTCCGAGGAAGCCGAACACTTCCCCTTCACGCAAATCAAAAGTCAAATCCTTAATAATCTCTCTTCTTCCAATCACTTTTTTTAAATTCTTCACTGATAATGTGATTTTTTTCTCCATACTATTTCCCTCTCCTTACCAGGTGAGCAATGAGGCCACTCGTTCGGCAATTAAACGATACCCTTTTGAATTCGGATGAAACTTGTCAGAATAAAGATAATCATTAACTTTCAGTTCAAATAAATCAAATGTAGGGACAAATACGATTTTAGGAAAAGCAGCACTTACTTCTGCACTGTCGTAATTCCAGTGACGAACGACCTTTGACATTTCTTTTCCCTGATCCAATTCAATAAAAGGATTATATAATCCAATAAAAAACACGTTTGCCTTGCTGTTGCTTTTACGTATTTGTTCGAAAATAAATTTCAAATTATTAAGATATTTTTTCTCAATAGTGGCAATGTTTCCTGCTTGGAAGTCAACTATTCCTTGTCCTCCTCTAAATAAATCGTTGCCGCCAATTGTTACGAGCACCATGTCAGCTTTTTGAATTTGTCTTTGTACTTCCTTTTGCCCGATTTGCTTTTTAAGCTGGTCCGACCTTTGCCCATTGATGCCGAGATTTGTTAACTGAACAGGACGTTTTGTTTTTCCCTTGATTTCATCCAATAAAACGCCGACATATCCTTTACCGGTTTCGTCCCCCGTTCCTCTTGTCAGGGAATCACCTAAAGCCAGGATAGTTAATCCTTTTTTGTTTTCCTCTTTCTTAGATACCGTGCTTGTTTCCGGAACCTTTTCCGGCTTTCCTGCATAATACTCACCCACTGCAAAGCCAAGACCAATCAGCCAGAGGAGGCAAAATAGCACTGAAATGACAGTAATGGATCGTATGACATTTTTATTCAAAAATCTCATCCTTTCTGGCCTTTTCTTTTATTTAATCACAGATGAAGGGTGAATCAAACTTTCTGGACTTTCAAATATGTAATGTTCATTATTTATTAACATTTAGGCTGTGTTATACTTGCTTGTTGATTTCCGCTCCAGGCGCTTCGCTCCAATCAACAGGGGTGAAAAAATCAACAAAGAGCTTTAACACAGCCAACATTAAAAAAATAAAAGGAATCCGCAAATGGATTCCTACTTTTCTTTTCTACCTGGTTTGTTCTTGTTTTAAGATTCCTTTTTTATATTTTTTAAATAGCAAAACCCCTAATAGTAATATTCCAAGAATAATACAACTTAACATTATGTATTTCTTCATGATCCCGTGGAATAGGAGATCCCAATTCGGACCAAGCATTTTTCCTAACATAATAAAGGTAGCAACCCATAGAAAAGAGCCAATTAAAGAATAGATAGAAAATACCTTTAAAGGTAACCGGGTGATCCCTAAAAAATAGCCCGTAATATGCCTTAAAACCGGGATGAAAAAGACAATAATTAAAAGCTTGTTTCCATATTTATTAAACCATACTGACGTAGAATGAATTTTTTCCGGACGAAAACGCAACTGTGAACCATATTTTTCAAAAAAGGGCATACCTAGCTTTGCCCCAATAAAATACGTGATGATCATACCAATGACACACCCCGTCGAAGAGGCAACAATGCAGCCAATCCAGTTTAGCTGTCCTTGAAATGAAAGAAAACCTGCATAACCCATCAAGGCTTCCATTGGAATCGGAAGTACGATGATCCCAAGCGCCAATGAGAGAAATAGGACGAGGTATCCATATTCGTTCATAAAGGAAAGTAAAAACTCCATAATCTCCACCTCACCCTAATAAAAAGATAAGACCATTTTTTGTCATAACAATATTTTATCCATCTTTCGTATATATAGTAATCGGAGACCATTATTTATAAAATAAAAAATGCCGGCTTCCTGGTTGGAAACCGGCAAATTACTCTATTAATCTTCTAAATTGCCCTTTGGACCAAAGAATTCAAAGTGAATTCTTTCTTCATTAACTCCTAGTTCCTTCAAAAAGCGATTAATTGCTTTCATAAAAGGTACTGGTCCGCAGAAATAAAAATCGGCATTTTCAAAGGAAACTTTTTCTTGCAGCCATTCACTTGTCACATAGCCTTCGACATCAAAACGATTGTTCTTGCGGTCTTCCTCTGTTGGTGAATCATAGAAGAAAGAGGATGTTACATTTTCAAGTTGAGCTAATTCCTCTACTTCATCCCTAAGAGCATGAACATTACCATTGGCAGCGGCATGGACAAAAGTAACCTTTCGTTCCGGCTGTACTTCCACAACAGTTTTTAACATGCTCATCATTGGTGTTAACCCAACACCACCACTTAATAGAACCACTGGTGTTGATTTTTCTGTATCAAGGACAAAATCTCCTGCTGGTGCACTTACCTTCAAAATATCGCCTTCATTCACTTGAGCATGCAGGTAATTGGAGACCATTCCTTCAGGGCATTGAACTCCTGATTCCCGTTTAACACTGATTCGGTAATAATCTTTACCAGGCGCATCAGAGAGACTGTATTGACGAATATGGGAATATTCCTCCCCCTCAATCTCCAGCATGATACTGATATATTGACCTGGAAGAAAGTCTGCGATTTCTCTTTGATCCCTAGGCTTTAAGTAAAAGGACGTAATGACATCACTTTCAACTACTTTTCTATCAACGATGAAATTTCGGAAGCCATCCCATCCGCCTTTTTGGCTTTCGGCTTCATCATACATTTCCGCCTCAATACTAATAAAGGCATCTGCGATGACACCATAGGCTTGAGCCCATGCATCAATAATTTCATCTGTTGCCGCATCGCCTAAAACATCCTTAATTGCAAGCAGCAGATGTTTTCCGACGATTGGATATTGTTCAGGTTTAATCCCAAGGCTTCGATGCTTATGGGCAATTTGTTTTACAACAGGAATAATGGCTTCAAGGTTATCGATATACTTGGCAGCGGCGTATACCGTGCCGGCAAGAGCTTTTTGCTGTCTGCCCTGTTTTTGGTTAGCATGATTAAAAACGTTCAAAAGTTCTGGGTGATTCCCAAACATTAACTGATAAAAACGGGTTGTAATCTTTTCCCCATGTTGTTCTAAAACGGGTACGGTTGATTTAATGATATCAATTGTTTTTTGGTTTAGCATTTTAAACACTCCCTACTTGTTTTCCCTATTACCAATGTGATTATATGGCTAAATTCACATCAATTAAGTGATTTAAATCACACTTTGCTATCATTTAAAAATTTTTGCGAAACTTTTCACAAATTGTTCACTTTTTCGCATGACAAATGTAACTAGTTATAAAATTGCTATTTTTGTATTGTGAACCTAGTTAGAATAAGATTTTATAAAGGCAGGATAGGAAAATATGAAGAAAGCAAAAATTGCATGGATCACCGATACGACTTCTTCTCTAAGTAAAGAATTTATTAAACAGCATCATATACATGTGATTCCCTTGCACGTTGTAATTAATGATGAATTTTATAAGGAAACAATTGATATATCCGAAAAGGAATTTTATGACCGAATGAAAACCGAAGATGATAAGTTTCAGTCCTCCCAGCCTTCCATCAATGACTTTGTAGAACTTTATCATCAATTAAAAGAAGACTATGACTTTGGAATAGCTCTCCACGCTTCGAGCCTTTTAACTGGTACCTATCAATCATCTGTTATGGCAGCAGGCATGGAAGATTTTAAATTGTTTGCGATTGATACAAAAACTGGTTCTTATCCGCTATCCTTTTTAATCAAGCGCGGAATTGAACTGGTGGAGCAGGGGCTGGATATTCCTGATGTGGTTGCTTCTTTAAATGATTACCGTGAGGACACACGATTATATTTAGTCCCCTCCAATTTAGATCAGCTTCACAAAAGCGGCCGCGTGTCAGGCAGTCAAAAATTGTTAGCGTCCCTCTTTAATATCAAGCCGATTTTATCAATTGAAGAAGGCGCCGCAAAAATTAAAGATAAAGTCCGAACCGTAAAAAAAGCCCAAACTTGGCTTGATAATAAATTAAAGGAAGACCTCGAATCAAAGTTGGTTCGAAAAGTAGCCATCGTCCATGCCAATGACCAGGATAGGGCAATCGAGCTTGAAAAATTAGTAAACGCGTCATTCCCAGAGATTGAAACAGAAATTTTAATGCTGATAACGGTTGCAGGGGTACATACGGGAGTTGGGACACTTGGACTTTCGTGGGTATGTGAGTGAAGGACTCTTGTATCAGATACATTCATGAGGACAAAACTTTAATAAAACTGGCTAACTTTGTCCTCATGAGCCCTTCATGAGGACAATACTCTATTAAAACCGGCTACCCGTGTCCTCATGAGCCCTTCATGAGGACAATACTCTATTAAAACCGGCTACCCGTGTCCTCATGGGCCCTTCATGAGGACAATACTCTATTAAAACCGGCTACCCGTGTCCTCATGGGCCCTTCATGAGGACAATACTCTATTAAAACCGGCTACCCGTGTCCTCATGGGCCCTTCATGAGGACAATACTCTATTAAAACCGGCTACCCGTGTCCTCATGGGCCCTTCATGAGGACAATACTCTATTAAAATTGCCCTCCCCTGTCCTCATGAGCCCTTCATGAGGACAAGATTCGGCAAATATAACTAATTCTGTCCTCATAAAATCCAATTAATCATAAAGTTATAATATCCCTTTATTTTTTACTTCTTCTAACCAAGAAGGAAATTCATTTAGAAGCTGATTATACAATTCTTCATCCGTTGTTCTTTCGATATCTTTAATATGGAAAAAGTTCGCATTATCGACAAAGCGTCCTTCCATTGAGTCTAATTTTTCGAGCACCTCAAAATTGGAATCTCCTATGCCAACAAATTGCCAAAAGATGGGCTTATTTGAAGATTCGACCACTGGTTTCTTAATCGTTCTTTTGCAGCCGCCATCGTTAATAAAAACGATAAATGCGGGTTCAGTTGATGGGGATTCATTGGTGTATTTCATAATAACGTCCTCCATAACAGGAGGCTCATCATTTCTCCCAAATTTATGAATCAAATCGTTATTTAAAATATAGTCTTCAACATAATTGACAAAATCTCTCTCAGTGACTGATTTTAAACGAGAAAATTCATTGTCATACACCCACACATCTAGTGTGCCATCGTCATCGAATTGGCTGGCAACTGCCAAAATCCGCTCAACCACCTTCTGAACAGTACCATTTTTGTATAACCCTCTCATTGAACCAGAAATATCCAATACTAAACCAACTCGAGCCACAACATTTATAAGCTTCTTCTTTTCTAAAACAATACCCGCTTTTTTCTTAAGTAAACTAATTGTTGACATTTTAATTCCCTCCTAATATGTACGGTTGAAGTCCTACCATTGATAAAAGATTCTTCTATTATTATACTCTATTTGAAAAATATGTTAGTGATTTCAACCAATACTAATTTAATATTTTGTATAATATGATAGATTGGTATAAAATAATTTACTGAAATGGATTTGAAATCATGAAGAATAAGAAAAATTTTTTTCAGTTGCTGGTGTTATGTTCAGCTCTAGGGCTGATTTATTTCACCTTTTTACAAATTAAAATTAGTCAATATAGCCATTTGGAATCAGCCAAGAATGCTGATTATTTAATTGTCCTGGGGGCAAGGGTGAAAGGAACCGTCCCTTCACTGGCCTTCGCCAGCAGAATACAGGCAGCAGCGAAATATTTAAAGGAAAACGAAAAGGCAATCGTTATTGCCTCGGGAGGAAAAGGTCCTGGGGAAGATATCTCTGAAGCGGAATCCATCAAGAGAGAGCTTATTAAGAAAGGAATAACCGAGAGTAGGATTATCTTAGAAGATCAATCCACAGATACATATGAAAATATTCGTTTTTCAAAAAAACTAATTCCAAAGGAAGCAAAGGCTGGACTCATCGTTACAAATAATTTTCATATGTATCGGGCTATTTCAATTGCACGTGCCAATGATTTGGAAGTGAAGGGAATACCTGCGAAGACTCCTTTGATAGCTGTACCGAAATCCTATATTCGTGAATATTTAGCGATTACGAAATATTATTTGAAGAGATATTTTCTAGATAGTATATAAGAGTACCAAATTCGGTACTCTTGGTTAATTGGTTCATACGGTTTTTGCATATATGCAAGTATCTCGTAGTTCTTTTCCATCTGCTGAAATAGAATCCTTTTTTAAAATACCTTCTAAATCGAAGCCTAATCGTTCAGCTATGGCTTTACTTCTTACATTTTTTGAATCGCAGCGAATTTCTACCCTTTTCGCATGTAGTTCAGTAAAAGCAAAATTCGTTATTGCTTCCACAGCCTCCGTAATGTACCCTTTTCCACTATAACGTGAGTCAACCCAGTAACCAATCTCAAATTTCGGCACATCCCAGTTAATTCTATGTAAACCAGAAGATCCAATGAATTTGCCACTCTCTTTATCATATAGGTGCAGCCTTAAATCTTCGCGAGTTAAAAACTTGGCGTGTGCATCACGCATGTTCGCTTCAACGTCTAGCTCAGTCTGCTCCCGATGGGCCCAAGGCATCCATGGCTTCAGTTCCTCTATTGAAGCCTGCATAGCTTCGTAAACGGTTTGTCCGTCACCAGGCATTGGTTTGCGGATCTGCAGTCTTTCTGTGGAAAATTCTTCTGGAAAATCTCTTAGTATAGGTTTCATCGTTTTGTCCCCCTTCTGAAATATTAAAATTCGCTATAATTACTGATTTTCCTTTTAAAAAAGCAATTCGCTGATAAAATGAAAAATTCGCTGATAAACGAGTCAGATTCGCTGATAAAACCTAAAAATTCGCCGATAAAAATAAAGAGTCTCGAATTGAACCTATTTTAAAAAGCATTACCTATTCAAAAAGGCCCTTCCGGAAAGGAAAGGCCCCATGAAAGAGTATTTTTAGTATGCTTTTGCCCAATAAACCATCTTATCTGCTTCTTTTCCACAGCATACACATTTATCGGACAGATTTTCTTGTTCGAAGGGGATACAACGAGATGTCGCCGTCGTGTCCTCTTTAATTTTTTCCTCGCAGGCTAACTCGCCGCACCACATTGCTTTAATAAAGCCTGGTTTTGCTTCAAGTGATTCCTTTAATTCAGGAAGAGTCAAGGCAACAGTGGTTCTTTCTTCACGGTGATTCAATGCTTTGTTATATAAATTGCTTTGAATGTCATCCAATAATTCAACTAACTTTGTTTCTAATTGATCCAAAGGAACAATTACCTTCTCTAACGTATCCCGTCTTACTAAAACAACTTGCTTGTTTTCAATGTCCTTTGGTCCGACTTCCAGACGAACTGGAATACCCTTCATCTCGTACTCATTGAACTTCCAGCCTGGTTTTTTGTCGCTGGCATCAATATCAACACGAGCAACAGCCCCAAGAGAATTTTTCAAATCGTAGGCAAAGTCAAGCACGCCTTCTTTATGCTGTGCAATTGGTACAATCATAACTTGAGTTGGTGCTGCTTTTGGCGGAATCACAAGACCGCGGTCGTCGCCGTGAACCATGATTAGTGCTCCGATAATTCTTGTTGTAAAGCCCCATGATGTTTGGTGAACATATTGAAGCTTACCTTCTTTGTCCGTATATTGAATACCGAATGCTTCAGCAAACCCTGTTCCAAAGTGATGGGAAGTTCCAGATTGTAATGCTTTTCCGTCGTGCATTAGGCTTTCAATTGTAAAAGTAGCCTTAGCACCGGCAAATTTTTCTTTTTCCGTCTTTTGCCCTTTTACAACAGGGATCGCAAGAATTTCTTCACAAATTGCCGCATAAACATTCAGCATTTTAATGGTTTCTTCCATCGCGTCCTCGTCAGTCGCATGGGCCGTATGACCTTCCTGCCATAAGAACTCTAAGGTCCTTAAGAAAGGACGGGTTGTTTTTTCCCAGCGGACTACGTTAGCCCATTGATTATACAGCTTTGGTAAATCTCTATAGGAATGAATGATATTTTTGTAATGCTCGCAGAATAAAACCTCTGAAGTCGGACGGACAACTAATCTCTCTGCCAATTCTTCAGAACCGCCATGTGTAACCCACGCTACTTCAGGTGCAAAACCTTCAACATGATCCTTTTCTTTTTGAAGCAGGCTCTCTGGGATAAATAATGGCATGTAGACATTTTCATGCCCGGTTTCTTTAATGCGGCGGTCTAATTCATTTTTAATATTATCCCATAATGCATAACCGTATGGGCGGATAATCATTGAACCGCGGACGCTTGAATAATCAATTAAATCTGCTTTTGTGACAACATCTGTATACCACTGGGCGAAATCCTCGTCCATGCTGGTTACATCTTTTACAAATTCCTTTGCCATTTTGACACCTCATTATTAAAATTAAATATAAAAAGGCCTTGATCCTAAAAAGGGACCAAGGCCTGGCGGTACCACCCTAAATTCATAAAGCAAAAAGCTTTATACACTTTCCATGATAACGGACTCTATCCGCATGTATCTTCAAAATATCCGATACAGAACTCAGAGGCAGGTTCAAATGACCGTCTTAAGAAACCTCGCACCAATGGTTTCCTCTCTTTGTAAGACCGTTTCAATTTACTAGTCCTCGTCAATGTTTCAATACTATTTTTTGAAAATTATATCTGTCCCAATACGAAAAGTCAAATCTTATTTTGGGATATTTTTCTTTAGCAATAAAAATACTGCTTTCAACAAATAGATAAATCGGTTAAAATTCAAATAATTAGGAAATAACGGGGTGATTTGCATGAAAAAAGAAGACAAGGATGAACTCGAGCAGGAAGAGGAAGAAAAAGAATTATTGCTTGAACTTATTAGAATGCAAAATGAAACCCTAAAACGCATTTATAAAAATACTCTAGATAAAGAAAATAACTCTAAGCCTTAATATTCATAAAACGTTCAATTGCTTCTATCTCCGATTCAAATATTTACAATTATAATATTCTTATGTTGTTTAATCTTAATAATCCTTAACGACATAAGAGGAGACAAATATGGACATTTTTTCGATTATTTCAGCAGCAATTGTTACGATTTGCTCAGGGTATTCTATTTTTCTTGTTTACCGCAATAAAACCAAACTGGCAGGTACACAAGGTGTCATGATCAGCATGGTCATTGCGGTTATCACTGGCCTGCTTTCAGGGAGTATCATCGGCATTTGTTCCGGCGAAACCTTCCTTGTCGTGGGAGTCAGCATGATTATTGGATTCGTTATTGGGTTCTTAGCTGGACATCCGATTGGATTATTGGCAATTTTAACGGGTTCGATTGCAGGTTTGATAGGTGGTATAAATGGCGCGATACTCGGAGTATTTCTTCAATTCTTAAACCCTGCGATTTTATTAGGTATTTTAGTTGGGTTTTATATTCTTATCATCGGTTTTGTCATTGTTTATATTTTTGTAGCGACAAATAGTAAATATTCTATAAATACCGAAGAGTTATCACCTTTTGCAATTATTGGTGCAGGAATTGTGCTTGTTTCCTTATTTTTATTTATGTATTCCAGCGATATGGTCAAAATTCCAGGCCAAACAGAAACCGCTCATGCTGAGACCACACAGGAGATTGCGAATACTGAGGTGGATGTGACAAAGGAACAAACTCCAAAAGTAAAAATGCTTGTAACCGAAAAGGGTTATAGCCCTAACTTAATCAGGGTTAAAAAAGGGGTGCCTGTTCAATTGGAAATCCAAAATCCGCTAGAGAACAGTTGTTTATCCACTTTTATGATTCCAGACTTTAATATTAATAACGTTAACCTTAAGACCGGTACAACTAATCTCACATTTACACCGAACAAATCAGGGGAATATACCTTTAGCTGCGGAATGAAAATGTTTAAAGGCACAATAATTGTTGAATAGAAATGAGCAAAGCACACGAACCAAATCCGTGTGCTCTTTCCATATTAATCTACATTACCTCAAAATCTTCTTCTTGGCTTTTTCTTCTTTTTCGATCAGCGCTTAGAACTTTAATTGATAAATAGATACCTGTCCCCGTTAAAAATATCATGGCAATTGCAGTTAGGTCGATCAACCATTTGATGTTTGTATTGCCAATTCTCCCTTCATGCAGACCTCTTATCGTGCTTAAGATAGAGCCCTGACCCATACCTTCACCTCGTGCTCTGAAAGCGAAATTACCGTTATTTCCAAACCCCGGTGGTCCTTGGAATTGACCATTCGCTTGACCATTCGCTTGACCTTGCATTTGACTGTTCGGTTGTCCTGAATTTTGACTCATACCTTGACCTGCTTGTCCTTGATTAAATTGCCTTTGGTTAAATTGTCCCGGTTGGAAATTGCCACGGCCGCCCTCTACCTGGGATTGTCCAATAAGCCAAGGTTCGTTCAACAGCAGTCCCGTGATAGATTCCATAAAGATTAGGACAGAAGCAATTAAGCCAATCCATAAATGTGCTCTTCTCATTTTTTTCATATAAATTGTTCTCCCTTCTAATTTCCATGCTGTATTTGGACAAATTGATAAGGTTATTATGAAGGGCTTTCCTTAAGATTTTCTTAAGAAAAGGGGCTGTTAACATAGTTGTTGATTTACGCTCCAATCAACAGGTTTCAAAATGAACAATAACCTTTAAAACAGTCTTAAAAAAAGAACCCAAATTAATTTTTTTGGGTTCTTGGAAAAATGATTTCTATTTTCGTGCCCTTTCCAAGGGTACTATGAACTTTTGTTTTTCCATGATGTTTCTCAATGATCCATTTGGCGATCGATAAACCAAGGCCGGTTCCTTCAGCAGCTGTCCGGGCTTTATCACTTTGATAAAAACGGTCAAAGATTTTAGGAATATCTTGTTCAGGAATACCGATTCCATTATCCTTTACCTCAAGAATAATCGAAGAATGGGTTTGCCTGCAGGAAAGCAGGATATCCCCGCCTTCGTTTGTGTATTTCATGGCATTATCTAACAAAATCACAATCAGCTGATGAATCCTTTCTTTATCCGCATAAAATCTAACTGGTTCATTGGCTTCTATCCGCAGCGACTTTTCTTGGTACATCACGATTTCTTCGTAGTGTTGAAGGATTTCCTTTAAAAGGTCATCCAGCTGAAACGAATCTTTCTTCATTTCGATTTGATCGGAGTCAGACCGTGCCAGCGTTAAAAGGTTAGCTACCAGCTTGGACATGCGTCTTGATTCGGTAGAAATCGCAGACACATCAAGTATTTTATCCTGCACAGTAGCGGAAGGACTTCGGAACAATAAATCCGTCTTTGCCTGGATAACCGCAAGCGGCGTCCTTAACTCATGTGATGCATCAGAAACAAACTCCTGCTGCTTCTGCCAGGCATTTTTAATCGGGACTAGCGCCTTGCCAGCCAAGAAATACCCCGCCGCTATCGCACAGATAATTCCAAGGCCACAGCCTATCAGCATAATTAACAAAAGCCTGTCCAACAATTCCTTTTCTGAATTCACATTACGAATGAATTGAACAGTAATTTTTCCCAATACAGGAGTATCCACTTTAAAAGCCACATACCGATATGAAAAGTTTTCTACATCAACATCCTGCAACGTTTTTAACTTTTTCGGTCGAATAATTTTTTCGTTATTTTGAAAAATCTCAGATTCTCGGTTTTGTTCTGCTACAAGATTGTTATTCTCATCCCAAATCAAGGTCATGATTCGCGGATCTCTCCGAATGAACCTAGGACCAGGATCTACTTCATCATGCTTAGCACTTAGCCCAGGCGGCCGTTGCTCTTCAATATGGTTCACGGATTCCAATAGCGACTGATTTACATCCTTATAAAGCCGATTTTCTGTATAAAAATAAATGATGCTGCCAAGGGTGCTAATCAAAATGATAAAGACTAAGGAGTTTAACAGAGTAAGTCTAATATGTGTTTGACGAAACATGATATACTCCTATTCCTCGCTAAGCATATATCCTACGCCACGAATCGTTTTGATATCGACATGATACCCATATGGTTCTAGCTTTTTTCGGAGATGGTGCATAAACACTTCGACAATTGCAATCGTCGTATCGGAATCAAAGCCCCAAACCCTGTCATAAATTTGTTCTTTTGTTAAAATCGCGCCTTTGTTTTGAATCAAATATTCCAATAGCTCATACTGCTTAGTAGTAAGCTTTATAGAATCACCATCGACTTGAATATCTCTTTCCTTCCCGAGGAGTTCAATTCCCCGGTACTGAATCGTTTGATTGGTTGTTAAACTGCCGCTTCTTCTTAATAATGCCCGAATTCTTGCCTTTAGCTCAGCAGCCTGAAACGGCTTCACTAAATAATCGTCACCGCCGAAGTCCAAACCTTTTACTCGGTCCTCTAAGGAATCCCTGGCTGTCAGAAATAAGACAGGGATTTTGATGCCGTCCCGCCGGATAGTTTGCAACACTTCAAATCCGTCAATTTCCGGAATCATTACATCTAAGACAATCGCATCATGAATATTCTGCATTGCTAAAAACAATGCATCCTCCCCATTGGATGCTTGATCCACTTCAAATTCATCCGATAAAAGCTCGACAATGGATTCTAATAATGGAAGATTGTCTTCTACAACTAATAACCGCATATTAATCTCTCCAATTTTAATAAAGGCTTATTTAATACAATTATTATATAGCAAACGAAGCGGACACAACATAGTCGAGTCCGCCATAAACGTATTTATTCATAACGAAGGGCTTGAATTGGGTTCAATTTAGATGCTTTATTAGCAGGGAACACCCCAAATACCACACCTACAGCCAATGAGAATAAGAAGGATAAAAGCATTACGGATGATGTAAAGGAAACGGTTAAACTTAGAATAGAGGAAAGTAGTTTCCCAATTCCGACTCCGGCTAGGATTCCAATTAGACCGCCAACACCACTTAATACGACTGCTTCAATAAGGAACTGGAGGAGAACATCACGCCTTTTCGCTCCAATGGCTTTGCGAATCCCGATTTCCTTTGTTCGTTCAGATACGGAAACAAGCATAATATTCATAATGCCAATGCCACCGACTAATAAGGAGATGCTGGCAATTCCGCCTAACATCATCGTCATTGTACTGGAAACTGAGCTCATCGTATCCATGATATCCTGCTGGTTGGTCACACTATAGGAATCACTCTTGCCGGGATACATTGAAGCCATTGTCATTTCTACCTCATTCATGACAAAATCCATTTGATCCTCGCTTTTTCCTTGTAAATAAACTTGATTAATCGATGTGCTTTTCACTAAACGCTGCCCGGTGCTTAGCGGGACAATCACGACATTATCGCCGCTTTGACCTAGCGAGCTTCCTTTAGATGCGAGAACCCCAACCACTTTAAAGGAAGTGCCTTCAATTTGAATATATTGACCTACAGGATTATCCCCACCAAAAAAGGTGGAGGCCGTTTCCGATCCGATAACGGCAATTTTCTGCCTATATTCAATATCAAGATCGTTAATAAAACGCCCATTACTTACCTTTGTATCCCGAACTTTGGAATAATCGGCATTGGTCCCTGTTAACGAAACTTGTGAATTGGTCCGATCCTTTTTCACGTTTACACGGCCGGAAACCACCGGTGATAATGCTTTGACGCCATTCAGTTTACTCAGCTCATTTATTTTATCTTCTGTTAAGGTTAAATCCGTCCCAAAGGTATTAATCGTCAGAAGATTTGTTCCTAGCTGATTGATTTGGCTGGTTACGTTCTTTGCCGAACCTTGGGCGATCGACACGAGCACGATGACGGAGGAAACACCAATGATCATGCCGAGCATGGTTAATGCTGACCTTAGCTTATTACTTTGAATGCTGCGCAGTGCCATTTTAATAGATTGCAAAATTCCCAATGAGTTCACCCCCATTTTCCTGAAGCTGACCGTCCTGAATGCTGACCATTCGCCTTGCTTCTTTAGCAATCGCTAAATCGTGGGTAATTAAAATGATCGTATGGCCTAACTCGTTTAATTCTTTCATTACCTGTAATATTTCCTTGCTGGTTTTACTGTCCAGTGCACCTGTCGGTTCATCAGCGAGAAGGATAGCTGGATTGCCAACAAGGGCTCTGGCAATCGCTACCCGCTGCTGCTGGCCTCCTGAAAGCTGTGTCGGTAAATGACCTGAACGCTCTTTCAATCCAACCTTACTAAGGCCCGCTATAGCTCTCTCTCGTCGCTCTTTTACTGGAACACCGCTATATAACAAGGGCAGTTCCACATTTTCAAGTGCGGTTAATTTTGTTAATAGATTAAAATTTTGAAAAATAAATCCGATTTTTTGGTTCCGAATCGTTGCTAACTGATTATCATTCATTTTTCCAATATCCTTACCATCAAGGAGATACTTACCTGCCTGTGGCCGGTCCAGGCAGCCAAGCATGTTCATTAAGGTTGATTTACCTGAACCTGATGGGCCAATAATAGCTAGAAATTCTCCTTTTTGAATATCGAGAGAAACATTATTTAAGGCATGAACCGTTTCGCCACCGAGTTTATAGGATTTCATTAAGTTACTAATTTGAATAATCGGTCTCACCACTAGTTTCCGCTCCTTCCGGTAAATTGCCTTTGTCCGGTTCCGCTGCGGTTAAAGCCGCCAGTGTTACCGAAACCGCCGAATCCTCCTCCAAAGCCGCTGCCCTGCATCATTCTTTGGCCATTATTCGAAGTACTTCCAGTGGCTAATTGCGGTAACTGAACGGTTTCTCCTGCCGTTACTCCATCGGTAATCTCCACATAATCTTCATTCGCTAACCCCGTTTTAACAGTTTTTTGCTCGGTCCCTGAATTTTGATTCGTTGTATCTGATGATGCGATAATGACATATTTTTGATTATTGGACGTGTAAATGGCATCAAGTGGTACATAAAGGGCATTCTCTTTACTTGCCGTTAAAATGCTGGCTTCGGTACTCATTCCTACTTTAAGATTGTCTGGTTTGTCGATATGGATTGTTACATCAAAGGTAGAAACACCATTTGATGAAGTCCCTTCCTCGGCAATTGCTGTAACTTTTCCCGTGTACGCTTGATCTGGAAAGGCGTTTACTTTTAAACTAACCGTTTGGCCATTTTTAATTTTTGGAATATCAAGTTCATCAATTTGAACGACGGTTTGTAAATCTTTGTAGTTTGTTAAATGAGCAACTACTTGTCCGTTTGTCACACGTTCTCCTGCAGTAACGGCAAGAGTGGTGACGACACCATCAGCAGGTGCTGTGACAGGGTCACTTCCGTCTGTAAAGGTAATAAGCTCGTCCCCTTTCTTTACCTCTTCACCGGCAACAGCTAACACTTCGTCTATTTCATTGTTATCAATCGTTGATTTAATGTCTTCACTCGTAACTGGCTGTACCGTTCCAGAACCACTGATCTTCACTTCTAATTTGCCTTGCTGGACAACGGCAGTCCTTACACTGGCTGAAGCCGTTTTTGTGCCATTTTTTGATGAATACCATTGGTAGCCAACAAACCCCACTAGCAAAATACCCAAAGAAATATAGATCCATTTTTTCATTTTTGCCTACTCCTTTTTTCCAGTCCGACTGCCTGGAGATGAATTATTTTGGAATAAGCCTATTATTCAATTCATTCCTTAACTTTTCCTTAATGAAAATAATTGAAGCACGCTGAACCTGAGTCAGCGTGCTTCTTTTCTATTTTAATGGATTAAAATATTCCGTTTTTACTATTCCATAGTAGGCCAAGTCTTCGTATTCTCCCCATTTATGGACATGCTGATTTAAGGTGCCTTCATGCTTCATCCCAATTTTCTCCATAATTCTCCATGAGCCTTGATTGTTCGTAAATGCTGCTGCAAAAATTCGATTTAGATGGAGTTCTTCAAAGCCAAGTTTAATGACTGACTTTGCCGCCTCGGTTCCATATCCCTTTCCCCAATATTCCTTTCCAATCCAATAAGCAAGTTCTCCTCTTTCATGGTGGATATTGATAGAAATGTTGATAATGCCTATTAAAATACCATCCTCTTTTTTTGTGACGGCGAAAATAACAAGCTTTCCCTCTTTCTCAGCATTATTCATCTTTAAAATGAACTGCTTCGCAGCTCCTTTTGGATAAGGGTGCGGAATGGTCAATGTGGTTTTTGCTATTTCATAATCTCCCGCAAGTTCTTCCACCTGCTCTGCATCACTTAATAACAGCGGCCTCAGCAGCAATCGTTCCGTTTCAATCATATTCTTTATCCCCTCCCTATTGCATTTTTTATTCATTTTAGCATCATATTCCATTACGGAATGACGAAAACTTATTTTAAATGAAACTTTTCCAAAGCTTAACCGTACATATTATTAATTAACAAATTAGGAGTGAAAAGTGTGGGTGTTTCCCTTAGTAAAGGCCAAAAGGTGGATTTGACAAAATCCCATCCCGGCCTTCAAAATGTCGTTGTCGGCCTAGGATGGAATATTAATAACCCGGGTTCTAACTTTGATTTGGATGCTTCCGCTTTTTTATTAGGTGCATCTGGAAAAGCAAACAGTGATCAAGATTTTGTTTTTTATAACAATCCCTCCGGTGGAAATGGTTCCGTCCTATACAGTGGAGATAATCGTATTGGCTCCGGAGTAAGGGATGACGAACAAATCAGAATTGATTTAAACAGAGTTCCTGAACATATACACCGAATTGCTTTCACGATTACGATTCATGATGCCCAAATGAAACGGCAAAATTTCGGACAGGTATCCGATTCCTACGTCCGGATTTTTAATGAATTGACGAATGAGGAATTACTAAGATTTAACTTAGGTAGAGATTTCACAGTAGAAACAGCCATTGTCGCAGCCGAATTATATCGCCATAATGGAGAATGGAAATTTAATGCGATTGCGAGCGGATTTCAAGGGGGCTTAGCAGCATTATGCAGGAATTTTGGGATTACAGTTGACGATCCTGCTCCTGCCGTACCAATTCAGCCATCACTACAACAAAATTATCAACAGAGTCCAAGCACGCAAAATTCATATCAGCAAAATACAAGTAATAATAATCCATATCAGCAAAACCAAACTCATTATGATCCATATAGGCAAAGTCAAAATAACCAAAATACCTATCAGCAGCAGCCCATTCATTTGCAGCCTGAACCATCAAACCGGCAGCCTGCTTATGGATATCCAGCGCAGAGCTATTCAACATCCTCGCCTTCTGCTCATACATATGGCGGAGATGACATCGTTTGTCCGCGCTGTCACTCTCCGAACGTACGGACCGGAAAGAAGGGCTTTGGTCTTGGAAAGGCAGCTGTTGGCGGTCTGATCCTTGGTCCTGTTGGCCTGCTCGGCGGTTTTATTGGAAAAAATCAATTAAAGTTTACCTGTAACAATTGTGGAAGCACCTGGTCTCCTTCCAATACGGATTATATGGAATGGGCCAATACGCAAAAGAAGAAAGCACAAGAATTATTTAATCGTTATAAAAGCCAGGATGTTTTGGAGGCAGTTGTGGCCGCATGTGCATTGACAGCCATGGCAGATGGATACTTAGATGCTTCAGAAAGACAAAAGATGCTTGATTTTGTCCATCAAAGTGAAGAATTACGAGTTTTTGATACCAACAAAGTCATTCAAAAATTCAATATGTTCGTATCTAAAATGGAACATGACCGGATGATGGGCCGGACTGAAGCCTTCCGTGCCTTAGGTAAAATAAGGCCAAAACCAGAAATCGCCCGCTTAGTAGCCCGCTATTGTATTGCCATTGGATATGCTGATGGACAATTCGATCAAAATGAACAGCAGATGGTTGCTGACATATGCCGCGAGCTAGGCTTAAATCCAGCTGAGTTTCTATCTTAAATAGACATAGCGAAAGCCTCGTTCCTAACTAGGAATCGAGGCTTTTCTTTTTATACTTTCCAAACCCGTTTATTTTCTACCCGCTTCGTTAGTCCTTGTGCATCCAATCGTTCTAAAAATGGAATCATGTATTTACGTGAAAGCTCCAACACTTCCTTTGCTTCCCCCACATCAAACTCGGTGCCCGTTTGCCTGCGAAGCTTTTCCACTGCAGCTGCAAACACATCCCCATGATAAGCAAATTGTTCATCCAATGGAACAATTAAGGCTTCATCCTCTAGAAACCGTTTTAAATCCGGCAATATATTTTCAGGAATACCCGCTGCATTAAAATAATCTTTTACATAACGAACCTTTAATCCATCGCTTTTCATTTCCACTAGCATATTTTCTGTCCTCTTTGCCCAGCTTTTCGTCACATGAGGAACAAAGGAAACTAATGAAACAAATTGCTCTCTTCGCTTAAATATGCCATTTGTGATTCCATTTTCAATCACATAATCCAGCAGCGATTTAGGAAATCTTTTTTGCATGGATTGTAGCAGCTCTGCTTTATTTAAACCCTGTTTCATCGAATGAGTTTGATGAAACTCCTGCAATCTATCAAAAATATCTTCTTCAATTGAATTGATTACTAGTCGAAGAGAGTATTCCTTTCCATTATATAAAACAAATTCTTCATCACCCAAATGTTTGTTTAAGGTTGCTTCATCAAGTGCAGTCCGCTTTATCAGCTCTGTGAGAGGCAGGCTTTTCGCTTCGAATAAAGCAGCCATCATTCGTTCTTTCGGAGAACCTGCCTTTTTCTTTTCAAGTTCTTCAATGGTTTGATTCCCAAAGCGATATTTTTGGCCTCTGGGGTCTATAACCCAGCCGCCGCCAATTGTTTCCTGCGGGCTTGGCCTGCGTAAAATAAAACGGTCGCCCCGCTTTGTGAGAATTTCTTCTTCAAGCCTTAGCTGGCAAAGGATTTCTCCATTTTCTTCTTTAATTTCATTTCGGTCAAAGAAAACAATTCTTCCCATAACCTCAGCTGTACCAATATGCAGCTTAATTGGCATTCGCTGCTTCACTAAATGCTCGAGTTCATCGACAATTCGAATAGCTACATCAATAGTCTTAGTAACGATAAAATGTTCGGAAGAAACCAGGACATCCCCCCGTTCCAGGTCTTCCCTAGAAACACCAGAGAGGTTTAAAGCGGCTCTTTGCCCTGCATAGGCTTTTTGTGCTGGATGATGATGGACTTGTATTTGACGGCTTCGAACTTCGATTCCTTTTGGCATGATGAGTAATGCCTGCCCTTCCTCGACAGTCCCTTCATAAACCGTTCCACGGACAACGGTTCCCTGTCCTTTTACAGTGAACACTTGATCAATCGGAAGGCGAAAAGCTCCTTTGGCATCACGCATTTCTTGCTCCTTTAATGTCTGAATAATCAATTCTTTAATTTCACTGATTCCCTTATGGGAAAGGCTGTCCACCAGCACAAAGGGGGCATCTTCAAAAACAGTATCAGTAAGTTCTTCTAAAATATCATCCTTAACGAGTTCAATAAAATCCTCATCAACCCGGTCGATTTTCGTTATCGCTACTAAACCATTTTTCACACCCAAAAATTTTAAAATATCAAGATGTTCCCGCGTTTGAGGCATGACTCCTTCATCAGCAGCAACGACCAGAACGACAAGGTCTATTCCAGCCACCCCAGCAATCATTTGCCTAATAAACCGTTCATGACCAGGAACGTCAATCACAGATATCTGAATTTCTTCATCTTCATATAGTGGAGCAAATCCTAGTTCAATCGAGATTTGTCTTTCTTTTTCTTCCTTTAAACGGTCGGTATCGACATTGGTAAGTGCCTTTGTTAGGGACGTTTTACCATGGTCGATATGTCCTGCCATTCCAATCGTAAAATATCGTTTTTCCAAGTTTGCCACCTACTTTATCGGTCTTCCCCTTTACTGTAGCTTTAAAAGGAACATTGTTCAAGCGAACTTTTTAGACAAAATCATAAGCCCCAACAGCCCCGCAATATTCCCCTTTATCTAAAAAGACGGTTTCTAGCTCAAATCTTTTCATAAAGTATTCTAGAGTGGATGTTAAAGATTCATTTCTAATTAAGGTGCTGCCAATAAGGACAATTGTTTTAACCTGATGAATGGCGGCAGATTGCAGCGTTAGGAGGGCAATTGTTTCTGCGATCAAATTTGTAACAGCAGCCATTCGATCGGCATCTGAATGCTTCACCTTTAATCCTTTTGCAAAGTTAGCAGCAGTTAAATGCCCATCAATTGGCGGTTCGGCCGATTCATAAATATCTTTTACCAGCAGATCGATATTCTCTTTTTCTCCTTTATTTGCAAGATTGATAAGAGCCTGAAAATCTTCCTTTTTGGTTAATATGGAGCCCAGCCCGACAAATGTACCTCCGCCAATTCCACTGCCGAGTATTCGCTCATACTTTTCTCCAACTACTAAATGCCAGGATGTTCCCGTTCCAATGTTCACGATTAAAAAAGGTTGATCACTGCTTTTCTCCTCCTCAAGCATTAAAATTCTTGCCCCTTCACAGGTCGCTTGAAACTCAGGAATATGTACGGCACTAGGTAAATACTTTTTTTGAATTAGATGTGCCTTTCCCCCCGTTAAGCCGACACTTACATTTGGAGCGACTATATTGAACCATGAAATGGCTTCATTTAATTGATTTATAGGATACTTTTTATAATGTTTTTTATTACTTTCCTGATAAACGATTTTCACGAGTGTCCCGCCTGCGTCAATCCCTGCTTTTTGATGTGGCAATCCTTTCCCCCCTGTGGTTATATAGAAATCGATAAAATAAAACCAAAATAGATTGGACGAACAAATAAATACAGATGGAGTAAAAAATGTTATAGCCATCTTTGTACTTAAAAACGCCCATTTTATGATAGATCCATTCGATTCCAAGCGATAAGGCAGTAAATACTAGGATGTATAACACTTGTTGCTGATCTTTTATTCGAAGTTTTTTATAGAGGAACAAAAAAACATAGCCGGCTGGCGGATATAGGAAATATACAAGTATATCCATGACTGTATAAGCAGGTCCGTCCATAATATCATAAAAATCAAACGGAGTAGCACCGAAGGAATTATCAAAGATACTAGATATGGTCAAGCTATATAAACAGATAAGAACAGTAAATTGTTTTGAAAAAATCTTTGGAAGAAAGTAATAGATGATCCATGAGATAAATACCGCAGCAATCACAAAGTAATCATTTAAACCAAAGCCTTTTTCTGTCAGCATCATCTCCTAAATCCACCTCCTTCCCGTCTAACCGCTTAAACCACTTCAATGCTATAATCATAAAAAACAAGTAGAGAAGATAATACCCTAATGTAAAAAAATGATTCCACTTCTTGAACCTATACAGTTCAAAACTGAGGCTTACTTTATCGAGCCCAAAAATGATTAAACAATAAATGAATAGGCACATTAGCTTTTTATTTTTTTGGCAGTTTACAAATAGAAGTGTGAAAAATGATACAAACAAAGGGATAAACACACTTCTAAAAAGGAGAAAAGCAATATACAATTTTGGCTCTATAGTTGTTTTCATCCATTTAAATGTCTCAAATAAGCCTAAATAGGTATGCGAATTAATGAGGCAGCCTAGTAATACAAGAAAAGCCACTTCTTTTTTCGTGCCCCAGCTTTTTTTACGATTAAAAATGAACAAGCCCATCATCAGCCAACTAATGACAAAATAAAAGGTTATGACCATCAAATCACCTTAATTGAACATTTTCCTGACATCATTACCTCTATGGTTTCCTTATTTTTAAAAATTACTTTATCTTTACTAAATTGAAAAATTTATTCCTAGATGGTCTAAATTTTTTACACAAATAATCTAAAAACTGATGACTAAAACAGTTGATTCTGTTCAATTAGGTAATAGAAATATTGTTGTAAATGTTAATAAGAACGGCAGCAAAACAGCAAAGTTAAATTCCGAAAATAGTTTTCGAGTTATCGAGCTGGAGAAAACCAATAATGCTATTCGTCTGAAAGAAATGGAAACAGGGTCTGCATTTTTAACACCTGAAGAGTTTGCCGCTGTATTATTTTATGCTGATATAGATGAAGATTTAGAATCCGAAATCAAAAAGGTCAAGGAATTCTACAGCAGCAAGTAATTTTAACAATTAAGGAGCCTCAATTTCTGGGCTCCTTAATTGTTTTATTAAAATCCTATCGTTTTCAAATCGTTTTTCAGCATAGATTTTTCATTTTCGTTTTGAACTTGCTCTGCATATTCTTGTGCTAGTTTCGAGTACTCTATCGCTAGGTCGCGCTGATTTAAAAGGAACTTCGCTCGTCCTAATGCTTCATATGCATACCCCACATAAAAGGGTTCTATCTTATGCTCTAAACTAACATCCAAGCAGCGTTCCGCATAAAATTGTGCTCTTTCCCCGTTACCAACGGTTGCATACACTCGTGAAAGCTGCCAGTAACCAATTGATAGATTTTTAGGCGTATGGTCCTCTACTTGTGTCCAATGCCAAAAGGATGAATGAGCAAGATGTACCATTTTCTCCTCATCTTCTATCGTTCTTGTTGTAAGATCAAGGATATCCCACGCGGCATTAAAATATTTTCCGGCAAGTTGTTTGTGTGTGAAAGTAGATGTTTCTTTAACTGTCATTGCATTTCTTCCTTTCTTTTTTCGAAATGGCTAATATATAATCCAGGGACAACCTCAATATCTCCCGTTAACTGAAACCCATTTTTAAGATATAGATTCTTGGCAGGGCTGTTTTCTTTCCCGGTTGATACTTTAAATATCGGTAAGTCAGAATGATTTTTCTCAACATAGGTCAGAAGCATTTGGGCAATCCCTTTTCGAAAATGGTTTGGATGGACAACCATTCGGCAAATCGTAACCACTTGCTCTTGAATAGTGTAAGAGATAGCCCCCGCCAACTCGCTATCTTCAAAATATCCAATAAAGGTTTCCTCACTCTCTTTTAGATCCTCCAAGGACTCTTTTAAGGGCGGTATTTCAAAAAAATTGATTAACTCCGCTTCAACAAGATAGGAAGCTCTTTGAAGGTCAAACAGTTCTTTTAGTAAACAATCATTTTGTAAATTTATCTCTTTGATCATGGTGCTTTCTCCCTTATTATTGCAATATTCCCCTTATACCTTTCTACGTTTCTATCAAAAATACCTCTCTACTTGGAAGTATTCATTATTAATGTTGATTTATTTATATTATAAAATTGGGTATAGTTAATTAATCACAATAAAAGGAGGAAATTGAATGTCTGCGTTAGTTTTTATGGCCCTTTATCGGCCAACGCCTGGTAATGAGGAAGAATTAATGGAAGTCTTGAAAGTACATATTCCTACATTGCGCAAAGAAGGATTATTAACAGACCGTGAGTTATTAACGCTTCAAGCCGAAGATGGTACTATTATCGAAATAGCTGAGTGGAAATCGACGGAAGCGATTGAAAATGCACACCAAAATCCAAATGTTATGGCAGTTTGGAATAAAATTGGTGCAATATCTGAATTGACTAGTCTTTCAACTCTTGCTGAAGCTCAGTACCCGTTTCCTAACTTTAAAGCCCTTTAGGATCCGGTTGAAAAAGGATTCATTGCCCATGAATATGCGAATTCACTCTCTTCGGTAAATGAAAGTGCGTTTCATTTACCTTAAACGAGAAAAAGCACCTTCACCGGGCAATGAATGTGCGTTTCATTTACCGTCAACAGGATAAAACACTCTCCTCGGGCAATGAAAGTCCGTTTCATTTCCCGCCAACAGGATAAAACAAGCTCCTCGGGCAATAAAAGTCCGTTTCATTTACCGTCAACAGGATAAAACAAGCTCCACGGGCAATGAAAGTGTATTTCAATAACAAAAAAGCAGTGTGATTTCACCTAAGTGAAATCCACTGCTTATAAAAAATTAGTTTGTAAACATAAATTCAGTCGTACTGCCGGTTTGTCCTGAAATGACTTCCAGTCTGACATCTATTCGTTCTTTTAATTCCGGGACATGGGAGATGATGCCCACCAAGCGTCCGCTGCTTTGGATATCCATTAATGCTTCAATGGCCTGATCAAGTGATTCAGGATCAAGTGTACCGAAGCCTTCATCAATAAACATCGTTTCTAGGGAGACGCCGCCAGCATAATTTTGAACGACATCGGCAAGACCTAACGCTAAGGATAAAGATGCCTTAAAGCTTTCACCGCCGGATAAAGTTTTAACATGGCGCTCCTGCCCCGTATATTGGTCAAAAACAAGCAATTCCAAACCGCTTTGGGCATTCCCTTTTGAACGGTCTGTTTTCCTTAACAGCTGAAAGCGTCCAGAAGTCATTTTCCTTAACCGTACATTGGCTTCACGAAGAATATCGTCCAGGAAAGACGCCAGTACAAATCGTTCAAAGGTAATCCGGAAATTATTCTGTCCTTTGGCAATCTCGGAAAGATGGCCGATCAGCTTGTACCGTTCTTCAAGCACCTTCATTTTTTCATTCAAATGTTCAACCTGGTTGAAGATATCCTCATTATCCCGTTTTTTCACAAAAAGATCGGTGCGTTGATTTGAGAGATTTTCAATTTCATTGCCAATCTTGCTTACCTCGGACTTAAGTCCTTCAACATCTGGTGTTTTCACATCTGCCAAAAGTTCCGTTAACTCCCTCAATCGATCAGTTACTGAACGCAGCACTTCACGATAATCACGGATTTCATTTTCAAGCCTGCGAATTTCATTTTCAATTAGTTTCGAAGCATGGTACACTCCAAAATTTTCAAATCCCTGTTCAGAAAGTCTATTTTTGAAGACCTCACGTTCTGTATTAAGCTCTTCCTGCTTTTCATCATAGTGTTTCATTGCATTCTGTAATCTTGCCGTTTCAGCCGCAAGCTTTTCTTTTACTGTTTGCAAACGCTGCTGCGCGTCTTCCAGTAGTTTCACTAAGTTTTCATGACTTTTACGTGAAACAGCAAGTGCATTTTCATATTCGGCCTCTGAACGAAGGTTCTCTGGAATAACATTCATCAATCTAGTCAGATTTGTTTTCTTTTCAGTAAATTGAATCGTTAATTCCGTCACCTCACTAGCAAATTGCTGGATCGCTTTTTGTAATCCTAGCTTTTGAACTTCTCTTTTCTCTATCTCTGTCTTCACTTTCTCTAGCTGTTCAATTTGTTGAGATAATTCTCTTTGTGTAAGAATCAAACTATTTTTCGCAGCGACAACTTCGGACTTAACTAATGAATAATCATTTTCTTTAAAATCCACCCGATGTATACGAATTTCCTGCAAAATTTCATCCAACGCTTCCCTTTGGACCTTTTCGGCAGACTGACTCTGGTAAAGGGCGGCCTCATCAGTAGACTTTTCTTTTTCTCGAAGGGACGCTTGTTCTTTCGCAACCTTCATATCCTGTTCTGTTGGAATTGTGTCATTTTGATTAAAGGCTGGTGCAGGATGGTGCTCAGAACCGCACACAGGACAGGCCTCACCAGTTTGAAGCCTGGCTGCTAAAAGTGATGCCTGGCCATGAAGCCATTTATTCTCCAACACTTCCACTAGCGACTTTGCATCTGCTAACCTTGCAGCTGTATTTTCATACCGTCCCGTTATGTGTTTAAGATTTTGCACCGCATTTTGATGGCGAATATGAAATGTTTGATATTTTTCTAGACGCTCTAACTCTGCATCAAGCTTTTCTACCTTCCGCTCATTTTCTAGGAAGGAAAGCTTCCCCTTTTCGATTTCAGAACTTTGCTGTTGCAAAAATTTAAGCCGTTCATCTAATTGCAATAGTGTTTGTTCGGAATGACGATGTTTGTCCTGGGCATTTTTTAAAAATGCTTCCACCCTGGAAGCCTCTTTAACCATAGCGGCAAATGAATAGACATCCTCTTTCATATTCAAGAGTCGATTGACCGCGTCAAGCGCGGACTTACGCTCTCCTTCACGATCCATCTCTTTTTGAAGCTGCCCTTTATATTGGGTAAGCAGCACTTGTAATTTTTCAATATCAATCTTAATTGATTGGACATTTACTCCAAGCTGGTCTTCTTCCTTTTTCAACCGATGACATAGCGCTTCTTGCTCGGCTAAAACGGCGGCCTTTTGAGCCCTTTGAACCTGCTGTTCTTTTTCTGTGAACAATTCCTCTTGAGAAATCAGCGTGCCTCGCTGCACCTTCAATTCCTCTTTCGTTTGCAATTGTTTTAGGATGGCTTCGGCTTCGAAAAGCTGATTCTTCAGCATGTCCTGCTCCTGGGCCTTATCTTTCAATTTAAGGTCCAGCTGTTCGAGTTTTTCTCCTAATCCTGCTATTTCTCCTTGCAGAAGAGGCATGATAACTGTATCGTTTACGCTGTCTGCTTCCAAGAATTCACGTAACTCTTCATTTACGACAGCATGAATACGGCGAATCGCTTCATTCCTCGCTTGAACTTGATCTTCAACAGACCTTTTCAGCTCTGTAGCCTCATCCTTCAGTTTTTCTTCGACCATTTTATAAAACTGGGTATGAAAAAGCCTTTGTAAAATGACTTCTTTATCTTTACTGTCAGACGTTAATAGCTTGCGGAATTCACCTTGGGGTATCATTAAGATTTGCCGGAATTGATTCGCATCAATCAGCATAATTTCTTTAATTTTCTCTTCCACATCGGTGATTTTAGAAGCGAGCAGCTTTTTCTCACCTGACTCATCCAACACAAAAAGCTCGGCTTTTGCACCAATTGATGTAAAACCTTCCCCTTTGTCTTTTTTCTTTTGCTGCTGAGGCGACCTGGTGATAGAATATACTTTGTTTCGAAGGGAAAAATCTAATGAGACCTCTGTTAAAAGATCGTCCTTGGCAAATTGACTTCTTAACTCAGGGCCGTTCCTATCCTCCCCGCTCGCTTTGCCATAAATGGCATAACTAATAGCGTCGAAGATCGTTGTTTTACCTGCACCCGTTTTTCCAGAAATCACAAACATCGTCCGATTTCCCAGTTTGGAAAAGTCAATAGTCTCAGTTCCTGCATAAGGGCCAAACGCTTGCATCGTCAGTTTTAATGGTCTCATTTCGCCATTTCCCCCTTTAGCACTTGTTCAATAACCCCAACTATTGCATCCTTTTTATCTTGGGTAAATTCGGACGTGGTCATTTCCGTATAAAATTGCTCAAATAACTCAATCTCTGATTTTTTCTCACTTCTGATTGCATTAAAAGATTGCTTTTTCTTTAAATCAGTAACATCAATTTTCCGCTCGAGGTGCAGAACATTTGGATAAACCTGACGCAGTTTATTAATCGGATCAATTAAGGCCCCTTCATCAAGCAGGGTGATTTTTAAATAGTCATGAATTCGTTCTTTTTCATAAAAGTGCGGATCGAGTAGTTCTTCTAAATGTCCTTGCAGTTCCCGCATATCATGTTTTGGTGTGAGGGAACGGTAACGATGAGTAAAGTTACCTTTATCATCCATCTCAATGATCGAAATAGACTTGTTCTGTTTAGCTTCGGAAAAAGAGTATTTTAAAAGGGAGCCAGCATATTTCACTTTGTTGTGTTTAATAGCATCAGGACTGTGTAAGTGGCCAAGTGCGGTATATGAGAATGGTTCAAACAGTTCAGCACCGACACATCCCGAGCCGCCAACGGACAAAATCCGTTCGGAGTCTGAGGTTTGTCCTCCCAGAACAAATGCATGACCGACCAAGACATTTGGTTCATTCGGATTTAGCGTTTCTTCCATATTGCCAATAAGGGCTTTCATCGCATCCTGATGGGAATGAATGGAGGCATCGCCAAGAAGCTGTCTTACAACACCTGGTTCCGCATAAGGAACCAGATAAAAGTTCACCCCATTGATTTGGACGGGTTTGAAGCTGTTTGTTAACTTGCCAGATAAATAGAATTGGCTATGCTTGTACCACGAGCTGCCAAAAGAAAGTCTTTCAGCACTATCGTGATTTCCGGCAATTGCCACGACGGGCGTTTTTAATTCAACGTTAATTTTAATAAGAATTTCATCAAGTAACTCAACGGCATCGGTTGGCGGAACGGAACGATCGTATAAATCGCCAGCGATGACCACGGCATCAGGCTTTTCCTCGGCGACAATTTCTACAAATTGTTCAAGTGCTTCCCGCTGATTTTCTGTCATATAAACACCGTGGACCAGTTTGCCTAAATGCCAATCGGCTGTATGGATAAATTTCATTTGCTTCACCCCACTGCATTTTTTCCCAATACTTCTATTATAGCAAAATACCATACATTAAGGTCTTGGAAATGCTGGCAGTTTACTGGAAGGAAGGGTATGTTTTTTATAAAATAAAAAACAGCCCGGCAATTAACCGGACTGTTATAATAGGTTTTTTTAAATTACTTCTTAGTTACGTTAGCAGCTTGTGGTCCACGAGCTCCTTCAACTACTTCGAAAGAAACTTCTTGACCTTCTTCTAAAGTTTTGAAACCTTCAGATTGGATTGCAGAATAGTGAACGAATACATCGTTTCCGTCTTCTGCTTCGATGAAACCGAAACCTTTTTCTGAATTAAACCATTTTACTTTACCGTTTTTCATGTAAAAATATCCTCCTATTGGCTTGCATACAAGCCATGTGTAAAATTCACCAAATTACAACGTGATAGCTTTACTTCAGTTCCTCATCCAAACATCGGTTAAAACTTTGAACAAGCATGTAACATAAATCTAATCTCGTGCAACGGCTGTTTAAAATATAACGCTTTTAGGCCTATATGTCAATAAATCCAAGATTGACATAAACCAACACAATTCTACATATCTGCCAATTTCTGTTTGGAATTTTACTATATAAATTGATTGCTTTATACATCGAGACAATGACCGTGCAGGATTTTGTCGAAAAATATTTGTAATCGCTTTCTGTTGTTCACTAAAAGACCGAAGATTTTAATTCTTCGGCACCATAGCTTCTTCTTCATCTTCTTCTTTAAATTTATCCAATATTGTAATGGTATCAACAAGATGATTATTAAAGATTTGTCTGGCAACAGCCAACAGTTCAATAATCATCGGGTCCTTCAGTGTGTAAATGACCTTATTTCCCTCTTTAGTTCCTGTAACAATATTTTTGGCTCTCAAGATCGTAAGCTGTTGGGAGACAGCAGAGCCTTCACTGCCAACCAGAGTTTGGATTTCGTTGACGTTTTTATCCCCTTCTGCTAAAAGCTCCAAAATGCGGATTCTCAAAGGATGCGCCAGTGCTTTAAAAAAATCCGCTTTAAACTGCTGCATTTCAAGATTCAATTCTTCCACTCCTAAATATTATTAGATGGTAGCAGTTAGTCCCTTCCTATCTTCTACCGCCTCAGTGGCAGATAGCTTCTTACATTCCCTGAATGCAAAATGCTTACAGCCAAGGCATTTATTTTTATTAATTTGCTCCAGGGCAAATTGAATGGCTTCTCCAGTATGCTCAAAAAAATGATCTCCGCCAATCGTTTGAAACAATCCAGTTCTCTTTAGAACGCTTTCCGGCTGGCCATTTAAGCCTGATATCAATACTATACCATTTTTCGAAAAATGATGAACAATACTAGATAAATTCGCTTCACCTGTTGTATCCATTAACGGGACCCTGCTCATTCGCAGCAATAAAATTTTGGGGTGGTAGTTTATTGTGCTCATGATGGTTTTTTCAAATGTTTCGGCTGCACCGAAGAATAAAGGACCTTCGACATTAAAGATGCTGATTTGCGGACAGTCATGTGTATCAGTGACCATGCCAGTCTCTACTTTTTCATTTTTATGCTTTCGATTAGGCAAGGCCTTCGCCGTGACCATTAGGTCGCTCATCCGTTTAGTGAACAAAAGGGCTGACATGACAAGTCCCACCTCAACAGCGGTTGTCAAATTCACAAAAACGGTCAATAAAAACGTAACTAAGAGTACTAGTGAATCTGTCGATTTTGTTTTTAATATATGAGCAAATACCTTCCTTTCACTCATATTCCAGGCGACGACCATTAAAATAGGTGCCATGCTGGCAAGTGGGATGTATGAAGCGTATGGTGCAGAAAACAGCAGCACAAGCAGAACAACAATCCCATGAATGATCCCTGAAAATGGCGAAACAGCACCATTTTTAATATTTGTAGCTGTCCGGGCAATCGCTCCAGTTGCAGGAATACCGCCGAATAATGGGGTGATCATATTTGCGATTCCCTGCCCGATTAATTCCTTATTACTATTATGCCGGCTATTTGTCATCCCATCGGCCACAACAGCAGACAGAAGTGATTCTATTCCGCCAAGCATCGCAATGATAAAGGCGGGCTTCAATAATTTCATAACTTGCTCAATATTCAGGTTCGGTATATGGAGTGCAGGCAGTGTACTTGGAATTTCTCCATATGCCGTTCCAATGGTTGCGACTTGTGAGGGATAAAACAAGGTTGCTGCAAGTGTGGATACAATTAAGCCAATAAGCGGACCTGGAACCTTTGGTGCAATTTTTGGTGTAAAAATAACCGTTATTATACATATGAGTGCTGTGATAATACTAAAAACATTCGTTGAGTTAAGATGGACAATGATTTCTTCAATGTTGCGTATAAATTCCTCATGCTTCTTGATTCCCTCTAAACCTAAGAAACTAGGTAATTGTCCAGTGAAAATCGTAACCGCAATCCCTGCAGTAAACCCGATTGTTACTGGTCTAGGGATATATTTAATGAGTGACCCAAGCTTCAGAACTCCCATCAAGAGAAGAATAACTCCGGCCATAAACCCAGCAATCAGGAGATTTTCATAACCGTAAGACACTACCACTCCGAATAAAATTGGAATAAATGCACCGGTAGGACCGCCAATTTGATATTTCGATCCTCCAAGCAGAGAGATGAGAATCCCTGCAACAATCGTCGTATAGATTCCATACTCCGGCTTCACCCCTGAAGCAATGGCAAACGCCATACCAAGTGGAATTGCGATAACTCCGACAATCAAACCTGAGAGCAAGTCCTTTGGTACGCTTTTTAATGAATATTGATGGAACCTATTGTCACTAAACATATGAACCCTTCTTATCTTTTTATTTTAGTATATCTGATTATTTGAATATATAATAATTCATATATCCTATCAAGAATTTTGTTTGAAAAATAAACCAAAATTTTTAGCTTGTGTTCTGGTGCCCATTAATGTTAAGATAGTTAAGCGATGAGCTGAATTGTGTAAGCCGAAAAACATTCCTTTTAGGAACACATTGTGGAGTGTGGTTTTTCGCCTCAATACGCGAAAGACGTCTGTTTTTGACAGACGTCTTTTTATTTTATCTTCATTTAAAAATAGTATATTTTTCCTGAATTTTTTATAATGTAAGGAGGTGGACATTTTAAAATTTGGAGGGATTACAATGAACAATCACGAAATCGATTACAAGATTTATGGCGATGATATGCAGTTCGTAGAAGTAGAACTTGATCCTCATGAAACGGTTGTAGCAGAAGCGGGTAGCTTCATGATGATGGAAGATGACATACATATGGAGACCATTTTTGGTGATGGATCTGGAGGCGGCGGCGGCGGCCTGATGGGTAAACTATTTAGTGCAGGTAAACGTGTTCTTACAGGTGAAAGCTTGTTTATGACTACCTTTACTAATGCAGGAGCTGGAAAAAAGCGGGTTTCCTTTGCCTCTCCATATCCTGGTAAAATCATTCCAATGGATTTAACCCAATATGGCGGAAAAATCATATGTCAAAAAGATGCATTCCTTGCAGCAGCAAAAGGCGTTCAGGTTGGAATAGAATTCCAACGGAAACTTGGCGCAGGCTTTTTCGGCGGGGAGGGGTTTATTATGCAAAAGCTTGAAGGTGACGGGTTGGCATTCGTTCACGCCGGCGGAACCATTATTAAAAAGGACCTCCTACCCGGCCAAACTCTTAGGGTAGATACTGGTTGTTTAGTAGCAATGACCAGCAGTGTAGGTTATGATATTGAATTTGTTAAAGGCGTTAAAACTGCCTTGTTTGGCGGTGAAGGATTATTCTTCGCTACATTGCGTGGTCCAGGATCTGTTTGGATTCAATCACTGCCATTCAGTCGTCTTGCCAGCCGTGTATTTGCTGCAGCCCCTTCTCGCGGCGGCAGTAAAGATGAGGGCAGTATTGCTAAAGGGATCTTTGATATGTTTAGTGGGGACTAATAATAAGCATGAGCAGGATCATCAAGATCCTGCTTTTTTTGTGCTTCGATACAAGTCAAAAATTGTAGAATACCGCTTAATTTTTGTAGAATATCCACTTATTTTTGTAGAATCTCTCAATTTTTTTGTAGAATACCTATTAATTTCGGGGTAATCCCACTTCATTTTGTAGAATACTCCTAATAATTTGAAGAATGCACTCAAAATATTGTAGAATCCCCCTATTTTTTTGTAGAATACACATTAATTTTTGTAGAATTCCTTCTTCCTCAATAAAAAAACCGGACCGAGGTCCGGTTTTTTTCACTATCCAGTTTAACTTACACCCTGTTCCTTATTCCAGGACCCCTTCATTTTTCTTTTTTTCTTTCTTTTTCACAACTCGCAGGCCATTCATGTTTTCTTCTAATTCTTTTTTAATCATATTAACAATAGCAATGACAATAAAAAACCCTATCACAGGACAAAAGATCGTCCAGGGAGCAAGCAAAAATTCATTAAAATTCTGGCCGATTAATCCGGCCCATTCGTTAGTGATTGTTGCAGGATGTGGCGGCGGATTATCTGGGTCATCAATTCCAAAGATTCCCGCCCTATTCCTTCCACCGAGAAACATACCAAACAGCCCAAGCTGCATCGTTATCTGAAGCGTACTGATAAGCTGCTGAACGGTAAATAAAACGCTGTAAGAACGTAAATAGGGCAGCAATTGTCTTCTTATAAGATGAAATTTACCAGCACCCATCAAAATTGAACTTTGAACGAAGGATGTTTTTAATAACTCATCTGTTACATCTGATGCGAATATTGTTACAGATGGGACACCAATAAAAACGAGAATAATAATTTGATAGGTAACAATCGATGAGATTGCAACATTATTAAAATCCCCTACAATTGGAATCATTAAAATAATCCCTATGAGAATTAAAGGGATATAACGGAAGGGCAGGAAAAAGTCCTTCACATAACTTTTTAAAAAAGGGGTCCAGATTGATAGAAAAATCCCCAATAATCCACCAATTAATACCCTTAATATGGCGACTCCAAATGTAGAAATAAGCGTGAATTTTGCCCCATATAGCAAAAGCCAATGGATATCTTCACCATTTCGATTGGTTCCAAGTATATGCTTTTCGGAAGGTGGAAACGGAGCCCTGCCAATGATCTGGCCTTGTTCATTTTTAACTAAAACCTGATGATTATAATCTTTCGGTCCGTAGGCAGGATAGAAAATACTCATTAATAACAATAGAAGTAGTAAGGAAGAGCCGATTATTGTTTTTTTATATTTCTTCATATCGTTACACGCTCCTTCCCTCTTATTAACTTTGAAATCGTCCAGCCTGCCGCTTCAATGAACACCAATGGAAGCGAAAACATTAACAAACAGACTACGAGCGAGACGAAATCTCCTCCCATAGAAATGATTTTAAAAAATTGCTGCGTAAATCCATTAATGTTAAACAAATATTCAACTAAATAAATATTGGAAAGTAATACCCAAACAATGGTCCTAAGCTGTAATACAGAAAGTGGAAAAACGTTTCTCATAATATGTAAAATCAGGGTTCTAAGGCGTCCGATTCCTTTGGCTTTCGCATAGAGCACGTATTGCTGGGATTGTTCATCGGTAATAACCTTAATTAAAAACTGTATCAATAAAAATAAAGGCAGGAAGGAGACTGTCATGATTGGGACAAAGTACGGCTTTGCACCAAAAACACCATATAACTGTAAAAATTTAATGCCTGTTTTTTTATAGAGAATTATGACAAAAAACTGAAATAAAAAAATCACTAATAAATCTGGAACTGCTTCAAAAAAGTTAATACCACTTTTTAAATTATTTCTCAGCTTCTCTGGTGCGAGCATAACCAAAACTGCAAATACCAAACCCATGAAAATAATAAAGATTAAACTAAAAAATAGAATCGTAATTGAATACTGATAACTTTCCGCAATGTTCAATTGCTTAAAAAACGACAGATAGGCAGCATCCTTTATTCGAAATAAAGATTGAAAATCTGACTTCACACCCCCAAAAAATGCTTTAAAATTTAACACAACATGATCTTTTCCAATTCCTAATAAGAATGGAAGTTTAAAAATAAATAGGAACCCGGCAATAATCAAAACAAGTCGAATAATATTACGTATAAATCGTTTCATTTCATCCCCCACAAAAATCAACTTTTTAAAATATTCGCAATTTAGAAAGACGAAATATTTATGAAAAAGTTACACAAAAAAAAGAAAAGCATGCAAATTTTTTTTGCACGCTTTTTTTCTAGTTTAAATCAAGCTTTTTAAGTTTTGCGAAAGCCTGCTCTCTTTTTAAATTATATGACTGCCAAGGGTTATTTTCTGTTAGGGCCTGCTGCTTCCGTTTAAACAATATTCCTTCTAACCCATTTATTGATTTATCCTTTTCATACAGGTCAATCAATCCCATCACACCTGTGTAGGATAGGTTGTTTAGATAGTAAATATCGATCTTCCCGCTTTCCGTGTAGCGATCCATATTCTCCTTCACAACCATTTTATCTAAGTC
This sequence comes from Neobacillus sp. DZ-9, assembly GCF_059587065.1. Classification (NCBI taxonomy): domain Bacteria; kingdom Bacillati; phylum Bacillota; class Bacilli; order Caryophanales; family Bacillaceae; genus Neobacillus; species Neobacillus sp. DZ-9. Next base: position 392,637 of record NZ_JCAIOL010000003.1, read on the forward strand.
TATTATTGTGATGGCTGTGAAGTAAATTAAAGATGAAATAAAGTAAAAATGAAACAATGACAGTTTTTCAACCCAGACCTTTACCAATGTATACATGAAAATGACAACAAGGAATATCATGAACGAATGGGCAAGTATCCTAGTAAAGGTGAATCCATAGGCGTCCTCGTACATGCCTAAACGCATAAAAGCAGATATGAGCATAACAAAACTAGCCAATACCAAAATTGTAAGCAAAATTTGCATGAACCGCTTTACAAAATTAGTCCCATGATTAACGACAGTCAGTACTACTACTGTAATCGATAAATTTATCAGCGTTACAAACAATAGCTCAAAGAAGCCTTTTCGTGCGTACTCTGCGTACGTATAATCCCCTTGCAAAGAGCCGCTGAAGAAATATTTAAACTGAACCATTGTAAATAATAAATATACCGCATTGATTACAATTAAAACCGTAATGGTAATAATCGAATCAAGCTTGGAACCTTGATCATTAGCGGTTTGTTTGATAACTTTTATTTGTTTTTTTAAAAGGATCTGCATGAATCCAAAAAAGCCCGCGGTATAGAAGAGAATAATTACAACCCTAAAAATACTTTCCAAATCGATGACGTTAAACCACTCCGGTATTCCGCCTATCATCCGTTTAAACTGCGCATCTGCCGACATGAGTAAATTTAGTACGATAATTAAAACAGGCAGTGAAATGACCAATCCAATAAGTACTTTTTTCCATATGACGGTCTTCCTCTCGTCAACACCTTGTTTCAATCCCTTTGCAAATACACCAGAAAAAGCCGCATTATATTTTACTGAATCTAAAAGCATGGAAAATAAATAGGGAATCATCCCAAGTTGATTCCACTTCATATGTTTCGGGCTGGTGACTAAAACAAGATGAAAGATGACCAAGCAAGGAATAGCCATAATATTGAGTCCATAAGTAACCTCGTTGTCATTCAAGAAAAAGCTTGCAGACAAGAGCCAAATACAACAAAGGATCAGATAGCCCATTCTTTGATGGGAAAAAGTGTATCGGCGGTAACGCCAAAAAAATACCGCGTAGAAACCTGCAATAAATACAAAATAAGAAATTCCAATTTTACCCCGAAAAAATGCTTCTTCCCCTAAAATACCAAGCAGTAAGCAAAAAACTAAAAAAAGCCAATCTGATTTACTAATTTTCGTTTCCACCGTCATCCCTCTTTCATGTAGAATTTCTATATATATAGTTTTACTAGGTATATAATCAAAAAAAACTGCTTATATCGATGCTTTCCTTCCCCAGCGGTAGCCAAACCAGCTAATTGGATAAAGAAAAATGGTAAAAATGATACAAGCAAAAATAAATGTTTTCGTTAATAATGGTGCAAACCAGGAATGAGGTATGATTTCAAATACTGTCAGAACCATTAACAATAAGTTAGGGATTAGAGAAAGTAAGAATGTTTTTCTTAAAAGGGTTTTCCCCCTATGACCAAAACCTTTGCCGATTTCATATCCGAGTAATGCCCAAAAAAACATGTATAAAATGGCAATTAGAATAGGAATAGAGGTTAAATGTTGCCAAAGGACAGACAGCCATTCCCATTGATAAAGATTATGGGCTAAAGTTAATAAACTTCCTCCACCGAAAAAGATAATATTTAACAGGATGAACACCAATTTCATATTACTTGGCGTAACCGAGAGCTCCTCGTTCCACAAGCCAGATATCTCATCAGGACTGCCCAAACGGGAGACGATTCTATCATAGATTTCAGCTTCAGTATGACAATCATTGGATTCAATCAGGATTTCTTCAATATGGGATTCATATTCAAGAAGAATATTCTCTTTTTCTTTATGGTTTATCAATCCCTTTGATAATTCTTCAAGAAACCTAATCTTTGACCGTTCCATGCTTCGATCTCCCAATTACTTTATTCATAACTTGAACAAAATCCTGCCATTCGCGAGTTTTCTCATCTAACAGTTCTTTACCGGCATTTGTAATCCGATAATATTTACGCGCTGGACCTTTTTCCTGCTCCTGCCAGTAGCATTCAATATACTCCTGCTTCTCTAGCTTGTGCAAGGCAGGATATAAGGTCCCTTCTTTCACGCTCAAGCCATTATCGCTGCGCTGTTCCAGCTCTTTCACTAATTCATAGCCGTACATATCGCGCTCATTTAATAATTGCAATAAAATTAAAGAGGTACTGCCTTTCACTAATTCGCGGTTAAACATTTTCTCACCTACCTAGAAATATTAGGTACATAGAAATTCTACATCGTTCCAATTCATTTGTAAAGAAAAATAGTGACGAAAATTTCAATCGTCACTGTTTTTTTCTATTTCATTTTTAGGTCGTTTTCTTGGCGCTTAATGAACTGGTCTCTCTCACCGCCATCTGATAATACCTCTTTGAACGCATGATTTGCTTTGTCCCCCAACATCATTTCTGATGACCGAATCGTTTTTGGCGGAAGGTTATTATTCGGAGCTGCCTGTTCATTCCAATTTCCCATTTCATCACCTCGATGTTATTGTTTGAAGTTTGGGCAGGAATATCCAAAAAAAACGCTTGGAAATTGTGAACTGCACCCCAAGCGTTTTTACGATATTAAATAATCATTTTTTTGTTGTCCTGAAGCTGAAGTTCTTGTTCTTCCGTTCCGTCCTGTTCACGATTCTTTTTAATTTTAAAGTGATAGATCAAGTAACACGCAACCACAAATGGTACGCCAAGATATAGTGCGAGTCTTTGGGCAGGGTCAAACGCTAAACTAACAAGAACAGAAACGTTTAAGACTAATGCAATAATCGGAAGAAGTGGAAATAAAGGTGTCTTAAATTTAAGATCTTCCACTTTACCGCCTTCGCGAATAAACTTTCTCCGGAAAGCAATTTGTGAGGCTGTAATGGAAATCCATCCGACTTGTGCCCCTAATCCTGCTACGGAGAGTAGCCACATAAAGACTGTTTCTTCTGCAAAAAACCCTGAAAGTAAGGATAATAGTGCAATACCGATTGTAAAAAATAAAGCGTTAATTGGAACTCCACTTTTGCTTACTTTTGTAAGCTTTGGACTGGTCATTTTTTCTTTAGACATCGCATAAAGCATACGTGTTGCCGCATAAAGGCCTGAGTTCGCAACAGATAGTAAGGCAGTTAGAATAACAAAGTTCATAATATCTGCGGCATAAGGGATACCGATACTATCAAAAACGACAACAAATGGACTTTCGACGACACCCGCTTTTTCCATCGGAATTAATCCAGCTACTACAAAGATCGCTAATACGAAGAAGAACAGTGTACGCCAAACCGTTTGTCTAATTGATTTTGGAATAGTTTTCTCCGGGTCATCACTTTCACCTGCTGCGATACCAATTAATTCGGTCCCTTGGAACGAAAAGTTTACCGCAATCATCGTAACGATTAGTGCTGTGAAACCGTGCGGCATGATCCCATGTGCTGTAAAATTAGATAAAAATGGTGCAGCATGTCCGCCTTTCATGTCAATTAGACCGAACATGGCAGCGCCGCCTAAAACAATAAACATAATTATGGCTAAAATCTTAATGCTGGAAAACCAAAACTCTGCTTCACCAAACGCTTTTGCTGAAAGAGCATTAAGTGCAAATAACAGAATCGCAAATATCGCACACCAAATCCAAATCGGTGAATGAGGGAACCATCTTTGCATGAGCTGACCGGCAGATAATAATTCTAGCGCCACCGTAACAGCCCAGCCGAGCCAATAGAGCCATCCAAGCGCGAAACCTGTTCCCGGTCCAATAAATTTGGTCGTATACGTTTGAAATGATCCTGAAACCGGCATGGCTACTGATAGTTCACCCAGACATACCATGGTCAAAAACATAATAAAGCCACCGACAATATAGGAAAGAATGGCACCGGTTGGTCCTGCTTGGCTAATAGTATATCCTGAGCCAAGGAATAGACCGGATCCGATAACCCCTCCTAGCGAAATCATAAATAGATGTCTGGACTTCATCGTTCTTTGTAATTCATTTGATGCATTGTTTCCCGGTAAATTCATTAAATTTCCCCCTTGTTCCCTCGATGAAGAATGCGCTTTCAAATTAAAGACGGGTTATGCTAAAATAGGATAATTTTTGTTTGAAGAAAGAATTTCACATTCCTTGCACAAATGAAAGATTAAAATATTTGTCGAAATTTATCAACCGCCAAATCTTTCTAAATTTATCACTATTTCTACTATTTATATATGCAATTTCTATGCCAACTTTTAAAATCCTAATTTGTGAATAATTTTCGAACAAATCCGCCAATTTATTTTGCATATTTGAAAAATATTTTGCACATTAAACGCAAAAATACTCTTCCCATTAAAATGGGAAGAGCATGTTTTTTTAATCACTGCCTGTAATTAGTAAATCATCTTGAATAATAGCTAGAGAAGTTTCTTTGGTAACTCTCTGGCCCTTCTTTACATGCAGTGATGTAATATGACCGCTTATGCCAATCGAAATCTCTTCAATCTTACCGTTATGGGTTTTAATTTGGAACAATTTTTCCCACTCATAAACATGGTTGTTTTCCTCAGTTAAAACTTTTTCTACGGTGCCGGAACAAGGACTGTAAATAGTTTCCTTTACCTTTTGCAATTTCTTCACTCCTATTTTGATTTCGTTACAGTCATAGCGGATTCTTATATAGATGAAAGATGAGTTACCATTTTTTTTGCGTTTTTATACCCAGCCGCGGAATCTTGATGCCTCGGCCACTTTTTTAATTCCAACCATATAGGCTGCTAAACGCATATCTACTTGGTGTGTTTCAGCAGTTTGATATATATTTTCAAATGAACCAACCATTACCTTTGCCAGTTTTTCATTTACTTCTTCTTCTGACCAATAGTAGCCTTGATTATTTTGCACCCATTCAAAATAGGAGACTGTTACACCGCCTGCACTTGCTAAAATATCCGGAACGAGTAGGACACCACGTTCTGTCAGGATTGTTGTTGCCTCAAGTGTGGTTGGTCCATTTGCCGCTTCCACCACGATGGATGCCTTAATATTCGCTGCATTTTCCGCAGTAATTTGGTTGGAAATGGCAGCAGGAACAAGGATATCACAGTCTAGTTCAAGCAGTTCTTTATTCGTTATCGTATTTTTAAATAATTGTGAGAAAGAGCCGAAACTGTCTCTTCTATCGAGCAAGTTATCAATATCTAGTCCGTTCGGATCGTAAACGCCGCCATATACGTCAGAAACAGCGACAACTTTTGCACCGGCATCATGCATAAATTTAGCTAAGAAGCTTCCGGCATTTCCAAATCCCTGAATAACGACGCGCGCCCCTTGTAACTCAATACCTTTTTTCTTAACTGCTTCTTCAATACAAATGGTTACGCCTTGGGCAGTCGCAGTTTCACGACCTTGAGATCCGCCTAATACGATCGGTTTTCCAGTGATAAATCCTGGTGAATCAAACTCGCGTAAACGGCTGTACTCATCCATCATCCAGGCCATTATTTGCGAATTCGTATAGACATCTGGAGCTGGAATATCTTTTGTTGGTCCCACAATTTGGCTGATAGCACGAACGTATCCGCGGCTTAATCTTTCAAGCTCTCTAAAAGACATCTTACGCGGGTCACAAATAATGCCACCTTTACCGCCGCCATATGGAAGATCTGTAATTCCGCACTTTAAGCTCATCCAAATCGACAAGGCTTTTACTTCTTCTTCGTCTACCTCAGGATGGAAGCGGACGCCGCCTTTTGTTGGTCCTACCGCATCATTATGCTGGGAGCGATACCCTGTAAAAATTTTGACCGAACCGTCATCCATTCGCACTGGAATTCGAACTGTTAGCATACGAATTGGTTCTTTCAATAATTCATACATTTCGTTTGCATAGCCTAATTTATTCAGCGCTTTTTGAATGACTGTTTGTGTTGATAAAAATAAATTTAATGATTCTTGCTCTTTTTGCTGTTCTTTCGTAATTTCATCTACCACTTTGTTAGCAGACATTTCGGCACCCCGTCGTATTATAAAATATGTTTTCTGTTAAACTAGTTTGTTGATTTGCGCTCCAATCAACAATGGCTTTTAACATCAGCCTGTTGAATGTTACTACGATAATACTGCTTGAATTTTTGCAATGGCCCAGTCGATTTCTTCTTTTGAAATGATTAGCGGTGGTGCAAAGCGAATTACTGTATCATGTGTTTCTTTACATAGTAGGCCTTCTTCTTTTAATTTTTCGCAATATGGTCTTGCTGCTTCTGTTAATTCAACACCGATAAACAAGCCTTTTCCTCGTACATCTTTAATCATCGGATTGTTAATTGTTTTTAATTGTTCAAGGAAGTATTTTCCTAGTTCTAAAGAGCGTTCCGCCAATTTTTCTTCTTCAATGACATCTAATGCTGCCAGGGATACAGCACAAGCAAGCGGGTTTCCACCAAATGTTGATCCGTGTGAACCTGGGTTAAATACACCTAACACATCAGAATTGGCAACAACACAAGAAATTGGGAATACGCCGCCTCCTAGTGCTTTTCCTAAGATCAACATATCTGGCTCTACTTCTTCCCAATCACAAGCAAACATTTTTCCTGTACGAGCTAACCCAACTTGAATTTCATCAGCAATAAATAAGACGTTGTTTTCTTTACATAAGTTTGATGCTGCCTTTAAGAACCCTTCAGGCGGTAAGATAATTCCAGCTTCACCTTGAATTGGTTCCATTAAGAACGCAGCTGTATTTGGGGTAATTGCTGCCTTTAATGCTTCAAGATCGCCATAAGGAATTAATTTGATTCCTGGAAGCATTGGTCCGAATCCGCGTTTATACTCAGGATCAGAGGATAAGGAAACTGCTCCCATTGTCCGGCCATGGAAGTTTCCTATGCACGCAATGATCTCAGCTTGATTTTCAGCAATTCCCTTCACATCATAACCCCAGCGGCGGGCAGCCTTTAGTGCTGTTTCAACCGCTTCTGCTCCTGTGTTCATTGGAAGGGCCATATCTTTATTTGTCAGCCTACAAATTGTTTCGTACCACGGTCCAAGCTGATCATTGTGAAATGCACGAGATGTTAAGGTCACTTTATCTGCTTGGTCTTTTAATGCTTGAATAATTTTAGGATGACGGTGCCCTTGGTTGACGGCGGAATAGGCACTAAGCATATCCATGTAACGATGTCCTTCAGGGTTTTCCACCCAAACACCTTCTGCCTTGGCGATAACGATTGGCAGCGGATGATAATTGTTTGCACCGAATTTTTGAGTTTGTTCAATAATAGTGGTTGATTTTGTTGTTGTTCCGTTCATAATCTTTTCCTCCTTATTTACATGCTATTAGAGCATTTCCGATGTTGTTTTTGCTTGCATATGAAGAAGTAAGTAATCAGGACCGCCTGCTTTAGAATCTGTGCCTGACATATTGAATCCGCCAAATGGCTGATATCCAACGATTGCTCCTGTACATGTACGGTTAAAATAAAGGTTTCCAACATGGAATTCTTCGCGTGCTCTTTCAATATGTTCGCGGTTGTTTGAGATTAAGGCTCCTGTTAAACCATAGTCCGTATTATTGGCGACTTGCATCATATGGTCAAAATCTCGTGCTTTGCAGAATGTCACAACCGGTCCGAAAATTTCTTCCTGCATCAGGCGGGCATTTTCATCTAGATCCGCAAATATCGTTGGTTGAATGAAGTAACCAGTTGAGTCGTCTCCTTCTCCACCAGTCATGAGCCTGCCTTCTTCCTTACCAATTTCGATATAGTTCATTATTTTCTTGAACGATTTCTCATCAATTACTGGTCCCATATAAGTTTCAAGTGATTCCGTGTTTCCTAGTTTTAGTGTTTTCGTTAAGGCAACAGCTTTTTCGAGAACTTCATCATAAACATCCTGATGAACGACAGCACGGGAGCCTGCAGAACATTTTTGACCTGAGAATCCGAAAGCCGAATAAACAATGGAAGCTGCGGCTAAATCCAAATCAGCATCATTATCGACAACCACAGTGTCTTTTCCGCCCATTTCTGCAATTACGCGTTTTAACCAAATTTGTCCTGGATTTACCTTTGCAGCGCGCTCGTAAATTCGGCAGCCAACTTCACGTGAACCTGTGAAGGATACAAAACGTGTTTTCGGATGATCTACAAGATAATCACCAATTTGTGCGCCACTGCCTGGGACAAAGTTTAATACTCCACTTGGAAGCCCTGCTTCATGCATCAATTCAACAAACTTTGCAGCAACAATTGGCGTTGAATTTGCAGGCTTTAATAGAACGGAATTACCGGAAACAATTGCCGCAACTGTGGTTCCTGCCATTATCGCTAATGGGAAATTAAATGGTGAAATAATGATCCCTACTCCTAATGGAATATAGCTAAATTGGTTATACTCGCCTGCGCGGCTTTGAACCTGTACACCTTCTTTGATTTTCAACATTTGTCTGCCATAGTACTCAATGAAGTCAATCGCTTCAGCAGTATCAGCATCCGCTTCTTTCCACGGCTTTCCAGCTTCTTTTACTAGATAACTAGAAAATTCGTGCTTTCGTCGGCGCATGATAGCAGCAGCACGGAATAAGATATTGGCTCGGTGCTCCGGTTTCCATGTTTTCCATGATTCAAAAGCCGTCAATGCCGCAGTCATCGCTTTTTCTGCTAATTCTTGATTGGCCATTGAAACGCTTCCGATGACCTCTTCTTTATTAGCCGGATTTATTGAAACGATTTTTTCTTCCGTCGTAATCTTTTCACCGCCAATGACCACTGGGTAATGAGTTCCTAATTGGGATTGGACATATGCTAGTGCCTCTTCAAAAGCTTTAATATTTTTTTCATCTGCAAAATTAGTAAATGGTTCATGAGAATACGCTTGCATTTTTTTACCCCCTTTTATTGTTCCATTAAAACAATATGCAAGTTCCGTGCCAACATTATTTTTGCGGTTTTATGGGGTTTCTGACAACACGTTCGCCATTATTTTTTGCACAAATCCGCATTATTTTTACAATAACGCAAAATTTCTTTGCATTAAAACGTTTTTTTTGATTAAATAGGTGCATAAAGGATTAAACAAAAGGAATGAAATCATCATGGAAAGTACAAATCAGAACATCCACTACTTACAATATTTAAATCGGATATATAAACGGATATTAGACGAGGTCGATGTCGGGGTACATGCCGTAGACGAAACAGGCAGGTCTATTATTTATAATAAAAAAATGATGCAAATGGAATCCATGGATTTTCAGGACGTTATCAATAAAAAGTTATTAGATGTGTTCATGTTTAAGGATGACCAATCTAGTACTCTTGTAAAAGCACTGCAGGAAGGCAAAGAAACTGCCAACGTTAAACAAACCTATTTTAATAATAAAGGCCAGGCAATCACGACGATAAACAATACCATCCCTATTTATCAAGGTGATACCCTGCAAGGTGCTGTCGAGATTGCAAACGATGTGACGAAATTAGAACGTCTCATGAAGGGAAATTTGAATAAGGGGTCTACACGGTATACGTTTGATAAAATTATTGGAAAAAGCTCTGCTATTAGAGAGGTCATCGAAGCGGCCACCCGTGCCAGCCGTACCTCTTCCTATGTATTAATTGTCGGCGAAACCGGCACAGGAAAAGAGCTTTTTGCCCAAAGCATTCATAATGCCAGCGGCCGGTTATCTGCTCCCTTTATCTCGCAAAATTGTGCAGCCTTACCTGACAATTTAATTGAAGGTCTGCTCTTCGGAACAAAGCGAGGAGCATTTACAGGGGCAACTGATCACCCTGGATTATTTGAACAGGCGGAAGGCGGAACGTTATTGCTTGATGAAATCAATTCCTTAAATTTAAATCTTCAGGCAAAATTATTGCGTGTTCTTCAAGAAAAGATGATACGTCGCATCGGAGATACCAAAGATACACCTGTTGATGTCAGAGTCATTGCCAATATTAATGAGGATCCGATTGATGCAATCGCCAATAATCATTTGCGAAAAGATTTATATTACCGCCTGGGTGTGGTGACCATCTTTATTCCGCCTTTAAGAGAAAGAAAAGAAGATATACCGTTATTAGTGGAGCACTTTATCGAAAAATATAATGAACGCTTCCATATGAATGTTCAAGGGTTATCTGAGGAGGTTAAACAATCCTTCTTTGAATATGAATGGCATGGTAATGTCCGTGAGTTAGAGCATATTATTGAAGCGGCGATGAACATTATAATGGATGAGGAAATTATTCGTTACTCCCATTTACCCTATCAGTATCGCAGTAGAATGCAGTTGAAAGAACGGATGATCCCTATTTCAACTGTAGATACTTTTATTAATGAAAATGCAGAAACCACGGTTCCATTAAAGGACCAAATGGAATTATTTGAAAAATCTTATATTGACCATGTCTTGAAAAAAAATGATTTCAATATTTCTAAGACTGCGGGCCTTCTAGGTTTAAGCCGACAAAGCCTGCAATATCGGATGAAGAAATTAAACATTGGAAATAGTTAAAAAGAAAAGCCTATTGGTAAAAAGTAGATTGGCTTTTAAATTAGTCTGTTGATTTGCGCTCCAGGCGCTTCGCTTTCCGCGGGCGTGCCGGGGAGCCTCCCCGCGGAAAGCGAGTGACCGGAGCGGAAATCAACAGGCCAGATAGCAGAGCCAATTAATTCATAAAAAATTGCCGAGAAAAATACACTTTCTCGACAATCTGACGCTCACAAAAGTGAGCGTTTTTTCATATAAAATATTATCAAACAATAATAAAGAAGTTTGATAAATGGAAAATACAAGCATAAAAATTCCATTTTTCCCCCATACTATTGTAAAAAGATGAGGTGAATTAAATGGGACTTCTCAACTCATTTAACCAATGGAAAGAGACCAGATATCAAAATCATGTTTCAAATATGAAAGACCAAGGCAAATGTCCTGATTGCCAAGGCAGAGGTTATACAGTTTATCCTTATAATGAATTTGCATATTTTAATTCCTTTGAATGTCCAGGGTGTCAAGGCAGCGGCAATTATACGGACTGGGAGGAAACGAGATAATCCTTACAAAAACCTTTAACAGCTCTATCGAAAATAGAGCTGTTAAAGGTTCTTTAATTTGGCTATTTATTTGCGCTCCATTCAACATAGTTTCAAAATCAGCCATTACCTCTAACACAGCTTTAAATTAACCCTAAGCGAATAGCTTTGTTTATTTTTTTTTCTAATTTAGTCGATATCTGTCCTAAGTGTAAAGCATCACGCAATTCCTCTTTTGTTATCGCTGTTTCTTCATCGTCAATGACTTCTGATACGACAACTTGAAAATCGTCCGGCAGTTCGATAATCGAGTCAAGTCCTAAAGACTGAATAATCTCCTGAAGATCATTTTCCGAACTCATTTCTTGTGAGGTTTTATGAATCTCCTTAGAAGTTTTATTAAAATCTTTTTTGGCCTGTTTTAATTGTTTAAGGAAATATTTTTTGGCGTTGATTGTATCTTGAAGATAGTTATATTTTGCCTTCATTAACTGATATTTTAATTTTTTCTTCTCTTGGTTAATTTCATCGACATATTCCTTTTTTAAGTCATTAAGCTTTGCAAGAACGACTTCGAGACGCTTTGCCATAAGCTTATTGATTTCATCAAGCTTTTTACTTAAGTCATTCATTGTTTCTTCTACTAGTGTTTGATCCCTTTTCACTCGATCATACTCTGCCTGTGATACTTCACCCCGATAAAATGCTTCTTCCGTTTTTAAAAACCGATCATTGACAGCCTCAAAAACCATTTTTCTTACTTCAAATTCTTCTAAGAGCCCTTTTTTAGCAGTATCAAAACTTTCTTTCACTTTCGTCGCTTCTTCAATAAAGTTTTGCTTCATTGAGGCGTATTTACTTTGATCCATCCCATAGTTCCCCCTACACCCGCTAAAATATTTTTTCTATAGTCGATTTCACCCGTTATTAATCAAAATATGCAGCAAGTCAAGTGATGGTTTAATATTCAAGAATAAATGGGTTTACTTCTTTAAATAAAAAGACCAGCATTTTAAGGATGCTGGCCGAAGGTTAAAAAATAAAGATTTCCTATTTAAATTGCTTTCTTAATAAGACTTTTATACGCATTTGAAGTTCTTACTTCAACGGTAAGAGAACCTTTTCTTACAATAGCTTTTAAGACAATTGGTACACCAGTGGTATTTTTAAATCTAAAATCCTTACCTCCATAGGATACTGTTGCATCCCTTCCTTCAGGGACGTATCCGACATGAAGGGAATGATGATGCTTTTCAATATAGCTGACAGCCAGCTGATCAATGGCATTATACAGGGTTGAAGAAGTCTGACAAATCCCGCCGCCAAACCCATCGACTAATTTCCCATCCTGAATCTCAGGTGCTTTTTGATAGCCGTGGGCTGCATCACTTGGCCCAACGGTCGTATTAAAAGAGAAGCTGTCTTGGACACCGATGATTACATTATTAATAGCAGCTGCGGATAAAGCAATGTTTTTTGACCTGCCAACAATCCCGCTATTAAAATGGGTCGTATAAGAGGCGACAACTGTCTCCCCTAATTGGGATACGTCTTCCACCTTATATCCACTGGCAGTTACATAGAGCGGGACTTCTACATTGCCGCCTGTTTCGGAAAGCTGGAGGATCTTTCCTGTCAATTCATCCTCATCTAGAATGGTTTGCGGAGTCCCCTTGATAACCTGACCATTTGCATCCAATTTATCAAGAATCATTCTTTTATCATATCCAGGGATATCCTTTGTTCCCCGTGCAAAATCCTTCGCCAATTTTGCTATTTCAGCTTTATATTTTTCAATGTCGGTTTTAAATCCCATATCCTTTGGAGAAATTGTTTTTATAACCGTTTTACTACTCGGGTCGATAATATTAACAAAAACAGGTTTCTCTTCTTCTTGTTTCTTAGGTTCTTCCTTCTTTACTATTTTTTTCTCTTGCTTTTCCGTTGCATGTGCTACCTTTTCTTTTGTTGATTGCACCGAACAGCCTGCCAAACCTATTAAACTACCTGCTAATAAAAATGAAATTGCCCATTTTAATTTTGTCATTTCCCCTAGCTTTTCCCCTTCTAATTTACGTCGTTTTAATCTTAGACGTTTTCAACCACAATTTTGTTTCAAAATAATTCCAAAATATTGCATTGAAAATATGAAACTTGTATCTTTAATTTTCAATTCTATCACTTTACCGAAAATAAAATAATGACAAAAGTACTAAAAAAGAGAAAAACTCATTATCTATTTTTCCCTATGAATATTTAAGACCGATTTGCAAATATTAACATCAAACTGGAAATTAATTGGGGGTGTTAAAAATGTCTGTGTATGTTTATCAGACGTTTGAAATCAAACAGGATAAATTTAAAGAGGGGATTGATAATTTAAAAGAGCTCAAAAAATTTCGGAATGAAAATTATGACCATAAGGTTGAAATATTGACTCCCATATCCGGGGAAGATCATACATATGCACTACTATCGACCTATGAAGGGTTAGCTGAAATGGAACTGCAAAATAAAAAGATGTTTGATGATGAAGAATATCTTAAGCTTATTGGTGATTTCTTTCTTGAAAATATCATTCAAGGCAGTATGTATACCCAAATATACAGAGCGTTAAATGAGATGAAATAAACTTAAAAATATAGAACATACCATCAAAGTATGTTCTATATTTTTTTGGCCCACCACTGATTCTCTCCCTTTGGACCCAGCCGTTGCGAATAATTTCGACTTTCTGTTGAAAAGATGGATACTTAGCATGTTTACTGATTAGGCATTATACAAAAAGAACTCTATTGTACAACTTGTATAAAGGAAAGGCTTCCTTTTTGGTCTGCGTGGACGATGAATTAAAAGCTTTTTGAGAATACAATTCTTAATGTAAAGGATTTCAAATTAATAACGAAAATTCAACTAGAAAAAGGCTGGAATTACTATCATGTTTGGACGTGAGAATAGGAATGAAGAAAACAGTAATATACAAGGAAATTAACGATTGTTCCATTAAGGCTGATTTTTATGGAACCAGCCGCGAGAACTCTCCAGTGGTTATTTATATTCATGGGGGCGGGCTCGTTTGGGGAACAAGAGAAGAAATGACAGAAGAAATGATCCAGCTTTACACAGATAATGGGATATCCCTTTTTTCAATCGACTACCGATTAGCCCCAGAGACAAAACTACAAGATATCCTTGAGGATGTTGAAGACGCTCTTCTTTGGCTGCAAACAGAAGGAGCAAAACGATTTTCGATTGATCCAAAAAAGATTGCAGTAGTGGGCAGTTCAGCTGGTGGATTTTTGGCCCTTTCTGCAGGGACATTTAAACATAAACCGCGTGCAATTATCTCCTTTTATGGATATGGCGATCTATTAGGCGGCTGGGCAACAAGTCCGAGTAAATATTACCTTGAAAAGGACCTTGTTCCGAGAAACCTTGCTCATGCACTAGTTACCCATCAGCCGATTACAGAGGCATCTGTAGAGCAGAGATTCCTCCTTTATGTGTATGCAAGGCAACACGGAGCTTGGATTGAAGAAATCACTGGTATTAATCCTGCTGTCAATAAAGAGGCACTCCGTCCTTTTTGTCCTATACACAATGTTACGAAAGAGTATCCGCCAACACTTTTGTTACATGGTACAAAAGATACGGATGTCCCTTTCGAGCAGTCTGTTTTTATGAGAGCTGCTATTTTAAAACAGTCCGTCGAAGCAAGATTAATAACCATCGCTAACGGAGAACATGTATTTGATAAAGAATTCCATAATCCCATTGTTCAAAGTGCACTAAAGCAAGTCATTGAATTTCTACACACTCACCTTACAGAAAAAGATGATCTATAAAGCAGCACTAAAAAAACGACTTTAACATTCATAAATTTGAATATTAAAGTCGCTTTTTATTATAAAGGGCTAGTTTGTCCCAAATCTTCATCAATTAGTTTCGATTTTTACAGACCGGAATTTTTCGAATATTTGTTACTTATCGTTAAGCTTATGAAAATGCTCAAATAAGTAATCGCAATCATTTCTTGGTTCGACTTTAACCATTTTTATAACACTATCATCTTCACCTTTTAAATATTTGCGCAGGTGCATATCTGAAAACCCATGCTTATTAGCATCTTCTTTTGTATTAACGTAGTAAACCTCATTAATACCCGCCCAAATCATGACAGAAACACACATCGGACATGGCTCACAAGTTGCATACATTACGCAATCTGATAAATCAAAGGTCCCTAATTTTTTACAAGCTTCTCTAACAGCAACCAGCTCTGCATGCGCAGAAGGGTCAGTATCTCTCATCATTGTATTGCTTACAGCTGCAATAACTTCACCGTTGCGTACAATTGTGGCACCAAATGGTCCGCCAATTTTTTTGTTCATTCCTTCAATCGTTGCATCTACTGCCATTTTAATGTAATCCATAGCCTAATTCCTCCAAGTTTACTTTTACTCTGTAACAGGACCAATGTTTTCTTTCTTATTTACATAGAGTTTATATACTAAAAATCCTGCAATTAGTAGATATCCCCAAACGAAAGGCATAGCAGTTGGTTGTGCAAATCCGATAGTGTTTGTATGAATTGCACCCACAAAGGTTAAAATGGCCCCTAACACTGCAGCTATTATGCCTCCAATAGGCGTGTTACGGATCGTAAATATAGCTATACAACCCCAAAGAACACTAGTAATTGGAGCACCATTACCTAAAGCAACCAAGCCATCGTAGAAAAGTCCAGAATTGTGCAGGGCAAGTGTAGAAACTTGATTGGCAGCATTCCCTACAGACATACCTGTAGCTGAAATTGCATTATTAACAGCGGTAAGTGCCCAAGTAGCAACCCATGGGAAGAAACATACAAATATTACTGGGACTTCAAATTGCGGACTGTTTTTGACAGCTTGATGCCCTGTTACAATCGCAATAAACACGAGCATCGGAACAATAGCCGCAATTGGGATAACAGCTAGCAACAAACCCATAAGACTTAAAATCGATAATAAGAAGATGGCAACAGAGCTAGCGATAGAATAGCCTATACCTGCACCAACTTCTTTCCAACCTGCATGACCTACATATACCGTTACTGGGAATGGGTTACCACAAAGGCCACCTATTGCAGAACAAATACCGTTTGTAAGCATAACGTCTCTAGTTTTATATTCATCCCCACAAACAGCAGCAGCTTCAACGTTTTCCAGATTAAAAATGTAGTTTGCCAACCCTAGAGGTACAGCAGTTAATAAATATGGCAGAGCAGCGTCTATATGGTCAAAAAGCCCATTTAAATGCAGCATAGGAGGATTAAAGCCAAATGATTTCAGAGCTTCAGAAACCTCAGCAGGACTTTGATATCCAAATAACCAAGCAATAGCAGTTCCAATTACGATCAATAATAATCCCGTAGGTATTTTCTTGAAAATTGGATGTTTACTTAACCAGTTCATGAAGATGATGATAATTGCAACAAATGCCACAACAGGCATTTCAAAAGATTGCAGCATTGGGTTCATACCCAAGAATACAAATGCCAAACCAGCCAAGGCTGCCAGCAATACAGTTCTCGGGACGAACTTTCTAAGAGTATCACCTAGGAATGCACCTATTATTAGCATAGTGGCCTCAAAGAAGCACCAAAGTACACCGACTGTAGTTGTGAAAGCAGCATCCTTTGTTTGATGATATAGAGGAAGCATAATTACAAAAACGATAAGAAAAATACCAGGTGAACTAGAACCTGATGGTAGTGCGGTAATATCTTTTCTACCTGTTTTCTTAGCTAATTTATATGCAAAATAAGCAAAAACAAGGCCAGATAGAAGTACAGCAAGTCCAAAGCCAGGAACAATTTGTTTAAAAACAAACTCTTTTGGCATCCCAACTACAGTCAGTAATAATGAGATCATAACCAAAAAGTCTGTCAAAACATTAACGAACAAACCGAAGGAAGCTGCAAAGTCTCCTTTTTTCCATAAAGATATATTTCCCATGTAAAAATCTCCTTAAAAATGTATAGTTTCTTATTGCAGCTAAATTATAAAAAGCATTAATTTCTTAAAGGGTCATGAGTATCTTTTTTTTACAATATGGGTACCTGCTTTTTCCTGAATGGCATCCTTTAGACTTTCAGGGTTTGTGATGATGACCCTGGAACCGCCCTTTTCCAAGAAATTTATACTTGCTTCAATTTTAGGAAGCATGCTGCCTGGAGGGAAGTGGCCTTCTGCAACAAACTGTTTTGTTTCTTCAATTGAAATATTTTCAAGCGCCTGTTGATTTGGCTTGCCAAAATTAATGCAAACTCTGGAGACGCCAGTCGTAATAATCAAGGTATCTGCCTGAACTTGTTCAGCTAATAGGCTGGTTGCAAAGTCTTTATCAATGACGGCATCAACGCCCACATATTCATTGCTTTCTGTTTTAACGACTGGAATACCGCCGCCGCCGACAGCAATGACAACAAAACCCGCCTCAATTAAGGTTTTAATTGCGTCTTTTTCTACAATATCAATTGGTTTCGGTGACGATACCACTCTCCTGTAGCCTCGGCCGGAGTCTTCAATAAACATCCAATCCGGATGTTCTTTCTTCATTTCCTCTGCTTGTTCAAAAGTAAAGAATGAACCTACAGGCTTCGTAGGGTTTTCAAAATTCGGGTCATCTGCACTAACTGCAACCTGTGTAATAACAGTAGCCACTTTTTTGTTAATGCCTCTTTTCGTAAATTCATTAATCAAAGCTTGCTGAACTTGGTAGCCGATTCCGCCCTGGGTTTCGGCGCCGCAATTTACAAGGGGCACTTCCGGCATTCCGGCAACTTCATTGGCTAATTCAGATCTTCTTAGACCGAACCCTACCTGTGGTCCGTTACCATGGGTAACAACCACGTTTAAGCCCTCAGCAACCATATCAGCGATATTTACCGCCGTCTCGCAGACTGCTTCATATTGATCCTGAACGGAATCACGTCCATTTTCGCGGACCAATGAATTCCCGCCTATTGCTACAATCACTAATTTTTCCATTTCGTTCTCTCCAATCTGTTTTCTAGTTGTTTTTTAATAATTTAATAGACTGCTCTTTATGAAGATGATATAAAGGGTTCGACGGGTCATGTTTAATGGCATTCTCAATTGCTTCTATCGCTTCATTATGTCTCCCTAATGATCTTAGACTGTTAGCCTTGTGGAAGGAGAAATCATAACGATGCGGCTGCATTGCAAGCAATATATCCATTTCCTGTACAGCATCCTCATGTCTGCCCAATTCTCTTAAATAATTGGATTTGTGGTAACGGTAAAACGTTTCATCAGGGTTTAATTCACAAGCTTTATCATATTCTGTAAGCGCTTCCTCAGTCTTGTTCATTAATCTTAAGCAATTTGCTGTATAGAAATAGAAATCTAGATCATCGGAATTGATTGCTAAAGCTTTGTTGTACTCTTCCAGCGCTTCTTCGTATCGCTTTAATTCTTGCAAGCTATATCCTTTGTAGAAATAATAATCAAGATTGCTTGGATCCTCTGAAAGGGCTTGATTGATTACTAGAATTGCCTCATCAAAGCTATTTTCTTTATATAGCTTTTTGGCTGTTTGAATTGCTTGGTTATCTTCTTGATATTCCTTAATAAGAATTTTAACTACTTTATCCTGCTTTAATTCTGCGGCATGCTGAAGGGATGATTTTCCGTCTCGATCTGGCAAATTCACATCTGCCCCTGCTTCCACAAGAACTTCAATAATGTTAGAGTATAATCGGCCGCCATTACCCAAAATCACAGATTCTAGAAGGGCTGACCAGCCTAAATTATTTGCATGATTGACAGGAACTCCTGCATCTAAGCATACTTGGACTGTTTTTAAATACCCTTTCTCACTTGAAGGTAATAGGGCTGTACCTCCAAAACGATTGACACTGTCAAGGTCGGCTCCATACTTTAACATCAGGCTAAGAATTTCATGAAAACCATTTGCACCAGAACAAATGAAAGGTGTTAGCTGGGTAATATCTCTTGTATTAACATCACTGCCTGCTTCTAACAACTGTTTCACAGTATTTGATTGATTTTTTTGAGTCGCAGCCATTAACGCAGTCCGGCCATTTTCATCTTTAAAATCAACAGTGGCGCCGTCCTGTAGTAATCTTTGTACAGCTTCTGCATCTCCCTGTTCACTTGCATAGATAAGTTCCAAATTTAAGGATTTGTCTTCCATTTATAACCGCTCCTGTTCTAATGTCCTCCAACACTGTTCTAATGACGCATTTGGGGAAGTTACCAAAACCAACTTATCAAGGTTTCGGAAATCACCTTCCCCAATACGCGCAATTGATTAATGAATATTTTCGCTTAAGGCCAACATTGCTTTCTCAAAAGCTTCTACTGGAGGGTAGGTAATCCCCGCACCAATCATTCCAATACCTGCTTCTTTATGGGCAATAGCGGTATTTATAATTGGCATAATTCCGGTTTGAACAACTTTTCGAACATCTATTCCAGTTGGAATCCCCATAAAATCAAGTAAAGGGATCGTCACGTTAGAGTTTTGCTCTGTGGTGATTTCCTTCATTTTAGTTGTAAAACCGATCGCCTCTTCTACTGTACCACCTACTAATGCAACAATTGCTGGAGCAGTTGCCATTGCAAATCCGCCGAATCCATATGTTTCAGTAATGGCACTATCACCAATATCAAGTCCGGAATCCTCCGGCTTGTAACCAGCAAACATTGGACCAATTACTTTTTGTGCTGGACCAGTAAACCATGTGTTTCCTGCCATTCCACTAACACGGATTCCGAATTCCACACCGTTACGTGCCATGGTTGTCACGATGGTACTATTTTCAATACCATGAGCAGCATCAAGGGCACATTTCGCCATTGCCATCCAGGTTGGACCGGAGAAATAATCGCTGCTTGCTACGAAATCCAATACTTCCTTCTTTTGCTCGATTGTGTAATCTGTTAGCAAAATATAAGGAGATAATGCTTGTATTAATAGGGTTGTTCCAGCAACATTTCGGTTGTGGCACTCATCTCCCATATGAAGGGCCTGTGCAAGCATCAAACGTAAATCAATGCCATCAGAATTTAGTTTCATAGCATCTCTTAAAATAGGACCAAATACATCGCGCATCCATACTAAACGATCGATGACACTCTTATCATTAGCGCCCATTCTAAGAATTTTTGCTAGCTGTTCACTTAAGTTTGTATAGGCAATATTGCCATATGTTTTGTTCTCAACGATATGCATGTACATTGAGGCAGACGTAACACCGGCCATTGAACCAACACAGTTGTGTTCATGACATGGTGAGAATGTAATTTCACCTGATGCAGCAAGTTCAGCTGCTTCCTCTAAATCCTTAGCCAAGCCTTCAAATACTAGCGCTCCGGTAACAGCACCCTTCATCGGACCATTCATTTTATCCCAAGTGATTGGAGGTCCGGCATGAAGAATGGTTGTTTTTGTCATACCAGGAACACAGTTAATCGCTTGATCATAACCGATTAATACTGGCTGCGAATTTATAATTCTTTCAACTGCCAATTTATTAGCTTCTTCAATTTTTTGCATAATAGCTGGATTTTCAAGTTTATCAAGTGCAGCAATTAAAGAAGGGTTCCCTCTTCCAGGAGGTGTCCACTCTAAATGAATGACTTGTGCACCTTGTTGTAATAAATCATCTTTGAATGACTCAATTCCTACATTGACAACATGTGGCTTACTTTTAAAAAGTTCATTAATCTTACTCATGACTATTCTCCCTTCACAACAAATTCACGAGCCAATAAACCTGCATTCTGCATGCTGCTTGCATGAGTTACTCCAGCTGCCAGCAGTTTATTAATTTGTTCTTCATAATCTTGCGGATCTAATTCTGTACCAAGTACATATCCAATGATTTCTAAATGTCTTCCTTCTTGTTCAGCCTGCTGTTTTGCTTCTATCATTGCAGGAAGGAATGCTCCGACTGGATCTTCGTGAGCTCCGTAGCCCAAAACAAAGTCCATTACGATAACACCAACGGATGGATCTTTGGACTCTTGAATAAACCTTTCTAGACGAGTAGACGGATCAATCATTGGATGCGGCTTACCTTGCGTGTATTCATCATCGCCAAAGTCGATGAATGTATGCTCCTGGCTTGTATATCTATCTTTCAAACGAAATTCTGGATTTCTTTGAATGTTACTGTAAACATTGTCAAACTTCTCCATTGCCGCATGCATTGCTTCATCAGCCAACGTTCCGCCGCTGAAAAGACCACGAATATATTTCTGTTCCGCAGTTAACTTTGTGCGAACTTCTTCGATAAGCGGAATATTTAATGCTCGTTTGTTTAGCTTGCTTTCATCTGCTCCAGCTATAATTACTGCTTTAAGTGCAGCTTCTTTGGACATTTTTGCAAAATGGGCGCCCGCAGCAGTAATTTTTTCTTCATCCCCGCCAACAAACCAAACGACAACCGGTTTTTTACATGATTTAATTTTTGCTAACACTTTCTCTTCCACGCTAGATGCAGGCGGCTTTGAAACAAGAACGATTACTTTTGTTTCTTCATCGTTTTCAAGTGCTTGAATACCATCAAGCATCATGATTCCTCCAACCTCTTCTTTCAAATCTCTTCCACCTGTACCGATCAATTGGGAAATTCCGCCGCCAAATTCGTGAATGCGTACGCTTACCTCTTGACTGCCAGTTCCAGATGCCGCAACAATACCGATGTTTCCTTTTCTTACAGCATTTGCGAAGCAGAGGGCTGTATTGCCAATAATTGCTGTTCCACAGTCAGGGCCCATCATTAATAAACCTTTTTCATGAGCTAAATTCTTTAATTCAATTTCATCTTCGATGCTTACATTGTCGCTGAACATCATGACATGTAAATCCTTCTCAAGTGCTTTTCTTGCTTCTCTGGCTGCATATGCCCCATTTACAGCAATAATCGCAAAGTTGGCATCTGGGTTATTTTCGGCTGCAGCGGAAATCGTGGAATATTTAATATCACTTTTCCCTTTTTTGCCCGAATTCTTTTTAGTAAATAAATCATTAATTTTCTCGAAAGCGTTTTCGCACAGTTCGTCAGTTTCAGCTTTTACTACAATGATTAAATCACTTGTGCCAGCTTCCTCCACTTCAGTTGTCATTAAACCGACATTTTTCATAACTTCTTTATTCATTTCTGTTCCCATTGCAATAATGGCCTGTTCAACACCATCAATTTGATTTGCTTTCGTTGATAGCGACATTAAAGAAACTGAATCGAAATATGTGTTTGGCTTAATTAAGGCTTGAACTAACATAGTTTACCTCCTGCTTTTATATTCGCTTCTAATCCGCAGACAAGTCCTAAGGCTAGATCTGTCCCAGATGAAGAACCGATGTTTAATACTTTATTTAAAGAGAGAATTAAGTCATCCTCATTCCCAATTAACAAGGAGTTAACCAATGAAATGATAGACTCTCTCACTTTACCAATGGATGCTTCCTTTAACGCTGCATAACTGATGTCATTCGTTAAAGGTTTGGCTTTCTTTGTTACTTTTTCACAAAATGACTTGTGCTCATATAGGGGACTGTGCTCCATATGAAGGGTTGTAAACAATCCTGTTAAGAAATCATCCCCTGATGGTGTCAACCCAGGTCCAAGTCCGACCAATGAAACGGCATGTTTAATTGCAAGGTCTATTCGATTCACGGCCAAATCATTTAAAAGAGATTTAGTTCGCTGTTCAAGCATATTGGACATTTCAGCTTCAAATGGGTTTAATGGTATTAGGCGTTTTTTTATCCCCCCGCCTTTACCTTGACAATCAATGTAGTCCCTTGCCCTCCTAACATTGTGAAGGAGGATATCTTCATTGCTGGGATATGGAGGCAAAAGGCTTTCCCATACATTTGCTTGACTAATATTTAAGGCGAGTTTATTTGAGATGTATAAGATTTTATCTTCCACAAAAACCCTGTCATTTACTTCAATGTTCCATTGACTAGTATTTTCTGTATCAACAATTAACGTATTGGGCGCATTATCAACAGAACTGCATGCAATTGTGTATAAATCGCCACCATCAAAACATTGAATATTAAAGGTCCGCTTAAATGCACTATGAACAAAACCTGTGAAATTAGAGCAATTTAATCTCTTGATAAAATCGACATCACCAGATAATATATTTCTCACGAAAGACACCTCATAGATCTTGACTTTTTAGCTCTAATTTCTGATATTCAAATTGAACCTCCTTACAATTTCATTTGACAATTTAAAACCCTTACATAATTATTTTAGTTATATATCATAAGACAGTCTTCGTTTAATCAAACCAAAAAGCTCTAGTTTCATTTGTGCATCATGTACAATGAAATGTGTGGAATTTTTGACAAAGGAGAGGGAAGGATTGCTGCGAGTTAAAGATCTTTTTGAAATAAAAGCTATCGATGGCTTAAAAATAGTGGCAGGAGAAAAAGGTATTAATAATGAAATATCATTGGTTAACATCATAGAAAATCCAGAGGCATTTGATTGGCTTTCACCAAATGAACTTCTATTATCAACCGGATATATTTTTAAAGATGATACAGAATTGCAAATTAGAATTCTTAACGAGCTTGCACAAATCAATTGTGCGGGCCTTATTGTAAAAATGAAACGATACTTCGAGTCTCTCCCGCAAGCTATGATCGATCACGCTAACAAGTTAGGCCTGCCATTAATCGAGTTACCCTTTGAATATACATTATCAAGAGTTATTTCTATCATTAATGAAAAGGCTTCTGGAAGATACGACCTGTTAAATAGAAAAACATTGGACATGCATAACTTGTTTTTTAGAATTACCCTTGAAGGCGGCGGAATTGAGAAAATTTCATCCATGCTGTCGGAAACCATTAATAATCCGATTATTTTAGTGGACAATGATTGGAAATTACTACATTATACTGAGCATGCCGATAACAAAATCCCGCTTGCCTATTGTCTAGATCTAGTCAAAAACAGATCTGTATTCAAAAAAGAATTCATTGATACCATTCCGCACAACATCAGTGAAATGAAGAAATCAATTAATCGAATGTATCGTTTAGAAGGAATGGAAATAAAATGCCGCATACTGCCTGTTGCTGTATCAAATAATATTTATGGGTATATCGTTGTTTGGCAGACAGTCCGTGAATTATCGGAGTTTGACTTTATTATTTTAGAACAGGCATCAACTAATATGGCGCTAGAAAGGATAAAAGCGAAGGAAATTGAGGAAGTAAAATTAAAAATTAGAGAGGACTTCTTTGATGATTTATTAACTGGAAAGATAACCTCAAGTGAAACCATTCAGACACTGAGTGAAATGCATGGTTTAAATTCAACTTATAAATACTATTGTTTAGTCATTGACATTCAGTCCAAAGAATTAGCCAAATATGATGATATTGTTGCGCGCAAAGTTCAATTGGAAATCAAGACAAGAAAATGCGTCGATTTGATTTATGATTTTTCAATCTTAGCAAACGGGGAGATTACTTGTTTTTATCGAAATAATCGTATTATCATTTTAATTGGTCAGAATGAACATAGACCGTCAATTACAGTAAACGAAGCGAAGAATTACGGATCAAAAATTTATGATATTCTCAAAAAACAACTGAATGATACCATCCTATTTATTGGAATTGGAAGACAGTATGAAAAGATCCAATCCCTGCACAAAAGTTTTTCAGAAGCTAATGAATCCTTAAGGCTGATGCAAAAATTTGATGAACGCGGCGGGATTTCTCATTTTGAAGACCATTCCGTTTATTATTTCCTTGACTCTAATATTAAAGATATAGAATTAGAAGACTTTTTTATGAAGCATCTTGGAAAAATCTATGGACATGATCAATTACATGGAACCAGTTATCTATTTACCTTAGAGAATTATTTTTCAAATAATCTTAATACCAGTGAAACTGCGAAAGCGATGTTCTTACATAGAAATACGCTCATTTACAGGATTGAAAAAATAAAGGAAATTTTAAATACCGATTTAAAAAATTCTGAGGAATTGCTGCAGATTCAACTTTCTTTAAAGATATTTAGACTTTTAAATAAAAACCTGCGATTAGATTCAAAATGAAAAGTCCCGTCTAAATTTAGACGGGACCTTTTCCTTTAACACTTATTGAAGTTGACCAAATACCACTTTCCCTTTAAAGATAACAGCCTCACGTTTTGGTGTTCTGGCAACGGCTTCTGCTGAACAAGAAGCATTTAGTAGAACAAGGTTGGCATCCTCGCCATTAAGCGGCCAGGCCATTTCTCCATCTTTAGTTAATGGTGTTGGTCCGCCTGTTGCAAATTTTAACGATTGGGCAAGCGATCTTTCATCACTTTTACGATAAAGTTCACAATATTTAGTTACTTTCTCTAATAGATCCCCTGTTCCGTATGGTCCCCATGAGTCATAGAAGCCATCACAGCCAAGAAAGACACTGACTCCCTTCCGGTCAAATAACTCGATTGGCGGTAATGTTCTGTTTATGGGGATAGTGGACATGATTGACATACCTAGATCACTTAATTTATCAGCGATTTCTTCTTGCTGCGGGAGCGGAACATCACCTAAACAAAAGGCATGGCTGACAGCAACGCGATTGTGCCATTTTGCGTCTGCTGCCAATTCTGCTAATTTATCGACTGTATAAAAACCAACATGGCCGCCGTCATGCAAATGAATATCAACATCAGCATCAAATTCTACTGCAAGGTTCATAACCTCATTGAGAGACTTTTCGATATTATGATCAATTCCGGCTGGGTCTAAACCGCCAACTAGATTGGCACCTGATCTCATCGCCTCTTTCATTAGCGGAAGGACCTTCTCTCTTAAAAGGCCGTGCTGAGGGAAGGCGACAATTTCATAGGTTAGTTTATCTGAATAATCCTCAAGAGCAGCTTTGACGCCCTCTAAATTTTTTAAACCGATAAAGGGGTCAATATTTACATGAGTGCGAATATGTGAAGCGCCTTGTGATAGCAGTAAGTCGATCATGGCACTTGCCCGCTGTTTAGTGGTTGGAGCCAATTCCGCTAGTTCCATCGCTTCCAAATGTAATCGTTCTTCCAAATTCCTGGCCGGTATTGGGGCTTTCCAATTTAGTGAAAGATAGGTTTTATCTAAATGGTTATGCATTTCTTTAAAAGTTGGCACCGCCAAATATCCTTTTCCATCAACCGTTTTCTCGCCAGATGGAATGGGGAAACTGAACTTCTGCTTTTCTACTATTTTTCCATCTTGTATTTTTAAATGAAAAAGTTCTGTCTTTGTTTCATAGACTCCATTTTCATCCTGGACGAAGCCTGTCTCTAACCGTACATTTTTTAACCAATATGAGGTTGTCATCGAATCTACTCCTTTATTCTCTTAAACTCGAACTGAATTCGCTTCTGTCTGCTTGCTTTCAACTTTTTTCCCTTTAAAAAACAGCGCTTCTACCGTTGCTCTTCTAGCAACAGCCTCGGCTGAACATGATGCATTGACCAGCATCATGGTTGCCTCATCGCCAACCTTTGGCCAGACGCGCTCTCCTTTATCATTAAGTGGCGTCACACCACCGGTTCCGTACTTTAAGACTGTAGATAAAGAATATTCGTCACTCAAACGAAATCTTTCGGCAAGAGTTCCCAGCTTTTGGATTGTATTTCCTGTTCCGAATGGGGACCAATGATCCGTAATACTATCATGGCCAACAGAAACGGGAACACCTAATTTATCTAGAGTTGGAATCGGAATTGTCGCCCGATTAATCGGTACTGTCGTGGTCACATCCATCTCTTGCTCTTTTATGATAGCAGCCATTTCAATGAGTGCTTCCCCATTTAAATCGCCTAATGCAATCCCATGGCTAATGGTGGATCTTCCCTTAAGCCCTGCTTCCTTTGTATAATGCGCCATCCTTTCAAAAGTAAATGCCCCTAAGGTGTTGGGATCATGAAGATGAATGTCGACGCCTTTATTATTTTCAACGGCAATATCAAAGATGGTATATAAGGATTTTTCGATATTCCGGTCCACTGTCGCGGGGTCTACCCCGCCAACTAATGTGGCGCCATTCTTCATGGCATCACGGATGAGCTGTACTGAGTCACTTTTTAATAGTCCATGCTGTGGAAAAGCCACGATATCATAGGAGAGCACATCTTCGTATTTTTTCAAGGCATTAACTGTTGCCTCTAAATTTTTCAAACCGATGACGGGATCCACATTACAATGGGTGCGAATATGGGTATGTCCGTTTTCCAATAATAATTCAATCATTTTCTCCGCTCGTTCTTGAGCAGTAGGAAGGAGCTTTGGAAGTAATTCTTTCTCCTCTTCCAATCTAGTAAAAATACCGTTCGTGATAGGTGTACAGGCTTTCCATGGTCCACCATAATAAGTTTTATCGATATGGATATGCATGTCCCTTAAGGAAGGAAGCAAAAGCTTGCTATTAGCATCGATTTGCTTTATGTCCTTTTCAGGCTTTATATTTGTAATTTCAGTTATGGTTCCATCTACAATCTTCAAGTGGCAGAGTTCCGTTTCGGTACCAGCCACACGATTATTTTCATAAATAAATCCTTTTTCTAAGCGGACATTCGTCAACCAAAAAGTTCCCATTCCAATTCCTCCTCAATTAAATTAGGAAAAAGTACTTTTTTCGCAAAAGTACTTCCCCAAATAACATCATCCCTTTTTACTTAATAACAACGTCATCAATCATTAAATAACTTGCAGCATTTAACCAGAATCCACTTACATTTTTACTATAAGCAGCGATATGCTCGTAGTTACGGATTGGAACATAAACGGCATCGTCAATTTCCTTCTGCATAACTTCTTCATAAAGCTTTAAACGCTTTTTCTCATCTAATTCTCTTCGTGCCGCTTCAATCATTTTGTCTACATCAGGATTGCTATAGTAGAAATGATTTCCTGGAGGTCCCTGGGATGCTGAATGGAATAGGTTATATTGGTTGTAATCTCCATCACCTGTTGCATTTCCCCATCCGCCAATCGCCATGTCGTGTTCACCTTTTTCAATCATACCGATATAGGCGCCATACTCCATAACTTGGATTTTCACATCTACGCCAATCCCTTTTAACTGAGATTGAATAACTTCTGCCATATTGATACGTTCTTTTCGGTCACTCGTTAATAATGTAACTTTAAGACCTTTTTCATAGCCAGCTTCTTTTAATAGTTTCTTTGCTTCGTTTAAATCATAGTCATATGGCTTAACTTTATCACTATAGCCAAACACTTTCGGGCTCATCGCTACGTTTGCAAGAGTTCCTACATTATTATAGACACCTTTGATAATGGCTTCTCTTTCAATTGCGTGGCTGATTGCCTTACGAACCCTTACATCATCAAATGGCTTTTTCTTTACATTGAATCCAAGATATTCAACAGCTAGTCCATCAGTACGATAAAGTGCCATTTTGTCAGAAGCTTCAATGCGATCAATTTCTGTTACAGGTACCTGATCATTGATTTGCGCTTCTCCTGTTTCAATCATGGCAAGACGAGTAGCATCTTCAGGGACGACCTTGAATACAACACGATCAATATTTGGTTTTTTGCCCCAATAGTTTTCATTTTTCTTTAAGGAAATTTCTTGGCCAGTCTTCCAAGACTCGAACACAAAAGGCCCTGTCCCAACTGGATGCTGTGATAATGAATCAGGATTTTCCGCCAAAGCTTTTGGACTAATGATACTTCCTTCATTACTTGCCAAAATCGATAGAAGTGGTGCATACGGATATTCAAGGATTAATTGAACAGTGTTTTCATCCACAACCTTCACTTCTTTAATCATTGAAAACTTTTCGCGCTGCGGCGAAGCTGTTTTCGGATCTAGCAAACGATCAAAGGTTTTTTTAACAGCATCAGCATTAAATGGTGCACCATCATGGAATTTTATGCCTTCTCTTAATTTAAATTCCCAAGTAGTACCATCGATCACTTTCCACTCTTTTGCTAATAATGGTTGAATCTTAAAATCTTTATCTGGTTCAACCAGGCCCTCATAAACCTTTTGATAAACAATATTTGCGGAAGGAATATCAGTAATGAAATGAGGGTCTAGCTTGGTTGCATCAGAAAGCCTGACTACGGTTAAGGTGCCGCCTTGTTTTGGTCCTTCTTGTTTACTTGCTGACTCATTAGATGTAGATGGTTTTGTAGAACATGCTTGAGCAATTATCAGCATTAATCCAATTAATACAAATAGAATGCCATTTTTGATGGTTCGTCTTTTTCTCTCCATTTTCCCCTGCTCCTTTGTTGTCTTTTTAAAAATTCAGAATCTAAGATGTAAACCAATTTCACCTGCCTCTAGATTTGCTTATCTGCATTATAGAAGATGGTGAACAAGAATATTTACAGAATATTTACTGAATTTTTAACTATTTTGACAAACAATTTAAAAAATATTTACATTCATTAAAATTTTGATAATTTGTACATATTCCCATTGAAAAAATGGTTTGGAAGGGGGATTAAACCAGCAAGAATCAGCATCATGTTTTTTCAAAAAAATATAAGGAGGTTTTTTCATGTCAGTAGAAGTAAAAACAGATCGTTCTGTCGTAATCAAACAAACTATGAGTCAACCAAAACAATCTAAATTGAAAGATTTCTTTTCTGTTTTAATGTTAAATAAAGCGGCTTTAGTTGGAGCAGTAATTATTGTTTTTTATATTCTCATCGCGATATTTGCCCCACTTTTGGCACCCTATGATCCATATGAAATTAAATTGGAAAATAAATTAATGCCGCCCTCTGGTGACCATTGGATGGGAACAGATGATAAAGGGAGAGATATTTTAAGCCGGATTATTTACGGTTCAAGACTTTCCATGGGGGTCGGATTTGCAGCTGTATTTTTCGGTGCACTCTTTGGGATTATTTTTGGACTTGTTGCCGGCTATTATGGAAAATGGGTTGATTCCATTATTATGAGAATGATGGACGTTATGCTGGCTTTCCCGGGAATCCTACTCGCTTTAGCGATTATTAGTGCCCTTGGACCAAGTCTAATTAATGTTACGATTGCTGTTGGGGCATTCTCCGTTCCGTTATTTGCCCGGATTGTACGCGGCTCTACGCTCGAGGTCAAAAGGCTCGAGTATATCGATGCCATAAGGTCGTTGGGTGCCAATGATTTGACGATCATTTTTAAACATATTTTTCCGAATATTCTTTCACCAATTATTGTCCAAGGAACCTTACGACTTGCTACTGCGATTCTATCCGCTGCAGGATTGTCATTCCTTGGTCTTGGGGCACAACCCCCTTCTCCTGAATGGGGAACAATGTTAAGTAATGGAAGGGATTTCTTGTTTTCTGCTCCCTATATTGCTATTTTCCCTGGGTTAACGATATCAATACTCGTATTAGGATTTAATATTTTCGGAGATGGATTACGGGACGCGTTCGATCCACGAATGAAAAAATAATAGATTAAAAGGAGGATGGCCATCAATGTTAATGTTTATTTTTCGTCGTTTATTGCAAACCATCCCGGTCGTAATCGGGGTAACGTTCGTTGTTTTCTTCATTATGCAGCTCGTTCCTGGTGATCCTGCCGTTTTGCTCGCAGGTGAGGGGGCTTCTAAAGAAACGATTAATGGAATTCGTGAGCAATTAGGATTAAACCGGCCTTTATTAGTTCAATATTTTGACTACTTAGCGAATATCTTTCATGGTGATTTTGGCACTTCGTTAAAAAATAGCCAGCCAGTTTTGGATGAAATTATGGTTCGCTTACCGATCACCATGGAGCTTGCATTTTTTAGTATTCTTATCACCATCATTTTAGGGATGGCTGCCGGGATTATTTCAGCAATAAAGCCTTACTCCCTTACAGATACAGGTGTAATGTTAGTTGCCCTTCTAGGGATTTCACTTCCAAGCTTTTGGTTTGGATTGATGATGATGTATTTCTTTTCCGTTAAGCTGCAACTCCTTCCTGTTGCAGGATGGGACAGCATCCTGCATGTAATTCTTCCGTCCCTTACATTAGGTGCCGGGGGTGCTGCCATCGTTGCCCGGATGACCAGGTCCAGTATGTTAGAGGTCGTTCGTCAGGATTATATCCGGACAGCACGAGCCAAAGGACTTCGTGAACGCGTAATTATTTATAAACATGCCTTAAGAAATGCTCTAATTCCAGTTATCACCGTAGTGGGGTTACAATTTGGTTCTCTTCTTGGGGGAACGGTACTTGTTGAATCGATATTCGCCATCAATGGACTAGGCCGTATGATTGTAGATGCGATTCGGATGCGTGATTTACCAATGGTCCAGGGCGGAGTATTAATGGCCTCGCTTATCTTCGTAATCGTGAATTTATTTGTTGATGTATTCTATCGATTCTTTAATAAACGGATCGAATTAAATTAACAGGTGGTGAATGAAGTTATGACTGAGAAAAACAAACCGATATTAGAAGTCAAAGGATTAAAAACTCATTTCTATACTAAGCGCGGCGTAAGTAAAGCAGTAGATGGCATCGATTTCACATTAAAAAAGGGTGAGACCTTGGGTATTGTCGGCGAATCCGGCTGCGGGAAAAGTATGACATCCCTTTCGATTCTCCGTTTAATCCCCTCCCCTCCTGGTAAAATCGCGGGCGGGCAGATTCTTTTCAAAGGAAAGGATTTGGTGTCCCTTCCAGAGGACGAAATGAGGAAAATTCGCGGAAACGAAATTTCAATGATTTTCCAAGAGCCGATGACCTCCTTAAACCCCGTCATTCCGGTTGGTGAACAAATTGCGGAAGCTTTACGACTACATCAAAATATGGGAAAAAAAGAAGCATGGATTAAATCCATTGAAATGCTCAAGCTCGTTGGAATCCCCTCTCCTGAAAAAAGAGCAAAGCAGGAGCCTTTCCAATTAAGCGGCGGTATGCGCCAAAGGGTCATGATTGCGATGGCACTCGCCTGTACCCCTGAAGTATTGATTGCTGATGAGCCAACGACAGCCTTGGATGTAACGATTCAAGCCCAAATACTAACGTTAATCAAAGACCTGCAAACCAAGTTAGGCATGGGTGTCATCATGATTACACATGATTTGGGTGTTGTCGCAGAAACATGCGACTCCGTTGCAGTTATGTATGCCGGCAATATTGTCGAGCATGCAGCTACCGAATACATCTTCACCAACCCAAAGCATCCCTATACCCTAGGGTTAATAAATTCTTTACCGAAGATTCACGAAGATCAGGAAGAATTACAAACGATTGAAGGCAGTGTCCCAAGTCCTTATAATATGCCGATCGGCTGCAGGTTCGCCTCAAGATGCCCTTTCCAGCAGCCACTATGTCATGCCAGACAGCCGGAGTTAGTAGAACAAGCTGATGGCTCTAAGGTTCGCTGTTGGATGTATACAGATATATGGACTGGTCAAGTTATTGAAAAGGAGGCTGTACAATAATGCAAACTGCGGAAAAAAAGAAAGTATTATTAGAGGTGGATCATTTAAAGCAGTATTTCCCAGTTAAAACAGACTCCCTATTTAAACCAAAAAACTATGTAAAAGCTGTTGATGATATTTCCTTCCATCTCTATGAAGGGGAAACGTTAAGTATTGTCGGCGAATCTGGCTGCGGAAAATCAACAACTGGACGAGCGATTTTAAGACTGGATGAACCGACAGACGGAAAAGTCTTATATTCTGGGCAAAATATACTCGATTTTAATAAAAAAGAAATGAGAAAGCTAAGAGGAGATCTGCAGGTTATTTTCCAGGATCCCTTTGCTTCACTCAACCCACGGCAAACGATCAAGCAAATATTAAATGAAGCAATGGCGATTCAACAAGTTGTTCCGAAAGATAAACGGATGGAAAGAATGTTAGAATTACTTGGTTATGTCGGTCTTCCTGAGGAAGCACTTGATCGCTATCCCCACGAGTTTAGCGGAGGGCAGCGACAAAGGATTGGAATTGCCCGCGCGCTTGCGGTAAATCCTAAATTAATTATTTGTGATGAGGCGGTTTCTGCTTTGGATGTATCCATCCAAGCGCAAATACTAAATCTATTAAAAAAGCTGCAAAATCAATTTCAACTCACCTTCCTTTTTATTTCGCACGATTTAAGTGTCGTACGTCATATCTCTGACCGGGTTATGGTCATGTATCTTGGTAAGGTCGTTGAAATTGCAGAAAAGAAAGCACTATTTGATTCACCGCACCATCCATATACAAAGGCATTATTATCATCTATTCCTGTTCCAAATCCAACGTATTCAAGGGAGAAAGTTATATTAAAAGGAGATGTCCCCTCCCCTATTGACCCGCCTAGCGGATGTCGTTTTCACACCCGTTGTCCGTTTGCGACAGAGAGGTGTAAAATGGAAGAACCTGCTTTACGCGAAATAAATAAAAATCATTATGTCAGCTGCCATTTTGCAGAGCAGCTATTCCAATAAAGCTATTTTCAAAAATGAGATAAATTAGATAAAATATTATATTAAAAAAGGGAGTGAGGTTTGACTCCCTTTTTCTACATCTAAAGGAGCATCTCGTTCCATGCTTAATATTGAAACTTTTTCCCTTTATATCATGCTATGTGTGTTAGCCCCTTTATTAGGTGCCTTTACCGTGTTGTTCTTATTTGTATTTGAAAAACGAATTGACCTTCTAGAAAAACAAACACGGGAAATTGCCCTTGAAAAAGAGCTGCAAACAGCGCTATATAATCAATTAAACCAGGAAATCCAGCCGCATTTTCTCTTTAATACATTAAATTCGATTTTAAGCTTGGCCAGGTTAGAAAGAAAATCGGAACTAATTCGCTCGATTGAAACTCTTTCAAGATTACTTAAATTTAAATATAAAACCAATTCACCTCTAATTACCATCAATGAGGAATTATCTTATATTAATTACTACTTGGAAATACAAAAAATAAGGTTTCGTGATAGACTCCATTATGAAATATCGATCGACCCAGAGGTTGGCCAATCTGTTATTATCCCTTTTTTAATTCAAACTCTTGTCGAGAATGCCTTTAAACATGCCTTTGAAAAGCATATCGGTGAAGCCTTTTTAAAGATCATAATTAATAAAAAAAATGAAGAAGTATATGTAACCGTTTGGAATAATTCTCTAGAAGGACAAGTGCTCCAATCTAACGATGGCGGCCTTGGATTAGAAAATATCGCCAAAAGGCTTGAGATTCTTTTTCCAGGGGATCGTACTTCCGTAACATTAACCAATACAGAAACTGGGACCAGTGTAACCGCCATTTTCCCATTAGCAAAAGAAGGTGCAATGTAATGAATATTCTTTTAGTCGATGATGAACCGCTTGAATTGGAACAACTTGAATATTTAATTCAAAAAAAATTTCCAAACTGGAAAATTTTCAAGGCACTTGATGCCTCCCAAGCCCTACAAATTATCAAACAACATGAAATCTTTATCGCTTTTTTAGATATCCAGCTGCCAGGAAAATCTGGTTTGGAGTTAGCGAAGGAACTGACCAGTTCTTATTCGATGGACATTATTATGGTGACAGCATTTCAAAATTTTGAATATGCACAGGCCTCGATAAGATTAGGGGTTATTGATTACATTACAAAGCCTGTTATTGAAGACGAGCTGATGGGTGTCTTGAGCAAGTATGAAAGGCTGGGGCGATATACTGAGCCAATCGTAAACGCTTTACAAATCATTCACCAGGAATATAGTGAAAAATTATCATTGAATTATTTGGCGTCTAAAATCCACATTAACCCTGCTTATTTAAGCAGAAAATTTCATGAGGAAGTCGGAATGGGCTTTTCGGAATATTTAAATGATTACCGTTTAAAAGAAGCGCAAAAAATGTTAATCGACTCCCCTGATTTAAGCATTAGCACGATCTCTGAAAGATGCGGATTTAATAGCCAGCACTACTTTAGTCAAATCTTTCGAAAAATGACTGGACAATCACCACGGGACTACCGTTTAAAGGAGACATACCGTTGAATAAAAATTCTTTTCAATTTTATATTAGCGGTGCTGTTAAATTAGGTGTTGGCTATGGGGTTGTCAGTCTTTTAGCAAGGTGGATAACAGGCAATACTATCCTTTCCTCTCCTGAAACGTTAATTAAATACGGATTAACAGGAGGACTTGGCTATTCCTTAATGGGGGCAATAGCACTTATTTTGTTTGGATTTATAGCCAAAGTACTGCGTGATAAATTCCCTGATCAACAAACGATTGGGGATGTATTAAGAAAAAAATTAACACCGGCTGGCTACTGGATTGTCATCGCTATACTAATTTTCACCAGCCTGCACTCTTTATTTATTCAGGCAATGGGGGCAGGAATTCTCATCCACATTATGTTCCCTATTCCTGTTTTTATTGGGATGTTCTTGTTTTTGGGATTTTGTTTTTTTGTCGGCGGTGTAGGTGGAATGCAGAGGATCCATCAACTTGCAGGTGTTAATGTCACCTTAATCTTCGGGACCGTTATCGTAATCCCTGTGTATTTTTATATCCAGGAAGGTGTTCATCCTGTTTATGAGGGAATCAAATTATATCATCCGTACATTTTATTCTTTAAAAATACAGATTCGATTTGGTTTATTTTCACTGCTATCTTGATTGGTTTTGGACAGGCCATGATTGATCGGGCCACATGGCAAAGAGTATTTATTATTCAACGAGAAAAAGTACGGATGACCTTTACACTTGCAGGTGTCATTTGGGCCACGGTTCCTCTTGCCTTTACCTCACTTCTCATGATTATTATGTTTGGCAGAAGCTACAAAAATATATACTCTTTGCTGTTTGAACTTGTGGATAAAATTCAATCAACCATGCTCATCGTTTTATTTGTCTCATTTTGCTTTAGTGTTATTTCGTCTGCCATTAGTTCAGAGCTCCATGCCACTACAACACTGGTTGTGAAAAATATAATAGAATTATTTCGTCCTTTATCAGATCGTGAGAAATGGAAAATTTCCTACATTTTTTCCGGTATCGTGTGTATCGGTTTACTCATTATTGTGAGTATCCTTTCACCTAACCCACTGCAGCTTTTGTTTTTCACAGGAAATATTTATGCAGCAATTATTGTGCCGATGTTATTTATTATTCTTAGCAACAAAACTTTACCTGTACTCATTCCCCTTTCTTCCTTGATTGGTACTGTGGGGGGCTTGTTCTTAATACCATGGAACGACAATTTGATGACCATTTGGGTGAGTTTCATTATATCTGGAGTTATCTGTATATTTGTTATGATTTATCAACGATTCTCAATACGATTTAGACATATCAGGAAGTCGGGGTGAGTTCAATTTGAAACAAGAAGATTCAAACATGTATAGCCCGGATTTATTACCAACATCCCCCGAAGCTCGCACATGGAAGTTTGGACATTATTTCTCCATTTGGATGGGCTCCGTACAT
This sequence comes from Neobacillus sp. DZ-9, assembly GCF_059587065.1. NCBI lineage: Bacteria > Bacillati > Bacillota > Bacilli > Caryophanales > Bacillaceae > Neobacillus > Neobacillus sp. DZ-9. The sequence goes on from NZ_JCAIOL010000003.1 coordinate 429,145, forward strand.
AATGTCCCATCCTACGTTACGATTGGTGGTTTTTTTGCGTTAGGTTTATCCATATGGCAGGTATTTTTTATCATTATCCTTTCAGCCCTCATCTTGTCAGCTATGATGATCTTGAATGGGCATGCCGGAGAGAAATATGGAATCCCCTTCTCAATCTTAATCCGGACGAGCTTTGGCCGGAAAGGAGCCATTTTTCCGGGAATACTTAGGGGAGTTGTGGCAGCGATTATGTGGTTCGGGTTACAAACCTATGCTGGCAGCCTGGCTGTCACCATATTAATTGGGGAAATTTGGGCACCCTATACAGCCTTAGGGGCTAATTGGAGCTTTTTAGGATTAAGTCTGTCCAGTCTTATTTCCCTTTTGCTCTATTGGATGATCAATGTTTTATTTATCTTTGCCGGTATCAACTCATTAGGGAAGTTAACGAAACTGCTCTCTCCTATGGTTTTTATCGTTTTTGGGGGAATGGCAATTTGGGCCATTCATTTAGCCGGAGGAATCGCTCCCATCTTAAACTATCGTTCGAGAGGTGTAGACGGAAATAGTATATTCATTATTATCAGCTGCATGTCCGCTATTTTAGCCACCTGGGTTGCTCAAATATTAAGCGTTTCGGATGTAACGAGATATTCACGTTCAAATAAAGAACAGGTTTTGGGTCAAGTTGCTGGACTTTTCAGTACCTATTTATTGTTTGCTGTTGCTAGTATTACAATTATCATTGGCTCAGAGGTTGCCTTTGGGGTTCCAATCTGGAATGTTCTTGAAGTGATCGATCGTTTTGATAGCAAATTTGCAATTGTCCTTTCCTTGCTAACCATTTGTTTATCAACATTATCTGTAAACATTGTTGGAAATATTATTCCTGCCGGTTCTCAATTGGCAGCCCTTTTACCGAAAAGTCTCAACTTTAAATCTGGCGCAATAATCGCTGCGTTGATTGGTTTACTGATTATGCCTTGGAAGCTTATGGAGAACCCTACCAGTATTTTAACCTTTTTAAATATGGTTGGAGGAATGTTAAGTCCTGTTATCGGGGTAATGCTTGTACATTACTTTTTAATTAATAAAAAAGAAATTAATTTACAAGAGGTATATTCTTTAAAAACCAATATACGGTCGACGAAAGAATTTAATTTTCCTGCCATTCTAACTACCCTTTTGGCGGGTAGTCTAAGTTTACTCGGAAAATTTATCCCAAGCCTTGAGCCGCTATATAAGGTATCTTGGTTTAGTGGAATGCTTGTTTCTGTTCTTCTTTATCTACTATTCTATTATTTAAGCAATTGGTTTAATGCCCGCCAGTTGGATCAGGATGTGGCAAGCATACCAAGAAGGGGATGATTCCATCATCCCCTTTTGCTTTTGTTATATAAATTAAGTTAAAGACCCAGAAACCAAATTACCTTGAAAAAATACTGCTTTTCGGTTTGATCGCCTTGCAACGGCCTCTGCTGAACAGCTTGCTTCTACCAATACTAAATTGGCTGTATCTCCTTCTTTTGGCCATACCTGACTGCCTTCTTTGTTTAAAGGAGTTATTCCGCCAGTTATATATTTTAAGGATTGTGCCAGTGATACTTCATCTGTCCAGCGGCAGCGTTCAATTAATCTTCCAGCCCTTTCAAAGACATCCCCATTTCCCGTCGGCCACCAAGAATCATAGATATTATCGTTGCCGATAGCCACTTCAACGCCATATTCAGTTAAAAGGGTTACCGGAGGAATGTTTCTTCCAATTGGAAGGCTCGTAACAATTGAAATTCCTGCCTCTCTTAAAATTTCCGCCATTTCAATTGCTTCTTCACGAGAAACATCCCCTAAACCAAAAGCATGACTGACTGCTACTCTTCCTTCCCATCCGGCTTCTTTCGTTAAAATGGCAAGTCGCTTCATCGTGAATGTACCTAAATGACCAGGATCATGTAAATGCAAATCAATATCGGCATTCCCTTCAACTGCCAAATCCATTAACTGGACCAAAGAGGCTTCGATATTTTGATCGACAGTCGCTGGATCGACAGCTCCTACGAGCCCTGCCCCGTTTCTCAACGCTTCTCTCAAAAGTTCTGCTGTTCCGGGACGGAGTAACCCATGCTGGGCGAACGCTACAATTTCTGAACTTACTTTATGGGAATAGGTTTCTAAAGCATGCTGCACGCCTTCTAAATTTTGCAATTTCACTTCAGGATAAATATCGACATGTGTTCGAACATGTGTGGAACCATAGGATAATAGAACTTCAAGAAGCGCTTCTGCCCGCTGTTGTGTACTTGAGGGAAGAGATGCGAGAATATTTTTTTCAATATTACAGCGGTCTATTACCCCTTTAGCCGGGATACATGCGCGCCAAGCATCACCCATGTAAGTTTTATCCAGATGGACATGCTTTTCAATAAAGGAAGGGAGCAAAAGCAGGCCTTTTGCATCTTTAACCGGAAGCTCATCTTCCCTTTGTTCTACAGCTTTGATGATTTTTGCTATTTTCCCATCCTCTATTAATAGGTGACAAAGTTCTGTCTGTGTTTCGACAACTCTGTCGTTCTCTTTCTTATATCCTGTTTCTAACCGAGCATTCTGTAGCCAATATTTGTTATTCATTTCAAATCTTCCTTTCAATTTTTATTAACATGTTGGCTGTGTTAAACTTGGCTGTTGATTTGCGCTCCAATCAACAGAGTTTCAAAATCAATAATGACCTTTAACACAGCCAACATGATAAAAGGGGTTATCCAATGGATATCCCTCTTATCTTATAGAGTCTATTTTATTGAGACATCATTTAATTCCAGATAGCCAGATGGACTAATAGAAAAGCCTTTTACATCCTTTGAGACAGCTGCTAAATTTTCAATGACTCGAACCGGAATATAAACCGCTTCTTTCATTTCTAATTGTTGTGACTGGGCATATAATTCTTTCCGTTTTTCTGGGTCTTTTTCACTGCGGGCAGCTTGGATTAATCGATCAGCTTCTTTATTACTGTAGAAGAAAGTATTCCCAGCTCCACCCTGAGAGTTTGTATGGAATAGGTTATACTGATTATAATCGGCATCCCCCGTCGCATTTCTCCAGCTCAGGATAAACATTTCAGTGTCTCCCTTGTTTGCTTGGTCAACAAAGGTCCCGTACTCCAACACCTGGATTTTTAATTTTACTCCAATCCCTTTTAATTGTGATTGAAGAACTTCGGCCATATTCACTCTTTCTTTACTATCCATTGTTTTTAGGGTCACTTCAAATCCATTTGGATAGCCTGCCTCAGCCAGTAATTTCTTCGCCTCATTTAAGTTATAATCGTACGCTTTCATATCAGGATTATAACCGAAAACTTTTGAACCTAATAACGAATTAGCCTTCTTCCCTACGTTGTTATAGACCCCTTTCAAGATGGAATCCATTTCAACTGCATGGGCGATGGCCTTCCGGACTCGTTCATCAGTAAATGGTTTCTTTTGAACGTTAAAGCCAATATATTCGGTTCCATATCCTTCACTTCGATAAACATCTATTGCCTGCGAAGCTGCGACCGTATCCATCATTGGGACAGAAAGGGGTTCAGCAATTTGGGCTTCTCCCGTTTCCAGCATGGAAATTCTGGTGGTTTCCTCAGGTACGACCTTAAATACAACTTTGTCGACCTTTGCTTTTTCTCCCCAATAATTTTTATTTTTGGTTAAGACAATTTCTTGTCCAGGCGTCCAAGATTCAAAAACAAACGGGCCTGTTCCATTTGGCTCTTTAATAATGTTTTTTCCGTATTTTTCGATGGTTTTAGGACTAATGATTCCGCCTTCATGGCTTGCCAAAATTGACAGCAGCGGGGAAAATGGCTCAGATAAAATAAACTGAACAGTATAATCATCAATTACCTTTACTTCTTTTACCATTTTAAAAACAACAGCTCTTGGAGAAGCTACCTTAGGATCTAAGAGCCGATCAAATGTAGCTTTCACTGCTTTTGCATTAAAATCGGTACCATCATGGAATTTAACACCTTTTCTTAATTTAAATTCCCATGTGGTATCATTCAACTGTTCCCATTTTTCTGCTAACAATGGCTGGATTTCGGCATTTTTATCACGGCCAACTAAACCTTCATACACTTTGCGGTGTGTAACGCTTGCTGCATTGATGGTAGACATAAACTGTTGATCTAAATTTTCTGCATCAGACAAACGGGCTATCACTAGTGTCCCACCTTCTTTTGACGCTGTCTTCTTCCCGGTCTCTTTTGTGCTCACGTTCTTATTAGTTGAGCACCCAGTAATAAGAAACAACACCAGCATTAGCAGAAATAAACTTCTTCCCCCCCGAATTACATTCATCGACTCTACCTCCTGAATATTTTTATAATCTTTGTTGTTACTTGTCTAATTATAGAAAATATTCAGATAATTTTATTTCGAATATATTTACTTTTATTTTCAATATCTTTACTTCTTTTTAACAATTTATATAGAATCTACTATTTTAATGGAAGGAGGAAATAAGTCAATTTCTTGCAATTGCTGATAGTCCCTTTCTAAATATCCCTTTTTCATTTTGTGAAAATATTGCTGCCCCTTTGTTTTGATTTCTTCTAAATCAAGATTAGGGATTTTTTGATCCTTCATCACAATTTTTCCGTTAATAATTGATAGCTTTACGTCCCTTCCTGTTCCACTTAGAAACATAGTTCTGATTGGGTCGTCAAGAACTCCCATATGAAAACCATCTAAGTCAATGGCAATAATATCTGCTTTCGCGCCAACTGAAAGGCGTCCTAAATCCTCCCTGCCTAGAAATTTTGCTGCTCCAAGTGTAGCCGCCTGGAAGAAATCTGTGTAGGTTGAATCCTCTACTTCTTTTTCGATAAATCGTGAAAACATACTTCCGGTCCTAATGTTTTGGAACATATCCGGCGGAAAGGTATCTGTACCAAGTGCCAAATTGATTCCTGCTCTTTTATATTTTGCAAATGATTCTAATGCTGACATATGTCTGCCAATGATTAATGGACAATGAATAACAGTAGTATTCGTTTCTTTTAAAAGAGCTATATCATCGCCTTCGCCTTTAATCGCTTCACTATATCCTGCAATAAAATGAGCATGAGGAATTCCTGTTTTTGCTCCTAAGAAGCCGAGGTTATATAAATACTGTATTGGTGTTACTCCGTATTTTTCTAAAATAGTGTGGTACTCAAAGCTTCCCTGTGCTGCATGTAATTTAATAGGAACACCTAGTTGATCACTATAATATTTTGTTTGAGTCAGACTTTCTGCCGTTTGACACTCAATACGTTCCGGTGCAAGCATCCCTCTGACCAGTCCATCATACGTGCCATCGAATTCTTCCACAAACCTTACTGCCCACTGTAAACCTTCTTTTCCTGCTGCTTCATCCCAGTAAAGTTTAATCGTACCATCAGGCTGTACCACTCTGATCCCTGATTGATAGCTTGGACCTAGATATATTCTTAATCCCAGACTAGCAGCATGATTAGCTGCAGCACCAAGCTCCTCATAGGTTTCAGCCCATTTTTTATAAAAAACAGAAGTGATTGGCATCGCCGTCGTGATTCCATGAAGGATCAGTTGTGAGTAGGCATAAAGGGATTTGAAGGCTTCCTCTTCAGCGGTCATTACCTCATGATGCCCGTTTTTAACATACTGCTCAGACCAAAGGAGGTTCTTTTGTCGCTTTGAACTAGCCTCTACATGTAAGATATCATGGTCAATATCACCTAACGCATTTAAATCAATAAAACCTGGACTAATGACCGCATTTCCTGCATCGATTTCCTCGTTTACTTCACCTGCATAATTTTTTCCTACATAAATAATGGTGTCTTGTTCATAAACGACCTCAGCGTTTTCAATTAGAACATGGTCATGGCCATCAAAACCGATGACATATCTTCCTTTTAGTTTTGTTTTCATTTTTGTTCCTCCTTTCGTCAACTCCCTATTAATAAATTATAAAAAAATAACTTCCTAATTATTTTCGGAATCATTACTCTTTTTTTAAATATTTCTACTTTTTAAGATTTTCGGCACCTATGGGCGAATGCCTCATATCGTATAATTAAGGCAGAAATTAGGCATTTTCCTCACCCATACCTCACCTTGTCCCCTTTAAGGCTGAACCATAATCAAACCGATTTCTGCTCCCTGTTCATTCAGAAAGCAAAGGGGGAATTTATCATGCAGGAAATCATCATCCTACTTATTTTCCTTATTTTTACGATATTTCTTGTCTTGGGGGTGGTCTCCCATATCAAACGAACTGCTGGAAAGTGGATTTATTATAGCCTGTCAGCGATTAGCTTTATAGGTGTTATTTTCATGTTATTCTTTCATGCTGAGAACCTATTGGACCAAGGAAAACAAAATGATTCACCAGGTGTAGTGACCCCAGTTGACAGCGGTCAGAGTAACGATCCTGATCCAGTCAAAGAAGAACCACCTGTTAAGGAGAATCCACAGCCAGATACCCCAAGTGAGGAAAAACCTGATAGACCAACTCCGGAAACACCCGAAAAAATTAATGTACCCGCCGATGAAATTGTAAAGTATGAAGTTGTTAAAGGGGATACTCTTTACTCCATTGCAACTCGCGCAGAAGTAACAGTGGTGAAAATTAAACAATGGAATATCCTTAAATCCGATGTCATTTATGCAGGCCAAATCTTAAAGCTTTATGGAAAAAATGTTGAGCCCCCTCCGCCTGTAGAACCGCCGAAACAGGATCCGCCGCCAACTACTGCTTCTTCCGTACTCATCTCTAACGGCAGCCTGCAGAAAAAGGAAATCGCCCTAACCTTTGATGCCGGAAGTGATGCCGCGGGGATTGCCATTTTAGACGTACTGAAAAAATACAATCTAAAAGCAACCTTTTTCCTTACAGGTAAATGGGTTGAAAAGTATCCAGACCTTGCAAAAAGAATAGCCGACGAAGGTCACGAAATTGGCAACCATTCCTATTCCCATCCTGATGCAGTAAAAACGACCGCCGCTGCCTTTAAGCAGGATATTATCAAGGCGGATCAGGCGATTAAAAAAGCGACCGGAAAATCCCCTCAGCCCTATTTCCGTTTTCCATTTGGCTCATACAACCCAGCGGCATTAAAGATCGTAGGGCAGGCAGGTTATCCATTCAGTATTCAATGGTCACTCGATACCATCGACTGGCAGCAGCCATCCACTGAGACACTCGTTTCAAGGATAAAAGCTGGTGCAAGCAATGGCGATATTATTCTTATGCATATTGGGGGCATCAATACCCCTGAAGCTGTTGATACCGTCATTCCATGGCTGCAAGCACAAGGCTACAAATTAGTTACGCTAACAGAACTATTAAATTAAAGTAAGGCCGGCCTAGCCGGCTCTTTTTGCATTTTTTAAAGAAGGGAATCATAAAATGGACAAGGAAGGTTTATTGGGGAGGGATTATTGCAGCCGGATATGAAAAAAACACTCTTAACCTATTTCTGTTTACTTTTTGGAGCTACGCTGCAAGGATTCTCTATGTCTATCTTTTTATTTCCGCACTCGATCCCATCAGGAGGTGCAGCAGGGCTAGCTATTTTATTGAATCACTGGTTCCATTTATCCCTTGGATTCTCTTTATGGCTGGCCAATATTGTTTTTTTAATGTTTGCCTTAAAATATTTTGGGTTCACCTGGACAATACGTACGATTATATCAGTTGCAACAACCTCTACAGTCGTCAGCTTCCTAACTTCTCAGGCCCCCTTGCAGCATATAAATATCTTGTTTGATATTGTTGGAGGTTCTATCTTTTTTGGTATAGGTGTAGGATTATTGATTCGTGCAGGAGCTTCGAGCGGAGGAATGGTCATTCCGGCTTTAATGATTGCTAATTACAAGAATTGGAGCCCTGGAAAAGTGATGATGGGGATCAATTTTTTAATCTTTTTATTTACAGCTCTTGTCATTAATTATAAAATCGTTATATTTGCTATTATTTGCCAATTCTTCTCCACTAATATTATTGATTATATCTATAATTTCAAGTTTCAAAAACTAACATTTTTATCTTCTAATTGGAGAAAAAAATAGAAGATCCCTGCTATAGGATCTTCTTTTCTCTTAAATAGGCAATGACTGCCTCGACTGACTGATCAATTGATAGTTTATTCGTTTCAATAATGATTTCTGGGTTTTCAGGAATTTCATATGGAGAGGATATTCCTGTGAATTCAGGAATTTCTCCTATTCTTGCCTTCACGTATAATCCCTTTGGATCGCGGTCCTCGCAAACTTGGAGAGGACATTTTACAAAAATCTCAATAAACTCATCCGGTTCAAATAACTGGCGAACAAGTTCGCGGTCCCCTTGAAAGGGAGAGATAAATGCCGAAGAAACAATTTGGCCGCTATCAACAAAAAGCTTTGCTACTTCCCCAATCCTACGAATATTTTCCTTACGGTCCTCAACCCTAAAGCTTAAATCACTATTCAAGCCATGACGGATATTGTCGCCATCTAATACATAACTTCGAAAGCCCAGTTCGAAAAATGCATGGTCTACAGCGTTAGCCAACGTTGATTTCCCGGACCCTGATAAACCGGTAAACCATAAAACACAGCTTTTGTGCCCATTTAATTGATGGCGGTCCGTTTTTGTAACCGCGGATTGATGCCAGGTAATGTTGCTATTCCCCATTTCCTACACCCTTTAGTTTTTGGTATATACTTCCTTCATCCCTTGAATCAATATTTCGACTACTTCTGGACGACTGAACTCTTTCGGCGGCTGTTCTCCATTCTTCAACATACCTCTAACTTTCGTTCCAGATAAAATGACATGATATTGAGGTTCATGAGGACATGTTTTTTCAGAGGCCATATTTTCACATTTTTTACAGTAAAAACTATGTTCAAAAAAGAGTGGTTTAATCCCTAGTTCCTCTTCAGAAAAGTGACTGAATATTTTTTGTGAATCATAGGTGCCATAATAATTTCCTACACCTGCATGATCTCTTCCTACAATAAAATGGGTACAGCCAAAATTTTTCCTAACGATCGCATGAAAAATAGCTTCTCTTGGTCCGGCATAGCGCATGGAAGCCGGAAATACAGACAAAAAAACCCTATCTTTTGGGTAATAGTTTTCTAGCAGTACTTGATAGCTTTTCATGCGAATTTCACTTGGGATATCATCAGCCTTCGTCTCCCCTACAAGGGGGTTTAGGAAGAGTCCATCGACAGTCTCCAATGCGGATTTTTGAATATATTCATGGGCCCGGTGAACAGGATTACGGGTTTGGAATCCTACTACTGTCCTCCAGCCTAATTCTTGAAATTTCATCCTTGTTTGCAAAGGGTCTAAAAAGTAGGTTGAAAACATTAATTTGGGCGGCCGCTTGATCAGGGTAATCGGACCTCCGACATAAATTTCTGCTCTTTCAATTAGTTTTTTTACACCTGGGTGATTTAAATCCAAGGTCCGATAAACCATTTCTGCCTCTAATTTTTTGTCCGGAAAAAAGATTTCCTCAATTCCCATCACACCATAGACTGTGCCCTTATGAACTAAATTGACCCTATCTCCTGCTTTTATTTCCATTGCCTTCTTTTTGTCAATCGCCAATGTAATCGGTATGGACCAAGGCAGTCCATTCGACAATCTCATATTTTTAACTACGGAGTCATAATCCGCTCTTCCCATAAAACCTTCCAGTGGACTATAAGCTCCATTAGCAATTAATTCTAAATCACTTATTTCTAATTTGTCGAGTTCTATATATTTAAGCGATAAATCAATCGAGTAATTATGGTCTATACGATTGATTAAGTTACCGCCATGGGGCACACTTTCACTCACCATTTGTTCCTCCCAAAACCTCTATTGTTGATGAAGTCCGCATTCTGTTTTAGAATGACCCGACCAGCGGCCTGAACGGCTCTCATCTGTATTTGTAATTGCTTTTGTACATGTGGCACAGCCTATACTAGGATATCCTTTATCGTGTAATGGATTATAGGGGAGCTTGTTTAAGTGGATATAGGTCATGATATCATTCCAAGTCCAATGAATAAGGGGGCAAATTTTTATTTTATGGAATTTTTCATCTCTATTAATATAATTCGTGAGGCTCCTTGTTGGGGATTGTTCTCTTCTTAAACCAGAAATCCATGCGATCACATCATTTAAGGCATTTTTTAGAGGAACAACCTTCCTCATATGGCAGCAAAGATTTGGATTATGATTCCAAAGCTCTTCACCATACCATTTCTCCTGTTGGTTTAGTGTCATAATAGGCTTTATCAATTCAATTTGTAATGTTGGATAACGCTCTTTAACTTTTTCTATTAATTCATAGGTCTCAGAAAAATGCAGTCCGGTATCAAGGAAAATAATCTTGGCGTTTTTCTTAACTTTATGAATTAAATCAATTAACACGATTCCCTCGGCTCCAAAGCTACAGGCATAAACAATATCATCGCCATATTCATCGAAGGCCCATTTTAACACATCTAAATAGTCTGGATATTTATCCAGAATCTCTGCCTCTTTTCGTTCATCCCAATTTTCATACGTCAACATTTCGGGCAATTCCATTCCTCCCTCTCAAAATGTTACGGTGATACATTCATTGTTACCGATTAAACTTTTATTCATATTATTTACATGGCCATACTGATTATAGGAAATCACCGCCCTGATCCAAGAACCATGGCCGAAGGCTAGAATATTAGATGATTTTCGATATTTTTCTAAAAACAATTCAATTCTTTTCTCTAGATTTTGTATACTCTCGCCTAATACAATTTCCTTTGGAGATTCAGTCCACCTTTCGCCGAATTCTAAAATCATATCTGCCTTTGGTACACCTTCAAATACTCCAAAATCTAATTCGTCCAACAAATTTTCGATTTCGCACTTATAACCATAGAGCTTGGCTGTTTGATGAGTACGTTTTAATGAACTGGCTAAGACATGAGTAAATGGGGATAGTTTTTCGAGTAGTAATTGATTGTCCGCAATCTCTTTATTTACTTCGGCGGTAATTTCCGAAATGTCAATGTCTCGCCGTCCTTGAAGCCAAGTCCTTTTATTCCATTCTGTTGGAAGATGTCGTATTAAGGTAAGTTGCATTCATGCGCCTCCAAATAAAAGGTTTCACTTCTAAGTCCGCAACGCTGGGCTTCTAGAATTAGTACATCCGTTAATTTTACATTTCCTAAATTAACGTTCGGGCCGATTTCATTAATAAAGTACATTTGGTGCTTAGCTGCAGGCGCTTCAAAAATAATTTTATTATGATCAATATCTCTTAGTAATTCTTGAATTAAATCGGATCTTATGTTTCCGCATTGTTTATATATACCCGAAGTTCCAGAATCTCTTCCTTCCGTAATCACATAATTACAGCCTGCTTCTAACAAAAGCTGGATCTCCCGTCTCCATTCAGAAATCGGCATTTCTTTATGGCAATCCTTGGATCCTACTTCTGATATAACCTGAAAGTCCTTTTTAAATAGAGAAATAAGATGGAGGCGTTCTTGTAATGGAATTTCTAAGGTTCCCGTTGAAATTTCTACCCAGTTCACACCTAAATCATGTAAATAGGTTTGATACTCTGTGAGTTTATTTTGGAAATAGCATTTTTCAAATAATGTGCCGCCGCAATAAGGAATAATATTATATTGCTGATACAGCTCTATTTTTTCCTTTATATTAGGTGTAACCAATGCAGATCCGATTCCAATTTTAGCAATGTCAATGTATGAGCTGTAATCAGCTAAAATATTTTTTAATTCACCAATTGGAGTTCCGAAATCGACAACTGAAGTCAATCCGTGGGTCCTTGTTCCGGAAGTCCTTTTCGGCAAGGTTAAAAAATCCATAAGGATGCGCCTCCTCTATTTTTCTAAAATAGATTATTCGTAAAATGGGTGAATGTGTAAATAATGGGCCCATTCCTTAGAAAATAGGCATTTGCCTGAATAAACAAAAGCCTGGCATCAAACAATAATAAAGCTAATCATTATTGTCAGGGGTGTACAATCAGTGCCGAAGCAAAAACATAAAGGCTTAACAATTCTCGCCATCAGTTCCATTCCGCTGATTCTGGTTCTGGGTAACTCGATGCTGATACCAATTCTTCCAAAAATGAAAGCAGAGCTCGATGTTTCTCAATTTAAGATTAGTTTCATTATTTCGGTCTTTTCGATTGCGGCTGCTGTTTCTATTCCCATTTTGGGTTACTTATCAGATCGCTTTTCAAGGAAGGCCGTGATTATCCCTGCACTCATTTTATATGGAAGCGGCGGATTTTTAGCAGGAGCTGCAGCCGCTTGGTTTTCCAATTCTTATATGTGGATTCTCGCAGGCAGAATTATGCAGGGAATCGGCGCAGCTGGAACTGCACCGATTGCCATGGCTTTAACTGGGGACTTATTTAAAGGCGGAGAACAAAGCAAGGTTTTAGGATTAGTAGAAGCGTCAAATGGCTTCGGTAAGGTTATTAGTCCGATCATAGGCTCTCTATTAGCCCTTCTGTTCTGGTATGCCGTATTTTTTGCCTTTCCAATTTTTTGTCTTATCTCTGTACTATTAACGATCTTTTTTATCAAGGAAAAGAAAAAAGAGAAAGAGCCGCCCCCAGTTGGAAAATATGTTAAAGGGCTGATTTCTGTTTTTAAAACAGAAGGACGCTGGTTATTTGCCGCTTATTTAACCGGGGCAACCTGCCTATTTGCGCTATTTGGAATTTTGTTCTATATTTCTGATATTCTTGAAAAGGAACATCATATTGATGGTTTGTTAAAAGGCAGTAGCCTGGCGATTCCCCTTTTATTTATGACCACAACTTCGTATTTTACCGGCAGTAAAATCGGGAAAAAGATGAAATTAATGAAGGCGTTAATTATTTTAGGTTTGCTCTTAATGACTGCCTCTTTCTCGTCTTTGATTTTATTTCATAAATTAATTCCTTTTTTTGCTGTCCTTGTGATTAGCAGTATTGGGACAGGGCTTGTCCTCCCATGCATAAATAGTTTTATTACCGGATCTGTTCCAGCTGATCGGAGAGGCTTTGTTACCTCTCTATATGGTTCGGTTCGGTTCTTAGGAGTAGCCATCGGCCCGCCTATATTTAGTAAATTAATGGAGTGGTCCCGCACAGGGATGTTTCTAACAACTGCAGGGTTAACTTTGCTTTGCGGTCTGCTTTGCCTCATTCTAATTCATGTTGCGAAAAAAGAACCGGCAGAAAATAGCGATACATTGTTTGAAAAATTACAGTTTACATAAAGGGATGATTGGCTTGCAAATTTATTTTTCACCAGAGGTGATTACACCTGAATTTCAAGTCCTAAATGTCGTAGATTCAAAAAACAAAGCTGTTGGAAATGTTGCCTTTTTGTTTGATGAAAAAAAGTTGTTCGTTTATGGAATTCTGGAAGAAGAAGGCGTTGGTGCGGATTTTAAAGATTTGGTGACCCCGTATTTAAAAGGATTAACGAAAGCAAAGCCAGGTCTTGATATTTTCACCTGCTTATATGTTGGTTGTAAAAAAATAAAATTGAATGACGAGGAAGAAGGATAAGAGGAGACTCAAAATAAACTTTGAGTCCCCTCTTTTTTTATTAGCAAGACAAATACCCATTTCATAATTTAATGGTGTAAAGTCAATTGTTATAGTTAAATACGGGGTGTGCTTAATGAGTATTGGTATCATTGTAATGGGTCTTATAATCGGATTTTTGGTGGGCCTGACAGGTGTAGGTGGAGCCGCGTTATTAACACCTGTTTTAATTCTGTTAGGTATTAATCCAGCCATTGCTGTAGGAACCGATCTTGTATATAATTCCATCACCAAGCTGTTCGGTTCGATCCAGCATTGGAGGCAAAAGACTATTAACCTCCAGCTTGTAAAATACTTAGCTATGGGCAGTATACCGAGTGCCATCGCCGCCGTTCTTATCCTGCATCTTTTTGATTCTTTTTTTCATAATCAAGAGCTAGTGATTAAGCATGCACTCGGATATGTTTTAATATTAGTAGCCATTACCACACTTATCAAAACCTTTGCAAAGGATAAATTTGAATTGAATTCGATTCAATTGAAGCCTATTCATGACAAAAGATTTTTAACCATTGGAATTGGGGCTATTTTAGGATTTATCGTTGGGCTTACATCCATTGGCTCAGGATCATTATTCGCTTTAGCCATGCTGTATCTTTATAAAATGAGACCCTCTGAGCTAGTCGGGACGGATATCGCTCATGCCTTTTTATTGGTCTCTGCGGCAGGAATCATGCATGCAGGCATTGGCAATGTTGATTATCAACTAATGTTTAACCTTTTACTGGGTTCAATCCCAGGTGTCGTTTTAGGCAGCACCTTATCAGCCAAATTCCCTGCAAAACCGCTCCGGACCATTTTAGCGGTAATCATATTAATTAGTGGATTTAAACTAATTTAACTTTGAGGCGAAAAAACACGGGAAAATTACCGTGTTTTTTCCATGTCTTTCTTTTCAAATCTAAATACATGTCCTTATATTGGAAAATTCAACATATAATGAGGAAGAAAAGGATGAAAACAGGAGGATTTCATGTTTACCTTTATTGAAAAAGCCGTATTAGGCATGGCACTCTTAAGAATTATCTCAGGATGCATCGAGGTAAGTGCTGCTATTTTAATGATAAAGTTTAATTCGGTTGAAAAAGCACTTATTGTTAATAGTTCGCTTGCATTAGTCGGACCTCTCATATTGATTTTAACTACAACAATCGGGACTTTGAGCATTGTTGAAAAAATATCGTATATAAAGATGCTATGGATTTTCCTCGGTGTCAGTTTCATATTAATAGGTGTAAAGTCATAGAGTCTTTTCTTCCCCATCCGTAAATGGTATGATACTTTTCGAGATTACTATTTTACAAGGATGGATAAAATGTACAAGCTGCTTAATATTGCGCTTATTTCCACTTTAGTGCTTTCAGGCTGCAGCCTATCAAAGGCGGACGCAAAGATGCACAAAGCAGAAAAACCGGTTAAACAAACAGAGATATCTAATGAACCTGAGACTAAACAACCAGAAGTGAACAAAGTGACAGCCTTCCAGCCAAAAGCTGGCATTTCAGTTAGTCCCTTCGCCTATGAATCAACTAATGCCATGATATCTATAATTGATAGAACAGTCGAAGTGTCAGAGGTAAACTACCATATTTGGCGTACAGCCGACGGTCCTGCAAGTATGAAATCATTTATTTCTAATCAAAAAGAAAATAATTTTTCGTATTTATTTAATACCAAGGAATTTTCGGGGAAGCGCGGCGAGTACCAGGTAGAGGCATATGGCGTTCACCCAGATGGAACTGAGGAGCTGCTGGCAAAATCGTCCATAACGTTTCAACAATATGTACCGATTCTGATGTATCACGCGATTGATGAATATAAAGGTGAAGGACTAAAAGAGTTATTCGTAACCCCAGCTAATTTCGAAGCTCAAATGCGCTATTTAAAGGATAACGGCTACACCTTCCTCACCTTTGAACACTGGGATGAAATAAATAAAGTAAATAAACCGATACTTGTTACTTTCGACGATGGCATGAAAAATAATTTAAATGCTTTTCGGATCCTACAAGAATTGAAAGATGCCAAGTTCCTTCCCACTGCTACGGAATATGTCATCGCCGGCTATATCGACAGCGGGGATTATCGCTTATCTTCATCAGATATAAAGGAAATGGTGAATTCGGGAATATTCTCTATTCAATCCCATACGATGTCCCATGCAGATCTTCCGAAAATTAAAAATTATGAGGAAGAGCTTTATGCTTCAAAGGAAAAAATTGAACAAATAACGGGAAAACCCGTTATTGCCATCGCCTACCCCTATGGTCATTTTAATGATCAAGTTGTAGCGGAAACGAAGAAATACTATCAATTCGCCACTACCACAAAACCTGGGCAATTTATTGAGAAGGGTGCACCAGATGAAATGTTGGTCATGCATCGCGTACGCATCTCTTACTCTACGACAATTCATCAATTCGCTGCATTAGTTGAACCAAAATAGGAAGCTGGGAAGCTTCCTATTTTATTTTTCAAAAACATTTACTCCTTTTACATTAGATATTCTGCCAAAATAATAATTCGTTCTCCGGAGTATTTGGAGAGGAGAAAAAAACAATTCTAAATAAAATCGACATGTTTTGTTTCCTTTTTCTTAACTTACCTGTTTTGTAACCGTTTACAGTCGTAAAAACCTTTTTTATAAACAATGTATGTTGTCGAAAGTAATAATTTTGTCGAAATTTATCTAAATCTTTAATTTTCTGACATCTTATATTACCAACACAGACATGTTATAATCTATGTAAATATTATTTTAATATTATAAATTTTTAAAATCAGTCCAATTGACAGGAAGGAAGGTCCATAAAAAGACATGGTAACTACTGACAACGCTGCAATTCCGCAGCCTAAAACGTACGGCCCGCTTGGTAACCTCCCACAACTTGATGTACATAAACCAACACAATCAATCATGAAACTTAGCTATGAGTTCGGTCCTATTTTCAAACTGAAATTTCCAACTGGGACTGGAATATTTATTTCTTCTGCAGAATTAGTAGAGGATGCATCCGATGAGTCGCGTTTCGATAAACTTGTCAATGCACCGTTGCAAAAAGTACGATCCTTTTCAGGAGATGGTCTATTTACGAGTTGGACCAAGGAGGAAAATTGGAAGAAGGCTCATAATATTCTCCTCCCAAGCTTTAGTCAAAGTGCCATGAAAGGGTACCATTCGATGATGGTGGATATTGCAGTCCAGCTCATTCAAAAATGGGCCAGACTAAATTCTGACGAAAGTATAGATGTTTCGGAAGATATGACTCGCCTGACGTTAGATACAATTGGATTATGCGGATTCAATTATCGCTTTAACAGCTTTTACCGTGAAAAACCACACCGTTTTATTAAAAGCATGAGCAATGCTCTTGATGAAGCAATGAATCAAAGCAATCGTCTTGGCTTACATGATAAATTAATGGTAAAGAAAAAGCAGCAGTTTAAACGTGATATTCAATACATGTTTTCATTAGTTGATCAAATCATTGAAGAACGTAAATCGAGTGAAGATCATGACGCGGAAGACCTTCTTTCTCGGATGCTAAACAGTGCAGATCCAACTACAGGCGAAAAGCTAAGTGACGAAAATATCCGCTATCAAATTATAACATTTTTAATTGCCGGTCATGAAACGACAAGTGGATTACTTTCCTTTACCTTGTATTTTCTAATGAAGCACCCAGAAATCTTGGCAAAGGCGTACTCGGAGGTAGACCGAGTACTAACTAGTACTGTACCAACGTATCAACAAGTTCGCAGTTTAAAATACATTCGCATGATTTTAAATGAGTCCTTAAGACTATGGCCAACTGCACCGCTCTTCTCTCTTTATGCAAAAGAAGACACGATGCTGGCTGGTAAATATCCCCTTAAGAAACGGGATGTTGTCAATGTATTTAATTTAAAACTTCATCGCGATACGGCTGCATGGGGCGAAGATGTTGAGGAATTCAGACCAGAAAGATTTGAAGATCCAAAAACCGTCCCTCACCATGCCTATAAACCTTTCGGTAACGGCCAACGGGCATGTATTGGACAACAATTTGCGATGCACGAAGCCACATTATTAATTGGGATGATTTTAAAGCACTTCCAGCTGTTCGACCATACCAATTATCAATTGTCCGTTAAAGAAACCTTGACACTTAAGCCAGACGGATTAACGATGCAGGTCCGTCCGCGTGAATCCCAAAGTGCGGCTTCCTTATTACTAAATGAGACCGGAGAAGATATTAATAAACCAATGATTGAATTACCTCCGGCTAGTCAATCCGTCAGGGGGGCGCACAACACCCCTTTTCTCGTGCTATATGGTTCTAATATGGGTACAGCAGAAGGGATTGCCAAGGATTTGGCGGTAACAGCTCGTTTCAAAGGTTTCCAAAGTGAGGCTGCTCCGCTCGATGGGTTTGCCGGCACCCTTCCTAAAGAAGGGTTAGTAGTAATTGTTTCTTCTTCCTATAATGGCAACCCGCCAAAAAATGCCCGCAAATTTGTGAAGTGGCTTAAAGAGGAAGAAACAAGATTAAATGGAGTTCGTTATGCTGTTTTTGGCTGCGGTGACACCAATTGGGCAAGCACCTATCAAAGTATACCGAATTTAATAGATGAAAAACTGGCTGAAAAAGGCGCCACTCGATTAGTACAAAAGGGGCAAGGCGATGCCAGCAGTGAATTTGAAAAGCAGTTCGAGGATTGGCATGAACAATTTTGGCCTAATGTCATCGAGGTATTGGGGATAGATTTCACGGAAGAGCCTGTTCCGTCTGTCAATGGTTTAACGATTCAATTTGTAAATGGGGATTCTCAGCATCAAGAAAAGGCTAAATTAGAAGAAAATGTCCATATTGAAGACCTTTCACATAATTCATCAGGACTAGTGGAACGTGCTCTTCTTCGTTATGGTTTGGAAGGAAAGGACCAATTAGTTTTGACAGGAATAAAACATGATGCAACACATCTTCCATTAGATTTTCCGGTTCGTGCCTGGGATTTGCTAAGCTTTAGTGTTAACCTTGAGGAGACTGTTACTCATGAACAACTGCAAGAACTTGCTTCCTTTACAGTATGTCCTCCACATAAAAGAGAAATAGATGCCCTTCTTAATGAGGATTCATACAAAGTCCATGTCGTTGATAAAGGTATTTCAATGCTATCCTTATTAGAAAAATATCCGGCATGCGAGCTCCCTTTTGAAAGATTTATTGAGCTTTTATCACCTCTGAAGCATACAAGTAAAGCAAAATAAAAAAAGAGGCTGACCAAAAGTTGTTTCATCGACTTTTTGCGTCACCTCTTTTTTCTATTCAATTAGAACAGATTGATTGTATTTTTTTAAAAGGATGGCAAATGTTTGACGTTCATCATCTGTCCAGGTTCTCATTACCTCTCCTACTCTTTGCATCCTGAGATGTTTATCTTCTTTTAACTCCGTTAAACCTTGTTCGGTTATCTGAAGCGAATAAGCCCTCCCATCGGTTTCATCAGGAATCCGATACAATAAGCCTTTTTGTTCTAAAGCGGCAGCTTGTCTGCTTACAGTAGAAATATCTAGTTGAAATTTACCAGCCAAAGCTTTCACTCCGGCAGCACCTTTTGTGGCTATTTGATGAAGTAACAGATACGCAGAGCGGTCAAGTTGGCCAACTTTTTTATGAGAAGTTGCAGATGTTATTCTGCGAATGAGGACTGCCAATTCTAACTCTATGATTTCCAAGGAATCATCATACATTTTCTAATCTCCCCCATCTATACTTATTTTCTACGAATAATGATAACATACTCCGATGTGCAAATGTAATGCAGGACGATAGTGCATTATTGATTCGCACTATTGACACTCTGAATAATAGTTGTATAATACAAATATATACTTTCATTATACAACTATTTTTCAAAAAAGAAACATTTAGAGGGGGGAAAATCATGCAAGCAAAAGATATTATGGTCAGTCAAGTATATAAGGTAAAAGAAACTGATACAGTCAGAGCGGTTATCGATAAATTTATTGAATATCAAATAAGCGGCCTTCCAATTGTTAATGATAAAAATGAAGTAGTTGGATTTATAAGTGATGGAGATGTATTGCGTTATATTGGAAAACATGATGATCATATCGTGGACAGCTTTTATTTTGCCTTTGTTATAAAAGGCGACCAGGAAGAATTTGAGGATAGAATAGAAAGGATTTTAAATTTAAATGTAATGGAAATTGCCAAAAAGAAGGTTTTCACAGTTTCCTGGGAAGAGGATATTGAGAACATTGCTGCTTTTTTAGGAAAGAAGCAAATTAAGAAGGTTCCTGTCGAGAAAAATGGGGTATTGGCAGGAATAATTAGCCGTGGAGATGTAATTAGGAATTCCTTTAAGTCATTAGTTTAATTTCAAAGGAAGTCTTTATAAAAGGGGAGGAATTTGAATGTCGTCAACAACACAATCTGTTTCATCAGGTTCAGCAAAGGGTTCATCGATAGTAAAAACCGAATCTAGTTTACTAAAACAACCAAAGGCTGTCTGGGCTGTTTTTTTTGCTTGTATTATTGCTTTTATGGGTCTTGGGCTTGTTGACCCAATCCTTCCGGCAATTGCTGAGAAACTGCATGCTTCACAAAGCCAAGTAACCCTGCTATTCACCAGCTATAATGCCGTAATGGCTGTGGCGATGTTGATTACTGGGATGATTTCGTCAAGACTTGGAATAAAATGGACTCTAATGGTGGGTATCGTTATCATCGCTGTTTTCTCTGCATTGGGTGGTTTTTCAAATGGTATTTGGGCACTTGTTGGTCTTCGTGGAGGATGGGGTTTAGGTAATGCCTTGTTCGTGGCAACGGCTTTAGCAGCTATTGTGTCGCTTTCAAAAAGTGGAACCGCAAAAGCGATTATCCTTTATGAAGCGGCTATCGGCCTTGGAATTTCTGTCGGTCCCCTTCTTGGCGGCTGGTTAGGCGCTATGTCTTGGAGAGGACCTTTCCTTGGCGTAGCAGCTTTAATGGTCATTGCATTCTTTGGTTTATTAATCTTAATGCCAAAAACCAGTTCACAAAATGCAGTACAAACTAAAACATCCTTGGCCGATCCGTTTAGAGCCTTGAAACATCGTTCATTGCTTGTTTTCGGTATCGCTGCGGCGTTATATAACTTTGGATTTTTCACTTTATTAGCCTTTGCACCATTTGTTATGGGCTTGGATGAACATGGATTAGGTTTTGTTTTCTTAGGCTGGGGAATTTTATTAGCTGTCACTTCGGTTTTCATGGCACCAAAATTACAGGCTCGCTTTGGAACAATTAAATCTATGTGTGCAATGCTCACTCTGTTCGCCCTTGTATTATTTGCAATGGGTATTTGGACTTCGACACAATGGGTAATCATCGCAGCGGTTATCATCGCGGGGGCTTTATTAGGTAATAATAATACTCTGATTACGACTGCTGTAATGAACGCTGCTCCCGTGGAACGGTCAACAGCCTCTGCAGCGTACAGCTTTTTACGCTTTATCGGAGGTGCGATTGCTCCTTATACAGCTGGAAAGCTAGCCGAGATTTACAACCCATCCGTTCCGTTTATTGTGGGAGCTGGATTTGTATTAGTTTCCGTGCTGTTTATCTGGTTTAATGGCAAGCATATTAAACATGTGGATGATGTTGGGGCTGGGCATTAATATGACGAAAGGATCTGCCTTAAAATAGCAGATCCTTTTTTTAATTACTCACTTCTATTTACTTTTACTCACTAAACCCATACGACATATCATCCGGATCGGAGCCTACTCGTTCATCTTTGTTGAGCCCATCAATTTTTTCCATATCCTCTAAAGATAATTCAAAATCAAAAATATCCGCATTTTCAATGATTCGCTGCTCTTTGATTGATTTTGGAATGGTAACCACTTTATTTTGCAAATCCCAGCGTAAAATCACTTGAGCTGGGGATTTCCCATGCTTTGCAGCAACTTCAGTAATCACTGAATCATTTAATAACTGTCCTTGTTTAAGCGGCGACCATGCTTCAAGCTGAATACCTTCCTTTTGGCAAAAAGCTAGTAACTCTTTCTGTGTTAGATGTGGATGATATTCGACTTGGTTGACCATTGGTTTAATTTCGGCATCCTTAAGCAAGTCCTCTAAATGATGAATCTTAAAATTACTTACACCAATTGCCCGGACACGTCCGTCTTTATATAACTTTTCAAGTGCCTTCCAGGTTTCTTTATACTTGGTTTTTCCTGGCCAGTGAATTAGGTAAAGGTCCAAATAGTCCAGCCCAAGTTTCTTCAAGCTGGTTTCGTAAGCCTTAAGCGTTGAATCATACCCTTGATCAGAATTCCACACTTTTGATGTAATAAACAGTTCTTCTCTTGGTATACTTGCCTCTCTAATCCCTTGACCTACGCCCTCTTCATTTTGATAAATGGCAGCTGTATCAATGCTTTTATAACCATTTTTAATCGCCGACTTAACAGATTCAACAACTTCGGAACCTTCCTTTACTTTAAAAACACCGAGCCCAAACCATGGCATTTCAACACCATTATGTAGAGTTGTTGTATCCTTTAAACTTGTTGGCATTGATATTCTCCTTTCTTTGGCAAAAAATTCTCCTACTTTAAATACTATAATAAGTTGTGAAATTTATCCAAGAGCTATGCTCAAAAAATAAAGCACCCAAGAGAGTGCTTGTCTGAAATCTTTATTCTGCTGCTCGTTGAATAACAATATCCTCAATTACACGATGCTTACTTAATTGCCCAGTATGTACAATCTGCTGACCACAATTTTGCCTTTTGCGGACCTTTTGATTTACTTCATTTAATAGAAGACCGGAAAATAATAAATATGGGACAACAATCACCCGTCCGGCCGCACCGTTGCTAATATTCTCCAAACCTTCTTCGAGTCTTGGTTCAGCCGCTGCCAAAAAACAAACTGAAACCCGCTCCACACCAAGACGCTGACGAATACCAAAAGAAATTTCTGTAAAGGCATCGTGAATACTGGGATCACTACTTCCTCTCCCGACTATCAGGAGAGAATCGTTTGTAGATAAATCTGAGACAGTATCTCTAACAAGTTCAGCAACACCATCAAGGAGGATCCCCTGAACTCCGAAAGGATCCTTTACCTTTATAGGAATGTGAGGATAATTCTCACGCAAGGCAGAAAGAGCATAAGGGATATCTTCCTTTATATGACCGGCAGCTAAAAGGAACAGAGGAACAACAGTCACTTCCGTTGCTCCCCTTTCTACACATCGCTGAAAGCCCTCTTCAATTAATGGGCGAGTCAATTCTAGGAAACTGACTTCCTGAATCGGGACATTAATCCTTTCCATTACCCTTTGGATAAAGGAGATGGCTTCCTCCGCCCCTTTTTTCGAACGAGTTCCATGGCCAATGTATAGAATTGCCTTCACGGTGATTGCTCCCTTCACTCGAAACCTTCTAAATTATGTTCTTCTCTCGCAGATAATTTAATACCTGTTCTACCGCTTCTCCAACTGAAACCTGATGAGAATGAATGGTTATTTCCGGTTTCTCAGGGGCTTCATAAGGAGAATCAATCCCTGTAAAATCTTTTATCTCTCCACGGCGCGCTTTAGCATAAAGCTGCTTTGGATCACGTTTTTCACATTCTTCGATTGGACAGCTAACAAAAACTTCAATGAATTCTCCCTCAAGAAATAAATCCCTTACCTGTTCCCGATCAGAGCGGAAAGGAGAAATAAAGGCGGTTGTGACGATTTTTCCGCTATCCACGAAAAGCTTCGCCACTTCCCCAATACGTCGAATATTTTCTGTTCGGTCATGGTCTGAAAATCCAAGGTCTTTGTTTAAACCGTGGCGAATATTGTCTCCATCGAGAACATACTCATTAATTCCTTGGCGGAACAATTCATTGGAGACTGCATTAGCAATTGTCGATTTGCCAGAACCAGAAAGACCAGTAAACCAAAGTGTACAGCTTCCATGTCCATTTTGTGCATTGCGATCAGATTTCGAAATGGTTGTATCGTGCCATGTAATATTCGTTGATTTACTCATCTTAGTTCACCCTTAAACAGTTGTTTTTTCTCTCATGCCTTCAATTAGAACTTCGACCACTTCTTTTCTGCTGAAGGTTGACGGTGGAAGCTGTCCGGCACGAAGTAATTCTCTAACCTTTGTACCAGAAAGAATCACACGATCTTCCTTACCATGCGGGCAAGTTTTATCCGATGCCATACCATCGCATTTTGTGCAGTAGAAGCTATGCTCAAAGAATAAAGGTTTAATTCCAAGCTCTTCTTCTGTAAAATTACTAAAAATGTGCTGTGCATCGTAGGTTCCATAATAGTTGCCTACTCCAGCATGGTCACGGCCGACAATAAAGTGGGTACAGCCAAAATTCTTCCGGGCAATCGCATGAAAAACTGCTTCCCTAGGGCCAGCATATCGCATTGCAGCTGGATAAACTCCAAGCTGAACACGTTCTTTAGGATAGTAGTTTTCTAGTAATACACGATAGCTTTTAAGGCGGACATCTGCTGGGACATCGTCAGACTTTGTTTCACCAACAAGCGGATTAACAAACAGTCCATCAACCGTCTCAAGAGCTGCTTTTTGAATATACTCATGGGCGCGGTGAATTGGATTACGAGTTTGGAAACCAACAACAGTCTTCCAGCCTTTTTCTTCAAATAACGCACGGGTTTCCTTTGGCTCGAACCAAACATCTCCGAAAACGCCTTTTTCCGGTTTTTTAACTAGGACTACATCACCAGCAACATAAACAGGGCCTCTTTCAAATAGACGTTTCACACCAGGATGAGCGAGTTCATTTGTCTTATAAACTTCAAGAGCTTCTTTCTCTAAGTCTGGCTCATACCATTCAGAAACCTTAATGACTCCATAAACTTCATCATTATATTTTAACTTAATTTCCTCACCCGCAACTAGCGTACCTGCAAATTCATAGGATACAGGCAGGGTAACAGGAATCGACCAAATCGTATTATCCGCCAAACGCATATTGCTTACAACAGACTCATAATCTTCTTTCCCAAGGAATCCTTTTAATGGACTAAAAAGCCCAATACCAATCAATTCGAGGTCACTTAATGCAATCGCATCAATATTAAGTACTTTTTCAACATTTGAAAAATCATAGTAAGGATCGAAGGCTTCTACAAGCTTTCCTCCATGAGGTTTTGGTAAAAATGACATAATGATCAACCTTTCTTTACTAGTTTAAATTCATTTGTGATTGTTGTATTAGAAGCCGCACCAGATGGTGAAGACTTTCTCATTAAGGACAGAACTCCGAAAACGGAGATGAGAGCTCCAATCATAACGATGATTGGGTAAAAGTTTTGGACAATTACTAATTGGATGATCGTATAGGAAAGCACCATTGATAATACGGGTGAAACAATCCAAACTTTCAACAACTGTACAACAATGTCCTTTTTCAAAACGGATTTCCCATGCTTGGCAAAACCAATTCCTATAATCGAAGACGTAGTGATTTGCGTTAATGGCACCGGTATTCCGAATATGGAAGCAGCAGTGACAATGCTTGCTCCAGTACCTGAAATGACACAGCCTTCTTCTAACTTAAGTGTGGTAATTTTTTTGCCATTTGTTTCAATCACTTTGTGACCAAGAAGGAAAGCACCTAAGGCAACCGCCAGACCACCCCAAAGAACTCCACTTCCTTTAGACATTAAACCCGCAGCCACTAATGGTCCAACAGCATTTGCCACATTGTTCATTCCTGCTGAAAAGGCTTCGAACAATCCCATGAGGATAACCATTACTACCAAAATGGGCCCAGCCTTTGACTTTTCAACAAAGGACTTTATTGGTTTTATTTTTAAAAAACTGGCAGCAAGGATGGCAATCACAAAGGCTGCAAAGGGTGTGAACAGCCAAAACACGGCAATCCATAAAAGCTTCCCTAGGTATACCGATTGATAGACAATGCCTGCGCCAACCACAGAACCTACCGTAACTTCACTGGTGGATAGCGGAATACCAAAAACATTTGCTAAAAATAAGGATAAGGCTGCTGCAGCTAACACAATTAAGGCAATCGCATTTGTAAAGGTACTGCTTGGAACAATACCGCTGCCAATTGTTTTGACAACCTCCCCGCCACCAAGCCAGGCACCTAGAAAGACCACTATTCCACAAAGGAATAAAGCCACTTGTTTTTTTATTACTCCGGCGCCATAGGAAATTCCCATTGAGGCGGCTGCCCCGCTGGCTCCAATATTTACGGCAAAGAATATTCCGATGGTAACAGCAATAATTGTAAGCGTTAGAACCCCCTCCTTACGATGAGTGCAAACCGCACTCAGTTTTGCTGCTTCCAGTCCAGCGCCCTTCACGTGAATCACCATTAGAGCTTACAGCCTGAGTACAAGGAAAACATCCTATACTTGGATAATTACGATCGTGCAGTTCGTTATAAGGAAGGTCTTTCTCGCGGATGTAGGACCAAACTTCATCCCAAGTCCAATGAATCAATGGACAAATTTTAATATTTTCAAATTTGTCATCCTTGTTTAGAAATTGAGTATTCTGCCTTGTTGGTGACTGCTCGCGGCGAAGCCCCGAGATCCATGCTTCCTTCTGGGTCAGCGTTTCCCTTAACGGAATTACTTTTCGAATTTGACAGCATTGGTTTGGATCCCGTTTCCATAAAGCTGATCCATATTGGGCAGATTGTTCATCCAATGTAAGTGCCGGCTGTTTCTTTTCAATTTTCAGTGTAGGGAAGCGGGCTTGGATTTTATCAATGACATCATAGGTTTCCAGAAAATGCAGCCCCGTGTCTAAAAAAACAATATGGGCATCTGGTTTCACCTGGTGAATCAAATCAATTAAAACAATTGCTTCCGCACCAAAACTGGATGCATAAACAATTTTCTCTTCTAGATAATTACTATAGGCCCACTTTAGAACACCAAGAGCTCCCTTTGTTTCATCTTCTATAGAAAACGAATCTGAAATTTGATTCCAATTTTCATAAGTTACTGAACTCGTCATTTCTTATTTGCCTCCTCTCAGTCTATAAAAAAAGCAGTCTTCCATCAGAAATATGGTGAAGACCGCCTCTAGTTTGTCTAGTCAGCGCGTTTATTCGATTGAAAACGAACCTTTTCATTTTTCTCAATTTGTACTACCTTGCCATCTTGCACCACTAGGGTGATGGATCCGAATTTTAATGTGCCAAGCATTTGCTCAAGGTGTGAAGCAATTTCTTGCCATTCTGATGGTTTCAGATAATTCGCCCCCCTTTTCACAAAAACGCCTCTCCCATTAAGGAAAGGCGTCTTCACTTATGTAAAACACCTTATCTCCCAAAATGAGCACATTTTGCTGGAATTAGCACCTTTCTTTGTAGGTTGCCGGGCTTCAACGGGCCAGTCCCTCAGCCGCTCTAGATAAGCGATATTTAGTTGATGTCATTAATCCTACTATACCAATAGGGATTCGTCAATATAAATGATTAAAATATTTTAACAATTTATTTTGTTTAAAAAACTGCAATTAGCATAAATGAAGGATGCTGTGAAAAAGCAACAATAAAAAGGATTGCAAGCCTCGCTTGCAACCCTTTTTATTTATACCATGATTTTGCAAATATCGTTTGTAAACTCAACTGGGTCATTAATTGGAAGACCTTCAATTAACAGAGCCTGATTATACAGCAGGCTCGTGTATAAAGACAATTTTTCTTTATCGTTCGCAAATGAATCTTTTAACGATTTGAATACTTCGTGATTTGTATTAATCTCTAATACCTTGTCCGCTTTAATATTTTGGTTACCAGGCATGGCTTTCAAAATTTTCTCCATCTCGATCGTGACTTCACCATCAGTGGTTAAACATACCGGATGGGTCTTTAATCTTTTTGAAACTCTAACATCCGTTACTTTGCCTGATAAGATGTTTTTCATATAATCAAACAGGTCCTTATTTTCCGTCGCTTCGCCTGAATCATTTTGCTTATCATCTGCCTCAATTCCGAGATCACCGCTAGAGACAGATTTGAATTCTTTTTCCTTGTAGTTCATAAGCATTTTAATCGCAAACTCGTCAATATCATCGGTGAAATATAGAATCTCATAACCTTTGTCTGCCACTAGCTCCGTCTGTGGCAATTTTTCAATTCTTTCAATGGAATCACCGGTAGCATAATAAATATATTTCTGATCCTCCGGCATTCTTGAAACATATTCATCTAAGGTTACCATTTTCTTTTCTTTAGAAGAATAGAACATCAATAGATCCTGCAGTTCTTCTTTATGTGTTCCGAAATCACTGTATACACCGTATTTTAACTGTCTGCCAAATGACTTGTAAAATTCATCATATTTTTCACGTTCATTTTTCAATAAAGCTTGTAATTCGCTTTTGATTTTCTTGCTGATATTTTTCGCGATCAGCTTTAACTGGCGGTCATGCTGCAGCATTTCACGTGAAATATTCAGTGACAAATCCTCAGAGTCGACCATACCTTTGACAAAGCTAAAGTAGTCCGGAAGTAAATCAGAGCATTTGTTCATAATCAATACTCCACTGGAATATAGCTCTAAGCCCTTTTCAAATTCAGGTGAATAGTAATCGAACGGAATGTTTTCCGGGATATAAAGGATGGCATTATATCTTACTGCCCCATCAACACTGATATGGATATGCTTTAAAGGCTTATCAAAACCATAATGCTTTTCTGCATAGAAATTAGCATAATCTTCATCAGTCAGGTCCTTTTTGTTCTTGCGCCAAATTGGCACCATACTATTGATGGTTTGTTCTTCTTGATAATCTTCGTATTCATTTTCACTGCCTTCTTTAAGTCTTTTTGAAGAAACCTCCATTTTAATTGGGTAGCGAATAAAGTCTGAGTATTTTTTAATGATCGATTTTAAACGATATTCCTCTAAATACTCATCGTAATTCTCGTCTTCGGTATTCTCTTTGATTTTTAAAATAATTTCAGTACCTACGGAATCTTTCTCACATGGCACAATCGTATATCCTTCTGCACCACAAGATTCCCATTTGTAGGCCGTATCGCTGCCTAACGCTTTGCTGGTAACGGTAACAACGTCAGCCACCATAAAGGCAGAATAAAACCCGACACCAAATTGACCAATGATTTCATGGCCATCCTTCACTTCATTTTCGCTTTTAAAGGCTAAAGAGCCGCTTTTGGCAATGGTTCCAAGATTATTTTCAAGCTCTTCCTTTGTCATCCCAATTCCAGTATCGATGATTGTTAGGGTCCTGCCTGCCTTATCAGCATTTACCTTTATGTAGTAGCTATCTTTATCAAAGGTTAAAGAATCATCTGTTAACGCTTTATAATATAGCTTGTCAATGGCATCGCTTGCATTTGAAATTAACTCTCTTAGAAAAATCTCACGATGAGTATAAATGGAGTTAATCATCATGTCTAATAGTCGTTTGGATTCAGCTTGAAACTGTTTTGTTTCCATCATTTAAGATATCTCCCTTCAAATTTGAAAAATCAATTCCTTTATATACTCGTTAGCACTCCATCACTTTGAGTGCTAACCCATATTTTAAATAACATAAATATTTTTTTTAGTCAATAAAAAACTGCCCAAGATTTTAACCTCGGGCAGCTTGCTTATTTTTTATTTATTGGAATCCGCTTTATCTTTTTTATTATAATCGTATTTTGAACGATCAACTGGAGTAAAGTTTTGAGGGGTGTAGAAACGTAATAAATCCCCATTCACAACCTTATCCGAAAGTAATAATTTTTCTTCTACGATTTTCTGATCTTTCTTAGCCTCTTCTACCTGATCATTATCTAATTTCATACCGTTATTGGAATTATAGAATTTACCACCAACAGAGGTAATCGTTGGACTAACAAAATCTCCATTGCGGAATGGAATCAAATCATCGTGCTGTTCTGATAACAAATCAGTTCCAAATTGAATATAATTTTTCGTATCAATACCTAACAAATGCAGAAGTGTAGGAAGAATATCAACTTGTCCACCATATTCGTGGCTTACGCCGCCTTCCATACCGGGTACACGAATGAAGAAAGGTACACGTTGTAATCCAGTACTTTCAAAAGGAGTAATTTCTTTTCCAAGCACTTTTTCCATAGCTTTATTATGGTTTTCTGAAATACCGTAGTGGTCACCATACATAATAATAATGGAATGATCATAAAGACCTGATTTCTTCAAGTAATCAAAGAATTGCTTTAACGCTTCGTCTGCATAACGGGCAGTCTGGAAGTACGAATCAACTGATTTATCCCCCGTAGCAGCAGGTGCGATGGTAGCCTCTTTTTCATCAAGAGGGTAAGGATAATGATTCGAGACGGTAATAAATTTTGTATAAAATGGCTGCGGCAATGTTTCTAATAATGGAATGGATTGATTAAAGAAGGGCTTGTCCATCAGTCCATATTCCGCCAAGTTACCAGAATCTAATTTATAATATTGTGAATCAAAAAATTTATCATAACCAAACGATTTATAAATTTCATTCCGATTCCAAAAACTTCCCGAATTCCCATGGAAAACGGCAGAAGTATATCCATTCTGTCCTAAAATAGCTGGAGCTGCCTGGTACGTATTTAAACCTTTAGTAGTAAAAGCCGAGCCTTGTGGTAACCCGAATAACGAGTTTTCCAGCATAAATTCTGCATCAGATGTTTTACCTTGGGCAGTCTGATGGAAAAAGTTATCGAAATATAGAGTGTTATTATCTTTCGTTAATGAATTTAAAAAAGGAGTCACTTCTTGTCCGTTTAACTTGTAATTAATTAGGAAGTTTTGCATGGATTCAAGATGTAAATAAATCACATTCATACCTTTACCGGCACCAAAGTATTTCGGGTTCGGACTAGCATAATTTGATTGCGTATAATTAAGGACTTCTGTAACATCATCACTGTTTGCCATAACTCTTTGGGCAGATGCTTTTGTACTATTAATTGCATCGTAAATCGTATAATTATACATCCCTAAATACTTCACAATATAGTTACGGTCAAATCCTCTTGTCAATAATTGCGGACGATCAACTTCAGCTAATGCAAGATTGAAACATGAAATGAACAATGTTATGGAAAATAAGGCAGCTAATTTATGGCGGCCCATATCTTTGACCTCAAGTTTTACAAAACGAAAGGCCATTAAAGCAATCAAGACAACGATATCCACAAAAAACAAATAATCATAAGGCCTTAATAAGGAAGTAACACTGCTGCTTACGTCACCAAAATTTTGGGTCTGAGTTAATGTCGGGAGTGTAATAAAATCATTAAAGAAACGATAATAAACAACATTGGCATATAAAAGAAACGACAAGAAAAAGTCGATAATAATTAACCAAATGTATTTTTTACGACCCTTAAAAAAGGATGCCAATCCTAAAAACAACAGAGATGATCCTAATGGATTAATAAATAATAAAAACTTTTGTAAATAGTTTTCTATACCTAAGTTAAACTGTGTTAGTTGGACTATATATGTTTTTATCCAAAGGAATAATACAGCCAAAAAGAAAAAGCCAATATATTTATTAAAAATACCTTGACCTTTTTGAAATAAAGTATTCATTTATTAACACCTACCTTCTAATACATATTACATACTTTTATAATACAGTTCTATATCATATTCAATCCAATCCACCTACCATTTATCATAACTGCTAAATATGTCCTATTTATGAACAAATTAAGGAAATGGTTAATTTTTAATAAAATACGCACTTTAGAAGAATCCTAAAGGATTCACTTATGAGGTGCTTGACCACGTTTCGGCAGCGTAAATGACAGCTATATTGACATGAATTTTCAATGTACAACAAGTATTGTCACTCAAAAAACACTTTAATATTGGACTGCCAATTCTAAATGAAATTGAAATTAAACCTTGATATAACAACAAAAATGGCATGCGTCAATTTACATGCCATTTCATCTGCCAATTTGTCTTCGTGCCCCCCACAAGTGAACCCTTTAAGAAGAATCCATAGTGCGTTACAGTTCGATATTTTATTTAATGCCTAGTGCTTTTTTCGTTACTGGTCCAACAACACCATCGACTGTCAGCTTTCGGGCTTTTTGAAATTGTCGAAGTGCATTTTCTGTATTTACTCCAAAAATTCCATCTGTCCCTTTTGTATTATATCCTAGGGAAGTCAGTTTTCGTTGAAGATCCATTACGGCAGGACCCTGGCTGCCTTTCTTAAGGATACCTCCATTTGTACTTACTGGAACTGTCGGTGTACTAGACCCTCCTGAAACCTTATATCCATTGGCTGTAGCGATTGAATTGAAGGATTTTGCCGATGAGGTAATAACAACTGGCGTATTGATTGGCACTTGACTGAATAGCCACTCTACCTCATTATCATACATCCGAATACAGCCGCTGCTCACATAACCGCCGATGGAGCTTGGATTATTATTTCCATGAATGGCGTACGTTGTTCCCCAAGTTCCTCGTGCATTTAGTCCGATCCAGCGGTTACCAAGGGGATTACGCGGGTCTCCTCCAGGTATATGACCCTTATAGTATGGCCTGTTCACAATCTTATTCACAATTTTAAATTTTCCTTCCGGCGTTAACGATTGGCTTCTTCCCGTCCCAACTTTAAACTCGCGGATAAATCGACCATTGTCATAGTACGCAAGACGGTTATTTGCCTTATTAATGATAATAAGCTTGCCCACAGAAGCCGCATACCCCGAGGGAATCCCAAAAGTGAAATTTGCCAACATCAATAAAATCACAACAAACAGTATACCCCATCTTCTTGGCACTTCTACCCCTCCAATACGATGATTAAATGACCAATCCGTGTATCATATGTTGGAGGGGCTTGTTAAGATTACAATAATATTAAAATTATTACATTGTACCCAAATATAAAAAAAACCCAAATATTAGACACTTTTTTATTTCAGTGGCTATTATTTGGGTTTTTATTAGTTATCTTACTATTAAGATACAGGCTTTTTTGAAGGCTTCATTGTAAACCCTTCATAACCATTTGCCGTAATTTCATCGCACTTTTGGCGGTAAGCTCCAACACCGCCAAGATAAATCAAAAATCTGCGCGGTTTTCCAGGAATATTCGCTCCCATATACCAAGAGTCAGTCTTTGTAAATAGTGTTGCCTCTGCAACCTCTCTGCAATGTTGACTCCATCCTTCTTCAGCATCAACATTAGCCTCAATTGTTTCCATACCATTTTCTCGTAGATACTCGATGCAATCCCCAATCCATTCGACATGTTGTTCAATGGACACAGGCATGTTGCTTAGGACAGAAGGACTTTCTGGACCAGTAATCATAAAGAAATTAGGAAAACCAGCATTGGCTACTCCAAGGTAGGTTCTTGTCTGGGCTCCACCCATCCATTTTTCCTTAAGGGACACACCATCTTTACCCCTGATATCCATTTTTAATAATGGTCCTGTCATACCATCGAACCCGGTTGCAAATACAATCGCGTCAAGTTCATACTCTGCTTCACTGGTTTTGATCCCCTTCTGTGTAATTTCCACAATAGGCGAACTTTTCACATCAACTAATGAAACATTGTCGCGGTTAAATGTTTCATAATAATTGGTATCAATGATTGGCCTTTTAGTTCCGTAATAATACGAAGGAAGCAGCTTTTG
Source organism: Neobacillus sp. DZ-9 (assembly GCF_059587065.1). Classification (NCBI taxonomy): domain Bacteria; kingdom Bacillati; phylum Bacillota; class Bacilli; order Caryophanales; family Bacillaceae; genus Neobacillus; species Neobacillus sp. DZ-9. Next base: position 462,430 of record NZ_JCAIOL010000003.1, read on the forward strand.
GGCCATTTCTGGTTTTTTAACAATTTCGCAAATTTTAGACCGGATGAATTCAGCTGCCGTTTCGTTAGCTGCTTCATTTATCGTGATGTCATAATAGGAACTAAAAATGCCTAAACCGCCATTCTCCCAGGCGTCGTTGTATACCCGCTCACGATCTTCTTTGGAAACTTCAACTGCCGACTTGGTTGGAATAGGTACAGGCTGGCCTCCTTGGGACTCCCGCATTTGCTTCTTGATTTCTTTAAAGTTTTCTTTTGATTGCCGGATGTATTCTGGGTCATAGGGATGGTTCCTCGCGGGTGCACTGTACTGTGGAGTTCGTTGGAAGACTGTAAGATGCCCCGCCTCCTCAGCAATTACTGGGATTGCCTGGACCCCACTTGAGCCAGTGCCAATGATTCCAACCCGTTTACCCGTGAAATCAACTTTCTCATGCGGCCAGTGCCCTGTATGGTACCGCTCACCTTTAAAATTTTCTATGCCCTTAAAATTAGGTAGATTGGCAGCAGAAAGACAACCCACACCGGTGATAAAATACTTAGCGGTCACAGTCGTCCCATCATCTAACTGAATCTGCCATTTATTTTCTTCCTCATCGTAATGAGCCCCCGTGATGCGGGTTTTAAACTGGATATCGGGACGTAATTTGAATTTGTCCGCAACGAAGTTAAGGTACTGCAGTATTTCTGGTTGTTCAGGATATCGTGATGACCAGGTCCATTCTTTATAAAGTTCTTCCGAAAAAGTGTAGTTATAGTAGATGCTTTCCGAGTCGCAGCGCGCTCCAGGGTAGCGATTCCAATACCAAGTGCCTCCAACCCCTTCTCCTGCCTCAAAAACCCGAGTAGAAAAACCTGCCTCACGTAAGCGATACAGCATATATAAACCCGAAAAGCCTGCCCCAACAACGACCGCATCGAAATTGTTAAGCTTATTGGCCATTTATCCCTACCCCCACACTAAGAATTTTTGATCAAACTCTAGTAACCTTTTGGTCAATTTCACTTAAAAATTTACCGAATTTAGAAATAGATTCTTTAATTCGCTCAGGGAAAACAGCCATATTAGTAAAATATCCATGGACTAAACCTGCTTCAATTGTCGTTTCAACTCTTACTCCAGCCTGCTTAAGGCGTTCTGCGTAAGCCAATCCTTCATCTCTTAGTACGTCATTTTCTGCTGTTAGGACGTATGCTGGTGGTAAATCGGTTAAATCCTCAGCCAATAATGGCGCCACATATTTATTTTTTGTATCCTCTTCACTATTAATATAGTAATTTCCAAACCAAATCATCAAATCACGATCCAAACCGAATCCGTTTTCGAATTCTTGATAGGATTTCGTGTCGTAACCAAGGGCTGTTACTGGATAAATCAAAACCTGTGCCGCTATCTTTGGCCCATTTTGTTCCTTTGCAAGCAATGAAACGACGGCAGAAAGGTTTCCGCCAGCACTATCGCCTCCCACCACAAGATTGGAAGCGTTTCCATTTAGTGACACAGCATTTTCACTTACCCACTTCAAAGCTGCATAGGAATCTTCAACAGGCACTGGGAACTTAAATTCCGGCGACAATCTATAATCCACGGAAACAACAACTCTTCCTGTCCTATTAGCAATCATTCGGCAGCTGGCATCTGCTGTTTCGAGATCTCCGATCACCCAGCCTCCGCCATGGTAATAAACAAAGAGAGGAAATGGTCCTTGGCCTTCAGGGGTATAAATTCTAACTTTAATTTCAGTATCATCGGCGACAGGAATCATTCTATCCTCCACGTTTGCAAGCGTAGCTAGTTCCACTTCAACGGGCGGGGCTAGAGCAAACATCTCTCTAACTGTCTGTGCGTCTAAGGATTGGAGTGCGGGCATTTGGCTAAACATTTCTAAGTATACTTTTGCTTGTGGGTCTAAATTGGCCAAAACACATCTTCCCTTCTTAATTGAATATTTTTCATACATTAAGAGATACGATTTCTCATAATGCCTATCTATAGGATATAATTATTTGTATAGTTTGAATATTCCCATTTTTATACGTACTATATCCCCTAAAAGGAGTTGATAATTTGACTTCTCAGTATACCTTACAGCAGCATATCCATAAGTTGGATAGTGCCTCATGCCATGAGGAAAGATTATATAAAATCCTGGAATCATTTATGGAGCTCTTTCCTGTCAAGAATGCCTACTTATTTAGATTTTCTCCATTAGGCTACCTTGGAGAAGGTATCATTTTATTGACTCAAAATGGAATTGTGCATATAGGCGAAATTCGTGATGATATCCGTTCATTGCCCATCATTTATTCCGCTATTCGTGAGAAAAAAGCGAAGCATTGCACTGGTTTGGATGTGCTGAAACAAATTAGCAGTAAGTACATAACGACCTCTAATATGAATTCTGTCGTGGTTGTACCCATTTGCTACAGGTCTGTGGTTATTGGATATATTTGTTCAAATGAGGTTTCAGTGGAAGCAGTTTTTGATGATAAAACTCTGACAGCACTGACCCATTATGGCAAAGTAGTCGGAAAATACCTTGAAAAGTCTGAGATTGCTGAGGATTCACAGGTATTAAGCAAACGGGAATTAGAGGTCATGAGAAGAATCGCATGGGGAGAAAGCACAAAAGAAATGGCTGATTCTATGGATATAAGCGAATTGACGGTTAAACAATATGTAAAATCAGCCATCAAAAAGCTGGGAGCGCAAAATCGTTCACATGCTGTCGGAGAACTATTTCGAAAAGGGATAATTTCTTGAAAAATCGAAAGCGCTTTATTGTGTGTCAGGGGGAGAAAAATGAAGTGGATTTTTCCATTTATTTCATTTGTCGGCGGTGTTGCAATAGCAATTCAAGCCCAAATTAATGGAGGCTTAGGTAAAAAAACAGGGGCCTTAGAAGGCGCATTTATCTCGTTTTCAATAGGATCACTCGCCCTTTTCCTTCTAGTCTTGTTCTTTGGCAAAGGCAATCTGGGAACTATTTTTTCTGTACCAAAATGGCAGCTGCTTGGAGGTTTTCTAGGTGCATTATATGTATGCATCATGGTAATAGTTGTACCAAAAATCGGGGTAGCCCCCACCATGGTTGCTGTAATTGCAGGGCAATTACTCATTGGAGCCTTAATCGATCATTTTGGCCTTTTCGGGGGGAAAACAATTCCAATCGATACAAAAAAGATAATAGCCATTATCCTGTTATTTACTTCTGTTATACTGTTTCAAAAAAAATAATTTTCTTTAAGAATACCATTATATTGAATAAACGCATTGTGACATAATCACAATGCGCTTTTTGTTTCACCTTTTAATTCATAACCTGCCGCTCTGAAAAATAAACTTTATAAGATAAGTATTGTCCAAAGGAGGAGGGAGTTTATGTTTAAATTTTTTTCTTTTAGAAAAAAACAGGAAGAAAATAAAATAAACTCTCAAATTGAAACGAAACTGGACAGGATTATTGAGCTATTAGAACAAGGGCAAAAGCAAAGCAGCGATAAAAATCTCCATTTTGATCATGTTCAAATTGATTACTTAGAGAATATTGTTTTTCGCTTGGATAATATAGAAATTGACGAGTTGAGCGGGAAATTAATTATTGGGAATAATATCAGCAGCCCCGAAGACTTGATAGAACCGCTTATTCTAAAGGTTGACAAAGAAAGTGCCAAAAAAGAAGCAAAGTCTGACCAATCTTCTTATCAACAAGAAAAAATGGTTAAAACCTCAAAAGGATTTCGAGTCCGAAACGATTTATAGATTATTCCTTCATGATATTGGCAATTTTAATATCCTGATCATCAATGAGGGCATCAATCGTATCTTGATCATAGTTCAGATTGAAATTATTTAATAAGTGATTGCTATTCCCAAATAAACTTCCTTGCGTATAATTCGCTTTCTGATTCGCATCCATCCCCGTTACATGTCCTTTTCCTACGAAAACAGCGCTATTGTCCACTTGCGTATTGACATTAATGCTATCAAGATTAATACTTGAAGCCTGATTTTCTTTCCCAGGTAAGTCAAAGGATAAATTTATATCCCGATCGTCAATTGGTGTATCAACAAAATCAGGGTCCAGTAATAAAGAAGTATTTTGGTAGAGAAAATTTGATTGCCCGCTAATATTACCAATTACATAATTATCTTTTCCATGTGCGCTCCAGCCAATCGCATTGTTATGTTCCCCGATAAAAATGCCGGATTGTCTTTGCATGGTTTGGACATTTATACCCCCGATAAAATTGAATTGTGAAGTTTTAAACATAAATGGCTCACCACATTTTAAATTTGTATTAAATTACTTTATGTTTACGGAAGTAGGATGGTGATTTTCCTCGGAATAGTGTCATTAGCCCACAAATTGAATACCCTAATATATAATGAGGCAAGGGGATGACAATCGTGATTAATCTTACTCTTGGTAAAATCGACATCATGGAATTGGGAAAATCCGCTGGCGTTTTTATCGGAAATAAAAACAAGCTTAAAAATTTTCATACCACTGAGGTCACAAATGAAGTAATGGGCGTAATTTCAGGAGATGAAAATTGGATCAGTGAAAATCATTGGGTTACAACCAAAGTAAAAATGGAGGATGAATAATAATGGCCTCCCCTATTTTATCTCCAACTTTTCATATTGGAACAATAAAAATCGGAAGCATTGAAGGAGCATCTTGCTTTAGCATTGGTAACAATTTCATTGAAGACTTTAAAAGCAACAAAAAACATAACCAAGGTTTAGGCAACATCCATGGAGATCGAAACAATCTTGCCCGTACGAGTGCATCGTTAACAAATTATGAACAGGAAGCGACGAATAGAAAACAACTAAAAGAAGAACACAAATTGCAAAAAATGGCCAAAAAACAAACAACAAACCCATGACTAATAAGGGTTTGTTGTTTTGTAATGATTTCTCTTTTCTATATATTTCCACCGATACTTGGTTTAAAGTCTTGATCAAAAATAACCCCATCCACTACTTCAAAACTATCTGCATTATTAACGAGATTCCCTGTTACAGCATTAAGGTTACCATAAAGTCCCCCAATCCCTAAATTATATTTTCGGTTGGCGTCCATCCCTGTCACGACAGATTCCCCGATAAAGATTGCCGCACTAGGCTGCTGGGAATTAACATTCACCATTCCTAAATTGATTACTGACGGCACTCAATTTCCTCCTATTCCAAACGCTCCGTTACTGTTAATCATTTTATGTTATAACCAGCATTTCGGTGACGAACAACCTTAATGGTTAATTTTATTAGGAGGAAATGGTTCCTTAAATATGTTCAGCGAATGACAACAGGTTTATGTTTTTAGGTAATTGAACGGAAGTCAGAATTTCTAGTTCAGTTAATCTTTTATGAGTATAAGAAGACCCATTTAATAAGTGATGATCAAGGTATGCTGGGTGACACATAACTTCAACTGTTAACCCATCATATATCCCATCATTTAACCTGTCAAAGTAATCTGCTCTTACCCCGTCCCCGTAGAAATCGGACAAAGAAACATCAGTGAAGGATTCAACTTCGGGAATGGAAATGAATCCATTGGGCCGAACCGGAAGCCTGTATTTATAAGATAAGTTTTTAATCACAGGATGCAATTCTTTCATGGTATGAACATGGTGGTGACTATCAAGATGGGTTGGTTTTAGACCTGAACGGATAAACCGGTCAATCTGAGCAGTCCACTCTCTTTCTAGTTCCTCTAATGAAATATCAGTTGGATTAAAAGCCGACAAGGAATAAAAGTACCCCTCTTCATCAACCAATGAACGTACGTTATCAAGGATGGGTTTCCCGCATGTAAGGGTGAGATGAATTCCTACACGCAATTCTGGATTATTTTTAGCCAATTGAATCGCATGTTCTGTACCGTCCATATTCATCATCATCGTCGTTGAATTTACAATTCCATACAAAAAGCTGTCAACTATTCCATGGTTTACTCCATGGCTAAAGCCAAAGTCATCTGCGTTAACAATTAAATTAATCATTTTGATTTCACCCTTTAGGTGATTCCTCTTGACGGCTATGAATCATTTGATTTTCTGATACAGCTCAACCAATTCTGCAGCCAAATCCTTCACTGTCATAGCATTCATTAAATGATCTTGTGCGTGAACCATCAAAAGAGAAATCTCCGTTTTTTCTCCCCTAATTTCCCCCTGTATGAGTGAGGTTTGAATATGATGCGCTTCATTTAAGGCATTTTCTGCTTCCTTTAATTTTCCTTTTGCCTGTTCAAATTCTCCTTGTTTTGCGGCTTGTATGGCTTCCATCGCCGCGCTGCGACCATTACCGCCATGAAGAATGATTTGAAAGATGACCGTTTCTAAATTTTCCATTCTATTTCTCTCCTCTTTTGAAATTGCGGGAGGTAGTCTTTGTGTGCTTCGAGCATCTCGTCTAAGATAACCTTTGCCAGACGATCACTTGGTACAAGGGGATTTATGGTCATCGCCAGTAAAGCCGTTCCATAGTCACCACTGATGGCAGCTTCAATCGCAACCCTTTCAAAAGATTTTATTTGCTGGACAAGTCCACGTATTTGTATTGGTAATTCACCAACAGAAATAGGTTTTGGCCCATCCTTTGTAATAATACAACTAAGTTCAACAGCTGAATCATAGGGCAGACTTGAAATAGCGCCTCTGTTAATCGTGTTAACTGCCTGTATGTCCCGTTTATCGGTATACATTGAGTGAATCAGCCGAACAGCAGCATCACTATAGTAAGCACCGCCTCTTTTTTCTAATTGAGGGGGCTTGATGGCTAAATCAGGGTCTTTATATAGCTCAAACAGCTCATCCTCCAGCTTTTTTACGACCTCTGCGCGGGTGCCGCCATCTTTATAGTTTTTCAATTCTTTTTCTAACATTTCTCCAGATTTATAATAGTAGTTATGATACGGGCACGGAAAAACATCTAAAGCTTTCAGAAATTCAGGCTCCCATCCCATGGCATAGATGTTTTGCATAGTGATGCTGTTCTTCGGGTCATTAATGAGGGAAAACACCTGATCTTTAACAGATACACCATCGACAAAAACATCTAATCCGTAAACCATGTGATTTAATCCGGCAAAATCAATTCTGACTCTTTGATGGTCCACTCCTAATAGTTTGGCAACGCCCATTTCCATCCCGATAGGTACATTACACAGCCCTACTACTCTACGAATATTACTGTAACGAAGCACAGCCTCCGTAACCATTCCTGCCGGATTGGTAAAGTTGATGAGCCAGGCATTGGGACAAAGCTCCTCTATATCCCGGCAAATATCAAGAATTACAGGTATGGTCCTAAAGGCTTTAAATAAACCGCCCGGCCCCTTTGTTTCTTGACCTAGTACACCATGCTTTAATGGAATACTTTCATCTTTTTTACGAGCATCCAGTAACCCTACACGAAATTGAGTCGTTACGAAATCGGCAGACTTTAATGCTTCTTTACGATCTAAGGTCAAATTGATTTTAATCGGAACTCCTGCTTTTTGCACCATTCTTTTTGCTAGATTTCCGACGATTTCAAGCTTTTCCTTCCCTTCCTCTACATCAACCAGCCATAGTTCACTTACAGGAAGCTCAGGATAATAATTAATAAAACCTTCTATTAATTCAGGGGTATAGCTGGAGCCTCCCCCTATCGTTACAATTTTTAAACCTTTTTTCATTCTTCCTCACCTCTGGTTGCTTCAATTAGATATTTAAAGTGTTATTAGGTTGAGATGCTTCTTCTACCTTTTCTCTCCTTGCATCGATTCGGCCTTGAGCAATGACAAAAGGCAGATAAATAACGATCGATATGCCTAAATTTACTGCCGCTAAAATCGCGCCGGAAATATGCCCGCCGGTTGCTAATAAGCCACCTACGATTGCTGGTGTTACCCATGGGATATCAGCCACAACGGGATGGACCAAACCTAAGCTGATAGATAAATAAGATACAATGGTCATAATAATTGGTCCTAAGATAAAAGGAATAAACCAGATGGGATTTAATACAATCGGCAATCCGAAGAGAATGGGTTCATTAATTTGGAAAATCCCCGGAGGAGTACCTAAGGCTATTAATTGCTTATTACGTTTCCGTCCGGCAATAATCATGGCTACTAGCAGGCCTAATGTGGCGCCTGACCCTCCTAAATAGACAAAAGCATCTAAGAATGAGCCTGATAGGACGTGATATTTGCTTAAATCAGTTACCCCTTGCGCATACATGTTGACATTTTCCTGGCCCAGTTTAGTCATTAAAGGAGTGGTAATTCCCCCAAGGATGTTTGGTCCGTGAAGACCAAGAATCCAAAAGCCATGCACCAAAAATACGATTAAAATAGCAAACAGCATGGAGTCCACCGCGCCTGTGAGAGGTGATACAAGAACTTTATTGATCCAGTCGTTTAAATAAACACCGTCACTAATAAATTTACGTAAAACTAGACCAAACAATCCAATGATAAAAATCGTTGCCATTCCAGGGAGGAGCTTAGCAAATGATCGTGATACCGCCGGCGGAACGCCATCAGGCAATTTAATGACCAAATACTTTAATTTAGCTAAACGGACAAAAATTTCAGTAGCGGCAATCGAAACAATAATACCGGTGAATAACGCCGTTGCATTGAAATAATTCCAACCTATAAACCCCCAGGCACCGCCTGTTACAGCTTCACCGCCCTCAGGCGTAATCGATACGTTAGCTACTTGAGGAATGAGAACAAAGAAGGCTGCTCCAGCAACAAGCATTGCTTCAAAACCATCGTCTCCATAAGACCTTGCCAGTTTATATGCAATTCCAAAAACCGCAAAGATGGTCATAAAAGCAAGGGTTCCCCACCATATATCCCCGCCTAATGTTGTCCAAGTTTCCCCGAAAAGGGATACCATTAGTTTTTCATAATATTTGCCGATCCCTGGGACTTTTCCTAGATTGTTTAGGAGCACCGCCAAGGAACCGATCATGGTAATAGCGATCATCCCGACTAATGCATCCCGAATAGCTAGAAGGTGCCGATTGTTCCCCAGTTTATTTGCAAAAGGCATAATAAATTTATCGATAAAATTCATCATCGTATCTACTCCCCTTTTATTAATTGAATGGCCTGCTTTAAAACTTCCTCTCCATTGCAAAGACCATAATGCATCGGGTTAATCGATTCAACAGGAATCCCCAGCTTTTCTCCTGTCTTTTTTAGCTGAGAAAGCAAATAGCGAACTTGCGGTCCAAGAAGCAATACATCTGCCTTATTGATATGTTGATTGATTTCAGTAGATCCCACGGCCCAAATAGTACACTCTATTCCTTTTGATTTTGCGCTAGCTTCCATTTTGGAAACCAATAGACTCGTAGACATACCAGCTGAACAGCATAATAAAATGTTCATTTATATCCCCCTTAAAGAAAGCGATTACATAAATTTAAATGATTGCAAAAGCATCCAATGAGTAATAAAACACTTCATAATAGAAGATTGAAAACTGGAATAATTCAGTTTATGGGAACCTCCTTTTACCAGAATGCAAAAATAAAACTAATTTCGAAAAAAGCATTATTGCGATGTTATAAACTCATTGTAATAACAATTCAGAATATTTACAATACAATTTTTAATTATTTGTTATTGTTTTTATTATTTGTAATAACAAATTTAAAAAATTTGTATTTAAGTAGTGCATTTCCTTCCATTTTTTTGATAATCTATAGATATTGAGGGGGAAGTTCAAAATGATAGAAGATGTGAAAGACGGTAGCGCGCTGCATCTTAAGGTAAAGGATGCAATTATCCAGTTGATAAACGAGGGAGAATACAAACCTAACTCACAGCTGCCAACTGAGGCAGAGTTTTGCGAAAAATACGGAGTAAGCAGGACAACCATTCGGACTGCCTTACAGCAATTGACAGTGGAAGGCTATGTCTATCGTAAACGGGGTAGCGGAACTTTTGTATCCGCAAATAAAGTAAAACAAATTTTAACCACGACGGTTGACCATTTTTCCAGTCAAATTTCAATGCAGGGAAAAAAACCATTAATCAAGGTATTGCAATTAGAAGTGATACCTGCAGACGAATTTCTAAGTGAGCAATTAAAGATTCCTGAAGGTGAACCAGTTAATGTCCTTGAAAGAATCCGGTATGTAAATGAAGAAGCAATTCAGTATGAAACCGCTTATTTACCTTGGTATAAAACGCCGGCTTTAAATAAACAAGGGTGCGAAAAATCATTATATAAACAAATGGAAACTCAATTTGGATTAAAAATTGACAAGACCATTGAAAGTCTTGAGTTGTTTATCGCAGATCAGGAGGCAGCTGAAAAACTTCAAATTAATATCGGTGATCCTTGCTTTGTACTCGATACCTTTGCCTATCTTCATGATGGATCAATTATAGAATTTTCGAAAACCATCTATCGTGGTGATTTGGCCCATTTTGTCATCGAACGAAATTACTAGCGATAAAAAAAGAAGGAGCAATGATTTATTCATTGCTCCCTTACATCGATCTTATTAAACATTACACGAAATTCTTATTGGGTACATTTTTTTGAAGTGAATGTTTCGTACGTCTTTTTGTTAATCTTCTGTTTTTTTCCGTTTCGTAAAGGTAATGGACAACAAAGTAAGAAGCTACTCCTAGAACAACCCCGAAAAAAGTCATACCGATTAAAACATGAACTCCTCCGTGTAGGAGCGTTAATAATGAACGGAAATCGCCATGCATTAAACTTTGAAACGAAAATGGTGTATGATGGCCAACCTTTACTTTCATTGGCAGGATTAACTTCCCGATTTTTCTAGCAAAGGGTAATAGAATAATGGGTAAAAAAGTAAGCTTGCCAATAACATTTCCGATAACTGATGCAGGTAATGATCCTTTCGCTAAACGAACAACTGGAATAAAAAAAATATAGATCAGCGATGCCGTTGAAATCACTAACATTTCTAAACCAAATCCAATCGCAAAACCTAACGATACTTTTTTTGCCCCACCTGAAGACCGCAAAAGTTTCACATAATTCAGTTTAAAAGCCCTTCCAATCCGAGTAAAAAAATTATATTTTTTTTGATTTATCATCATTAGGTCACCCCGTCTTGAAATTAAGTAGAGTCATTTTAGTTAAAAGTAATTTATTCAAGGCCAGGCCCAAACTCTAAAGCGTTGTCACTTGAAATTAAATCTTCTTACTTACAATATAGCATAAAATGAGCCTTTTGTTCTAAAATGAAAATTAACAATTTCAGGGGATTTTAAATTTTCTTACACATTAAAAACCTCTCCCTAATTTTTAGGAAAGAGGTTCAAGGAACTAACTGCGTTTAAAGCCTTCTTCAACTAAAAAAATCTCAGCTTCCTCATAAGTGCTGAAGGATTCTTCCAGGTTAAGTCCAAAATAAATATTCCAAGCTTCGTCTTCATTTATTAAAAGAAGAACTTCATTTTCTTCGTTAACCCAGCGTTCTTCTTGATTTTCTCCAATAATTGCCGTCTCTGTCACCGTTTTTTCAACTGCAGATAAACTGATGATCGATTCTTTAATGATTTGTTTTAATTCCTGCTCAGAAAAGTCACGGATATTAGCCATGCCTTTATCATTGGTCTGATAATTCGGCAGCTGGCCAGCATAAACAAAGCCATTCCCATTTGGATGAAGGTGATAAACAACATTTTTCTTATCAGAAACACTTTCTTTAAATTGGAAATTAACCCTGCCAAGAGAAACATTTACTCTCTCAAGTTCAGGAAATTCTTCTATAATTGCAATTTTTTCTTCAAAAGTTAGCATATTTGCCTCCAGACGATAATAAATACCATATTCTCATATTTGGTTATTTTAACACTTTTTATCTAACATAATCCAACTAAAAATCCAAAATTTCTTCTTGTCTTAAAAATTTGAAGTAATCAAATTAAGAATGTTATCAACTAAAAAAGCTGACTCTTCATTGGGTACAGCTTTTTGATAATGTATTGATATCAAAATCAACAATTCTTTTCCCTTAAATTCGTCTTTTATTTTTCAACTGGTTCTCCAGCTTTTCCCCAATGTGTTTTAGGAATTTCAGTGACCAGTACTCTAATATTCTCCTTCGGTGAATCTAATGTTTCTGATACAGTATTCGTAACGTTGCGGATTAATTCGGCTACTTTTTCCTTTGGTCTTCCTTCCATCATTTGAACATGAATAATCGGCATTTAACCTCTCCTTCCTCGTATCCTACTATATTAACACTTGAGAAAATAAAAAAACTACACAAGTGATAAAATCACTGTGTAGTTTAAGTTTTTTTCACTAATCAGCTAAAATTTCTTAAAGGTGCTGAGGTCCCGGATGATTTTTTGTAACAAGGAAATTTCATCATCTATTTGTTGGCTGATTTTTATGACTTCTGGATGAGTCAGCCCTTTACTTTTAGCCAAAACATACAAGTCATTACGATGTTCGCGTATGTCTTTCCTTAAGTCAAGGGCATTCTTAAGCATCATGAAACTTGCTCCTCCTTAAGCTTTTATCCTTCTAATAATAGTGAGTGTGGATCTTCCAACAACTCTTTTACAGTAGCCAGGAAGCTGACTGCCTCTTTTCCGTCAACAATTCGATGATCATAAGACAAAGCAATATACATCATCGGACGGTTTTCCATTCTTACTTCATCGATTGCTACTGGCCTTGTTTGGATCTTGTGCATACCGAGAATCCCCACTTGCGGGCTATTCAAAATCGGTGTTGACATTAAAGAACCAAACACTCCGCCGTTAGTAATCGTAAATGTACCACCTTGCAAATCATTTAAAGTAAGGGCGTTATCACGGGCTTTTTTACCAAGATTACTGATTTCCCCTTCAATTTCGGCAAAGTTTTTCTTGTTGGCATCGCGGACAACCGGAACGACCAAGCCCTCTGGTGCTGCTACGGCAATTCCGATATCGTAAAACTTCTTGAGAATCAATTCGTCTCCGTTAATTTCGGCATTTAAAAGCGGGAATTGCTTCAAGGCAGAGACAACGGCTTTTGTAAAGAATGACATGAACCCAAGACGAACACCATGCTTATTAAAAAAGGCATCTTTCCTCTGATTACGTAGATTCATAATAGCGGACATGTCAACTTCGTTAAAAGTGGTTAACATCGCTGCAGTATGTTGAACTTCAACTAGACGTTTTGCGATAGTTTGACGTCGGCGAGACATTCTAACGCGTTCTACTGGTTTATCAAACTCTTCATCTATTTGTTTTACGGCTGGTTTTGGGCTTGTTTTTTCCACTTTTGGTGCTTCCTGTACCGCAGGTGATTGCGTATGAGCTTTCACATCATCTGGTCTAATTCTGCCAAGTGGATCACTGCTGCGTACTTGGTTTAAATCGATTCCTAGTTCTCTTGCCATTTTTCTTGCTGCCGGCGACGCAATCGGACGTTCGGCTTTCGGAAGTTCTGGCTCAGGTTGGGCGCTTGGTTGATTGATCGTTTCTTGTGCTGGTTTTTCTGGAGCTGCTGGCGTTGCAGCCGGAGCAGAGCCTTCAGCTGCATTCTCTTCTATAATGGCAATAACATCGCCTACTTCTACCGTATCGCCAGGTTCTTTTAATACCTTTGTGACAACCCCTGAATCTTCAGCATTCAATTCGATATTAACCTTGTCAGTTTCCAATTCTACGATACTATCACCTTTGGCGACTTTATCTCCAATATTAATAAGCCATTGTGAAATCGTTCCTTCCGAAATGGATTCCGCGAGTTCTGGTACTTTGATTTCAATCATGTGTCTTATCCTCCTGTGAATTATGTTAAGTCCACTATTTTTTTGACGATGATGTGGCTCTATGAGACATTACCTCTTGTTTATTCTGTGCTTTGTCCCATAGTGCTCTTCAATGAGACACTTTCCTTCCGATTCGGCAGTGTTTTGTCTCATAGCACTCTCCTATGGGACACTTTCCATCCAATTCGCTAGTGTGTTGTCCCATAGAGCTCTTCTATGGGACACTTTCGACCGATTCGTTAGTGAATTGTCTCATAGAACTCTCCAATAAGACACTTTCCATCCGACTCGCTAGTGTGTTGTCCCATAGAACTCTCCTATGGGACACTAACCTAGCAATTTTTCAGTATTTTGTCCTATAGAGTTCCTATTAATCACATTCCAATATTAGCGTGCAAATAACTGACTTTCTTGTTTCTGTGTATCTACAAAACTCTCTGAATCTAATGACTGTTGGACAATGCGTTCTTGTTCCTTTTTATGAACAAGTGGATCGCCGCCCGCGGTGCTTGAACGGTATTGACGTCCAATATAACCGACTGACAGACTGCCGGATGCAAGTTCGAAAAGGGTTGGGGCAATATAATGCCACGCTCCCATATTCTTCGGTTCTTCCTGTACCCAAACGATTTCCTTCAAATTAGGATAACGCTTTACGATCGCTTCTATTTTTTCTTGAGGGAACGGATACAATTGCTCAATACGAACGATGTGTACCTCATCCAAGTTTCGATTTTCTTTACCTGATTCTATTTCTACTGCAAGATCGATGGCCATCTTACCTGTTGTTAACACTAATCGCTTTACTTTTTCAGTTTCTTTTCCAAGTTGCGGCTGTTCAATCACCGTTTGGAAACCGTCTTCGCTAAGAGCCGCTGCAGGAGAAGATACCTGCGGGTGACGAAGCAGACTCTTTGGTGTCATAATCACCAATGGACGAACAAATTCTGTTCCTAACGTAGCGGCCTGACGGCGTAAAATATGAAAATATTGAGCCGCACTTGTTAAGTTGGCAACCGTCCAGTTGTTTTCCGCTGCCAACTGTAAGAAACGTTCCGGGCGGGCACTGGAGTGCTCAGGACCTTGCCCTTCATAACCGTGAGGCAGAAGGAGAGTCAAGCCTGATTTTTGCCCCCATTTTGCTCTTGCAGATGAAACAAATTGATCAAAGAGTGGCTGTGCAGTGTTGGCAAAGTCTCCGTACTGCGCTTCCCACATGACAAGCGTTTCAGGTGCAAATACGTTGTAACCATATTCATAGCCTACTACTGCAGCTTCCGACAGCGGGCTATTATGAACCGCAAACGATGCGCTCGCTTGCGGGAGATGGTGCAATGGTGAATACGTTTCGTTTGTTTCTGCGTCATGGAGTACAATATGACGTTGTGCAAACGTACCACGCTCGGAATCTTGACCAGTTAAACGAATCGGAGTTCCTTCTTTTAACATCGACGCGAAGGCGAGCACTTCAGCTACCGCCCATTCCACTTTTCCGTTCTCATCCAAGGCATTTTCACGGCGCTCGAGAATCCGCTTTAATTTTGGATAAACACGAAAACCTTCTGGCCAGTTTAGTAATTCACGATTTAATTCTTGAAGAGTGTCAAGCGGCACTTTTGTCTCTAACGGTGGAATTCCTTTTGCAATTACACCCGGAACCGCCACTTCAGCTGGTGCTTCACCCTGCTGCTTCTCAGACACTTTGTCATACTCTGCATGTAATAGTTCTTGAACACTACGATTGATTTCTTCTACTTCTGGTTGATTTAGAGTACCGTTGTTTAGCAGCTGTGCAGCATACAATGCTCTAACCGTTGAATGGTTTGTGATTTTTTTATATACCTGTGGCTGGGTAACCGCAGGATCGTCCATTTCATTGTGGCCAAATCGGCGGTAACCTACTAAATCAATCACAAAATCCTTTTGGAAACGAGCACGGTATTGATAAGCAAGACGAACAGCCTCTAGACAAGCCTCTGGATCATCAGCATTAACATGGACAATCGGAATCTCGAATCCTTTTGCTAAATCACTTGAATATCGAGTTGAACGAGAATCATGGCTGTCTGTCGTAAATCCGACCATGTTATTCGCAATAATATGGATCGTTCCACCTGTTCGATATCCTTTTAGTCCGCCTAAATTCAATGTCTCCGCTACAATTCCCTGGCCCGGGAAGGCTGCATCTCCATGGACCAAAATGGCAAAGGCTTTTTTAACATTCTGCTCTGGATAACCTGGCTTCTGTCTTTCCTCTTGGGCGGCCCTTGCGAAACCTTCCACTACCGGATTGACAAATTCCAGATGACTCGGATTATTCGCTAAGGTAATACGTGGACGGACCGTACCTGAACCTTCTACGAATCGATCCCGGCCTAAATGGTATTTCACATCCCCTGTCCAGCCCTCGCTAATGTCGACTAAATCCGCTGACGGACCTTGTTGTTTAGCAACGGAATGCTGAAACTCTGAGAAAATTTTGCTGTAAGGTTTTTTTAACACATGCGCAAGTACACTTAAACGACCGCGATGTGCCATTCCAATCACGACGTTTCGGACACCCTCTTCGACACCTTCACGCACTGCTTCGTCCAACATTGGGACGAGCATATCTACACCTTCAATGGAGAATCTTTTTTGACCAACGAAGGTTTTATGTAAAAATTGTTCAAAACCTTCGACTTCTGTCAAACTCTTTAATAGACTTGTTCGTTCTTCTTTCGATAAAGAACGCTTCAAGGAACCCTTTTCAACCATCTTAGCCAGCCAAGTCCGTTCTTCAGCATCACTAACGTGGTTAAACTCCCAGGCAAGGAACGATGTATAACTTTCCTTTAAACGATTCATTACATCAAATGCGGTTTGAATGCCTTCCGGTGCATCCTCCCAAACGAGCTTCGCTGGAATCGCTTTCAGGTCATTTTCATTCAGCCCATACTTTCCCAAGGCAAAAATCTCAATATTTTGTGCATTCGCCTCTAATGGATACATTTTTGCCACTAAATGTCCATGCACGCGAATGTCTTCCAAAAGTTTTACCACTTTCATTGCTTTTGCTATATTTGCCGAAGGAACAATCGTTTCATGTTCAACGGTATCTTCTAGTTGAGTTGCTTCAAAAGACAAAGGTGAGCCCCATTGAATAAAAAGCTCTGTTAATTTTGGGTCAGTGGTTTCTTCCCCATTCGTATAACGTTCATATTGTTCGATTACATAGCCAAGGTTTGGACCATTAAATTTTTTCCATGGATTTGGTTGGTTTTTCCGTTCTCCCATTCACTTTACCCCCATGATTAGTACTTTTTATGTTATATTTGAATAGTTTTAAAGTAGGTAATTTTAATTGCCTATGTATAAGGATAATGTAATAATTGAAATAAATAAAATGCGAAAAAATTATATTTATTTATAAAAAATTTTTATATCAGATAGATGGGTGAAACAATGGATTACCGTGATTGGGAAATATTGAAAGAACTATATAATCAAAAAAATCTAACAAAAACAGCACGACTTTTATTTCTTACTCAGCCTGCATTAACAAGCCGATTAAAGCATATGCAGGAAGAGCTGGGTGTTCAAATCGTAACTCGCGAAAGCAGGGGCATCCATTTTACCCCTCAAGGAGAATATCTTGTCCATTGTGCTGAAGAAGCGCTCGCTCACTTAGAAAAGATTAAAGAAAATGTCCAAAATATGAGTAATAACGAGAGTAATCTGGTCGCAGGAACGTTGAAATTAGGGGTATCTAATTTTTTTGCGAACTATGAACTTCCATATATATTAAAACAATTTAAAATCAAATACCCCCACGTGGAATTCAAAGTCATTACAGGATGGAGCAGAGATGTAACCCAACTTATTCACAATAAGGATGTTCATATCGGCTTTGTTCGAGGAGACTACGGTTGGAGAGGATTAGCAACGCATCAACTATTTGAGGAGACCATCTGCATCGCATCTAAGGAACAGATCAATATAACTGACCTCCCGCGTCTGCCAAGAATCGAATATCGAGGAGATTACTTATTAAAATCCGTCATTGACCATTGGTGGGCGGAAAATTATGCCGAGGCGCCTTTTATTAGTATTGAGGTCGATCAAGTGGATACGTGTAAAGAAATGGTATTAAACGGTTTAGGCTATGGCATCTTGTCCAGCAAGGTCCTGGCCGGGATAGATGACTTATACAAAATCCAATTAAAGGATCAAGATGGAAATCCAATATTACGAAGAACGTGGATGTATTATCATAAGGAATCTTTGGAATGGAATGTTGTTAAAGCATTTGTCCAATTCATTGAAGATTTTGGTTGGAAAGATAATTGATTTTTTTGTGATGAAATAGGGTCACGTAGATTATTTCTACGTGGCCCTATTTACTTCAATCCATACATACTTCTGCATCCGATGGAAATACTTTCTATTGTTGTACATGAAGGAGGCTTATTATGTCGGAGAAACAAAATAATGAATCAGAAGATATGTTAACAAACCAGCAAGGACATCCTGTCACCAACAATCAAAGTGTTCGTACTATCGGTAACAGAGGACCTATGACATTAGAGAACTATGATTTCATAGAAAAAATCAGCCATTTTGATCGTGAACGAATTCCTGAGCGGGTTGTACATGCTCGTGGTGCTGGGGCGCATGGATATTTTCAATCATATGGCACTGTTAATGGTGAGCCGATTTCTCAATATACCCGTGCAAAGGTCTTTACCAACATAGATGTCCAAACACCTGTATTCGTTCGCTTCTCCACAGTTGTACACGGCGGTAATTCTCCTGAAACTCTGCGCGATCCCAGAGGTTTTGCAGTTAAATTTTACACGGAAGATGGCAACTGGGATTTAGTCGGTAACAATTTAAAGATTTTCTTTATTCGTGATCCATTAAAGTTCCCTGATATGGTTCACTCATTTCGGCCAGATCCGGTAACAAACGTTGCAGACCCTGAAAGAACCTTTGACTTTTTATGCCAAAGTCCTGAATCTGCCCATATGGTAACCTTTGTCAATTCTCCATGGGGTATTCCAGCCAATTACCGGCAAATGCAGGGATCAGGTGTACATGCCTATAAATGGGTGAATGAAGATGGTAAAGGAGTATTGGTTAAATATCATTGGGAGCCGCTTCAAGGAATCAAAAATCTGACCCAAAATGAAGCTGATGAAATTCAAAAGAGCGATTTCAATCACGCTACATTGGATTTGTATAAAGCCATTGAAAAGGGCGACTATCCGGAATGGGAGCTCTATGTTCAAATCATGGAGGACGGAGAGCATCCGGAATTAGACTTTGATCCACTTGATCCAACCAAGCTTTGGTATAAAGATGAGTTTCCATGGCATAAGGTTGGAAAAATGGTGTTAAACAAAAATCCTGAGAATTACTTTGCAGAAGTGGAACAAGTAGCATTTGGAACCGGTGTCCTTGTCGATGGACTGGATTTTTCTGATGATAAACTTCTCCAGGGGCGTACATACTCCTATTCGGATACACAACGTTACCGAGTCGGTTCAAACTATTTAAAGCTGCCGATAAATAGCCCAAAGAAACATGTAGCCACTAATCAAGAAGGCGGACAAATGGACTATCGGACTGAATTTGGAAAAAGCAAAAACATCCATGTGAATTATGAGCCTTCGTTAATTGGCGGTTTAAAGGAAGCAAAAAACCCTGGAAAAGAACATGAACCATATGTCGAGGGAAACCTAAAAAGGGAAACCATTTCACGCAAGAACAATTTTGGGCAGGCAGGAGAGACGTATCGGAGATTTAGTGATTGGGAACGAGACGAATTAATTTCCAACCTTGTCGACGCCCTTTCATCATGCCGAATTGAAATTCAGGACAAGATGATTGAAATCTTTACAAAATGTGATGAAGACTATGGAAAAAGAGTTGCGGAAGGCCTAAGAGACTCAGGAACGAATGAAGATACCAAAATGGAAGAGGCAGTACAAAAAGCTGAACAAATGGGGCAGCCTTCTGATCCATATTAAAAGTTGAAAAGAGCTAAACTTTAAGAGTTCAGCTCTTTTTTTCTTGGCCATCTATGCCCCAGCTTTCATTTAATTAGATGGTTAGCAGCCTTTCTGCATACTTATGTTTTAATTCTTTCTTATCAATCTTTCCAATCGGAGTGAGCGGGAACTTCTCTTGGAAATCAACCACTTTAGGGACCATATACTTTGACGTGCTCTGCTTACAAAAACCGATGATTTCCTCCTCCGAACAGCTAAAACCTTCTCTAAGCACTACAACTACGCAGACAGCTTCGCCCCAATCGGGATCGGGAACACCAATACACGCACTCATCGCAACAGCTGGATGCTGATTGACTACCCTTTCCACTTCTGAAGAATAGACGTTCATTCCGCCAGATATTATCATATCTTTCTTCCGGTCTACTATATAGAGGTAACCATTTTCATCCATCCTGCCAATATCACCCGTATAGAACCAGCCGTCACGAATGGCTTCTTCGGTAAGTTCGGGTCTTTGATAATATCCCGCCATCATGGCAGGAGATTTTACGATAATCTCTCCCAGCTCATTTGTCCCCACATCATTCCCTTTGTCATCGATAAGTCGAATCTCGGTTAATAGGCATGGTTTTCCACAGCTCTTCAAGACTTCCAGATTGTGATGGTAGGCCCAAAGATGGGCACTTTTTGCCAGTCTCGAAATGACGATATTGCATTCTGTCATTCCGTACTGCTGACGCATAATAGGTCCGAACACTTCAAATGCTTCCTTCAGCCGCTTTGGTGATATAGGTGAGGCACCATAATAAATATTGCGCATGGAACTTACATCATAGTCCATTGTCTTCGTCTGATCGAGAAGCCTGTACAGCATGGTCGGAACCATGAATGTAGTAGTAATTTTATATTCCTTAATGCTTTCGATAAACTGTTCAGCATCAAAGGAACGCATGACATAGACATGCACTCCTGAGGTTAGTGACCTCCAAAGCAGAGACCCGGCCGAATGCACGATTGGCGTGCTCAACAATACCCTGTCTCTGTCGTCAAGCGGATCTTCAACTGCAGCAGAAAGAAGGCCGGCGGCCAACCCTTCCTGTGTATGCATGACGCCTTTGGGTGTACCCGTAGTCCCGCCTGTGTAAGATAGGACAGCGATATCCTCCGGCATGGCGGCAGGCGAAGCTAATTGCTTTTTTTCCTTTGGCCACTGGAATAGTTCAAACTGGTCGGGGTACTCGACACCAAATTCGGGAAGCCCAATAATATGGATATCCTGACTATTAGATTCTTCTAAGTATTCAAGAATTGTTGCAGTATGTGCCTGGGAGGCCATAATGACCACTTGTGGTTTTGCTTCCCTCAAAATGAAACCAACTTCACGAGTCCCCAGCTTCTCTCCTAACGGGACTAACGTTCCTCCGCTTTGCTGGACTGCCAAACCAAATAGCACTGCTTCAAGGCTATTAGGAATAAGAGTGGCAATATGGGTGCCCCTCCCGCACCCTAATTCGAACAAATATGAAGTTAGGAGTTCTGTTTTGGCCAACAGCTCCTTATATGTCAACGTCTCCTCTGATGGCAGCAGGGTGATGGCAGGCAGCTCGCCAAATCGTTTTAATCCTTTAAGAAGCAATGACTGGAATGTCATCTTTTTCATCATCAATCGTTCCCTCCCCAAAACTATCAATCTATGATTAATCCCTCAATAATTCTTTTGCAATCGTATTTTTTTGAATTTCAGAGGTCCCGGTAAGAATTCGGTACATCCGTGAGCTTCTGTACATTTTTTCGACCGGATGTCCTTTAGCCAATCCCTGAGAGCCGAATATTTGAATAGCCTTATCAGCGACACGGTTTACTACTTCTGATGCAAATAGTTTGGCCATCGAGGCACCTGCCCGATCTTCCTCTCCCTGATCAATCTTTTCAACCACATCGTAAACCATGCATCTTGCAGCGTAGATATCTGTAGCCATTTCCGCCAGCATATGCTGAATGGCTTGAAAATCCGAAATAGGTCGTCCGAATTGTACCCTCTTTTTAGCCTGTTCTACCGATAAATCAAGAAGGTGCTGAGCCATTCCGACAAAACCGGCAGCGTGGGAGGCGCGATTCGTGTTTATTCTTTTCAACCCAAGAAGCAAGCCTTTTCCTGGTGCTCCAATGATATTAGAGGCAGGTACCCGGCATTTGTTAAAAATTAATTCAGCATGAATACGTTCTCCCGAAATCGGGACTTGAATGTCACCTAGTTCGAAGCCGGAATTATGCGGTGATTTCTTTTCTACAAGAAAAGCCGTGATTCTAGGCTTCTCTCCCTCCACTAATTCTCTAGCTATCACAATAGCAAAATCAGCATAAGGGGCTGCACTGATAAAATGCTTCTTCCCGGTTAATATATAGTCCTCTCCCTCTCGAATGGCTGTGGTTTCAATTGCGAAGGCATCCGAACCAGCATTCGGTTCCGTAAGTGCGAAACAGCAGCTTGCATCTCCGGCAACGACTGGAATGACATATTTTTCGATTTGCTCCTTTGTAAAACTTTCTAGCATTTGACCGATTCTTAAGGGCCCGCCAATTTCCCCAAGTACCTGACCCCATAAAACAGCTCCAGAACGTGCCAATTCTTCTTTTAATAGGCAAAGACCTTTTAAGCTGATATCCTGTCCCCCATATTCAATCGGGAGGTTAATTCCATAGAATCCTAGTTCTCTGGATCGCTTTCTTACCCATTTAATCGCATCCCTTGGAATATCTTCCTCTGCATTCAGATGATGCTTTTGTTCATATGGAAGCAATTCAGTCTGGATGAAATCCTGCAATTTGGCACGAATTACCTTTAAGTCCTCTTTCAGCGTAGTTAACATTGATTTCCCTTCTTTCAGTCTTTTTTTTCTATTGTTTAAATATTTTAAATCTTAAACTAATTATAAATATAAATTATTTTTAAGTAAAATAAACAATTGTTATGTATACTTAAATTTTATTTATGCAATTTCAATAAAAAAATTAGCCCCTATCTTTAATAGGAAACTAATATTTTAAAGTAGTTGTATAGAACTCAAGACATTTGATGAACTCTTTGGCAGCCTTTGAAGAGTGCTGTTTTTTCGAGCGCACAAACCCGAGTTTCATTGTATTGTTATTAAAATTAACCAAGGGGATCGGTACAAGATCACCAGTTTGGTAATAAGGATCGCTGTTAATACCAATTTCATAAGATAATGAAATCGCCAATCCTTCCGCAACCGTTTTCTTAATAATCTCTGTATTATTCGTTAAAAATAAAATTTTCATTTCTCCGTATTGGTCAAAAAAATCTTTGATATACTCTTTCATTTTTGGACCATTATAAAAAACTAGGTTCTGATCTAGTAATTCAGTCGGTTTAATACTTTTCCGGCTGGCTAAAGGAGAATTCCTGCTGACTGATACGATAACCTTTGCTTCCATCAAGGTTTGAAAATCCAGCTCATCTTCTCTTGGATTTTTCTTTGGGATATTTAATAGTCCGATGTCGATCTTATTATTTAAGACATCATTGATGACTTCTTGTCCCCCTTTTTCTTCGATAACGATATTGACATCAGGGTACTTTTTCTTGAATAAGGCTAAGGATTTGGGCAAAACCGTAAGAAATAGGCCTTGGGTAGATGAAAGGCGCAGCTCTTTCTCCATCGTCCCTGTATGCATTTGAGCCTTGTCTTTTATTTCTTCAAGCTTACTCAAAACCTCATACGCTTTTTGTATGATTTCGTTTCCCTCATCTGTCGGAATCGTACCTAATCGTGAACGCTTGAAGATCTTAATGCCTAATTCCTTTTCTAGGCTCGTTATGGCCATACTAATTCCGGCTTGGGAAATATGGAGACTTTCTGAGGCTGTGGAAATGGAGCGCATTTCAGCGACCTTTATGATATATTCCAATTGTTCAATATTCATGGATGATTCTCCTTCTCTCTCTCTTAATTGAATCATACATCGTATAGGAGGTCTGTTCAAATCATAGAGAATCCTTGTATTTTAAAAATTTTAAACGGCTGCTGTTTTATTTTCATATCCTTTTGAGGGTTGGGCTGAATTATTTTTTATGGAAAGGGCAATAACCGTTCCTAGTAACGATGATATAACTAAAAACCAGAAGGCTGCATTATAGGATCCCTTAAATAAACTAATAATCAAGCCGATTGCTGACGGAGATACCGCTCCAGCAATTTGGCCAGCAAATGTTACAAGCCCAGAAGCAGAACCTGTAAGTTCCTTTGGCGAATATTTGATGATAATCGTATAAAGAACAGTTCCGAAAAAAGATAACGCTATGGAATTAAGTGTTAGAAATGTAATAATTATTGCAATTGACGTGGCATTTGCCATGAAATAAAGGAAAATCGCAGATAACAATGCACCTGCAGCGGCAAGATACTTCTCCCGGCCTACCATAAATTTATCCAGAATCCACCCGCTAACATTAAACATAAAGAAGCCGATAATATAAGGAATGGCCAATAAACTTCCTGCCGCTACAAAATCCACTCCTTTTTCTTTCACTAAATAGATAGGCATCCAGGTGATTAGACCGTAGTTAATAATATTAGATAGAAATTTAAATGAGATAATCTTCCAAATGTTTTCTATTTTTAATAATAGTTTCACAGGAACTTTAGTTTGTTTCTTGCTGCCTTCCTTCTTCTCCTGGATGCGTTGAGGCTTCAGGAGAAACCAAAATCCGAAAGCGACAATCATGCCTAAAATACCGGCAAATGAAAACATCCCTCTCCATCCAATTGCTGCCACCAGGGCCGCAGCAAGAGCGGTACCTAATATTCCACCTATGTTTTGAGCAGACAGGAAAAAGGAATTGGCCCTCCCGCGTTCTTTTTGAGGGAAATGATCCCGAATGGTAGACATACTAGACGGATAAAAAGGACCTTCTCCTAATCCAAAAATAAAACGAATAAATAATAATGAAATAAAAGACCAAGCAAATCCAGTCAATAACGTAAACAAAGACCAACTAAAGAGTGAAAAAGTAATCATGACCCTTGCACCAAATTTATCTGTCATCCATCCACCAAGCGGCTGCATAAGCGAGTAACTAATAAAAAATATACTAATGAGCAAACCTGTCTGGGAGGTTGTAAGATGAAACTCCTGGCCCATAGGAATAACCGCTACATTAATGGCTACGCGGTCAAAAAAACTTAAAACCATTCCAAAAAATAAAAGACCCATAATCATCATTTTCCGATTTCTACTAGCATACATCTCCATTCCATCTCACTCCATTATTTCATTTTTTCATTACCTACCAAACCGGAAGCGTTTTCATTTTATAGTTCAGAATTTTATTAATGTTGGATTAATTCTAACATAAATCCAATTTAAGTAAATTCAATGATATTTATGTATACATAAATGATATTTATATATACATTAAAAATAGAGGCCATTAGATAGATTGACCTCTTCCTTCATTCCTTTTTTAAATTTATATTGGCTGGACAAAAAGACCGTCGTCCTGCAGCCATTCGGCTATAAATATGTCTTTGTAATCCGTTATATTTTGCTTTTTCAATTGTGATTCCAGCCAGAATTCATCAAAGCCTAATTCCATGATTTCATCCCATAAAACCTCACCGTCTCGAATGATGGTGACGGGAACAAATACTGCTTGTGAAGGCAAATTAAAATCTTCTTGAGTAGTTTTTTGATATTTTGTCTTTTTTAGAATACTTAAAGATCCGTTTACCTCTAAATAACAATAGGCCACTTCCCTAATAGAAAAGGTTTCACTTTGTCTGAGCAGGCTTTGCAGCTGATTAATATTCATCCTATTTTTCCTTAATTCTTCACGATCGATAATTCCATTTTTTATTAGGGCAGAGGGCTTCCCTTCTACTGCACCCCTAAATGATAGTGACTTCTGACTGAGATACTCAACAATAAAAAGCAATCCTCCCCAAATTGCCATGGAATAAACAATATAGAACACTCCTATTTTATGATCATATAATGCATTTCCAAGTAGTTCTCCCAATACAATCGCAGAGATAAAGGTAAAAGGGGTAATTTGACTAATAATTTTTTTTCCAACAATCTTTACTATTATGAACAGGGAAAAAAATCCAATGATAAGTTCTATTGTCAGGTACATGATTTTCATAAAAATAACAAACTCCATTCTCTTCCTTGTTGAACATGGTTATTTAAATTTATTTTTCTCAATTATTTAGAAATCAATTAGTAGTAAAGATAAGGTAGAAATAAAGCACTATTACTTTAATAGCTAACTAGGTATATAGGATGTACAGCCTAATAGGAAAATCATAACCACTTAGTAATATATTCTCAATTATCACAATTTTCCAAATGAACTATTTGTTCAACACTTAAATTATGCTAATATTTTGTGTAATTATTTCCAATTGGAGGAACTAGAAATGAAAAAGAAAAAAGCACTCGGATACATACTATCTAGCGGGATGTTGGCCGCGACCATTGGATTCGGCTCTACTGCCGTTTTTGCAGAACCTATTACTACCCCAAATGGACCATGGGTACAGGATCCACAGAATCTTTCCTTTGAAAGTTTAATGTCAAATGAACAATTAGAAGCAAAATTGAAACAAATTCAACAATCATCAAATGGGAAAATGAAATTAGAGCAAATCGGAACATCCAATGATGGCAATCCGCTTTATGTAGCAAAACTTGGGGATAACTCTCCGAACAAGAAGCGTGTTCTAATTTATACGCAAATACATGGTAATGAACCGCTAGGTACAGAAGCAGCAGTCGAATTAATCCAAAAACTATCCGCAGGGGGAAAAGAATCTCAACAAATTTTGGACAAGGTGAACGTTTGGTTTGTCCCTCGGATCAATCCAGATGGAACTGCCAATCAGTTTGAAGGAAAGCCATTCCCAGTACGATATTCCCATCAAACATGGAATCCAGCTGCACTAGGTCTTCCTGCCGATACAAAAGCTCCTTGGTATTACAATGCTGAAGGAAGTGAACGCGGCCAAAATAATGATGGAAAAGTTGTTTATGGAATCCCTGGTTTTGACTTGAATCGTGATTTCCATCCGAATTACGATTTAGATATAAATAAAGAAATCAAAAAAGATCCACAAAAAGTTGCTGATATTCTAAACGACTCAAAATCTAACAACGGTTCACAGGCATCATTAGTCTTCTCGCCTGAAACACGTGCATTAACAAAATTAGTAAAAGAATTTAATCCGGATGTGGCCATTGACCTGCATCATCGTGGATTCAACCAATTATCAGAAGAAGACAAACGATCTGTTTCCATCCAGCTGCTGGCCCTGTTTACAACAAAACCGTACGTAGATCCATTCAGCGGTAAAACGTATGCGGTTGATCCAAAGGTTGAAACTTTCAGCAAAAAAATAAATGCAGTCGCCTATGAATCCTTGCAGCGTGGGAATTCTTCTTTTGGAGCGATTCAAAAATACCCTCAGGTGAACTATCCAGGTTCTGGATTGGGCGCCATTCAATTAAATGGAACAGCCACCATGCTGATTGAAATTAAGGGACAAACTCAGACATTAGGTCAAAAGCAAAACGGGATGTTAAAAGAAACGGCTAAGGTTCCTGTGATGGCTGTACTTAACAGTTTAGCAGATGGTTCCATTGAAAATGCGGATCCAGCCGTATATGATGCAATACCTGACTATGCTTTGCCAGTTAGTCCTGGGGGAAATCACGATTTTTAAACTGAATAAAGGGATGAGCCTCGGGCCCATCCCTTTTATTTTTATAAATTTCTATGATTTCAAAACATAAAGATATAATGCCGGGTTCGATTGGCTCTTCACTAAATCGATTGCCGTCCAGCCATTTTGAAAATAGTGTGTAAATATTTCCCTGGTGCTCATTCGCCACGATAAGGCAAGCTCAGGACTATATTTCTTAAGATTTTGCATATCACTTGGTACTGGTACAAAAAGAAAACCCGATTCCGAATTTCTCATTAAATCCGATTCTAAGGGAACAAGGTACCCGTTGGAATCATTCACTACTTTAATTAATAAGGAATCGTTATCGATATCATACTGGTTCGATTTTTCAAGCGCTTCTTCATTAATCCACCATTCCACTGTAAAACGATCTGACGGCATGCCTTCATTTAGTTCATCCTGCATTTCTCCATAGCAGTTTTCAACATAGGTATTACAACGTGCTCCAAGCTTGTGCAGATTCAAATATCCATTGACCGTTTCCAATGGGTCGTATGTCCAGGTAATTAAATCATATGCCTTTTTCAACGCTTCTTCTTTTTGCTGGCGTTTCAGTTGTTCACCAATCCCTAATTTCCGATACTCGGGATGGATGCCTAAAATATGTGAACATAAATACGTCTTTTCGCCGTTAAATCCCGGAAAGCTGTATTGAAACCCAATGAGCTCCTCATTGAAATAGGCACCGAGCATGATTCCCCCATTTTTAATCGCTGTGAGGGTTTGGTGGATTGGAGTGGATTCATACTCACTCCAAATGATTGACTCTAACCTTCTCACATTTTCGAGGCCTGCGATTGATTCGATGGCACGAAAACTGATATTTTTTGTATTCCTCATCCATTTTACTTCCTTTTCCTAATAGAATTTTAGAATAATTATGCTATTTAATATTTTGTCCCACTTACTGATTAGCTTAGTTCAAAAGTTGCCAGTACGGTTCGAGTAAGAATTTCAATTCCATCTAACAATGATTCCCGGTGAAACTTCATATTTGGATGATGCAAGCCAGGCTCTAAATCACAGCCTAAACCCAGCATGGCAGCCTTCAGATGCGGGCGCTCCTTTGTATAAAAATGAAAGTCCTCCGCACCTGGAGTTACCACCGGCGGTTTGACCTGCTCCTTACCCAATGCTTTCTCAATTGCTTGACCCATAATCTGTTGGGCCTCTTTATTTAAAACCGCTGAGTATACCTTTTCTTTATGGTCAAAATCAATTTTCACTTCATATAGTGCTGAAACTCGCTCTAAAATATGATCAACCTTTTTTACCAACTCATTCATCGTTTCATTGGTTTGGGCCCTCAAATCTAAATGGAATTGGGCAGATCCAGGTATGATATTACTGTTTTCACCGCCAGCGCTAACCTGTGTCATTTTAACAGAGTAAGAGTCATATGGATTCAATCGAATTCCTTTTAATTGCTCAATAATCGTTCCAACCACTTCAATCGCATTCACCCCTAAATCAGGCCGCGCTCCATGGGTATCGAAACCTATGATTCTAGCAAAAACTGTTTCTGCTGCCCCGTGAATGATCCCGGGTGATGCCGTCCCCTTCGAAAGCTCATGAATCGGACGTAAATGGACGCCATATAAAAAATCAATGTCTTCCACAACCTGTTTTTCAATCATTTTTAAAGCACCATTGCCAGTCTCTTCTGCAGGCTGAAAAATTAATTTAAGACGCCCCGGCAAATGTACCTGCATTTCTTTTAATAAAAGCAGCATCCCTAAAACCATGGTCATATGGGCATCATGACCGCAGGAATGATTGGCTTTAAACGTCCCATTAACCTCCTGCCACAACGAATCCATATCAGCACGTATTCCAACGATCAAGGAATCCTCTGTACCATTCCCCCATTCACCGATAACACCAGTATGGTCTGGAAAAGTCCTGATAAGACATCCGTTTTTTTGCAAAAAATCTGCGATGAATTCGGTAGTTTTTACCTCCTTCCAACTTAGCTCCGGATGCTCGTGTAAATGGTCAAATAACTCAAAAATAATAGGCCTAATTTTTTCTATTGCATTTTTCATACTCAATCCCTCATAACTCTGTTTAGTCTAGAAGCTGTACAGTCTCTTGTTTTACCGTTAACTCTTGGAGCGCATCCTCCTGCACGTCAACCCCTAATCCTGGCTTTCCGCTTAAATGAACGAAAGGAATTCGATATTCCAAATTGCCTATTTCCTTACTAAATAATAATGGCCCAGTCAATTCTGTACTTGTGATGTTTTTTCTAGCCATAGCAGTATGATAGCCAGCTGCCGACCCGATGGAGGACTCGACCATTGATCCAACTTGGCAGGAGATTCCTGCGTATTCTGCTGTTTTGGCCATATGAATCGCTGGATAGATACCGCCGGATTTCATTAATTTAATGTTGATTTTATCGGCTGCATTTTTCTTGATTATTTCATGAAGATGGGAGCCATTATGAACACTTTCATCCGCCATAATCGGGATAACCGTTTTCTTTCTAAGCTCCGCGAGCCCATCGATGTCTCCCATTTTGATTGGCTGCTCGAGCCAGGAGATTCGTAGTGGTTCAAGTATTGGAAGGGCCTGAGTTGCTGTTGAATAATCCTTCCAGCCTTGATTGACATCTACTCGGATTGGCACCTCAAATCCTACCGCATTTCGAACAGATTTCACTCGTTCTAAATCCATATTTAGATCAAAACCAACTTTTAGTTTTAAGGAGCTATAGCCTTGAGCAACCGCCTGTTTCGCTTTCTCGGCCATAATTTCAGGCTCCTCGATACTTAACACTTTTGCAAAAGTGAGCTCGTCATGAAATTTCCCGCCGATTAATTCGTAGATGGGCTTGTCCGTATATTTTCCCATTAAATCATAACAAGCTATATCAATCGCAGCTTTTGCCGCGGGATTAGCGTGAATGCGGCTATCCATGATGTGATGGATTCTTTCAATTGCAAATGGGCTCTCTCCCATTATGGCAGGAATTAAGTGATGCTTTAAAACTTCAATTGTGCTAAAGAAGGTTTCCCCTGTTACATGCTCATCAGGAACGGCTTCCCCATATCCCACTAATCCATTATCTGTTTCCAGCTTCACAATAACGGAAGGCATGTAATCATATGTCTCATAGGAAATAATAAATGGTGTTTTTAACGGCAAATGGATGCCAACGATGTCTGCTTTAATAATTTTCAAGTTAATCTCCCTTTCCTTTTAACGACATTGTCGTTTAACTGTCGTTAATTAGTTATTTATTATACTATGCTGTAAATTCATAAAAATCAATCATTTTTATGAATTTAGCATAATTTTTAGTTTCTCCGTGATATTATAAAGGGCACGTGGACGTCCTTGATCATATGGTTGCTCTTCGCCCGTAATGTGTAAATATTTTTGTTCAAGAAATCTTTTTATTATCCGTTCAGCAGAGCGCCTGCTTACGACAAAATAATCGGCCAATTCCTGTGCGGAAAAAGAACGAAATTGATTGATTCTCAGAAAATCAAAAAACCTAAGCAAATTCTTCGCCGTCATTTTAAGTTGTTCAGCTAATAATTGAATTTCCTGATCTTCGTTTTTTAACGTATATTGTTTTTCATTCTCAAACAGTGGTCCAATTAATTTTTTATCTTCATCCAATAGAAAAACAGTTGTCTTTTCCGAAGAATGTTTTTCAGTAAAATACAATGCTTGATTTGCATGGTTTTCCGCATCATTCATTGTATAACCGTACCCAATTCCGATTTGTAAGGAGAATTTAATTTTCCCATCAAGCTCGAGGATTGTTTGCAGTCGTTCTTTCTGAACTGCCTCCAATGATCCCCGATTGGTATATATAAGAAATGGTTGATAATGATCCATTGATACCCTGGCATTCAATTGTCTTGCCATCTCATTTAAATTCTGGAGCATTTGGAGTCGAAATACTTGTTCATCCTGATTAGTCGGAAAATTGTTTACTTTTATAGAGATGACGGCAATTTGAGAATCTTTTGTTTTCTTTAACTTTGTCAACGTTATGGACTTTTCCAAAGCTTCTTTTATGGATTGTTTAGGCTGAACCATATAAATCGATGGAATCTCAAATTTCTGAAGTTCTTCATATACGGCATGAATACTAGTTAACGCAAATTGTGCTTTTTTCTCTTTATAAAGGTCAGCGTGAAATTGTACAAATTGCGAAAAATCAAAGGATGACCTCTCTTCTTCAAAGTTAAAAATCCATGGATAATCTTTTATAAAATTAGGTCCATTTGAAATCTGTATTTCTTTTAATACATTTTCAATGAAATCCTGCCTCGGCAAATCAATTGAAATCTTATCCAGCGGTATCTTTTCATGATAAAAAATGGAAAATAATGATAAAGAAACAACAAACTCGTTAAAAGGAACATAAGTTGCCATTAGGTTATACTCGTTTATTTTTCTTTGACCAAAATAAAAGGCGATGGCTCCTGAAAAAAGTAAGAGATCAACCTCTTTTCCGGCTTTATCAATCAAATGGTCAATTTCCCAAGGAGATTCATAGGTATAGTCGACAAACGATACTTCTGGAAATAATGGGTAATATTCAGAAATGGCTTCAATAAATAAGTTTGATCCTAAAACACCAATAACGAACATTTTTACAACTCCTGATAACTTGCACTATCTAAAATGCCTTAATATTCTACATAACTGTTTTTATTTTTATAGTAAACCATGTTAAATTAAAAGGCTACCCATTTTAAAGGAAGCCCTTAACTAAATATTTCAATTCCTTTTTTATTCCTGTTAAGGTGTTACGATGTTTGGCTCAGGATCAAAGGTGTCCATAAGAGACAGTAATTCAATTAACTTACCTTTGTCTCCGTTAACGGCAAGTTTTCCTCCGGCAATTGCTTGGTTAACTGTTACGGCACCTGAACCTATTCCGAACAGAGTTGCTTTATCTAACGTTAAGGAGGCATCTGGTTGCACTGAAACTTGTCCTTTTTCATAATGTAATACTGAGTTTTCTAAGATCAGCACAAACTTTTCCTTCGTATCAATCATATACAAGGTTAATGTAATTTTTTTCTTATCTGCTTTCATTCCATTCAGTTTAACAGCTAGAAAGTCTAAGTAGTCATTTACAGGCATATTTGCCAATACGGCGGATGTATTCAATCTAAAGCTCGCATAAAACTTATTATCAATACCATTTCTTAATTCGTGAGCACCAACGAGGTACGAGTTACGCCAGCTCGCTGATTCAGCCTGATAACCAAGTTGCTCATAAGCATCCGCCAAAAGATTTTTTGCTTCTTTATTTGAAGGATTTGCCATGACCACATTTTTCAACACTTGTGCGACCCAGCGATATTGCCCCTGTTTGAAGTCTTCTTTTGCACGATTTAGCACCTTCTTTTCTCCACCCATGTACTCTACATATCTTTTACCTGAAACTTCTTGTGGAAGTGGATCTAAATCAGAAGGGTTACCGCTGTAATAACCTAGGTAGAAGTTGTATATAGCTTTTACATTGTGTTTGATGGTTCCATAATAGCCCCTATTGGCCCAGAATTTACCCAAGCTATCTGGAAGTGTAACCATTTCTGCAATTTCATCCATTGTGTAACCTTCATTTGCTAAACGGATCGTTTGGTCATGTAAATACTTATACAGGTCACGCTGTTTTACCAACAATTCATTTATTCTGTCTTTACCCCAAGTGGGAAAGAAATGAGAAGTAATTAAAACTTCTGCATCCGTTGTTTGGACGAATTTCTCTACACGATCAATAGCATCAGACCATGCTGCAGCATCACGAGTTTTTGCACCACGCAGCGTATAAATATTATGAAGTGAATGATTTACATTCTCTGCTACCCACATTGTCTTATAATTTTCTAAATAAGCATTCATTTCTGCTGGAGCTTCTGTATTTTGAGCCATCAAAAATGAGAAGGTTACACCATCAATCACCTGTTTTTCACCATCTTGTTTGATGACAACAGTAGGTTTTAAAATACCACTTGACCCACTTGATGCACCTGCTGGAATTGCGGGACCAATCCCTTGCGATACTGATCCAGTAGCACCTATAGGAATTCCTTGAGCAAACTGATATTGTGCACGCCTTACCATGATGTTTCCTAATAGAACATTTTCACTAATGGCCTCATCCATGAATCCATCAGGAGCCACCACTGGAATAGTTGGTTGTTCTGCATATTGCATTACCCCTTGCATTCCACCAAAATGGTCTAAATGACTATGACTGACTACGATACCGGTGACCGGTTTTTTACCTCTTACTTTAAAATACAACTCTAATGCTGTTTTGGCATTTTCTTTAGTAGACAGTGTATCACAAATGACGATACCCT
This sequence comes from Neobacillus sp. DZ-9, assembly GCF_059587065.1. Lineage (NCBI taxonomy): Bacteria > Bacillati > Bacillota > Bacilli > Caryophanales > Bacillaceae > Neobacillus > Neobacillus sp. DZ-9. The sequence continues at coordinate 496,318 of NZ_JCAIOL010000003.1, forward strand.
CTTTTCCTTCTATAATAGTCATGACCGCTATATCCAAACCTCTAATTTGATAAACCCCATCTTTCACCTTAAATATCCCGCCAATATTTTGTAATTGGGCTGAACGCCACAAACTAGGGTTAACGGAAGATGGCGCGGCAGGAGTATTAACAATTGCTGCAAGTTTAGAAAAGTTTATAGGTAAATCACCACTATCAGTTTTCAATACTGGCTCTAATGGAGCAAGGAATCCTCGATTTGCATCCTCAAAATCCTGCCTATCTGCAAAATTTAATTGACTAATAACGTTTGCATTTACCTTTTTGGTTATTACTGTTGCACCTTTAGGTTTAACAGGTTTATGCTGCATGGAAGCATATGTACTACTGGCAAAATCACCAGTTAACCATAAAGCAATTACATATGGGACTGCTTTCGAACTCTTTTTAATAAAATTCTTGTGGTTTAACGTCATAACAGCTACCTCCACGTTTATTTGTTATGATTTTACTCTCATTTTCTTTTATCCTTTATTTTAAATATTTTTTACAATCCAATAGTGCTCAAACAGCAAAAAAAGTGTCCATTCATTGGACACTTTTTGGGGGTTGCATATTTATCCTTATAAGATATCTCGGACATTTCCTAAATTATGAATCGAATTCAACACTGTTGATTGGGACAACTTGTCCCTTTTCAAGCTTTAATTAACAAATTTCTCCGCCTACCACTGTTAGATCTTTTTCATTTCCACCGCCAAACGGGTCAAAACCAGTAACTAGTATCTTTTTCATTGCAATTTCCCTCTCAATTAGTCTGAGTTACTACTTTTTGGATACGTTCTTGATGGGTGTACACATTAAATCCGTTTCCTCGAATAAAGCCAACAGCGGTAATTCCAAGTTCATCCGCCAGACTTAAGGCAAGATTCGTTGGGGCGGATTTCGATAGGATTATGCTCACTCCAATTTTAGCTGCTTTTAGCAAAACCTCCGATGAGATTCGGCCGCTAAAGGCTATAATCTTATCCTTCAGTGGAATTTTATGGATAATGCAATAGCCAAAAAGTTTATCCAAGGCATTATGCCGTCCAATATCGGTTCTTGAAATGACGATTCCGTCCCTTGTGCATAAAGCGGCATTATGCACGCCCCCTGTTTGCTGAAAATGTAGAGAGCTTTCCTGAAGCTTCTCCATTAATTTGCGGCATTGATGAGGTGTAATCGTCAAATTTGATCTGATGGTTTTTGCCGTTTTGACATCATTATGAAAGTAAAACTGACGCCCTTTACCACAACAGGATCCAATAAATCGCTTCGAATGAAAATCTTTTTGTATTGAATACTGGTTTATTAGATCTACATAAGCGAATCCCTTATCCTCATCGATGTGCAGAGATTTGATATCTTGATAGCTCCGAATCACTCCTTCAGAAGCTAAAAACCCAACCACCAATTCCTGCAATTCAGAAGGGGTGCATACCATTGTGGCAAACTCGTCTCCATCTAATATGATCGTTAAGGCTGATTCGATAGCGATGTCATCCTCAGCCTCAACAAATCGCTGTCCATTATACCTGACAATGTTTTGCAGGGTAGTGATTTCATTTATCACAGCGCTTTCTCCTTTCTATTAGAATTAACCTACTTCTGTTTCCAGGTCGGGAATTGGATTTTCAAGGTAATCTGTATCTTTTCTAGCATTATATCTCTCTGCTTTTTCAACATAAACCGTGATATTGTAATCCGGAATTCCGGCAAATTTCTCATACCGGCCGCGCGGGAGCAAGAAGTTTCCTTCCGGGAAGTGAACCTCAATATTCCCTGGTGCAATTTCAACAAATTTTGCTTTGCCCTGGAATACGCCAAAACCGTTATATACAACAATTCCTTCACCTTCCGCGATGCTCAGCTTTTTGGCATCAGAAGCATTCATGAGAACGTCATACCGGCCAGCACCGTTTAACGGATCCACTTCGTTATAAACCATTGAATTAAACTGCTTGCCGCGGCGGGAAGTGACGATAAATTGTTCAGGTTTTTTATTTAAATCTGGAATTACAACTGGAATCAATGTTCCCTTTCCATCAGAGGTCGGACAAATCCCGTCCTCACATAACCATGCGCCGCCCCACTGGAAGGAGTCTCCCTGTTTTTTCAAGTGTTGGATGCCTTCATAATCAGGATTTGCTTTCCCGATTTCCTCCCGGACGGCATACCCATTGGCAAAATTAATCAAATGGGCCGATTCGGGTTTGACACGCTTGGCAAGATCAATATAAATTTTCCATTCTGCTCTTGCTTCTTCGATTCTATTTTTATTGCCGGGAATCTCAGGCGAGAAATATACCATCCGTTCCGTCGATGTACTGGTGCCGCCATCCTCCTGCTCGTATCGTGTTTTTGCCGGCAATACGATAACCGCCTCTTTAGCATCAACCAAGGTTGAGGTGTTTAAAATAATGTCCTGGTGAACACGTACCTCCAATTCAGATAATGCTTTTTCAATAAAATCAGGGTCCGGCATCGTTTCTAAAAAATTCCCACCGGATAAGTAATACAGCTTGATTTTTCGCTCGTGATCATCCGGGAGCACGATGTTTTCCAGTGTTACCCCTACGATATCTCCCTGCCACTTTGGAAGTTCAAATCCCCAAAGCTTTTCGATTCTTTCTGCGTTAGTCGAATCCCAGCCGCCGCCAGGTAATACGAATGGGTCTGCACCCATCTCTCCGCTTCCTTGTACACTAGAGTGACCCCGGAACGGCATCAGACCGGAAAGCTTTCTTCCAAGATGTCCCCGAAGCAGAGCCAGGTTTGCCACTTGAGAGATATTGTCTGTTGCAAAGGAATGCATTGTAAGCCCAAGTGCCCATGCATACACGGCATTCTTGCTTTTGGCTAAAAGCTCTGCCAATCCTATAATTCGTTCCTTTGGAACACCTGAGGATTCAACGATGGAATCCCAGCTTTGTTCTTGAACCTTTTTCTTTAGCTGTTCATAGCCATGTACATGAGCCTCAATAAACTCATGATTAATCGCTGAGCCATATTGGTTCTCTTCCATTGAAAACCAATGTTTCATAATCCCATGCATGAAGGCGATATCACCGCCAATGTTGACTTGATAGAAATCATCCGCGATTTTTGTTCCAAACAATGCCGATTCCGGGTTTGAGGGAATCCAATATTGATCCATCGCTGGCTCCCGATACGGGTTTACGACAATGATTTTGGTTCCTTTTTTCTTGGCCTCAAGCATATATTTGGAGGATACAGGGGAGGAATTCGATGCAACACTTCCCCAAAATAACAAGACATCAGTGCCAATCCAATCTAAATAATTGCAGGTGGAAGCCCCTACTCCTATGGAACGCTTTAAAGCAGTTTTACTTGGTGCATGACATATCCGGGATGCATTATCGATATGATTGGTCCCGAGTAAACGGGCCATCTTCCCTGCCACATAATAGCTTTCATTTGTAATCCCGCGTGCCGTCAAATAAAAAGCATATTGTTTTGGGTTTAACTTTCGCATTTTCAGCGCAATCATTTCCATCGCTTGGTCCCATGTGAGACGCGAAAACTTTCGTTCCCCTTTTCTCCGAATTAACGGATAGGGGATACGTCCGAGCTTCCGAAGCTCAGTACTGTCAAATTTTCTTAATTCGTCAATGTCTGCATGAAGAATTTCCGGCTTAATCGCAGGCATCGTATTGAGCCTTAACACATTTAAGCGGGTTGTACAAACATGCGGCCCTGTTAATGTCTGGTCATATAAACCGGAAACGCCAAGCGCACAGCCATCACAAACCCCTTTGGTGATAATATTGGCTGCATAACCGAAATTATCTTTATTCTCCCAAACGACTTTCATAGTATCGCGAATATGTTTTGGTTTTAATTTACCCAACCCAAACGGAATGGGACTTACCCAGTGTTTTGGTGCCGGCACCATTGATTTTTTCTGCGGCCCCGGATGCAATGTTTTCCCCATGATCCGCTCCCCCTCTAATATTCTAAATTCCAATAAAAAACCACCAGGGAAAGAATTCATCGCATAAGAGGATGAAAGCTCCAAGGTGGTTAGCCTCTAACAGGTCGCTGCCAACTACCAACAAACTGTCATTCGGTAAAAGTTCTTAATTAATTTTATTCACGAAACTCCTATGCTTCCAGTTAAACATGAAAATGATAAAGTCTTCTAAAAATTCACAACTTGTTCACAATTGATGGTTTTTATAATACCATGGAAGCGGATACAATTCAAGACATAAACAAAACTCCCTCACTTGAACTGCTCCCTTCATTGTTAGAATGAGACCAACAATTCGAGGCAGTTCAAGATTGGCGAGTTTTCATTTTCGACCTATTTTAAAGTAGGAGCCAGAGCAACCTCCGGTGATGTTACCTTATCATAAAAATCAACAAATTTATCACGGTCTTCGCTATCGCGGTACGCCATTGCGACACGTGGATGCTCATTAAGTACACCAGAAATCATATAAGGAATGATGTAGCCCCACTCCCACTGTTGTCGCATTTCCAACATATGTTTCTCAATTATGCCAAGAACTGGCTTAAGCTCATAGCTTGGTTTTTGAATGTAGCTGACAAGAAGCTCTGTGTTACAGTTACCGGCAGCACGGCCCATGCCATAAACGGAAGAATCCAAAAATATAACGCCATTTCGAATTGCTGTCAAGGTATTGGCGAATGCAAGCTGCATGTTGTTATGGGTATGAATGCCAAGCTGTTTGTTAGGGATCAACTCTTTGAACTTTTTCACCTGGTGGTCAATATCAACAGGATCTAAGCTTCCGAAAGAATCCACGATATAAACAACATCTACAGGGCTCTCTTTCACCAATTGAAACGCTTTAATCAGCTGTTGTTCAGGTACACTTGATAAAGCCATGATATTTAAGGATGTTTCATAGCCCAAATCGTGAAACATTTGAACTAATTCTAAGCCTTTATCCACTTCACGGATATAACACGCCACTCGAATCATATCCAATACACTTTGTTCTCTCGGCAGAATGTCGTTTGGATCTACTCGTCCAATATCTACCAGTGCAGATAGCTTCGTAAACTTTTTCTCAGGAATAATTTCTTTTAGGAAATTATCGTCTAGAAATCTCCAAGGATTTGGCTCAGTTGCCTTAAGCAGCTTTGGAGAATTTTTGTAGCCGATCTCCATGTATTCAACACCAGCTTCACTAAGGCCATTATACAAATCTTGAACAAATTCGACACTGAAGTCCCAATTGTTAACCAAGCCTCCATCTCGAATGGTACAGTCTAATATTTTGGTGCGTTGTTCCATGATCGTTTTTCCCCCTGTTTCCATCAATTAAGATATCATTTTTTAACTTTCACGCTTTTATGTACTAAAATAACTTATGGTGTTTATACCATGTTTTGTTAAGAGAAGTCAATCTTTTTCCTAATATTAAGAAAAATAGCCAATTGAACAAAGTCAATTAGCTTGATTTCTTTCCGCAATGAGGTTCTCATAAATTTCATTGTATTTCTTAGCTGATTTCAGCCAGCTATAATCTTGACTCATCGCTTTTTTTACAAGACGGGGCCAAGTTTCCTTTTGATGATAAAAATAAATCGCTCTTCTAACTGTATGGAGCATATCATGGGCGTTAAAATTCTTAAAAGTGAATCCGTTCCCCCCATCTGTTTCTTCATTGTATGGTTGCACCGTATCATTCAAGCCGCCCGTTTCTCTAACAATGGGGATCGTCCCGTATTGGAGGGCAATAAGCTGTCCTAATCCGCAAGGCTCAAACTGTGAAGGCATTAAAAACAAATCAGCCCCTGCATATACTTGATGCGCCAACCCTTCATTAAAGCCTAAATAAATCTTTACCCTATCTGGATATTCTTGCTCCATTCGACTAAAGAAATTTTCATAATGATGGTCCCCAGATCCAAGAACGATGAGTTGTATATCCTCCTCCATCATGCTGTGAAAAACATGGTGCACCAAGTCTAACCCTTTTTGTGCGGTTAAGCGCGTTACCATCGCCATAACGGGTGTGCTTTCCTTTTCCGGCAATCCAAAAAATCGCTGCAATTCTTGCTTATTTTCAGCTTTACCCGTTAACGAATCAAAATCATAGGAAACAGCTATATCTCGATCTGTTTTTGGATTGTAAACAACGTCGTCAATACCATTTACGATGCCTATCAACTTTTCGCTATGCTTTCGTAAAAAGCCATCGAGCCGTTCCCCAAAATGCGGATATTGAATTTCCTCTTTATAAGTCGGGCTGACAGTTGTAACGACATCCGATGCAACGATTCCACCCTTCATAAAATTTAAATTTCCGTAAAACTCCAGCTGCTCGCTGTTAAAATATTGATGACTTAATCCTAACAAATCACTCATTACTTCATATGGGAATATCCCCTGAAATTGCAAATTATGAATCGTATAAACTGTCTTTATGTCTCTATAGAGTGGATTTAGACGATATTGGGCGTCCAATAAGAAATTCACCATCGCGGTGTGCCAGTCATGAGAATGAATCACATCAGGAGTAAAATCGAGATGCGGAATACACTCCAAAACCGCCTTCGAGAAAAAAGAAAATCGTTCCCCATCATCATAATGACCATATAGAGTATCACGATAAAAATAATATTCGTTATCAATTAAATAATAGGTAATATCTTCATGCTCATAGGAATAGATGCCACAGTATTGACTGCGCCAACCGAGCTTCACATAAATCGCCTTTTGAAATTGAAATGATTTTCTCAGTTTATCTGGAATTACACTGTAATTTGGCAGTATTACACGTACCTGTGCCCCTAACCTTTTTAACGCTTTGGGCAAAGCGCCCGCTACGTCGGCAAGTCCGCCTGTTTTCACAAACGGGACACACTCAGAAACTGCAAATAGCACTTTCACTTTATCCTCAACGCCCCTCTTGAACTGTACCTTTTCCTACTATATATGGTGACACTAAGGTGCCTGTCAAGCGTACACCATTCTCAATCTTGACATCTTTATCGATAATTACTCCATCCAATACACAATTTTCTGCTATTTGACACTTCTGCATGATGATGGAGTTACGAATCACAGCGCCCTTTCCAACTTTAACAGAACGGAAAAGGATGCTATTCTCCACGTCCCCTTCAATTACGCATCCATTTGCAATCATTGAATTCGCCACTTTTGCTGCCCTTTTATACCTTGTTGGCGGCTCGTCCTTTACCTTCGTGAAAATTGGCTCTTCCTTTGTAAAAACCTGCTTCCATACCACCGGCTGCATTAAATCGAGACTATTTTGATAGTAGCTCTGAAGGGAGTCAATGATTGCAATATAGCCAGTGCATTCATACAAATTTAATTTAAAATTATGACGTTTATCATGGACTACATCAAAAATACTGTAATATCCTTGGTTCTTGTATTTTTCAAAAAGAGAGAGCAATAAATCTTTGCTCAAAATATAGGTTTCCAGCGATTTCCCATTATAGAATACCTCCGTAATATCCGCTTCTGTTTCTTTATGAAGATCTAAAATTTTACAGAAATCAATAGTGCCAATTGTATAGCAATTTGTGATTACTACGTACTTTTGCTTACTGCGTAAGAAATAGGTTATATTTCTGGCAAAATGCGCAAATGAACCAAATCTTTCGTACCGGGATTTGCCATCTGGAGTGAACACAAACAAACCATCACGCTTTCTATCTAAGTCCCATTGCTTTCCAGTTCCTAAATGGTCCATTAGCGACCGTATCTCATGTCCGGTAAAAATAGCTACATTTGTAATCCCTGAATTCACCATATTCGATAACATAAAGTCGATTAAACGATATCGTCCTGCAAAGGGAAGAGATGCTAAGGTACGATGGGCAGTTAAATTCTGAAATGTTTCAAACTCATTTGTTGCATTGATAATGCCAAGCATGGAACACGGCAAAGTATCTTCCTACCTTTCCTAGTGGTTTTTTTGCTAATCTTCATCAGCAAACAAAATTACAGCACCATTGTTCTGTGAGGGGCGAATAACGGTATTATCTTCCACCACCATACCCGGTGCGACAATCGCTCGCTCGATCACTACATTTTTTCCGACACGGGCGTCCGGCATGATAACAGAGTCCTGAATCATACTTCCTTCCTCCACTGTAACGCCTTGGAACAAAACAGAATGCTTAATTGTCCCTTCTACAATGCAGCCTTCATTAATTAAGGATTCTTCAATTTGAGCGGTAGGGGCAATATATTGCGGCGGCTGATTTGGGTTGACAGAATAAATTCTCCAATTACGGTCATAAAGATCCAAGTCCGTATCCTCATTTAGTAAGTCCATATTGGCTTCCCACAGGCTGCCTACAGTACCAACATCCTTCCAATAGCCCTCAAATGGATAAGCCACGACCTTTTTCTTTTCTTCCAGTAATAAAGGAATAATATCCTTGCCGAAATCATTGGAGGATTCAGGATTTTTATCATCCATCTCTAAAAACGTTCTTAAGACCGGCCATTTAAAAATATAAATACCCATTGAAGCTAAATTACTTTTTGGCTCTTTCGGCTTTTCCTCAAATTCAATAATTTCTAAATCTTCATTTGTATTCATAATTCCGAAACGGCTGGCTTCCTCCCAGGGAACCTCAATAACTGAAATCGATACATCTGCTTCTTTTTCGATATGGTAATCAAGCATTTTGGAATAATTCATTTTATAAATATGGTCGCCTGAAAGGATTAGAACGTACTCTGGATTGTACTGTCTTAAATAATTCAAATTTTGGTAAATGGCGTTTGCGGTACCTTTATACCACCTGACCCCTGCCGTTTCCGAATAGGGAGGCAATACGGTAACACCCCCATTAATTCTATCTAAATCCCATGCGCTGCCGATCCCGATATAGGAATGCAAAACAAGCGGCAGATACTGGGTCAATACACCTACTGTATCAATTCCTGAGTTTGTACAGTTGCTTAACGGAAAATCGATGATTCTATACTTGCCGCCAAATGAAACGGCCGGCTTGGCCTTATCTCTTGTCAGCGCACTGAGACGGCTACCTTGGCCGCCTGCTAGTAACATGGCTACGCACTTTTTTTTCTGTACCATTGCTTATTTTCCCCTTTCTTGTTTTCACTGGTCGTAAAATGGAAATACCAAAAGGCGGGATGGTCATTTCCAGGTGGCATGGCTGATTATGAAACGGTTTTTCAATCGTTTTGATTTTCTTTTTATTTACCCTGCCAGAACCACCAAATAAAACCGCATCGCTATTTAAGATTTCATTGTAATAAAGGTAGGATGGAACCCCCACTTTATAGTTTTCATAAACAACCTCTGTAAAATTGCAAACCATGACAAGAATATTGTCTTCTATTTTCCCTTTTCTAATATATGAGAAAATACTTTGATCTTTATTATTTGGATCAATCCACTCAAAGCCTTCACGATCATGGTCGAGTTCCCACAATGGTTTTGAACGTTTATACAGGTTCATCAATTCTTTAAAATATTCATGCATGAAGCGGTGCATCTCGAAATTGTGTAATTCCCAATCTAAATCCTCTAAATCCTTCCATTCATCAAACTGGCCGAATTCTCCGCCCATAAACAACAGTTTTTTACCAGGGTGCGTCATCAAATACCCAAACAATAGACGAAGCTGGGCAAATTTTCGCCAATAATCACCCGGCATTTTATTTAAAAGGGATCTTTTTCCGTGAACCACCTCATCATGTGACAAAGGCAGGACGAAGTTTTCCGAAAAAGCATACATGAGGGAAAAGGTGACTTTATCATGTAAATCCTTACGATTTTGGGGCTCTGCTTCCATATATATTAAAATATCGTTCATCCACCCCATATTCCATTTATAGTTAAAGCCTAAGCCGCCTTCATAGGCAGGTGAGGTGACTAGAGGCCAATCTGTCGAATCCTCCGCCATCATCAAAATAGCAGGATCGGCGTTAAAGACACTCTCATTCAGCTTCCTAAGAAACGAAACCGCGAATTCATTTTTTTGATAAATCCCCCCGGCATTCCAATACAGCATATTAGCAACGGCATCGATCCGGAATCCGTCAACGTGGTAGTATTTCATCCAGAATAAGGCGTTCGAGATTAAGAAGCTCTGGACTTCAGGCTTTCCCAAATCAAAATTGGCTGTTCCCCATATTTCATTCTCGCGTACGTATGTATCTTCATATTCATATACAGGCTGCCCATCAAACAAATACAACCCATGGGCATCCCTTCCATAGTGTCCTGGCACCCAATCAAGTATAATTCCTATACCACTTTGATGGCATTGGTCGATAAAATACATTAAATCATGCGGTGTACCATAACGACTTGTCGGGGAATAATATCCGGTTCCTTGATAGCCCCAGGAACGATCATAAGGATGTTCAATTATGGGCATTATTTCAACATGTGTAAATTTATGCTCCAGTACATAAGGGATCAGATCCTCTGCCAGCTCTCGGTATGAATAAAACTCCCCATTATCCTTTTTCTTCCATGAACTTAAATGCACCTCGTAAATAGCAAGTGGTTCTTCATATACACTTTTCTTCCGTTTATTTTTAAACCACTTTTGATCGTTCCAATCATATCCTTCAATGTTGTAAACAATTGATGCTGTGTGCGGTCTTAGCTCAGAATAAAATGCATAGGGATCTGCCTTCAAGATTGTTTTTCCCTCAGATGTAATAATTTGATATTTGTATATCTCATGTTCCAGCAGACCTGGAATAAATAATGACCATATTCCTTCATCATTTAGTTTTGTCATACCATGCCAGATTCCATCCCAATTATTAAAATCCCCAACCACGTTGACACGGGCAGCATGGGGTGCCCAGACAGAAAAACGGGTACCCATTACACACTCTTTCGTTTCAAGGTGTGAGCCAAAAACTTTGTAGCTTTCATACAAACTCCCTTCGTGAAAAAGGTGGATATCATATTTTGTTGGATGTTTTAAGGTCACAATTCTCACCTCTTTGCTGCTGAATTTTCGATCTCCTTAATCAAATACTCTAATTTGTAGCATGTTAAAAGAAGTTGCCCATTATTCTGGGCAGCAAAGCAAAACCAAACTATTAAAATAAAATGGTTGATAAAAAAACAACAGTGGTTACTGTAATCATGCTAAGCAAGGTAGACAGTAAAACAACTTGAGCGGCATACTCTGGATGATTTCCATACTCTAAAGCAAATAAAGCGCTATTTCTTGATGTTGGGAAGGAGCTGGCAATAAACAACGCCTGTGCCGTTGTTCCATCCAACTTTAAAAGAAAAATAATCAGTAATGCGATGGCTGGTGAAAGAATGAGACGGCCAAATAAACTTAGAAACAGCGGCATGGATAAACGAGTAATTTTTAAATAGGCACTTTGTGCACCAAGCGTAACGAGCGCAACGGCCAGAAAAGCATTAGAAGTATTGCTAATTGGCGTCCATAGAAAGTCAGGTAATTTTATATGCAAGGTGTGGAAAATCAGTCCCAATAAAAAAGCATAAATAACTGGATTTTTAAGAAACTTCTTAATCGCTTTGAATCCACTTTGATCAACGGAAACCGAATTTAACAGCCCATAGGTGTAGGTGAGTAAGTTCTGAAAAATCATAACCACAATCTGTATTGACGCACCCAATGGATTATGCTGGAAAACAAGCTGGCTTACCGGCAGTCCAAAGTTTCCGGAATTGTTAAGTACCACGCTATTTTTAAAGGTCGATGACAGACCATTTTCAAATTTGGCCGCTTTTGAAATGACTGCAGTTATAATCATTAAACTGCTGCATTGTATCAATAAGAAGCTTAGTATATGGACAAGAGTTTTTCCGCCAACATTGGTTTGATAAATATTTACAAAACTAACACAAGGCATCAAAAAATAATTATTTAATTTAGACAAAGTGTTCATATCAAACTGACATTTTCGATGTAAAAATACTCCCGCTCCTATTAGCGTAAAGACTGGTAAAATGACATTTATTAATATAAGAAAAAATACTTCCATAAAAATCTCCTTCTATTCATTCCTTTAAAATTAATAAAGCCCAAAACCTCTTTAGGGTCTTGGACTATATTAACCTAGCTAAATCGGAATAATGGATAAAACAATAGCGACTAAAATCATGACCGCGGTTGATCCGCAGGCCCATTTTAGGAAAGAGCGTTGCAAATCTCCGAAATCTTTTCCTACCATTCCAACCAATAAATAAGTCGAAGGCACTAAAGGGCTTAATAGATGAACTGGTAAACCCATTAGTGATGCCCGTCCGATCATAGCTGGATCAATTCCATATCCGCTGGCCGCCTTGGCAAGTAAAGGAAGTACTCCGTAGTAAAAGGCATCGTTTGACATAAAAAATGTAAATGGTGCACTGATTATCGCGGTAATAAGAGCAAAATGAGAACCAAGGGCATCTGGGATATGAGAAATCATTGTTCCGGCCATCGCATCTACCATTTTTGTTCCTGAAAGAATCCCTGTAAAAATCCCTGCCGCAAAAACCATGGAAACAACAGATAATGCATTATCAGCATAGTGCATGATCCGTTCTTTTTGTTCTTTTATATTTGGATAATTGATTGTAATGGCAATGGCAAAGCCAATCATAAACAATACGGTTGATGGCAGTACCTCTTGAATAAGTGCAACTAACAATAGAATAGTAAGTAAATAGTTTACGATGATTAACTTTGGACGCTTTAAGTAGGCATCCGCCGTTGTAGCAGCAATTTCTGATACAGTGCTATAATCGATTTCTAGGACACCAATTCGTTTTCGCTCTTTTCGTCCAAGGGTGTAGGCCATAAACAATACAAAAAGTACGCCGCCTACCATACTTGGAATTACTGGAGTAAAAATATCGCCCATTTCAAGATGTAAAGCTGTCATTGCTCTTGCGGTTGGTCCGCCCCATGGAAGAAGGTTCATTACTCCTGATGATGATACTGCGATTCCAGCCAATACCAATGGTTTCATGCCGATTCGCTTATACAAAGGAAGCATGGCAGAAATGGTGATCATATAAGTAGTTGTTCCATCACCATCAAGGGAGATTAACAGCGCAAGGACGGCTGTTCCTATCGCAATTTTTACGGGATCCCCTTTTACTAGTTTCAAGATTGTCGAAATGATAGGGTCAAATACCCCGGCATCGATCATAATTCCGAAAAAGAGAATCGCAAACAGGATCATGATTCCTGTCGGCGCCACGCTTTTAATCCCTTCAAGCGCCATAGGCCCCATTTCTTTTCCGAATCCGCCGATTAAGGCAAATACAACCGGCACCACCATTAAGGCGATCATCGCTGAAAGACGTTTTGTCATAATTAATACCATAAATACAATAATCATTAAAAATCCTAAAGTTGCTAACATCGTCTTCACCCCTTTTGTTTGTAAATTAATAATAATCAAAATTTTCTAGAGTGAAAACGTTTGCAAAATAAAGTTATTATTGTAAATAAAGATGTATTTTGTACATTTTGTTCACGGGATTTAAATATAAAAAATGATGCCTATAGGCACCATTTTTAAATAGGATAATATTTTCGTTCCGGTCTTCCGACAATTCCATAGACCACTTCCGCCTTGGCTTCCTTTATGGATGACAGGTATTCCAAATAGCGCCGCGCTGTGATTCGGGAGGCTCCAATTTCATTTCCCACCTCTTCGGCAGAAAGACCTTGGTTTTTAACCTGTAAAACGTTTTTCACCTTGCCAAGTGTAATTTCATCGATTCCTTTTGGCAATTCAGTTTCCTTTCCTGGTTTTTCAAATTCCTTATTTCCAAAAAGAATGTCCACATATTTTTGATTTATTTCCTGTTTTGAATTTAAAAGATTGTGCTTTTTGATAAAATCGAGAATAACTTCGTCAAATCTTTCCCGATTTACCGGTTTTATCAAATAATTTTCGACTCCATAACCCAATGCTTTTTCAATGAAATCTTTATCAGTCGCTGCTGTAATCATGATAATACTGACCTTTGGAAAACGTTCACGGATGATAGGGAGCAAATCTGATCCAAGCATATCCGGCATATAGATATCCAATATCAATAATTCGGGGGTTTTTTCTTTCAGCATTTCAATTGTCTGACTGCCATTCAGTGCTTTTCCAGCCACTTCAATTTCATTAAATTTGTTTAAAAATTTCTCATGTATATCAGCAATTCGAAAATCATCTTCTGCAATAACCGCTTTTATTTTATTCAACATTTTGACTCCTCTCGTATTCCTTTGGAAGGTACACCGTAAAGACCGTTCCATTTTCAGGATTACTTTGAACCTCAATCATTCCATTCATTTCAGCCACAGCCTCTTCTGCATTTGCGAGGCCAAATCCTCTTGGCTCAGCACCAGTCTTAGAAGAATAACCCCTGTTAAATAGTAAAGGAATTTCTCTTTCACTAATTCCCTTTCCATTATCGGCAATCTCAAAAATGATATCACTTCCGATATCCGTCGTGAACAATTTTACGCTAGGGGAGTCTTTACCATAGACAGCTTCAAAGGCATTATCAATTAAGTTCCCCAGGATAATGATTAGGTTCGAAAGTTTAATATGTGATGGTAATTCCGATAGATAACTGTCTGCTACTATTTCAAAATTTATTTTCTTTTCTGAAGCTTTTCCTAGTTTTCCTAACAGAATCGCCTGCACCTTGGTATCATTAATATGGTTAAAAACAATAGAATTCTGAATCTGCAAACTTTGTGTTTCCGTTTGGATCATCTCGATTGCCTGTTCATATTCGCCGAGCTGAAGCAATCCCATTAATACATATAATTTATTGGTAAATTCATGTGTTTGGGCCCGTAAGTCTTCTGAATAACTTTTTACTTCTGATATGGTATTAACCATTTGCTCAATCTCGGTTTTATCCCGGAAAGAAGCTACGACACCACTAATTCCCGTTTCATCAAAGAGCGGGGTGCAATTGACGATGACGGTTTTATCCTTCCAGACCATTTCTTTATCCTCTTGCGGATTTCCCGTTCTTAGTACCTCATATAAGTAGTCTGATGGGAACAGCCCGTCCACCTTCAAATGGCGGACAGATCCCTTAATATGTAAAAGTCGTTTCGCCGGCTGATTCATCATGGTGATGAATCCATCTTTATTGATGGCCAAAATTCCTTCCTTAACACCATGCAGGACGGCGTTCTTTTCTTTATAAAGTGACGCTATTTCATAGGGTTCAAGCCCCATTGTATCTTTACGGATGTTTCGTCCGAGCAGGATGCTGCCGATAAGCGAAATGATAAGGGCAAATAGTGAAACAAGAAGCACCTTGGAAAGCGTATTCATAATTTGCTGCCTTACATCCTGAAGCAGGAAACCTACAGAAACGATTCCGATTACCTCTCCCTTTTCGTTAAAAATAGGAGATTTCCCTCTAATTGAGGGTCCGAGCGACCCCTTCGCTTTGGAGACATAATATTCTCCTTTGTTAAGGGCCCTTTCATTATCTCCACCCCTCATTTTTTTCCCAAGCTTGGAGGTTATAGGATGTGAATATCTTATTCCCTCTTTGTTTCCGATGACAACGAATTCAGCTCCCGTCTCTTTGCGGATCTTCTCTGCAAGAGGCTGAATCGATTTAGATGGATCGGCTGCTTCGAATGCTGAAATAATGGGAGGGATAAATGAGACCGTTTTCGAGATTTCCAATGCCATCCGGCCCTTGTTTTCCTCTATTTGTTTACTTTCCATATAGCTGAAAAATACAGTCAACAGCAGAATCAACAATAACCCCAGCGATAGGACCAGCCCAAATATTTTTGTCTGTAATAATATTTTTTTCGTTTTCAGGCGGTACACCTCCTTTTGAAGCTTCATGGATTATGTTTAGAAACCATTATATCCTTAATTCCTGGAAAATTGTTTGTAAATGTTTTCATTAATAAAAAAAACGGCAGCACACGGCTGCCGTAAAATCTTACCTTCATAGAATGGACCTTGAAACACTTTCTCGAGTGGTTAATGAAGTGTTTATCGCTTCTAATGATGATTCTAAACGCTCTTTGGCTTCTGAATTTAATTCATAGCGGTTATTTCCTAATTTATTAATTTGATTGTCTAAAATAAATGCCCCTTTTAAAATATTGGTTGCTCCCAAAGCAGCAAGGACAGGTTTTAGGGCATAATCAATCATTAATAGGTGACCAAAAGTTCCGCCAACCGCAATTGGTAAAACAGTCTTACCCTCGAGTCCGCTTTGCGGCAGGAGATCCAAATACGTTTTTAAAACTCCTGTAAATGATGCTTTATAAACCGGTGTGAGAATTACGATAATATTTGAATCCTCAACCTTCTGATTGGCTTTTTTAATTTCTTCACTATCAAACTTCGCCAGAATTAAATCTTCTGCCGGCAGATGGCGGACATTTATAATTTCCGGAGTTGTCTGTACTCCATGGAAATAATTTAAAACATCATGTAAAACACCATTTAATCTCGTTTCCTCTGATGGGCTTCCAGAAATAATTGTAACTTTACTCATCGTTCTAACTCCCTTTCATAAATAATTTATAAATTCCAAATTACCTTTTGTTCGGTTTTTTATTAATCAATTGAATCGACCCAAAATCGCTATGAGGATGATTAAGTGATTGAAATCTTTTATACTCGTCTTCAAGTTGCGTCAAGGATAATTCAAAAAGATGTTGATCATCTTTCTTATAGACATTAAAAGCAATGAGTTTGTCGATTAAATTTTTCCGCTTATTTTCCACAGCTTTTCGAAGAATCTCTCCCAACTCAATCACTCCTATATATAGTCTTTGAATTCCATCTTTCATAAAAATTCAATAATTTAGATTTAACAATTCTCTTGATGTTTCAAATAAATAATACGCCGCTTTTATAAGCGCTGATTCATCAAGAGTGAATGCTGGATGGTGCCATTCCTCGGTCCCATTTGTACCAAAAAAAGCAAATGTTCCTGGAATCTCTTGAAGATAGTAGGAGAAATCCTCACCAGCCATAGAGGGTTCCGGATCGATAACATACAACGACTGCTTTTCGGCAGATTTCTTGGCAACCTCTGTGATTGTTTTATGATTGGTAAGTGGCGGCGGTCCTGCAAACCAATCAATTTCCACTTCATGTGAAAAAGCTTTGGCAATCGCTTCGACAATGTTGTAGAACCTCGACTTTACTTCGTCCCGAATAGCCTGATCAAAGGTTCGAATTGTTCCCTCAAGTTTTACTTCCCCTGGAATGACGTTCCACGTACTGCCGCCAATTATCTTCGTCACACTCAGTACGGCACTATGAAGCGGGGACACATTCCGGCTGACCACGGTCTGAAGGGCCGTAATAAGTTGGCCGGCAGTAAGGATTGGGTCCTTTCCATTTTGCGGTATGGCGGCATGACTTCCTTTACCATACAGAACAATTTGAAAGCGATCTACTGCCGACATTAATGGACCTTCCTTTAAACCAATGGTGCCTACAGGCAAGTCTGGTTTATTGTGAAGACCAATAATCGCCTCAACTCCATCCAATTGTCCGTCATCTATTACCTGTTTAGCGCCTCCTCCTAATTCCTCTGCAGGTTGGAAGAGCAAGCGTATGGTTCCATTTAGCTCAGATTGGTGTCTTTTTAAAAGACGAGCCGCACCAATAAGTGCCGCTGTATGAAAGTCATGACCGCAAGCATGCATGACCCCTTTATTTTTTGATGCATAGGTCAGGCCCATTTTTTCTTCAATCGGAAGTGCATCAATATCCGCACGTACCGCCACAATCGGACCAGTTTCCCCTCCTTTTATGTCAGCAAACACACCCGTTTCCAAATCCGTTTTCCGAAGTGGGATGCCTAGTTCCAGAAGCCATTTTTCAATGGACTTCGTTGTTTCAAATTCTTGTTTCGATAATTCCGGGTATTGATGCAAATGACGACGAATCGATATTAAGTACCGCTCAAATTCCTCCTGATTCATAACAAAAATTCCTTTCCTATAAATCAAATCGATAGCATTTTACTAAAATATCATTGTTCAGAAATTCTTTCGTTCGATCTCGCTTAAACCCAAACCATTCATACAGGCGAATGGCATTCTGCATTTTATCACCGGTGTGCAAATACAATTTATCGGCTCCCTGCGATTTTGCAATATCGAGACTCGCTTTTAATAATTCTTGGGCTATGCCTCGTCCCCGCGCCTCCGGATGAACGGCCAAAAGCCGTACGATCGGAGAAAAAATTTGTAATTCCGGCCTTTGATAGGCCTTTTCCGATGATAGAAATAACTGCAATGTACCAAGAATTTTGTCATCACTTTTCGCAATCAAAATCTTTTCGACGTCTGGATTGTCAACTGATGCCTTAATATTGGTTAAATAAGTCTCCCATACTTGAGGATTCGTATAAGCATCCTCATACTGCTGATAGCTCTCTACTAATAAGTTGCGGACCGTTTCTTTATCTTCTTCCACTAATTCGTCTATGATAATTTGGTCTATCGACATGATGGACACCTTCTCCCAATTCAGTTAGTTTTTAATTCACCCGTTCTTTTAAATATGGAAAAAATGAGTCACTGGAAATGCGCTGCAAGAATCGACGGGTCCGTTCTTCCTTTGGAGCATGAAAAATTTCCAACGGTGTACCTTCTTCTACAATCACTCCTCCATCCATAAACAAAACACGATCCGAAACTTCCCTTGCAAAACTCATTTCATGTGTGACCACGACCATCGTAATCCCTTCCTGAGCGATTGTCTTAATAACGGAAAGCACTTCGCCGACTAATTCTGGATCAAGAGCGGACGTAGGCTCATCAAAGAGAATGACTTCAGGATTTAGCGCCAGTGCCCTTGCAATTCCTACCCGTTGTTGCTGGCCCCCAGATAGTTGCGATGGATAATAGTGTAATTTATCTTGAAGGCCCACTTTTTCAAGCACCCGTTCGCTTCGGTACCTGGCATCCTTTTTCTTCACTTTTTTCGCGACGATCAGCCCTTCCATTACATTTTGCAACACCGTCTTATGTGCAAATAAATTATAATGTTGAAAAACCATCGCCGATTGTTTTCTAATAGACAACATCTCCTTTTTCGTTGCCTTTTCGGTATCGACCTGTATATTTCCAATTTCAACTACGCCTCCATCAGGCTTCTCCAAAAAATTTAAGCATCTAAGCAGCGTCGTTTTTCCCGATCCGCTTGGACCAAGAATCGTTACTACTTCGCCTTTTTCGATTTTCAAGTTAATCCCTTTTAACACATCCGTTTTATGGAATGATTTTTTTATTCCTTTTAAATCAATCATGACACGCCTCCTCGACTATACGATGTCACCCTTTTTTCAAGTAAAAAAGAAATTCCCTCTACCATAACCGTAAGTCCCCAATAGATGATTCCTGCCGCGATAAAGGCCTCTAAAAATTTCAGATTCGTAGAAGCGACGATATTGGCGGCACCCGTCAATTCTTTCTCTGAAACGAGAAATGCAATAGAAGATGTGTGTAAAAAACCGACAAATAGATTAGTAAAATTGGGAATAGACTGAGCCAAAGCCTGTGGTAGAACGATTCGGAACATCGCTTGAAACCTTGTCATCCCCACCGAGTAAGCCGCTTCCAATTGACCAGTCGAAACACTGATGATCCCTGAGCGGATAATTTCAGATAAATAGGCACCTGCGGCTAACGACAAGGCAATCAGTACAAACAATATAATCGGTATTTTGTTTGTTTGAATGTTTAAATCAAATTTGGATGACACCTGATCAATTAATAAGGGGATTCCATAATAAATGACCATAATGTGCATGATGATTGGCGTACCTCTAAAAAAAGAAACATATCCATTCGCTGCCTGATGTAGAAACCTTGTCTTATATATCCTGACTAGTGCCACCGCCAATCCGATTAAAAAACCAACCGCCAAGGGAACAAGGGTTAATATAAGTGTAATGGGAAGAGACTTAATGATTTCTTTAAAAGCGGTCCAGATAAAAGGAATATCGATCGTCATGTATATCCCTCCTTTTTAGGCAGCTGCTGATAGATCAGCTTTCTGATAACGATTGAAATATTTTTCCAGTTTTTTAAATATCTTTTCAAACAATAGAACAACAGAATAATAGATAATAGAAAGAGATATATACACTTCGAGCGCATGGGCGGTTGCTGAAATCAACGTATCCCCTCTCCCCATCATATCCATTACACCAATCGTGAACGCGAGTGAAGTATCTTTTATTGAACCGATAACGGAGTTAGCCACATTAGGAAATGCAATCCGAAGGGCCTGTGGCAATACGATTCGAAAAAAGTTCTGAGTGCTGGTCATTCCCACTGAATAGGCCGCTTCCGTTTGCCCTTTATCAACCGCATGTATGGCTCCTCGGAAAATTTCTGAAAATCCAGCTCCATTACTAATCGCATAAGTAATGATTACGAAATAAATAGCCTCCAGTTTTGAAACATCTATATTGATAATCTGAAGGACGGCAGGTAACCCATAAAAAACAAGGAATAATTGGATTAGAATCGGTGTCCCGCGTATAAAAGAAACATATAAAATGACCAATTGATTTAAGATAGGTATTTTAAACAGCCTCGGTATAGCGGCTGCTACACCGAGGATAAGTCCTAGAAAAATAGATGCTGCTAAAATCTGAAGAGTCACCCCTAGATAATGAAATAATGTCGGTATAAATTCGATAATTAATGAAGGATCAAATGCTTTCCCCATTTATTAGCCACCTCCAAACACTAACTTTCAACTGGTTAAAAGTTGACTGTGTAGTCAGCTCCCAGCCATTTTTTACTTAATTCACTGACTACCCCTTCTTTTTTCAGCTCAACGAGTGCTTCGTCGATTCTCTTTTGCAGCGGTGTTTCATCCTTTCTAAGAAGGAAATAAACTTTTGAATTCAAGAGCGGTTCACCGACCACTTTTTGCTGAGCATCAACAGCCTTATTATTAAAATCTACTGAGAAGGGTGTTGTAATCGTGGCATCTGCCCTGCCTGTTTTGAGTTGATTAATCGTTGAATCAGGTCCATTACCTGCATAGACAATTTCAATTCCAGCATTATTTTCCTTGTTATACTTTTCAAGGAAAACAGCGGAGTTACTAGTTGCACTGACGATCGCCTTTTTCCCTTTTAAATCTTTAATGGAGTGAATATCATTATTATTTTTATTGACCGTTACATGAAGAGGAAAGATATTATAAGGTTCGTTATTAAAAAGAAACTTCTTTTGACGCTCTTCATTCACTTCCATTTGGTGGGCAATAAAATCGATTTTATTTGTTTCTAAGCTAATTAACAGATTTGAAAACTCCATCGTCTTGAATTCAAACTGATATTCTGGCAGCTTTTCATCAATCTTCCGAACTAATTCCACATCATAACCGGTTAATTTTCCATTCTTATCAATAAAGCAGACATTTGGAAACTGTGTCCCTGTTCCAACTATTATTTTTTGAACCTTCGTTTCACCTTTACCTGTTTCCGAGCTTGCCTTGGAAGTGATATTCGTTTCTTGTGAAGAGCATGCACCCAGCGCTAGAGTTAGCAGTACCGTTATTAAAATCGTTAATTTTTTCTTCATATCACTTGCACCTATCCTTTTTATTTACTTGAATTTCTATTGATTTAGTCGGAATTATTTTAATATTTTATGATTAAATTTTTCTAGCACTTTTTCGATATGCTCTATTCCGACTTGTGTGACTCCCTCATATACCTCATCATGACCAATTTCAACCACTGGTACATGGCGGACACCATACTTGACTTCCAAAATATCTCTGCGTTCATCATGGTGGGTCACATCGATCGTTTCGTAATTTATTCCTCGTTCCTCAAAATATTGTTTTACCTCTCCGCAATAGCGGCACCCTTCTTTAGCCCAAACTACAACAGATAATTCTTTTCCCATTTTTTATTCCTCCTATAATTTTGATATATTTTTAATAAAATAGGCTCTTTATTAAAAGATTCATTCTCTTTTAATAAAGAGCCTCTAGTTGTCTAGCCGGCAGATATTCAGATTAGAAAAACTATATTTAGTCAGTTTTATCATTTGGTTATCACCTTTTTTGCATATCGGTTTTTCGGAAAAGGAATTCCCAGGTTTCCGCGTAATGTGTCAGCCTCGTATTCGGTTCTATATAATCCGCGTTTTTGCAGAATCGGCACGACATGATCCACAAAATCATTCAATCCATGTGGAACTGCTGAACCAATAATAAACCCATCAGCGCCATCAGCTTCAAACCATTCCTGAATAAGATCCGCTACTTTTTCCGGAGTTCCAAAAAAAGCAGGCTTTGGTGTTGTCTCTCTTAATGCAACTTGGCGGAGCGTTAAATTTTGTTCATTTGCTTGCTTTTTAATTCGATTAGTATGACTTTGGAAGCTATTTTGACCTAAGTCTCCCAGATCAGGGAACGGTTCATCAAGTGGATATACTGAAAAATCGTGATGCTCAAAATATCGGCCCAAATAATCCAACGCTTTATCAATAGAAACCAGATTAGCAATTTCTTGATATTTTCTTTCTGCCTCTTCCTCTGAAGCCGCAATGATTGGTGCGATTCCTGGCAGGATGACGAGCTCATCTGGATTACGTCCATAAGCTTTTGCTCTTTCTTTGACATCCCGATAAAATTCTTGTGCTGCTGCTAATGTTGGATGGCCAGTAAAGATGGCATCTGCTTCTTTGGCTGCAAGATCTTTTCCTGCCTCTGAGGAACCAGCTTGAAATATGACCGGTCTGCCTTGCTTTGATCTGCCGATATTAAGCGGACCTTGTACGGAGAAAAATTCCCCTCTATGATTCAAATGATGTAATTTATCTGGATCAAAGAATACTCCAGTTTCTTTATCCCGGACAAATGTGTCATCCTCCCAAGAATCCCAAAGTCCTTTGGCTACCTGCAAATATTCAGCTGCAATCCGGTATCTTTTGGCGTGATCAGGATGTTCTTCGATCGATTTACAGAAGTTGAGAGCCGTTTTTTCAAGTGGTGAGGTAACCACATTCCATCCAGCCCGGCCTTGGCTGATATGGTCAAGCGATGAAAATTGCCTTGCAACATTGAACGGTTCACTATACGAGGTTGATAGTGTACCCACGAGACCTATTCTCGAAGTGACCGCAGCAAGGGCAGACAAAATGGTAAGTGGTTCAAACCGATTTAAAAAGTGTGGGATCGACTTCTCGTTAATATGCAACCCATCCGCAATAAAGACTAAGTCAAATTTCCCTTCTTCCGCTTTCTGAGCCTGATTGGTGTAAAATTCCAAACTGACACTTGCATCTTCTTGAATATTGGGATGCCTCCATCCAGCAATATTTCCGCCAACACCATGAATAATTGCGCCAAATTTCAATTGTTTTGGATTAGGCATTTAAGATCCTCCTTTTTAACTCCTAGTTATTTGATAGGAATACTTTTTATTGTTCTTGTGCTTTATCCTACCACTTAAATATTGGGAATTCTATACTTTATCTGATAGAAAAATTTATTGTTTTCATTCGGAAATTCTATCAATCTAACTTACACCCTGGCTAATATGCTGTTGAACAAAACGTTGGCACTCCTCTATAATTAGATCCTTGTCATGGTCCAAAGATGCCACATGATAGGAATTTTCCAGAACAATCATGTCCTTTCCTGCAGACCCTATATGATTCATAATATAATCTGTATTTTCCGGCGGAACGACATGATCGACTGCCGACTTAACACCTAAAACTGGACAACGAATATCCGGTATTATTGCTGGTGTTATGTCCATTAAAGTTTGCAGTTGATGAATGGCTTTAATGGGTACTTTGTCATAAGTGATTTCATTAACATCCTTTGCCTTAATATCCGGATTTCCTTCAACAATAAATCTTGGAAGGGCTTTTCCCCTTAAATGGTCATAAGACGGAAGCGTTAATGCTGGATTAACCAAGATAATTCCTTTTACATCCCGATATTTATGAGCAAGCCAAAGCGCCAGAGTCCCACCCATTGACTGGCCTAATACAAAAATGCTGTTGCAATGTTGGGCTAATTTTTGATAGCCCTTTTTCAAAGATTCAAACCACTCTTCATGTGTGCAATTCTCTAAATCATAATAATGGGTTCCATGCCCTTTTAATCTTTGTGCCAAAACCGAATACCCCAATTGTGCAAGCTTTTCGCCAACGTAATGCACACTTTGTGGAGTACCGACAAATCCATGTGAAATGAGAATCCCAATATTGCTTTCCTTATAAAAAAATTCTTCTGCCCCCTTAATAATAGGAAATCTTTCTTCCATCTTTTTCACCCTCCTTTTTATTAAATCAAACTAAACACATTAACTTAGTGGGAATTAGAGCAATAAAAAAAGCCGATATTTTATTCAGTTATAAAGATACAAATTGATTTTTTGGAAACGGCAGACCGTAATGATCTCTCAATGTATATCCTGTATACTCCGTCCTAAAGAGCTGTCTGCGCTGCAATTCTGGTATAACTAAATTGACAAATGGTTCGAAATCACGATTCATTACTTGTGGCATGATATTAAAACCATCAGCTGCTTTGTTAAGAAACCAAAATTCAAGTTCATCCGCAATTCTCTTTGGGGTCCCGCTGATTGTAAAATGTCCCCTTCCTCCTCCTAAACGAATCAATAATTGTTTAACGGTAAGATTTTCACTTTGAGCCATTTTTATGATCAAATGAGTGCGACTTTGGTGACCCTGAATTTCCACTGTATCAGGAAGATTGGGCAGCGGTTCATCTAAAGAAACGGAAGTTAGATCCACCCCAATTCTATTCGAAAGCTGTATTAAACTATGGCTAAAATTCATGAATTCGGCTAACTCTTCTTCTCTTTCTCTGGCATACTCATCTGTATTCCCTATAATAAAACTAATCCCCGGCAATATTTTCACTTGATTCGGGTCCCTGCCGTTCCTGGCTATCCTTGCTTTTACATCTTGATAAAAAGCTCTTGCATCTTCAAAGGATTGCTGTGCGGTAAAAATGGCATCAGCATATTGAGTGGAAAACTCCTTTCCATCCTCTGATGTTCCTGCTTGAACGAGTACCGGTCTTTTCTGTGGGGAACTTGGAATGTTTAACGGTCCACGAACATTAAAGAATTCTCCCTTATGATGAATTTCATGTACTTTATGTTTGTCTGCAAAAATCCCATTCACTTTATCAGCTAGAATAGCATCATCTTCCCAGCTATCCCAAAGCTTCCTCGTTACTTCTAAGAATTCTTTTGCTTTTTTATAGCGTTTAGCATGATCAGGGATTTCTTCAAGATTAAAATTTTGTGCTTCACTATCAGTTCCAGAAGTTATGATATTCCAGCCAGCACGCCCATTGCTCAGAAAATCAAGGGAAGAAAATCTTCGCGCAACATTGTAAGGCTCATTAAAACTTGTAGATACAGTTCCAATTAATCCTATACGATCCGTAACTGCTGCCAAAGCCGATAATAATGAAGTTGGTTCATAGGAAATAAGCGGCCCGTTATCGACAGTCTTTGGTGAAGTTGAAATACGATCTGCGAGAAAGATAGAATCCATTTTTGCCATTTCTGCTTTTTGAGCCAATTGTTTATAATAAGAGAAGTTCATCAATTGATCAGAGGTCGATTCCGGATGACGCCATGAGGCCTCATGATGTCCCATATTATACAAAAATAGATTTAGATGCATTTTTCTCCTTAGTTTGCTCATGAATACCCCTTTCTGTCAGAATTCACAATTATTGTATTAAGATTCCACCACAGCCGCTTCCGTTTCCCAAACTGTACTTGGAACCTCTCGTCTAAGAACTGGCATAACATCCGTAGCAAACCTTTCTAGCTGCTCATATTGTTCTTCCTTACTTAAGCCACCCACACTTATACTTTGTACTTGATGTCCGAATGCCTGGTGATATTTGAGTATCTTCTCTATAACAAATTCTGCGCTTCCAATTAAGGCTGAGCCATTTTCAACGTGATCCTCAAGATCCTTAAATGGTGATTGGTTATGTTTTGCGGCCTCTGTATTCATTTGAATATCATAGTACGGCCGGAAACGGTTAATAGCTTCTTCCTTTGTATCGGCCAAGTACAAACTTCCAGCCCCAGCACCGACAACCGCTTTTTTCGAATCAAACCCATAATATTCTAAACGTTCGCGGTAATGGTCGATTAATGCTTTATATTTAGCCATTGGATGAAAAGCATTAGATGAAAAAATGGGCTCTCCATTCTTTGCTGCCAGTTCAGTAGAAAGTGGGCTCGATGCACTCCCATGCCAAATAGGTATCCGATTTTGATATGGTCTTGGTTCTGTCGTTACATTATATAATGGCGAACGGTAGTTTCCTTCCCACGAGACATTTTCTTCCGTCCATAAGCGGTTAAGAAGATCGTAACGCTCAGAAAGGGAAGCCCATTGCTCCTCCTCCGTTATTCCAAATAACGGGTAATGGCGTGGATCATTGCCTTTGCCAATCATCAATTCTAATCGCCCACCAGAAAGATGGTCAAGAGTAGCATAATCCTCTGCGACTCTAACCGGGTCAAGCACACTTAAAACTGAAACAGTTGGCAGTAAGCGAATTTTTGAGGTTTTGGCAGCAATCGCTGTTAACATTACAGCTGGAGAGGATGATAAAAACGGTGCCCCATGCCGCTCACCTACCCCATAGCCATCAAAACCTAACGATTCTGCCAAAACGGCCTGATCAATCACTTGTTGAATTCTTTCCTGTGCCGTTAAATTTTCACCTGTTACACCATTTAGATGATTACTCATAAGGTCAAACAAAACAATTTTCATTAGTAGTTCCCCCCGTTCAGTTCTTGTCCTTCTACTTTTTTAAATAGGATTATGGCAGGCAGCCCAATGCCCTTTATTAATTTCCCTAAATCGGGGTTGTTCTTCTCGACAACGGGCCGTCGCAGCCGGACAACGGGTATGAAAACGGCAGCCGCTCGGCGGATTCGATGGGGATGGTATTTCTCCCTGTATAGATATCCGTTCCCTGGTGTAGAAAGGATCAGCGACTGGAATTGAATCAATTAGTCCTTTGGTATAATGGTGGGCAGGATGCAAGAACAGTTCTTCACTATCGGCCAATTCCACCAGTTGACCTAAATACATCACCCCAATACGATCTGAGACATGACGGACAATATTTAAACCATGTGCGATAAATAAATAGGTTAAATTGCGCTCTTTCTGTAAATCCTGCAATAAATTAATAATCTGTGCCTGAACAGAAACATCTAACGCTGACACAGCTTCATCAGCTAGAATAAACTGTGGATTTAGCGCAAGTGCTCTTGCGATAGCAATACGCTGACGCTGCCCGCCAGAAAATTCATGTGGATATCGATCAAACCCGTTTTTATTTAGGCCAACTTTCTCTAACAAGTCTTGAACCCTATTTTTCTTTTCTTTTAGACTTAGTGTTTCATGAACTTGAAATGGCTCGCCAATAATATCGCCAACCTTCCATCGAGGATTTACAGAACCATAGGGGTCTTGATAAATCACTTGCATATCTTTCCGCTTTTCACGTAATTCTCCTGCCCCCAATTTTGTTAAATTCCGGTCTTGAAAAAAAACGTTACCACTAGTCAACTTTTCCAACTGTAAAAGAACCCGGCCCAATGTCGACTTTCCACTGCCTGATTCTCCAACAAGACCAAATGTCTCTCCCTTTTCAATGGTGAATGAGACTTTGTCCACTGCTCTAATAAAGGATTGGTTTCGAGAAAAAAGACTTTTTCCAATCGGATAATATTTACTCACTTCCTGAATTGTAAACAAAGTTGCTGCAGAGTGCTTTGAGCTGGTTAGAACTTCATTTTCAGACACCAGCACTTTTTCTTCTACTGATTGTTTCCAATCAGTCTTCAATATTTCCTCTGCATACCAGCAAGCAGTTTGTCGATTATTCACTTCTATTAAAGGCGGTGATTCTACTCTACAACGATCCGTTGCAAAGGGGCAGCGGGGATGAAACTGGCAACCCGATGGCAAATTGGCCAATCCCGGGATAGATCCATTGATAGAATAGAGTTTTTTACTTCGATCACTATCCATCGTCGTAATCGACTGCATCAACCCACGTGTATAAGGATGATGGGGCTGATCAAACAATTGTGCTGCCGTTGCCTGCTCTACGATTCGGCCGGCATACATCACAATAATCCGGTCTGCCATTTCTGCTGCAACGCCCATATCATGTGTAATTAAAAGAATAGACATGCCAAACTCAGTTTTCAATTCTTGAAGTAGTTTCAAAATTTGTGCTTGTATGGTAACATCCAGGGCCGTCGTAGGTTCATCCGCTATGAGAAGGTCCGGTCCGCAAGCAAGCGCCATCGCAATCATGGCCCGTTGCAGCATGCCTCCAGATAACTCGTTCGGATATTGATTCAATCGTAGTTCAGCATCGGATATGCCCACTCGTTCAAGCAAATAAAGGGCACGTTTTTTCGCATGCAGTTTAGTAGATTGCTTGTTTTCAAGAATGGTTTCGATAATCTGGCTTCCTATTGTAAACACGGGATCGAAAGCAGCCATTGGCTCTTGAAAGATCATCGCCACTTTCTTACCTCGAATCGAACGGAGCTTCTTTTGAGAGAGTTGGGTGAGGTCAACTCCATTCAGTACTATACTTCCATCTGAAATCATTCCATTTTCATAATCGATTAGCCTCATGATTGCCTTTGAGGTAACACTTTTCCCGCTTCCAGACTCTCCGACAAGGCAGACAGTCTCCCCGGCTTTAATATGTAGCGATACATCGTTTATGGCGGTAAGAACAGAATCTTTTAACGCAAAATCTACCTTTAAATGCTGGATGTCAAGTAACTTCTCCATTTGAGGTTCCTCCTTTATCTCTTTTTACTTATTTTTGGATCAAAGGTATCCCGCAGTTTATCCCCCATAATGTTTACAGAGAGAACCAAAAGAGTAATCGCTAAGCCAGGAAAAGTACATATCCACCATCCTACCGTCAAATAACCGCGTCCCTGTGAAAGTAGTGCTCCCCAATCAGGAATTTCTTTAATTACTCCCAGTCCAAGAAAACTTAACCCTGCCCCAATTAAAATGGAGGATCCTAGACCAATTGTTGCCATGACTAACAGAGGGGACCAGGAATTGGGCAGCAGGTGCCATAGAAAAATCTTCCACTCCGGTGTACCAATTGAGCGAGAGGCAACTACATACTGGCGTTTTTTTATCGCTATCATCTGCCCTCTCATGACCCGTGCATATCCTGGAATGGATGCTGCAGCAACCGCTAAGACAATATTAAATAAACCAGGCCCGAGTGCGGCAGCAATCGCTAAGGAAAGGAGAACCGCAGGAATGGTCATCAAAATCTCAATAAACCTCATAAAAACGACATCTATGAAGCCACCAAAATAACCGGCTCCGGAACCTATTATTCCGCCTATTAATCCTCCAATGAGAACGGAAGCAATCCCAATTATAAGCGAGTCCCTGCTTCCATAAATGACAAGACTTAAAACGTCTCGCCCAAAATAATCTGTTCCAAACCAATGTGCCGAATTTGGGGCACTTAAGGTATGGGCTGTATCCATAAAGGTTGGCGAATAGGGGGCAATCCACTTTGGAAATAAGGCGCAGGTAATAATGAAGATTACAATTATACCTGCACCATAAATAAAGAAGTTTGAAACGGAGAAGTTTGTGTTTAATCTTGCAAACTTCCATTTTGGAACCTGAAGCACCGATTTGGTATTAACCACTTCCTTCATTATATTTCCCTCCAGCTTATAATTTTTCTATTACCTTTTAGTTAGTCCTGCGTACCCTTGGGTCAATGATCGAATAGGATAGATCTACTAACAGATTGATAATCACAAATACAATCGCACTGAAGAAGACAACACCTTGTATTACAGGCAGGTCTTTCGCCATAATGGCATCCGCAACAATTCGGCCGATTCCTTGTCTTGAAAATACCGTTTCTATAACGACTGTACCGGCCATAAGCTCTCCAATATTTAGACCAATGATGGTAATCGCAGGAATAAGGGCGTTGCGAAGAGCATGTCGATACATGACTGCACGTTCGGAAAGGCCTTTAGCCCTTAATGTAACAATGAATGGTTCATTAATCACTTCCAGCATACTAGTACGCACCATTCGAATGATTAATCCTGCACCTACAAAACCGAGGGAAAGTGATGGAAGGGCAATTGTTTTCCAGCCATCTGAACCCATTGCAGGAAACCAGTTCAGGAATACTGAAAAAATTAATATAAGTAAAATCCCCGACCAAAATGTCGGCATCGATATCCCAAATAAACCGATCAAACGGGCGATAAAATCGATCCATTTATTACGGTAAATCGCAGATAATACACCAAAAAATACACCAATTATAATCGAAACTAAAGCGCTGGCTAGTGTTAGAGCAAGCGTAGCAGGAAAGTGTTCTAAAATCTTGGGAAGAACCAGATCCCTGTTGACTAACGATTGACCGAAGTCCCCATGTAGGACACTCATAAAATAGTGTAAGAATTGCAGATAAAACGGTTGATCCAGCCCCAATTCCTTGCGTAAATTTGCTACCATTTCGGGTGTGGCAACAGAGGGATCAAGCATAGAAAGCACTGGATCCCCCGGCAGCAGATAAATGATGCAAAAGACAAGGACTAAGGAGCCAAAAATCGATACAACTGCAGTCAATAATTTTAAAAGGATCTTGTTCAGTATAGCCACAATGTATCAGCCCCTTTTTTCTTTATCTTTCAACATTGACATCATTGAACAATGGATAGCCTAATGAGTCGAAAGTAATTCCTTTGACTTCTTTAGAAGCCGCAACGGTGTATGGGAAAACATAAACTGGAATGATCCAGGCATCTTTTATTATTTTTTGCTGTACTTTCTTATAAATATCTTTACGTTTTGCAGGATCCAGCTCTATAGTTCCTTGCTCGAGCCACTGATCCAGTTCTGGGTCTGAACCTCCAGTTAAGCCTTTAAAAACAGCTTCCTCTGCAGCTGTGCGTGTATGGTAAATTGCACTAAGAGCATTGGGATCAGAATTAACTTGGCTATTCCCATACAAATCATAATCCGCATTTTTATAGATAACGGTGGCAACATCTTGCGTAATGTTTATTTCTACTTTAATTCCAATCTTTTTTAACTGTTGCTGGACTATAACAGCAATATCATTTCTTTTCTCACGATTAGGTGATCCGTCTACATATTTCAATGTAAATGGCTTTCCATCTTTTACCCGGATCCCATCCGAACCTTTTTTATAGCCAAGTTCGTCAAGAATTTGGTTGGCTTTTTTAATATTTGCTTTTGTCTCGCCTTCAAGCGATTTATCATAGCCTAATATGCCAGGTGAGATTGGTGACCATGCCCTTTCGTATGTTCCCAAGTATAATGTCTTTACAATCGAATCCACATCAACGGCAAGTTGAACTGCTTGCCGGACCTTCACATCCTTCCATGGTGTTTTTCTTTGATTGAAAAAGAGAGTGTATGGCAGGCCAATAGTATTTACCTTAAGTAATTGAGTTTTCGAATCATTCTTTAACGCAGCGATATTTTGCGGCGGGACAGTTTCAGCCGCAAGCACTTGCCCGCTTTGGACACTGCCGATACGGGTTGCCTCCTCTGGAATGATTTTAAATGTAATTTTATCTAAATAAGGTGCTTCCTTATTTTCTACATTTGCGGGTCCCCATTGATAATCCTTATTTTTTTCAACAACAATGTCTGCGTTTTCTGACCAACTGACAAATTTATAGGGTCCGGTTCCTACGGGGTTTTTACTAAATTGATCACCATACTTCTCTGCAGCTGTTGGGGAAACAATCCCAAGCATGGCCTGGCTTAAATTACTTAAAAACGAGGCTGAAGGTGTTGCCAGATTGATTTTAATGGTGTAATCATCAAGGACTTCGGATGATTTATACGGTTTCAGTAGAGCAACGGCATTTTTTGCTTGAGTTGTGGGATCATTTATACGGTCAAAACTATATTTAACAGCTGCTGCATTAAAGGGGGTTCCATCATGAAACTTTACGTCTTTACGCAGCGTAAAGGTATAACTTTTCCCATCATTTGAAATCGTCCAATCCGTTGCAAGCCACGGTTTTATTGTGTTATCAGGCGCTTGGACTACCAAGCTATCAAAAATCGTTCTGAAAGCACGAACTGCCACCGCTAAACCGCTTCGAGCGGGATCAAGTGAATCAGGAGATGTTGCCAGTGCATAGGTTAATTCTCCTCCTGACCTTGGTTGTGATGCGGCCTCTTTGTTTGTTTCTTGTGAACTACTATTTTTAGAACTAGTACTACTTGCACAGCCTGACACTAAAAGGACAAATACTAAAAGAATGGCTAATAATTTTGTCTGATTAACTTGTTTCATTGCAAACGCCTCCTATCCATTTTTCA
Organism: Neobacillus sp. DZ-9; assembly: GCF_059587065.1. Classification (NCBI taxonomy): domain Bacteria; kingdom Bacillati; phylum Bacillota; class Bacilli; order Caryophanales; family Bacillaceae; genus Neobacillus; species Neobacillus sp. DZ-9. The sequence continues at coordinate 528,759 of NZ_JCAIOL010000003.1, forward strand.
CTGTAGCTTGTGCATAATGATTAACCGGGTATGGAAGTCCGAGATTCCCCCGCAATGTGTCAGATTCATATTCTGTTCGAAATAATCCACGTTCTTGCAGAATCGGCACTACATGATCAATAAATCCAGTTAAATTGCTTGGGAGATTGAAATGAATAATAAATCCATCGGCTCCATAGCCTTCGAACCATTCTTGGATAAGATCAGCTACTCTTTCTGGCGTTCCAATAAAAGGTGTTCTTGGTGTCGCTGCCCTTAACGCTACCTGCCGGAGGGTTAAGTTTTGTTCTTTCGCCTCCTTTTTGATAAGATCCGTTCCACTTTTGAAACTGTTTGATCCCAAATCCCCGATTTCTGGAAATGCTTCATCAAGTGGATACTGTGAAAAATCATGATGTTCAAAAAAGCGTCCTAAATAATTCAAAGCCTGTTCAATCGATACTAAATTAGCAATCTCATGATATTTCTGTTCTGCTTCTTCATCTGTTTTCCCAACAATCGGCTCGATGCCTGGCAAAATAAGAATGTGTTCAGGATTCCTGCCATATTCAGCCGTCCTGCGTTTCACATCTTGATAGAATTTTTGTGCTGCGTCTAATGTAGCCTGACCTGTGAAGATGGCATCAGCATCTTTGGCAGCAAGGTTTTTCCCATCTTCAGAGGAACCGGCTTGGAAGATGATCGGGCGTCCTTGCTTCGATCTGGCTATATTTAATGGCCCTTGTACAGAGAAAAACTCTCCTTTGTGATTTAATTGATGTAATTTTTCAGGATCAAAGAATACCCCTGATTCCTTATCTCGAATAAAGGCATCATCTTCCCATGAATCCCATAATCCTTTGGCTACATCTAGATATTCAGAGGCAATTCGATATCTTTTTGGATGATCAGGATGCTCCTCGATCGTTTTGCTAAAGTTTAATGCCGTTTTCTCTAATGGAGAAGTAACTACATTCCAGCCGGCACGGCCATGACTTATATGATCAAGTGATGAAAATTGTCTTGCGACAGTAAACGGTTCACTATAGGAAGTTGATACGGTTCCAGCAAGGCCAATTCGTTTCGTTACGGCAGCAAGTGCAGATAGAATTGTTAGCGGTTCAAACCGATTTAAGAAATGAGGCAATGATTTTTCGTTAATATGCAAACCATCTGCAATAAAAACAAAATCGAATTTTGCCTTTTCAGACTTTTGTGCTTGTTCCTTATAAAAATCAAAATTCACACTCGCATCCGTTAATACCTCTGGATGTCTCCAAGCGGCAATATTTCCTCCGACGCCATGAATGATCGTTCCTAATTTTAATTGTCTTTTTGCTGGCATTTTTATTTCCCCCTTCATTGTTTACTATTCCTACATGAATAGTGTGTTTTAACGTTTTAAAGTGGCCCTATTTATAGATTTAAATACTTTGTTATCATTTCCTAGCTTGTTTTAAATGAATCTACTTTATTTATTGGCGGCATATTCCTTATTTGGTGTCTGCTTGATATCCTCTTCTGCTTCGTATAATGGGCTTAATAGCTGAAAGGATCGAATTCTTTCTTCATCTTTTTCAATTGGTGTATGTAAAATAAATTCATCCACCTGATAGGCTTTGTAAAGCTGGTCTAACTTTTCTTTCACCAAAGCAGGGGTTCCTGTAATAATATCGGCTTCTTGCTCCGTGATTTCATATGGTTCACCAGCCTGCTTTCCGAACACTTTTGCTTGTTCAAGCGATTGTAATGTCACCGATCGTCCGCTCTGCAGATGGACTTTTACAATTTTTCTATTACCTATGAGCTCTTCTGCTTCAGCATGGGTAGGAGCGGCAATAACCGCCAGTGAAATGATGAATTTTCCGCTAGGAAAACCTTGCCGATAGGCAATTGCCGCATCTCGAAGTATTCTATCATCACTATTGATAAATTTGGCAAAAACGAATGAGATTCCTAGACTTGCAGCAAGTTCTGCACTTTTTACACTTGCACCAAGCAGAAAAATTTCAGGTTTTTCATTGGGAATGGGAGTTGCTTGGATTCCCGCAAGCGGGTGATCATCTTCGACTGAATTTTCAATTATTTTTTGCAATAATGAAATCTTTTCACTAAAGTCATGCCCATTATTGACTGTCCCAAATTGTAAGGCTTTTGTTGACAATGGAAGCCCGCCTGGTGCTTTTCCTATACCAAGGTCAACTCTGCCTGGAGCAAGTGTCGATAGGACATGAAAGTTTTCAGCAACTTTATATGGACTATAATGCTGCAGCATTACTCCTCCTGAGCCAACTCGAATAGAGTTGGTTCGTGCCAATAGGTATGAAATCAATACTTCAGGTGAGGAACCTGCCACTTGTTCTGAATGATGATGCTCTGATACCCAAAAACGTGAATAGCCCCATTCTTCCGCTTTTTGCGCCAAGCTTACGGTTTTCTGTAATGCATGAGAAGCAGTGGTTCCAGGAAATACAGGGCTCTGATCTAAAATACTTAGTTGATAACTCATTTATTTTCGCCTCCATTTTTATTCCGATATTACCAATATGAAAAGTATGTTTTGCTTTAATTGTTGTTAATCCTATCACTGAAAATACTGAGCTGGCAATACTTTTGCTGATAGGAAAAAATAGATTATTGATAAAAAAATTCTATCAAAAAACAATAACGACATTGTGGACAAGGAAATTCCTCTTCATTTACCATCAAAGCACTTTTTTGGATTCTTGGGGCAATGAACTGCCTTTTCATTTACCGCGTCAAATCACTTTTTGGGATTCTTGGGGCAATGACCGCCCGCTTAAGCATTTACGTTTCAAGATTCTATTTGTTTGTTTTATCTCTACAGTGGTATTACCTTTCCACCTTGAGCATCATCTTTCAGAAATTCATTCAGTCTTTTTGTTAGCCCACCATGGCCAAAGCGAATAAATTTTTGTTTATTTGGCTCGTGCATCTCATCTTTGACAAAATCTAAAAACGCTAAGAGCTGAATTCTTCGGCAATATATATTGTCAATTCCATATTCATAAAACCATTGATCAATCGTATTGTATATCCCTCGATTGACTCCGTACTGTTGGTTACACCAAATAAAAAACTGCAAGTCCGGCAAGTTGAGATACTTACTGGCTGCTAAGGAACTTACAGTCTTTGTATATGTTCTGATTGAATTTTTACTTTGAGGTTTCATAAACGTCATCCTCCTTATATACATAAAACCAATAATACAAACCAGAATAGTCGGAATTATAATTGTACTATTCCCTTTGTAAAGTTCGTGAGCTGTTTTATTTAATTGAGATTAATCCTATCACCCAGAAGATGGTAATGGCAATATGTTAACTGATAGAAAAAATCAATCAACAAATAGGAATAATTAATTACATATGATGCTTTGCTTTTCAAATTCTTTAACAGAAAAAAGAATATCATTCCATAGCTGTTGATTATCATAACTATTATTTAAGTAAGCCGCATAAATATGCTGATTTAACTGAATAAAATGTGAAACATCGATTTCGATAAGATCACCCTGCTCCAATTCTTTTTTTACGCATAAGAAAGGTAAAAATCCTATGCCATTTTTGCTTAGTATGATCGATTTTGCCACTTCAAGATGGTCCACTAAAAATTCTATATTGGGTTTTACATTGGCCACTTCAAATAATTTGTGAATCCGATTCCAGTCAAAAGCACCACACTCGAAAAATACCATCGGTTCCAAAGCCAATTGCTGGACAGTAATATTTTTTTGAGAATGAAATGAGTGATCCGGATAAACTACTAATCTGACGGAATTATTTAAGAGCTCATGCTTTTGAATTCCATGATGAGATACCTCCTTTAAAAAGGCGATATCGACCTGTTTCTGAAGAAGTTTTTCCAGCAATACTTCGTTTGGCGCTGAGATAAATTTAAATCGCAGCTTGGGATGGGATCTTTTCAAGAAAGGAAGGGCAAACGGAATAAAGTATTGTGAGGTAATAATATTTGCCCCTATAACAATTTCCTCTGGATTATCTTCTTTGTTCAATAGTTTCTTTCCTTGGTCGTAGGTTTGTATGATTTGCTCTGCATATGGAATAAAGGCTTTCCCTTCTTCCGATAATGTCAAGCTTCTCCCCTTTCGTAAAAATAATTCAATGCCTAAATCCCGTTCCAATGTTTTAATTCTCGCAGTAACGGTTGGCTGAGATAAATACAGAGCTTCTGCAGCTTTATGGATACTTTCCAAATGAACCACATACATAAACGCTTCTAGATGATCGATATTCAATTCTTCCAACCCCTTTCCCAATTTAATTATTTACCGTTGCCAATAAAAAAAGCTCCAAAACACACGAATGTGTTAAGGAGCCTTTGGACGACCAATCGGCAGATTTCATTTTTTAAAAGTTTTCTAAATTTTACTCCAATTAATCCAATGTGTAAAGTAAGAATTTAAAAAAATTCTACTAAATCAACCGATTAAGTTGGAACATATTGTTCATTAAAAAAATAAGTTTTCTGTAATATTATTGACTTAATAACTATAAAACTATTTCTTATCAATTAAATCTATAAATCTTGGGGGAAGTTTTATGCTTAAGAAGGTTATCTCAACTTTATTAACGTGCACATTCATCCTTGCCGGTAACTTTCCTTTTTCCATTATTGATTTGGATGAGGTCGAAGCTTCTTCCTATAACAATTTAGCCCAGCGCCCATTTATGGGCTGGAGCAGCTGGAGTTCAATTCGTAAGAAGCCGACAGAGGAAAACATTAAAGCGGCTGCTGATATTATGGCAGCAAGATTTAAGTCGCACGGATACGGATATGTAAACCTTGATGATTACTATCAGCTTGATTGGACGACAACCGTGGACAAGTATGGCAGATGGGTAGTCGACCCTAAGAAATTTCCAAATGGTATGAAAGCGGTTGGGGACTATATCCACAAAAAAGGTTTGAAGTTTGGTCTGTATGTAACCCTTGGGATTCCTAAAGGCGCGATTGATCAAAACACACCGATTGAAGGAACTCCCTACCATGCAAAAGATATTGTGGACCTGAGCAAAGGTCAAAAAGTTAGCTTTAATTTCGACAATATGTATGCAATCGATTACTCAAAACCTGGGGCGCAGGAATATATCGATTCTTGGGCAAGGCTGTTTGCTTCCTATGGAGTAGATTACCTTAAGATTGACGGAGTTCGTAACCAAGACATTCCTGATATTGAGTCATGGGCAAAAGCTTTGAAGAAAACAGGGAGACCGATTCATGTAGAGTTATCCAATAACTTGGATATCAAGCATATATCGACCTGGCGGCAGTTATCCAATGGCTGGCGGACTGACCACGATGTAGAGGCCTACGGCACACCTACACACACCAATTGGAAAAAGGTGTCCCGAAGATTTAGTGATGTTGCAAACTGGCAGCCTCATGCTGGATCAGGCGGTTGGAATGACTTGGATTCATTAAATGTGGCTAACGGAAGTAAGGATGGTTTAACCATAGAAGAAAAACGTTCATATGTATCTTTATGGGCCATTGCCGCATCCCATTTCGTTATAGGCAGCGACCTGACAATGCTCGATGACTATGGAATCAGCCTACTTACGAATGATGAAATTATTGGTGTCAACCAAAGTGGAATACCAGGGAAACGCTTATATAAAACATCTAATTCTCAAGTATTCTATCAAACTCTGCCGGATGGTTCGTACAATATTGTGCTCTTTAATATTGGTACATCTACTCAAAGTGTAGCTGTTAATTGGTCAGACTTGGATATTGAAGGACCAGCTTTGGTTCGTGATATGTGGAGCCATCAAGATTTAGGAAATATGAACTCAGGATTCACGGCTATTCTGGCCAGTCATGATTCCCGGATGATTCATGTGGTTCCGGCTTCTTCATCCCCTACTGTTTCTCCTAAAAGCGGGGAAATAGAGGTGGAGCCATCCAAAGTTTCTTTGAACTGGGAAGCCCTGTCCGTGGCAGACAGCTATCATGTACTAGTGGCTGCCGATCCTATTTTTAAAAACATTGTATCTGATCAAACCATTTCTTCGTCGTCTATCGTTTTAGCTGACTTGGATACGGATACACGCTACTACTGGAAAGTATCTTCCGTTTCCAGTGGAATTGAAAAACAGATTGGCATCTATTCCTTTCATACAAAAATGACAACAGCACCTGATTCACCGGACTGGGTATTAGCCAAAAGGAAAAATAAAGATTCTGTTTCACTTTCCTGGAATCCCACATTTGGTACAGGTTCATATACAGTCTATCGAAAGGAAATTAATCGCTTTGGACTCAGCAGCAGTTACAAGCCAGTCGCATCGAATCTAACTAACCCGAACTATATCGATATGGCTGCCCCACGTATAAAGGGCACCTATTATTCGTATATGGTAACGGCAAAAAATGATGTAGGTACTAGCGAAAAGTCTCCCGCATCTCAGACCGATAAACCATCATTTACACCTCAACTTGCAATTCTAATAGTTATAATTATATTGATCCTTTTGACAGGACTTGGAATTGCCACTAAGAAATATAAATTAATTGGCCAAAGGCTATTTAGAAGACAGAAAAAGTTTGGTCAAGAAGAAGTATGGGACTAGCAAACGAAATTTAACTGCAATAAAAAAGAGTTCGGACCATTGTCTCGAACTCTTTTTTATAATACCAATACATACTGGATATGATTGGGCGAAATGGCTGTGACGGCATGAATCTGATACCCAATACTGAGTAACTGAGATAATGTTTCAGAACAATTGGATCTTGGAGGCTCTGTCGGTGCATGAAAGCTTTTATAAAGGCCAATAAATTGATTATTTGCTGTGCAATGCAGCAATATGACATGTTTACCAGTCCACGCCTGACCTATTATGGATTGGGTTTGGGTATCTCTATAGTTCATCAACAAAAACACCTTCATAGTTTGATAAACTATTTTATGAAAATATCCTTGTCCTTGGTTCTGAAAAAACATTGAAAGTCATGACTGTTTTTTCCATTTATAATCGGTTTGACTTTGATCAAAGGCTAAATAAAAATGTGTGTACGACAAGCCATATTCAGAAAAATCCAAGGTTCTATTGGAATGTTTACAAATGTATTGTTGATTTTGCGGGGATGAAAGAAACCTGCCCATCCTAGTTTTTTAATGGATGGGGCTTTACGTTCCTTATCCATTTTCAAGTCTGCTTGTAGGGGTACTACATTCTAATTTATAATTTTTCTATAGTCATTTTTGGGTGATTCAATAATAATTCGTGTGTTTAACTCATTAGCCAAAAGTATAATAAAGTCTTTACTAAGATTTAACTTAATAGCAGAATTAAATGCTTCTAGCAATTGTTCAGTGCTCAGGTTATGCATACGTGTCTCACTCCACTTTACTCAAATACCTTCTTTCAATAAAAAATATAAGAAAGGAATACTCAGTTGTAAAATGTCATCAGCAATTCAAATGTATCAAAAAAAGCAGCATTCCAGTAGGTAAAACTGCTTTTTTTGTCCGATTAAGATTGTGGTTTTCTTTAGATTTGTCTTTTATTTACTTGGAGCAACAAGTATACGTGCGCTATCTTCTAAACGATGAGCAATATTTTGATGAGTTTTTCTAGCTTGTTTTAAATAGTTGTCTGTTACAGATTCCCAAGCATTCCATGCTTCATTTGTATATTTAATGAATGACTCACTATTTTGTTCAACAAGCTTCTCTGATTTTTCCATTAAATCAAACGCTCTGTTAAATGGAGTTGAATAAAGCTCTTCTAATTTACTCGCTGCTTCACTTACTTGACCTTTTAAAGATTCAGTCACTTCTTGAGTAGATTCATTTGTTTTAATAATAGAATTTTTAAATAAGCCATTACGCAAATCGCTATTAAATTTTGTCGCTTGCTCAAATAGACCCTTTAAAGTTTTGCGGTATTCTCCATTGAACTTTGTTGTTTCTTTAATAGCTTTTAAGTAAAGTTCTTGGCGTTGTGCTCTATATTCTCTATTACGAGATACTGCTCCTTCAAATTGATCCCAAAATGTTTCAATAAATGACTCTGTAACATAACTTGTTTCTTTTTGCTCCTCTACGTTTTGAATCTCATCTGTTGCAGCCTCAACTTTTGGAACCTCAACTTTTTTAACTTCTTTTGTTACTACTTCTTCCTTTTGAATCACCTTTTGGGCCACCTTAATTCCTCCTCATTTTCTCTGTTAATTTCTCTATTTTTCCTCCTTCTGAAAGGGAGGTATGTAGAGTTCAAGAATACTAGGTCACAACATTGATTCACAAAATCACTATATATGTATTTTACACATATGGGTCATGCTTCGTCAATTGTACATAAACAATAAAATGATTAAATTTTAATAATTTTATAAAAAATGGTGGTTCTGAACTATTCCAAAACCACCATGCTTTTATTTACGCTCTGTTAAATAATATTGTTGATATTTAAATATAAATCAAGGACCACAAATAAGGTCCTTGATTTTATTCTTATTGAAGAGAAGTAACCCGATAGTAAGTACATTTCTTCACTCTATCTAATAAAACTATTTTCACAATTAATACTTTTTCAAAGCAATTACTGCATTATGCCCACCAAACCCAAATGAATTGGAGATCCCTATTTTGAGATTTGTTTGTCGGGCTACGTTTGGTACATAATCTAAATCACATAATGGATCGGGGTGTTCTAAGTTGATAGTAGGCGGAATGATGCCCTCTTGGAGACTTTTTGCTAATGCAATAGCTTCAACCCCACCAGCTGCTCCTAATAAATGTCCTGTCATCGACTTATTAGCCGTAACTGGTATCCTGTATGCTTGTTCGCCAAACAATTTTTTTATAGCATTTGTTTCAGATATGTCACCTATCTCTGTACTTGTTGCATGAGCACTAATTACATCTACATCATCAGTAGAAATGGACGCATCTGTTAAAGCCATTTTCATTGCAAGATAGGCTCCTTTACCTTCTGGATGTGGAGAAACCATGTGATAGGCATCAGAACTAGCACCATATCCAATTACTTCAGCATAAATTCGTGCATTTCTGCGTAAAGCATGTGTTAAAGATTCAAGTATTAAAATTCCTGCACCTTCAGACATTACAAATCCATCTCTATTCGCATCAAAAGGACGACTAGCAGCACTTGGTTCATCATTCCTCGAAGACAACGCTTTTGCATTCCCAAAACTGGCTAGAGACAATTCTGTTATGGCTGCCTCAGCCCCTCCAGCAAATGCTACATCAGCCGTACCATACCTAATAATTCTGAAAGCCTCTCCAATAGCTGTATTTCCAATTGCACAAGCGGAAACAGGTGCCATAGAAGGTCCCAATGCCCCCCATTTGATACTTATTTGTGCTGAAGCTGCATTTGCTATCATCGAAGGCACCATTGTTGGACTTACTCTTTGTGGTCCTCTTTCTCGAAGTACATCAATATTTTGCATCAAAGTCTCAATTCCACCTATTCCCGAACCAATATATACACTAAGACGCTCTAAATCTATTTCCTTAATGTTCAGATTGGAATCGTTCCATGCTTGTTCAGCTGCAACTAGAGCAAATTGACAAAATCTATCCATACGCCTTGCATCCTTCTGACCAAGCATATCCTCAGCATTGAAATCCCTAACAAATCCAGCAATTTTTGTTTTATGTTTACTTATGTCAAATGCATTAATGTAAGAAATTCCAGACCTGCCTTCGGTTAAATTCCTCCAAAATGTTTCAACGTTGTTTCCCAAGGGTGACACGACTCCCATCCCAGTAATCACAACTCGTTCCATATTTATTCCCCCTCGTTATTAGATTATCTTTATTTTGGCACCGTGTTTATCCTATTACAAGTTGTTGTTTATCCTAGTATAATTAGTAATATGATTATCGTTTTAAGACAGGAGTAATTTAACATGAATAGTAAAACAAGATTAGAAGCTCTATCAAAATTTTTAAAGTCAAAACGTGCAACTATACAACCTCAATCAGTAGGATTACCGACGGGAATTAGGCGGAGAACTCCAGGTCTAAGGAGGGAAGAAGTCGCCCAGTTAGCGGGAGTAAGCACTACCTGGTATACATGGCTAGAACAAGGGCGAGATATTAAGGTCTCGTCTTCTGTACTGGATTCTATAGCATCTGCTCTACAGTTAAATAATGATGAACGAAAGTATCTATACGATTTAGCATTAGAAGTTAACACAAATGTGTATAAACATGAAGTTTTACAAACAAAACTTTCCCCTTCTTTAGAAAAAATTTTAACAGAATTAAAATACTGCCCTACTCTGATCACAGACCGACATTTCCAAATCGTTGGTTGGAATCCTGCTGCAGCCTATGTTTTTCTGGATTTTGAACAAATTCCCATCGAACAGAGAAACTTAATCCGCTTAGTGTTTACGAGGAAAGAGTTGAGGGCTTTAGCTGTCAATTGGGAGCATTTTGTGAAAGGATTTCTTTCCATCTTTAGGGTTTACTATGGTCAAAATATGGGGGATGAATGGTACACTCATTTTCTTGAAGAAATGTCGAATCTTAATCCAGATTTTCAATCTTTATGGCAAGAAAATCAAGTAAATATGGCTCCCGAAGTGTTGATTGAATTCAGACATTCCAAGGCAGGTAAAATGATTTTTAATTTAACTTCTTTACAAGTTCATGGGGATACAGATTTTTGGTGTAGTATTTATACTCCAGTTGAGGGTTCATCTACTGAAGAAAAATTGAAGAGAAGGATGAATAAAAGTGAAAAAAGTTAATTAATAAATCATAAAAATTATACAATCAGTTCGTAATGCTTAAGAATCTTGTTCAAGTAAGCTAATCCGTTAATCAAGCAAGGAAAAGGCATTATAACTTAAATGTCGATAATTTTAACCTCTCATAAGTAGCATTGGTTATTATAAAAGACAGAACTGATTGCATCCAGTTCTGTCTCTCTTTAAATATATCTTGTTAAGCAGGCAATTCTACAATAAACGTAGTCCCTTCATTCTCTTTACTGCTCACCTGAATGGAACCGCCGTGCAGATCTACAATCGTTTTGACGATGGATAAACCGAGGCCCGTCCCTTCGATTGTTCGGGTACGTGCCTTATCGGCACGGTAAAAGCGCTCAAAGCTCCTTTCTATTTCAGAATTACTCATCCCTATTCCTGTATCCTTAAACGTTACGCAAACAGATTGCTCTCTTTGTTCGAGTGAAATTTCTATATTACCATTTGGCTTATTGTATTTAATGGCATTGGATAATAGGTTATCCCACACCGTATTCAGTAAGGATGGATCGCCGACAATCTTTATATCTGGCAGGGAGTAGCTGAGCATAATCTCTTTCTCGCTTACTGCCCATTGATAATGTCGTACCAATTCCTTAATTTGCCCGCTAACATCAAATCGTTTCTTCTTTACGATATCCTCATTTCGATCAAATGAAGCGAGAAGCAATAATTGTTTTGTTAAGGTAGACAGCCTCCTAATTTCACCATTAATGATCGAAACATACTGTTTTCTATCTTCTAAACTTATGAGTTCATTTTCTAAAAGGCTTGTGTATCCTTTTATATTCGAAAGCGGCGACTGGATATCATGAGATATATTAGAAATGAATTCCTTTCTCATCTCATCCATTTGTTCTAATTTCCTTGCCATTTGTAAAAAACTTTGTGAAAGCTCTCCTAACTCATCATGGCGGTTAATTTTCAGTTCAACATTAAAACGACCGTTTGACAGTGATTTTGTTGCTTTAGTCAGGGTGGATATCGGTTTTACTAAATACTTTGTATTAATAAGGACCATCACAATGGACAACGTAATCGCCAAGACCAAGATCCATCCAAATAGAACATGCATCTCGCCGAAAAGAAATTTTATATCAGGCCGTACAAATAGAGCAAAGGTTTTTCCGTTAAATCTCAAGGGAACCCCAATGGTATTCTTTAGTTCATTGGCAAAAAAGCCTGTCACAAATGTTTGCTGTGGAAAATCAAGAATCCCGTGAAAAACATGCCCGTTTAAGACATACTTTTCAGTTGAACCTGACAGACTTTTGTCCCTGAATGGCTCGCCAAAAAAAGTTCTGTTTCCCAGATGATCGACGAGGCATATTTGGTATCCTACTGCAGAAGTGCTATCCAAATACTCTTTCAGGTTAATCTCGGGATGTTTTTCAGCAAAGTCAGCAATATCCAGCGCGACTTTTGTATTTTTTCTATCATTAAAAGGCTTTAGCTTTTGTTGATAATAGGTATTGGAGATGATAAAAGCCAAGATAAAGCTAATCAACATCATGCCAATGGTCATAACAATAAATTTCACATACAGGGATTTCATGTACGTTGGACCTCCAAAAGATATCCCACACCGCGTACTGTTTTTATTTGGAAATCATCTGTCAACTTAGAGAAACGCTCCCTTAATCTTTTAATATGGACATCTACTGTTCTTTCGTCCCCTTGAAAATTCAATCCCCAAATCTGTTCGATGAGATGTTCTCTGGAAAACACCTGCTTAGGATTCGAAATAAAAAAAGCTAAAAGTTCAAATTCCCTTAGGGGTAAAAGAAAGGTTCGATTCCCAATCTGAACCTCATAGCTCTTTTTGTTGATCGTCGTACTGCCAATACGCAGAATGGATTCATCTGCATGATGATCATATCGCCGTAACAGCGCTTTAACACGATAGCTTAATTCCTTTGGTTCAAATGGCTTAATAAGGTAATCATCCGTACCGGCTTCAAATCCTTGCTCTTTATCCTCGATTTGATTTTTGGCCGTTAAAAGAATAACGGGGATATCGTATTGTTTTCGAATCTCTTTCGTTAGTGCATAGCCATCCATGAAAGGCATCATCACATCGACAACGGCCAGATCACATGCTGCTTTCTTCAATATTTCCAGCCCTTCCATCCCGTCTTTTGCCTGGAATACTTGATAACCCTGTTCAGATAAATGAATCGTTACAAGCTGTAAAACATTAATATCATCATCTACAATTAAAATATTGGTCATGAATTCTTCTCCTATAAAAATGACAATGTCTACAAAAAATTAAACGACACTTTGCAAAATCTGTCCATCACTCATTTTAATGACATGATCGGCAAATGAGAGCATTTCTTCGTCATGGGTTACCATTAAGGTCATGATGTTTAACGTTTTCGTTAAATTTTGGATTAACGCCATCACATCTTTAGACCGTTTTGAATCCAAACTTGCCGTTGGTTCATCCGCGAAAAGAACCTTTGGTTGATGAATTATGGCGCGGGCAATGGCAACCCGCTGCTTTTCCCCGCCGGATAAAGAAGAAGGATAGGCGTTTTTGCGATGGTCCATTTCCACTAATTTTAGTATTCTGTTCATTTCCGTTTTTTGTTCACGTTTATTCATTTTTGATTCTGATACTTCCAACATGAGCATCAGTTGTTCTTCAACTGTTAGAAATGGAACCAGATGGGCAAATTGAAAGACAAAACCGAATTGAGTCGCCCGAATATTTCGCACTTGTTCTGAACTCATTTTCGTTATATTGTTTCCTTCGAAAATGACTGTTCCGTCCGATGCGGGCTGCAGACCCGCCGCTATGGTTAGGAGTGTGCTTTTACCAGAGCCGGACGCTCCAACTAATGCTGTTACCTCACCTTCCTTGAGAGAAAGATTCACTCCTTTTAGAATCTCTTCCTTCACTTCACCATTTGTAAAAGTTTTTCTGACATGATCGATTGTAAATATCGTCATTTTTATCACTCTCCTTGTTGAATCGCTTGTAATGGTTCTATCTTTTTAATCTGAACACCGGAAAGCGTAGCTCCAATAAAACCGATTACTAGGAAGATAATCGATAATTGTAATGTATTTTCCGTGGTTAAACGGAAAGGCATTCCTTCAGGCGCCACCAGATTAAACAATTGGCTCAGTGCAATCGACAGACCAAGCGCAATGATGGTGATCAACACCATTTGCGTCCACATCATTTTAAACAAAGCGCTTGTTTTTACACCAATGGCTTTTAAAATACCGTATAATCCGATTTTTTGAACGTTCATCATGTAGAAAAAGATAGCAAATAACATTCCGCTAATAATCACTAAAAACCAAATAATCATATTCAGGGACATCTGTTCTGCTTTATAACTCGGAATGGTATTAAGGAACTGATCCTTTGAAAAAGCTTGTAGACCAGCAAATCCTTGTGTTGAATTTCCAGGTATGAAAATAAGTTGCATTTGGTTAGCCCGGTAAATTTCTTGGTAGTCCTCCATATTGATATACGCAACGGGGGCATGGCTGTATTTACTGTTATCTACAAAGCCTTTTACAATAAACTTACCATCGTACTGATTATTCGTTAACGTATCACCAATTTTTATCCCATCCTCTTCCATAGAACGGTCCAGTACGACTTCTCCTTTTTTTACATTTTGAAACCACTTCGATTCGGTTGACGTAACAAAGGCGACGCTCCGCTGCTTTTGATCACGTTCATTCAAAAAACCCATTTGAATTGAAAAGGCTGCAGCGTTTTGGTGTTTGTCTAGTATTTTCTTTTGGGTGGTGCTATTAATTCTTGAAAGGTTATAGGTTTCGTCTGCTTCTTTCGTCATATAAAATTGGCCATTTGGCAAATCTTTAATTAAAGCTGCATTATCTTGGGATAAGCCGTTTGCTAAACCAGAGATGATAAACGTTAATAAACTAACCAGAAAAACGATGGAGCCTAAAATCAAAAACCTTCCTTTATTTCTCTTCATTTCTTTCCAAGCAATGTTCATCTTCTTTATACCCCCAATTTCTCTTTGATATCGTTAGTTTATAATCCGTTTGTGAACGGGGGATGAACAGGAAATGACATTTATCTTTAGAATTTCTAACACAATGAATTAGGTGGAGGATCTTCGTTTCGGACTTGATTATAAATGTTCCAAGCCTCAGCGTTGCTTCTCCTTGTTCAAGAATATTTCAGATTCCATGTAAAAAGGATTGGCGGTAGAAATCGCCAATCCTTTTATCTTTCACCACAATATAAAAATTGAATTCTTTATATAATTGTTCAACATCGGGAAACAATTGGAGGTGCCTTTTTTGCGAGAATTGTTCATCCGATATGAACGATTCTCTCTTTTGCAGCCAAATACTCTTGATATAGCTTGTCAACGAATTCTCCTGCACCAGTGACCTCATTAATAACTCCGATTCCCTGACCAGATCCCCAGATTTCCTTCCATGCCTTCGGCTTCGATGATCCATCCGAAAAATTCATCTTAGTTGGATCGCTTTCTGGAAGTGCATCAGGATCCAACCCAGCATTCCGGATGGATGGAGCCAGATAGTTTCCATGAACACCTGTAAACAAATTACTATAAATAATATCGTCAGATGTAGAATCAACGATTGCCTGCTTATATTCTTCAACAGCATTCGCTTCATGGGTCGCAATGAAAGGCGATCCGATATAGGCAAAATCGGCCCCTAGCGCTTGGGCTGCTAATACCGCATTACCATTGGCAATCGATCCGGACAATGCAAGCGGACCGTTGAACCATTGGCGGATTTCTTGAATCAATGCAAACGGGCTCTTCACACCAGCATGACCACCAGCACCGGCAGCAACAGCAATCAACCCATCTGCCCCTTTTTCAAAGGCCTTGTGCGCAAACTTGTTATTGATCACATCATGCATTACAATTCCACCGTAACTATGTATGGCTGCATTAACATCCTCACGAGCCCCTAGGGAAGTAATAATGATCGGAACTTTATACTTCTTACACAATTCTACGTCATGCTCAAGCCGATCATTGGACTTGTGCACGATTTGATTAATCGCGAACGGGGCAGCAGGACGATCCGGATTTTGGGCGTTGTGCGCTGCCAACTCTTCTGTGATTTCTGCCAGCCATTCATCGAGCATGGACGCAGGCCTAGCATTTAGTGCAGGCATAGAGCCAACAATTCCTGCCTTACACTGTGCAATGACTAGTTTCGGATTACTAATGATAAAAAGCGGCGCGCCGATTACGGGAATACGCAACCCTTTCAGTATTGATGGTAAATTTGACATGTCCACTTTGCCTCCATTTGATAATTTATTTTCTTAATACTGATGCTGTACTGAACTGACTATCGTTTATGATTAATGCATTTAGCTGTCCTCCGAAGGCACACCCTCCATCGATGCCGATTACTTGGTTCGGACCAAAATATACATTATTATGATTATGTAATCTTCTAGTTGGTGTATGACCGAAAATGATCGTTTCAAAACCTTTATACTCATAAATAAATTCATCACGAAGATTGAGGAACTCAACTTTCGTCGTTTCTTCCAATCCTTTTTTCGGATTAATTCCCGCGTGAACAAAAATCAATTCTGACTCCTTTTTATATAATGGTAGCGATTGTAAGAAGGAAATTTGTTTACGAAAACAATTCAAAATGGTTTTTCTTATTTCATTTTCTTTTATTTGGTCATGCAGCAATTGGGAATATTCAACACTGTCCATCCCAAGTCTTTGTAGGCAGCTATTAATCGTAGCCATCCCGCCAATTCTGCCATAATAAAAAATAATTTCTTTATCATCCAGCCATCGTAAAAATAAATCGTCATGATTGCCTAGTAATGCTGATGCACCTTGGCCGCACCAATCAATTACTTTATCTAATACCCCTAGACTATCTGGTCCGGAATCAATATAGTCTCCTAGAAAAATAACTTCTTCCGGTTGAGCGTTTGTCTTGTCCAAAAGTTGATCAAGCTCTGCCGCACATCCATGAATATCAGAAATTACGATTTTCCTCATTTTTCACCTCTCTTACATGACTAATTTTTTGATAATTAAGGGCAAATCACAAATTATGCTTGATTATTATTTCAACATAATAGGCGTTAATTCCTCTGAATTTTCTAATTTTTATTAAAGAATCGATGTTTCCACTATGTTAGGGACCTTAGTAAAAAAATAAAGATGAGGCATATTGGCCTCATCAATGCTTAATATCTATTGAGATCCTTGCCGCTCCAAATCAAGGAGTTGCGTCTTCATCTCTAATCCGCCGCGGTATCCGGTCAATGAGCCATTTTTTCCGACAACACGGTGGCACGGCACGGTAATTAACACCGGATTAGCACCAATAGCCGCGCCAACTGCTCGAACAGCGGCTGGTTTATGGATATAGTTCGCAATGTCAGAATAGGATTTTGTCTCTCCAAACGGAATTTCACAAAGTGCGTTCCAAACAGCGACTTGGAACTCTGTACCCTGATAATCAAACGGGACAGAGAAATTCTTTCGTTTCCCCTCAAAATATTCTATAAGTTCGGCTGCATAAGGCTCAAGCTTCTTCCCATCTTCCATGAGAGGGCTGCCAGGAAATCGTTTTTCTGCCCAAACTGACAATTCCTCAAACGGTTTGTTCTGTGAGCCAACGTAACAAAGTCCCTTCTCTGTAGCCGCTATATTAAAAATCCAATCATTAAATTTAAGCAGTGACCAATATATGGGTGTCTTTTTTTGTGTCTTCATTTATTCAAACCCTCCGACTTATTATGACATTGTCGATACTGAGCAGGAGTATATCCGATCATCTTTTTAAATAAGGTTATAAAATAAGGGATATTAGGTACCCCTACCGCCTTTCCAATATCCGCAATTGGCACATCATTCTGAAGCAATAAATTTTTCGCTGTATTTATTCTGATTTGCTGGATATACTCGACAGGAGTAATGCCGGTAATCCTTTTAAAAGTCCGATGCAAATGATATGGGCTTCCGTGACTCATTTCAGCCAGTTTTTCTAACGTCAGCTTTTCAGGATAATTCTTATCAATATAGGCTGTAATGAGCGCAACCCAATCGTTATCAGGTAATCGCTCATTTGTGGGCTTGCATCGTTTACAAGGACGGAAATGGGCCGATAGTGCTTCTTCAGCGTTTTGAAAAATCCGGACATTTTCCTTTTTAGGAATGCGCGATTTGCATGAAGGCTTACAGAAAACCCCTGTGGTCTTAACAGCATAGAAGAATTGATGATTATACGCTGCATCATTGTTGATAATGGCCTGCCACTTTTCATCGGTCATCATTTCATCGCTTAAACCCTCATGTTTCATTTGACCACCTCTACTTTTATTATAGGTCCAGAGTCAATATTCTTAAATAACTCCACCAGCGTTTTGGTAATATCAATATAACTCGAATTTAATAAAAAAAAAGCATATTCAAATATAAAGGCAAGATAATGAAATTAATTTTTGTGATAATGAAAGAAAAAGATGTGGGGGATTAGATTGTGTCCGATAGACAAAATACATTGAACTATTTTCAAGAAAACAACGGAAATATCACCATTGATTTACCAAAAGATTTTGATATAAAAGCAAATCTCGGCTATTTAGAACGGAACAAAAATGAAGTTATGTTTGAAGTCGAAAATGAAATCATCACCAGGGTGATTGCTGTTGGTGAAACCCGAGTCTTAGTACAAATCCACGTAAATGAATGCAATCAGATGATCGTGCAGTTATTAAATGACCCAGGACCTTTTAGGCAGTCCGAGCGAGCGGCGGTTCTCAATTTTATTCGTGAATGGTTTGACCTTGATCGCGATTTAACACCATTTTACGAAATCGCTAAAGCAGACCCGCTGCTTAAGTGGCCAGTCCAAAAATTTTACGGATTAAGATTAATCGGCGTTCCCGATTTATTCGAGGCACTTTGCTGGGGTGTATTAGGACAGCAGATAAACTTAACATTCGCCTACACCTTAAAAAGACAATTTGTTGAAAAATTTGGTGATTCAATCGAGTGGAATAGCAAGAAATTTTGGGTATTTCCTTCCTACAATCGAATTGCCCAGTTAACTCCAGCAGACCTGGCCGATATTAAAATGACATTGAAAAAAAGTGAATATATTATTGGCATTGCGCAATTGATGGCCAGATCAGAACTATCAAAAGAAAAATTATTGAGAATAGATAGCCTTAAAGAAGCAGAGAAGAGTTTAATCAAGATTCGCGGAATTGGCCCATGGACAGCGAATTATGTCTTAATGCGCTGCTTGCATTTTACTAATGCATTTCCGATTGATGATGTCGGACTGCATAATGCTATCAAACATCTTAATGGTTCGGAGAGAAAGCCTGCGAAGGATGAGCTCATAGCGTATGAATCAAAATGGGAGTATTGGCAAGCCTATGCCACCTTTTATTTATGGCGGGTTCTTTATTAAAATTATTTCGTTTAAATTTAGGTTCTCAAAAACGCACTGGCGGAAATTTCACCAGTGCGTTTACTTGATTATTAAAATTTTTTACTTCAATTGAATCCCTTTATACCAACTCGCAGCAGCCTCCACTTCTTCTAATGTTAATTGATGCCCTCTATTTTCCCAATGAAGTTCGACATCTGCATTTGCCCTTTCTAATAACGATTGGAGTTCTGCCGAAATTCTAATCGTTCAAATCAGGTCTAGAGGCCGTAAGTTTTCTTCAATTTCTTTTCGACGAGTCTCTAAAAATGGCGGTAATGATAACTTTTGACCCATTGTTTCCATAGGTTCATCTGCAGCAAACCCTGGTGTATCGGTTGATAGTTCAAACAAAATACCATTTGGCTCTCTGAAATATAACGCTTTAAAATAATACCGCTCTACCTTTCCTGAATTTGGTAAACGGTTATTCTTTATGTGCTGTGCCCATTGATCGTATTCTTCCTCATTCGGAACCCGAAAAGCAACATGATGGACTCCTCCACGGCCTAACCGAGCTCTTGGCAAATCGGGCCTTGTTTCAATATGAACTTCTGCCCCGCTGCCTCCTTCTCCAGTTGCATAAACCAAGATTTCAGGGAAATCCCCTTCAAGAGAAGGATAAGAACTGACAAAACGAAAACCCATGACCTCAGTAAGGACTCCAATCGTTGGTTCGGAAATTCCAACCGTAAGTGTTACAGGCCCTAGACCTATAATGGCATGTTCCGTTGGAATATCATCCCGCAGCCAAGGAATACCGCCTCTTACACCTTTTTCACCGTTATCTGCAACGAGCATTAATCGAGTTCCATCAAAGTCTCTAAAAGCTAAAGTATCACGTTGAGCTCTTTTTTCAATTTCACCATGTTCAATTCCATAGTGGCTAAACCGATCCTTCCAAAATTCTAGTGAATTTGTACTTTTAACTCTCAACGATACAGTAGAAATTTCAGAAGTTCCTCTGTATGAATTTCCAAGTCCAGGGATATCAAAAAAGGTAATTTCCGTACCAGGTGTTCCTTCTGCGTCAGCATAGAATAGATGATAAGACTTTGTATCATCTTGATTGACTGTTTTTTTCACCAGTCTCATTCCTAAAATTTTCGTATAGAATTCATAATTTTTTTCAGCTTTCCCAGTCATAATTGATACATGATGTAATCCTAATAGTTCCATGTTTTTCACTCCTCTTTGATTCTTATTGTAATTTTCCGCTAAAATTTGGTTTATATATAAATATTTTAAATTAAAAATTCCCTAATTCGAGACATTTAGATTAAAAAAGCATCTAGAGCATATTGACCAGGTCCTATTAATACTACACCAATAGCAACTGCGAGCAATGTAAGGTTATATTCATATCCATTTGCTGTTGCCCATAATCCGTTAGGAGCGTGCACCTTCACGATTGCCATTACCATGGTTCCTGCTATCAGGATTCCTGCAACAGGGGTTAAGAGTCCTAAAGCAAACAGGATTCCACCAATCAATTCTGCTAGTCCTGCAAATAGAGCCATGGTTACTCCTGGTTTCATGCCAATGGATTCAAACCAGCCTCCTGTCCCTTTTAGACCATGTCCGCCAAACCAGCCAAACAATTTTTGAGCACCGTGACCCACGAATAACACACCAACTACTAAACGAATAATTAATAAACCAATATTTATCATCTAAAAATCCTCCTAATTGTTTTTATCTCGAATTCGAGATATATATTTAAAAAATTTTAACGTTTTTCTTAATTTTTTTTCAATAATAAAAAGTAAAGGAAATTTGTGCAATTACTTTTCATTTATGACACCTCCGAAAAACGCTTTTAATTAAAGTATCTTGAATCTGAGATAATCATAATACGAATAATCCTTTGTGTCAATACATATCGATTGATTTTATTACAATTCCTAGAAATTGATGAATGGACTGAAACTCTGTTGAAACGACAAAAAACTTTCCAATTTTTGTTTTTCGATAATGGAATTGCTCATAAATACTCAACAAAAGGAAATATCCATCGGATTTCATAAGAAAGTGACGATGAAAACTCAGCATACTTTGAAAGGAAAGTAAAAAACAATATTGAATTTATAATCCTATAAGGGGAATTACCCTATTACAAAATCGGAAAGGTTGTGAGTTTATGAGACTTCTGAATGTAGAGCCTAAGAAAAACTTTAGCTACATCTTCGTTCAATTTCCAGGAATGAACATGAATGTCCCAATGCTCTCGAACGATGAGGGAAAGGCGGTGAATAAGGATGTTGCTTTATGTGTCCAATTAACTAGCAAAGGAAAGGTTTCCGATCTATATCTCGTTCGCACCCAAAGTATTAGACCTTTTGACTTTGAAGAAATTGGAGCAAAAGCAATCTTTCGAGTCATCAAGCAAAAAGAAATCTCTCCAGACTCACAAACGAACAAACCCGAAGAATTCGTCACGTTTATTACAGATGAAGTAAAGGTTGTCAAGAAGAAATCAAAGACAGGCTATCACTTCGTCTTAGTATTAAAGAAACGTGAAATCGGTATTGTCGCTTCGATTGAAGAAGAAGTCCTGCAACCAGAGAAGATTTCAACGCAGCTTAATGAGAAAGTGGAAATGCATAATATGGAACGCACTGTTAATAAGAAAAATACGGCTGTCTTCAAAAGGAGAACCAAAAAGAAGATTTCCTTGGGAGGCAGTGTCTTTCAGTCTGATGTAGTCCTAGGACAAATCCGAATTCACTTGGAGGGCGTAAAAAGAAAAGTTAGGGTATTTTCTCCTGCCGCATTAGATTTCATCGGTCCAGGTGATCAGAACCGTACTATTTTAATTATGAGGAGGTGTTGATAAGTATTATCCATTATGGAATAAAAACTTCATATTATTAAAAATATCGAACCACAAGGATTAATAGGATAATCCTTCTCGATAAAATATAAATGAGAAAAAATTAGGAAAGGAAAAAATAAGTGGAAAATTTTATATAGAGACTTAACCAAGGGGTTAAGTCTTTTTTCTTTAAATGAATATTAACAAAAAGCCCGCTCAACATTAAGCGGGCTTTTATTATAAGGTTTGAGGACGAAGCTTTGATTCTCGTTTTTTCCTTAATATTCGTTTTTCTATATAATAGGTAGGAATGATGATAGCTGCCCAAATTGCAAAATAGTTAAGGACGACGAGAAATGGATTGCTGCCGCCGCCATGTCCCTCTTTTCCATGGAATTTTCCTTCACGGAAATCTCCGCTAGGCGGTGCTTGATTTGTATTCGTTGTATTACCTTGGTTCGCTGTGTCCCCATTATTAGTTGCCTGCTCTCTTTGCTGCATTTGTTTCGGCATGAATTCACCTTTGCTTGGAGTTGCAGTTGAGGCAAACCATTGAATACCACCTGCCAAAAAAGCTAGTGATAGAAAAACAGATGCAAAAACACCCTTCCTAAGTTTTCCGTCCTTCGATTTAAACGCTTTTTTACAAATACTCATGATCCATTGCCAATGTACCCCAACATGTAGACCCACTAAAGCAAGTGTTGCATCAGCAGAAAAACCGTGTAGTTCACGGACCGTATGATTTCCTTCAATAGCGAGACTTGGGAATACTACCCTAGAAATAAGTATCCCTGTTACAATGACAGCAGCCATCGAAATTAAAAGGAGGAGATTCAACAAGTAACTAAATCGCGTTTTATTTGGGAGTTTTGGGTCCAGTATTTTTTTGGTTGTATTGATTACCCACTGATAGTTCAATCCGATGTGGACAAGGATTGCTACTCCTATAACCAGACCTGCTATTTCATGAAACGGTAAACCGTCTAATACTCTTGGATTCATTAGCAGCACAAACGTAATGGCCATCAACAAATCAAGGACAATTTTTGTATAATTCTTTTTCACAGTAATTCCCCCGAAATAAAATAGTAACCTTTAACTGTTTCCCATTTTAATTGGATAACCTTAAGATAACCTTAAAATCAAGATGAATTTTTGGGTAAAAAAGTGAAAAAGGTAACGTAGAAAATGAAGTTATGTGACTGAAATCGGGGTCAAATGAGGATTTGGGTAACGTAGGAGCGCTCTATGTGACTGTAAACGGAATCAATTATGATTTTGGGTAACATACAAAGGGTCTACGTGACAGAAATCGGAATCACAAGTGGATATGGGTAACGTAAAAGCTCTCTATGTGACTGTTAACGGATTCAAAAGTAAATTTGGGTAACGTAGAAGGAAATGCAACGACTTTCTCTAACCCCTGCCCTCCAATCATCGTAAAATAAGAGTGACTTCATTGGCCGCTATATGCGGAAATGAAGTCACTCTTATTGAAAATACTTAATTATATTTAATACACATCACGCTGGTAGCGCCCTTGCTCTTTCATATCATCCAGATAAGCTTGGGCTTCTTCACGAGTCATGCTTCCTTCCTTTTCTATTACGGTAAGAAGTGCCTCGTGGACGTCTTTCGCCATATATTGCTTATCTCCACAAACGAAGAAGTAAGCTCCATTTTCCAGCCATGCATACAATTCCTTACTGTTTTCAAGCATTTTATGCTGAACATATACCTTCTGTTCAGCATCACGAGAGAACGCAGTGTCTACTCTTGTCAATACTTCATCTTTTTGATACTTCTCTAACTCATCTTGATAAAGGAAATCTGACGCCGCATGCTGGTCTCCAAAAAACAGCCATGATCTGCCATCAGCTTTATTCACAGCACGTTCTTCGATAAAGGAACGGAATGGGGCAATGCCGGTACCAGGACCTACCATAATGATATCCTTCTCTTGGGATGCTGGGAGATGGAAGTGTTTATTTGGCTGAACAAATACTGGGAGCGTATCCCCTTCTTGAACACGTTCTGCAACTAAAACTGAACATACCCCTTTTCGCTCACGGCCGTGTGTCGAGTAACGAACTGCACCAATCGTTAAATGCACTTCACCAGGATGAGCGGCAATGCTGCTGGCAATGGAATAAAGACGCGGGGTCATTTTTCTTAAAAGCGAAACAAACTCTTGTGCTGTAGCTTTCCATGGACCGAAATCACGGAACATATCAAGCAGATCACGTCCATTAGTATATTCTTTCAACTGATTTGCATTTTCTATTAGCACAAGCTTTTTTAACTCATCATTATCTGTAAATTCCGCTGCCTGCTGCAGGATTTTTTTCGATAATAGTGTAATTTCAAAATAAGTTGTCAAAGCTTCTTTTAACGGTAGTGTTTCACCCTGTTTATTAATGATTACCACTGTTTCTTCATCCCACGCCATCTCGTCTATTAGAGAGGCCACCAATTCTGGGTCATTGGCCGGAATAATACCAAGTGCATCACCTGGGACATAAGAAAGGCCTGACCCCTCTAATGATAGCTCAATATGACGCGTTTCTTTACTAGAACCTGCTCCATTTAAATTTACATTGTTGAGCACTTTCGCTTTAAATGGATTTGTTCTTGAAAATGGTGTTGCTGCCGTTTTATCTTTTATGGTTTCTAAAGTAAGTTGCATAATCTTCACCTCAAAAAGTTTGCATTATAAAATTTTGATTGATTACCATTTACATTTTTGTTCGGGCCCCATTTGATAATTAAATTGTACTAAATGGGCATCCATCAACAGTATCTAATACATTTTCTAATAAAACAACTATTATATTCAATTTTCCAATAAAAACTATCATTTTTATTTTACACTAAAATTTTTTATTTAAGTGTGCCATACATCACGAATTACTTCTCATCATAAAAAAAAAACAGAGCCAGCGACAAGAATCGCTGGCTCTAATCCAAATTTGATAGGGCTGGTGAAATCTTTTAATCTTTCAAAATGTATTTATCAATCGCGTAGGCAACTCCATGTTCATCATTGGTTAAAGTAACGAGATCACTTTGTTTTTTCACTTCGTCTTCGGCATTCCCCATTGCAATTGATAAACCTGCAGCTTTGAACATGGGAATATCGTTTTTTTCATCGCCAATCGCAACAGTATTTTCTAATGGAATCTGAAAATGACGAGCCATTGTTTTGAGACCATTCCCTTTATTACCATTAATATGTGTAACTTCAAGATTAAATGGGGAAGAAGAAGTAACATACGTTTCTTCAATCGATTCTAAAATCGTATGCAACCGCTGTTTCTGTTCTGGATAAAGTCCTAAAATGAGGAATTTTTGTACATCAGATTCTTCGTTAATAATCTCCTCAAGCTGATTAAAAAATGGCTGTCCGTAAACAGGTGGAGGAGTTGTATACATTTTATAATCCTTATGTGTGTAGTATTCCTTTGGTACACGACCTGATGTTAGTACGTTCTCAAATCGTTCCAACCAATCTTTATGTGCATACGTACATTTGGCTGTACCAATTTTATATGGCATCGATTCTTTTTCCAGTTCTAAGACAATTCTTTGACTTTGGGATAATGTCAATGAAATTATCTCAATCAATTTGCCATCAGCATACAATTCTGATCCGTTATTTCCGCCGACTGGGCAATCTAAACCGTATTTAGCAAGTTCTGCATGAACCGATATCGCTGATCTTCCCGATAATGCCATGACGATATGCCCTTGTTGCTGTGCCTTTTTAATTACCCTTATGTTTTCTTCACTAATTTCTTTTCTTGAATTGAGTGTTGTCCCGTCCAAATCAACTGCAATTAGTTTCATATGATTGCTCTCCTCTGCAAAAATTTTAATGATAGGCTCTGTTAAACGTTGTTGTTGATTTGCGCTCCAGGCGCTTCGCTTTCCGCGGGCGTGCCGGGGAGGCTCCTCGGCGCTTTGGCGCCTGCGGGGTCTCCCCTGCCCCGTACTCCCGCAGGAGTCTTCGCGCCTTCCGCTCCAATCAACAGTGTAAATAAGAAGCAATGGACTTTTACATAGCCATAAAAAAAGAAAAACCTAAACCACTAAAATTGCAAACGAAAAAATTGCTGATTTTAGCGATTTAGGTTTTGCCTAAATGAGCAGTAACAATCCAATTAAGGTTTTGCCTGCGACAATAGTAACAATCCTGCATCTACTTGATTCAATTATATTAATGATAATCATTAAATTGCTAATTTGTTTTAGTTTTAAATATCTAATTTACGGGTACCAATCCATTTTACCATTTCAGGATCTCTATGTGAAAAGAACAAGCTCTCCTTCGTATCTAACGTAGCAATCTTCTCCATATCCTCAGTGCTTAGTTCAAAGTCAAAGATATTGAAGTTTTCGATGATTCTTTCCTTCCGAACAGACTTTGGAATGGCAACGACTTCTTTTTGGGTCAGCCAGCGTAATATCACTTGCGCAACTGATTTATTATGTTTTTCAGATATTGATACTAATATTTCATTCTGAAACATGTTATTTCGTCCTTCAGCAAATGGGCCCCAGGACTCTATTTGAACGGTGTTCTCTTTCATAAATTTAGCACTTTCAAATTGCTGGTTGAAAGGATGTGTTTCAACCTGGTTAACAGCAGGAATCACTTCATTATGAATGATTAAATCGATCAACCGGTCAGGATGAAAATTACTCACTCCAATAGCCTTGATTTTACCTTCACGATACAATTCCTCCATTGCACGCCAAGTTCCATAAATATCGCCATATGGTTGATGAATTAAATACAAATCCAAATAATCCAATTGGAGTCTCTCCAGAGATTTAGCGAAGGCTTTCTTCGTGCTTTCATAACCAGTATCCTGAACCCAAAGTTTTGTGGTAATAAAAAGTTCTTCTCTTGACACACCACTTCGTTTGATGGCTCTGCCAACTGCTTCTTCGTTTAGATAAGAAGCTGCTGTATCAATCAGACGATAACCTGCCATAATAGCATCATAAACGCTTTGTTCACATTCTTTTGCATCTTGAATTTGATAAACACCGAAGCCTAGAATAGGCATCTCAACACCATTGTTCAAAATTACTTTTTGCATCTGAAATCCTCCATTTTTTATGTCAAATGGCTATTATTTTCCCACTCTATTTGCGAATTCTGCTGGATAGCGGTCTCCCAAAATTTCGATCTTCGAGAGTGCTTCATTTACATCACTTAGTTCCTTAGGAGTCAGCGCAACTTCCACTGAACCAAGATTTTCTTCCAGACGCTCCAATTTGCGAGTGCCTGGAATTGGAACGATCCATGGCTTCTGGGCAAGCACCCATGCAAGGGCGATTTGAGTGGGCGATGCGTCCTTTACTGCAGCAATGTTCTTGATCAATTCGACCAATACCTGGTTCGCTTCGAGATTCTCCGGCTTAAAGCGAGGTACAATACTGCGGAAATCGGAGTTACCGAATGTAGCATTTTTATCAATTTTTCCGGTTAGGAATCCTTTTCCTAATGGGCTGAATGGAACGAAGCCAATCCCCAGTTCTTCGAGCGCAGGCAGCAGTTCTTCTTCAGGACTTCTCCACATCATGGAGTATTCACTTTGAATCGCTGTAAGCGGCTGAACTGCGTGTGCACGGCGTATCGTTGCCACTCCCGCCTCAGAAAGTCCCCAATGTTTTACCTTACCTTCCTTGATTAGGTCTTGAACTGCTCCGGCTACTTCCTCAATCGGAGCATTTGGGTCGACACGATGTTGATAGTACAAGTCAATGGTATCCACTTTAAGGCGTTTGAGCGAGCCTTCGACTGATTGCCTAATGCGCTCCGGATTGCTGTCAAGCACCTGTTTGCCATTTTCCATTTGGATACCGAATTTTGTGGCGATGATCACCTTTCCCTTTAATGGGGCTAAAGCTTCCCCTACTAGCTCCTCATTCACATATGGACCATAAACTTCGGCGGTATCGAAGAAATTCACACCACGATCAAACGCCTTATGGATTAGAGAAATCATTTCTCTCTTATCTGAAGCTGGGCCGTAACCATGACTCATCCCCATACAACCGAGCCCTATTGCAGAAACTTCTAATCCACTTTTCCCCAATTTGCGTTTTTGCATTAATTTTCTTCCTTTCATTTTTATTTTCAGTTGTTTTTCATTTGTTCTTTCTACTCACTTATTATCTAACAAATAAAAACGTAATCGGTATCTCATTCGTCGCAAAAGATTGCCTAATCCTCTCATAACCACTTACGCTTTAAATAAAGAGGCATTATAATAGGAACATCAATGATGATGAACAAAGGAGGATTGTATGTCTTATCAAATAAACAAACAGCAGGATGAACTTGCTAAACTCATTGAGCGATATTCAGGCTGGGATGGTGTTCATACTACCGATATTCCATCTTTATTTTTCATTCGTGAGTCTAATGTTACCGAACCAATTTACAGAGTATACAAACCTTCCCTTTGCATTGTGGTTCAAGGTGTGAAGGAAGTATCTCTGGCACAGGAACGCTTTAGGTACAGTCCATCCGATTACCTGGTAGCATCCGTTGACTTGCCAGTTAGCGGCCAAGTAATAGAAGCTTCCACCGACATTCCTTATTTGGCTCTTAAGCTGGAATTTACACCAAGTCAAATCTTAGAGGTTTTAAGTGATTCCGAAATTCGGGTTGGCCCGAAAGAAAGTGCAAAACGAGGAATGTTTGTCAGCAAGATTGAACCATCTTTGTTGGACGCAGTAAACAGATTAGCTTTGTTACTAGAAAATCCTAAAGAAATTCCGGTACTTGCTCCTCTTTTCAAAAAAGAAATTCTCTATAGGGTTCTGCAGGGGAAGCATGGATCTATCCTGGAGCAAATAGCAATAGAAGGAAGCTCTACTTTTCAAATTAGTGATGCTATACAACATATCCTGGATAACTATGATAGGTCTTTTCGCATTGAGGAGCTTGCGGAAATCGCGAACATGAGTGTTTCGTCACTTCATAGACACTTTAAAGAAGTAACCGCCATGAGCCCGATACAGTTCCAAAAACAACTGAGGCTGCAGGAAGCCCGTCGCTTGTTATTATCCGAGTCAACAGATGCCGCTGATGTTGCATTCCGGGTGGGCTATGAAAGTCCATCGCAATTCAGCCGAGAGTATTCCCGTATGTTTGGTCTTCCACCTATTGAGGATATCAAGCGTATTAGGGAGAAATATGACGATAAGATAAATGCATGAATCCCTGCTCTTATGGTACAAGACCAATTTCATTTTTTTATGCTATGATTGGCGATTTCTATAAAAAAAGACCAAATGTACCTATAACTGTTTTCGTTTCCTATCGCAAAACGTAAATTTACAACAAAAAAGGTAAAGTAAAATGTCTATTCATTTGCCCCGCTTTTGCGGTGTTTTTGTTTATAAAAAATAGCCTATTCTCTAATGAACTAGGCTATACACTCATTTCACCTGAAAATAGACTATTTATCAAACTCAAATACGGTTTATAACACGTTGGCTATAAAAAAGAGTGAATTAAAAATAGAATTGCAAAAGCAACACCAGACCGCAAATGCCACTTCCGGTCCATCCTTTGATATCGAAATATTCCCGATATAGGAACTGGAAGCAGGACTAGCAAGGAAAGTAATCCACTTATATTATTAAAATCAATTTTGAAACCGTGCATAAAGACAGCTACCGTATGCAAGATAATTAAAGCGATGGCGATAATCGCAGCTGGAGTATGCCATCTTCGGGTAAGACGGAGTAAAGTGGATAACCACTTCTTCACCTTGCTTTGACCTTTCAGCATACGAAGCCTAATAACACGAAGAAGCACATAATAAGCAAGTACAAAAAATAAGGCAATTCTTGCATTGGAGCCAAAAGCTTTAAATGTATGTTCGAACTGCCTGCTGTGCAGAGTGGTTAATGAAAGCTGTAATAGTCCCTTGAGTTCCCAAAGCATCATCGAAGCAGCGACAATAATCGTAACGATTACCCATATTCGTTCCTTTTTAGGAATCCAACCTTGTTTTTTGACCTTGATTTCCCGTGTATTCATTGTTCTATCCTCCTATAAATAAGAGTAGTGTTTGCACTACATTTCTGCATTTTTAAATTAAAAAACAACTTTTAGATTCTTAACTTGGTCATTGTCACCGAAACCCCATCTTCTTCTTAAGTACCCGATAGATTAAATAAAATACTTCACATCGTTTAATTAATTCTAAGAACCCTACATTCGGTTTGATCACTTCGTTGTTCAAATAAACTAAATATGACATATAAATGCCTTCATTTTTTTATAAAACAAACCACTTAAAGTTAAAATAACCTTCAATTTTATATAAATACAATGTAGCACGATAAATGAATGCATTTTCTATATTAATGAATTCTTCATTAAAAATTAATTGAAAAAATAGGTTAATACGAAAAAAGGGTTGCCGTAGCAATCAATACTAAACTCAATCCCCTGTTAGCTTAAGTAGTGCTTTATAATGGAAAATGAAGAGTGGCTACCAATTGTTTGTGCTCCTTACATTGTTTGAAATGGGAAGTGCTCTTACGAAGCGTTAGAAGGGCTTCTTAAAGGTGTAACAGAAAAGGCGATTCTAGTGAAATTTGCTTTATCTCTAACTTTGTGAAGTATTGTAGTTGGATTAATTGTGCATTAACATGATTCTTTCTGAGAGCAAAACTTGATGAAAGGAAAGGAAATTTCTATAATCAAAATAATCACGCTTAAATACTACGAGTTTTATAGGTTTATAACTATTGATTCATCATTTATTATTAATTAAAAGGTTTCATTTTCTTACAAAAAATCGAGAGGAGAATTTTATGACAGAAACAAGACCAAAAAAATCTTCCTCAAAAAAGAAGAGTAAGATAACACTTTTTCTCGACAATTTGAATTTCTTTCGTTTACTTAAGGTAATCTTTCTTATTTTCCTATCCCTGCTAATTGTCTATCTCTATTATTTGCATACAAAAGGAACTTTCATTTCCAGTATAGCCTTACTGTGGAATTTGCATAAGAAGCTTATTATGATTATTTTCGGGTTTGTATCATATAGTTTGGGTGTTTTTTACTTGGGTTTTAGGAAAGGAAGAAAAGGCTAAAAGCTTTTTTAGGGGATATATTCGCCAAATCTTATTCAATTATCCTGCCTCCTAAGTGGAAAAAGAAAAAGCTGCCACGATGACAGCTCAGTTTCAACACAAGCACCTATTATTTGAATATGAAAAACGTCACCAAATCGAACAATCGCTACCGTTAGAACTTAAATATATAAAAGTTGTCATTTATCCAATACTTCCATACGTTAAAGATTACCTTACCTAAATTCTTTTGAGGTTTTTTTTCATAAGAAATGCTATTTGTAAATTACTTTGTTCAGATGAGTTTTCAAGCTGCTTAATCACTAACTGTTGTCGTTCGACTGGGTGATTTTGACTTAATTTAGCTTTCGCTTCCATCTTTGTAATGTTTATTTTAAACGGTACAATCCCTTTCGTCATTCCTTCAATAAAACTGGAATCTATCTCATTTAAATTGTATGTTCTATCTGGTTTTTCATATTTGTTTACCATGTCATTTAAGGAATCAAATATTATTTTTTGATTTTCGATAATCTCCAGCCTTCCATAAATATGGATTGAAACATAATTCCAGGTAGGGACTGCCATTGAAGTTTCATACCAAGACGGAGATATATAACAGTGGGGACCTTGGAAAACTACAAGAATTTGTTGGTTTCCTATATCTCTCCATTGTTCATTCGGGCGAGCAAAATGACCATATAAGGCATTTTCACCTTTATTTAATGTGAGTGGAAGATGGGTAGCATATGGTTCTCCATTGTGCTGAGAAAATAAAGTGGCAAAGCTGTACTCCTTGATAAAATCATAAATCATTTCTTCATCATTGAGTTGAAAATGTTTAGGTATATACATAATGTCTTCTCCTCATTTCTCCATATCTTTTACTCTCTTTTTCATCACTTCTGCCATTTGTCGAGAATTTAGATTTTCCTCCCTATGCAGTTGATCAACGATGTTTAGATAATCCTCCTCATTACGGTTCTGACTTAATTTATAAGCAGCTTGAATTTCTTGTACTTAAATATTTTATTATGCTAACTGACATCTAAAAAGGTACAATATTAAAAAAATAAACATGTCATCGGTGGTTAAATGAAAAATACTATTTTTGCCTTTATGAATGATTCCCCCAAATACAAACAAATTTACGAACAGTTTAAATTATTTATAGAGCGTGGAGACATACCAGCCGGAGATCCCTTGCCCTCCATTCGTCAACTTGCAGACTCTTTGCAAGTAAGCCGTAATACGACATTAATGGCATATGAGCAGCTTGTAGCTGAAGGCTATATACGTGGAGAAGGTCGAAAAGGTTTTTTTGTAAATGAATTAGAGCCGCTTTTATTTAAAGATGCACAGATCCTTTCTAATAAAACAAAAACAAGGTCAGTGAAACCAGACTTAATTGATTTCCGAGCAGGAACCGTAGATCAAACTAATTTTCCCTTAAAAATTTGGAGAAGAATAGCAAATCAAGTTTTAACATTACAGGAGAGCTTTCGATACGGGGAACCCTTTGGTGAACTGTGCTTGCGTGAACAAATCGCAACATATATACTCCAATCTCGTGGGGTAAAAACAGATCCAAATGCAATTATAATTGGCAGTAGTACCCAACAAATGTTGATTTATCTCGGACAAATCCTGAAGGATGATTTTACTAGCATTATTGTAGAAGACCCAGGTTATGATGGCGCAAGGGAGGCTTTTCAATTTCATTGTTTCACTTTTGAAACTTTACCAGTTTATGAAACAGGTGCTGATTTTTCAAAATTAGAACAAATGACTTCAAGGTTAATCTATGTAACCCCCTCCCATCAAAGTCCAATAGGTGTAAGCATGTCTATTCAACAAAGACAAATGCTTATTCATTGGGCTAACAAGATGCATGGATATATTATCGAAGACGATTATGATAGTGAATTTCGTTATACGCAGCAGCCATTTCCAGCACTTGCTTCCATTGATTCAACAAGAGTTATTTACCTAGGAAATTTCTCAAAGTCATTTCTTCCAGGAGTCCGTCTAAGTTATATGGTGCTGCCACAGTTACTTTTAAACCGTTATAAACACCAATTTCTTCATTTCGAGAGTACCACTTCCCTTCCTAGCCAACTTACAATGGCTAAATTTATGGAAGAGGGGGAATGGAATCGCCATATTAAACGGATGCGACTTGTGTATAAGCGAAAAATGCAGTGCTTAGTTTCAGAATTGAAAAAACACTTCAACAAAAATATATCCATTATTGGGGAACAGTCTGGTTTGTACGTTTTAGTTAAGGTACATCTAAATCGTTCAGAAGAATGGTTAATCGAGCGTGCTTCCATTTATGGGGTTAAAGTGTATCCTACCACCATCTATTTCATAAAGAATCATACTGAAGATGCAATGATTAAGCTCGGCTTCAGTAATCTTACATGTGAGGAAATACAATTAGGTGTAGGGCTTTTAAAAAAGGCTTGGACATAAAAACACCCCGTCATGGTTAGTTGAATCTAACGATGACGGGGTGTTCCATTTGTAAAAGTAAAAAATTATTTTTGAATTAAGCTTTACGAACGTTAGCCGCTTGAGGTCCACGGTTACCTTGCTCTACGTCAAAAGTAACGGATTGACCTTCTTCAAGAGTTTTGAAGCCCTCGCCTTGGATAGCTGAGAAGTGAACGAAAACATCCTCTCCACCTTCACGCTCGATGAATCCGAAGCCTTTTTCGCTGTTAAACCATTTTACTTTACCATTTTCCATTTTTCAATTGCCTCCTAGTGTGTTAAACACACAATATATTACTATCCTTGCTCTTAGTGATCATCAAGACGAAATACACCGAACAAAAATATTTATTAAAGAATATCACTAATTAAAAACGTTTTCAAGTTTTCAAAACGAGATTTTACACCCCTTGTTTGAGAGCAATCTAATCATAAATTATAAACCTACAACCAATACTGTATCTTTATGGCTTTCATTATTTGTATTTTCCCGATTCGATTATCTCAATATCCACCTTTATATCTTTTACAGAATGCAGATTAAATCTTCTAATCGCACGGATATCCCAATGTTTTAAATGGTATTTATAAGACTTTTCGCTGATATTCAGGACATCTGTATTCAATTTGTCGCCTTTTTGTATGGTCGTTAGAATATCGTTTTTAATTTTTTTATTTATTTCGCTTCGCATTTTCCTGTATATTTTGTTATCGGAATTTTGGTACAGGGCAGCCTGTCCTTTTACCGCAATCCTATATGAGGGCTGGTTCCCTTTTAAAACCACAATTTTTGTTTTGGGATTTTTTATTTTTACCGCTACCGTTTTCGTTGCTACCCGGACATTAAATGAACGGATGCCTTTAGAGAACCACCTGAGCCCGCTAAGTTCTTCTTTATTTAACCAGCCTTTGTAATTCTGCTGGGACATTATGTATTCTCCGTTGAGTATCGCTATCTGTTTTGATTTTCCTTCTGAAAAACGGGCTTTATCAATGGATAAAGACGGAATCATGATGGTTCCAATTGGTCGATAATAACGGGAAGTAAATTGATTGTACCTCAGAACTGGAAGTGAATAGTTTTGTTTGATCAACTCATCCGGTCCATGGATGATTGAATACAATTGCGAATAATTAAAAAAACTATGAGTTTGTAACAATTCCTTTAGATTCTCTTTTGTGCCAAAAAGGAATATGTTGTACCGAAGATTTGGCGATTGACCCATGATATCGATCACATCCGCCATTTTTTCTTTAATGATCCTTTCGCTTAATATGATTGCCTTAACATGTCCCAAACTCAATGGCATAGAGGTATTTTGTTCTAATGCACCGTATGCTGATAGGATGTTTTCATCTTTCGCTTCCCCGATCAAAACAGGCAAATCTTCTATTTTGGCTCCTTCCTGTTTAGCAATGTTCCCAAAATTCAATCCCTGGGAATACACTTCGAATTTCCCATTTTTATAATCAAACCCAAGGGCGGTAATATATACTTCCCCTTCAATTTTTTTTGCCCCCCAGCAACCTGTCAAAAGCAGCGACAGAGTAATTAAGATTATAAAAATGATAAAGCTCTTCATAAAAACTACTCCTTTTGCCTTGTGCTATCCTTAGGCTGATAGGCTTGATTGCGTTTTTTTAAAAGCTTAAAGGGAAACTTTAGATAGGATTTTAAGATTTCAGGCAAATTAGCATTTACAAAGTGGGAAACATATGGTTGACCGAAACTTTCAAGCGAAAAAACTAAAGTTATGATGATAAAAAAGGATATAAAAAATCCATACAAACCAAACATAGATGACAGAAAAAGGACAAAATAGCGAAGAATGATTACATTTCCTGCAATATCTTGGTTCACCAATGTATAACCTGAAATCACGGTAATCGATATGACAACCAGCATGGATGGGGACGTTAATCCTGCTCGGATGGCTGCATCACCGATAATCAATCCACCTAAAACAGCCACGGTTTGTCCGACAGCTTTTGGGAGCCTAAGACCTGCTTCTTTAAACAGTTCAAACAAGGTTAGCATAATATATGCTTCCATTGAACCTGTTAAAGGTAGCCCGACTCTCGACATGGAAATGGTTGCAAGCAGGGTATAAGGCAGTTGTTCCGTTTGAAACGTGATCAAAGCAATGTAAAACCCCGGTAAAAACATCGTAGTAAATAATGCGACCAACCTTAAGATTCGGACAAAACTGACATAAAAAAAGCTATTATTCGAATCTTCCGGAGAAAACGACAATTGATTCACGCTTGTCGGACCAAGCAAACAGCTAGGGCTGCCCTCTACTAATATGGCAAATCTCCCTTGATTCAAGGAATCCACAACATAATCTGGTCTGCCAATGTAATCCATTAACGGAAAAATGGAATAGGTACGGTCATAGAGCATTTCTTCCAATTGATAGCTGCTGTTTAAAACATCTATTTTTAAAGATCCTATCCGTTTTTGTATTTCATCCAAAATCGAGGGGTTAAAAATATCCTCGATATAAAGCAATAATATTTTGGTTTTGCTTCTTTCACCGATTGTATACTCTATACTTTTTAAGGAAGACGTTTTTAATCGTTGACGGATTAATGCCATATTATCATTGATATTTTCCACAAAGCCGTCTCTTGGTCCTCTTACGGAAGTCTCCAAATTGGATTCTTCCGGGCTTCTCTTTGGCGGATTTGAGATGGAAATAAAATATACATCCTTTGAATCCTCATTAAATATGACCAATTCTCCGGAAAAAAGCTTTTTCTCAATTTCATATTTGATATGTTCATCAACTGTAAGTTTCGTGATTCCCAAGAAGCTGTTTAAACGTTCAATCGTAAACCTTCGCTCTTTCTCGATCACATCCGTTATTATAGGTAGAATTGTTTCGTTTATCGTATTTGTATTCACTATATTTGGGCTATACAAAAAGGTAAGAGACTGGAAAGAAACAATCCCTTTATAGGATTTTGTTATTATAACAATATCGGATGAGTTCTTAAACCACTCTTTTAGTTTGAATGTCGTCAGTTCCGTTTTATTCATGAACATCACCTTTGATTACGCTCAGAAGGAGCAATAGTCCAAAAGAAAAAAGCAGGAAAACGAGGCTTGCAGGGTAATAGATGGAATACAAAAACGAATAAAATGACTCGAAATCCCATGGGATGACCACGCTAACCATAAGCAAACTATAAAGAATGGGTAGAATCCAGCGATTCTTTTTGCGAAAAAATAGCTGGTTTACGATTAACATGCTTAAACAGATCCGTATGAATGCTCCAGAGAACCACTGGAAGATCGACAAAAAATCAAGACGGGTGATAAGGGTGCCAAGTTTCAATAACTTCCATTGTTCATACGCAAGAACTTTCAGCTTTCCTGCCTCCTCAGCACCAAATTCAGCGATGCCTCCAATTAATGGACCGAGCGTTAAAAGGAAGATAAAGATGGCAACAGTCAGGAACATTTTCATTTTGATTCCGTTCTTCAGATAAGGCGTAATGAAAAGAAAATAGATCGTTTCGAAGAGACTGGCACATGTATACATCATTCCGTGAAGAAAAGGTCTATATCCATGCTCAAAAATTGGAAAGAGCATGCTGTAATCTTTATTTTTAATATTTCCAATTCCCACTAAAAAACCAAACATCACAACAAAAGGCAATAAGAAAAATGAGATGGCACCAATGGTACGAATTCCTTTATGTGAAGCATAATAGCAAAGAAAAGCGAATAAAAGCGCGATCATAAAATTGGGGATGTCATACGTGTAATTCGCATTAGCCCAGAAGATTGTATATTTGAATGTGATAAACGAAGTCAGAAAAAAATAAATTCCAAATAAAATACTGATGCCATATGAAATCCAGGGAGGTAATGAAAATATTAAAGTAAAAATGTTTTTTTGTCCGAACTTTTTGTGCAGGAAATATATAAGTATCGTCCAAACGATGAAAGGGGCAAAGCTCGCGATTACAGATATCCATGCGTCCCGCTTGGATGAAGTTAAAACAACGGGATGCAGCAATACATGGACCATAAATCCAGTAGACATGATGAGAAGAATATACATATGTACAGAATAAATCACCTTTTGCATCACTCTAATCCCCTTCTTTGAATGCATCGGTAAAAGGTTAAAAAGCCTACTAGCCTATTACTTATCCAAATTATCTTCCCAATGTAAATGGCATATTATCCAAAATAATCAATTCCCAAAGAAGTTTTATTTAATTTACCCTGTGTCTTTACTGCCCCTACGGTCCAAAAAGAAAACTGACCGCCGCAGCGGTCATTCCTAAGCTTAACCTTAAAAATGTATAACCCTGTCCTAAAATTAGGACGGGGTTACATTTCCTTCGGCTTAGATTTTTCCATAGCTAATTTTAAAAAATCAACATAAACCAAGAGCTCATCCGGCAAAAATACATCGTTTCGTTTCACCAATCCCAATTGAATCATATTGCTGCCTTCCAATGGAATAGAGATAATATTGGGGTTCATGTAATTATTCACAATACAGCCGGTTCCCAGATTGTAACTATCTGTATTTGACAGGAGATTATTCATTGCCCCTCTATCCTTGAGATAGACTAGTTTCCCGATATTGTCTACATTCAGGGCTTCTTCCGCAAAATGAAGCATCATGTCGTCCTGTTGGTAGGTTAGATAAGGATAGTCCCTTAACTGCTCCAAGGTAATGGATTCAAGATGAGCTAGAGGGTGCTCTTTTCGGAGAAAAACGTGCTGTTTCAGTGAACCAAGGGGAGTAAACATTAGTGATTTTGAGCTGAAATAACGCTCAAAAAAATGCTTATTTAAATCTGTCAAAGATAAAATTCCAAGGATACTTCTGCTTGCATATACGTCATCAATTACATCCGTTGTCTTACCTTCCCGAATCGACAGCTCATATTTCCTGTCGGCAAAATAATCCATTAAATTTGCAACTGCCTCTATAGCGAAACCATAATGTTGAGATGAGATAGAAAACTTTGTTAAGTTTATTGTTTTCTCTTTGTTAAAATGATGGACAACAGACTCCATTTGTTCTAGAAGCTTTTTTGCATAAAATAATAACTCTGTTCCTTCTTTTGTGAAGATAACGCCTTTATTCGTTCTATCTAGAATAGTAATCCCTAACTCTGATTCGAGTTCACGTACCGCTTTGCTGATACTCGGCTGTGTTACGTAAAGTGCAGAGGCAGCTTGACTAATAGAATTATGCTTGGCAATCTCCACTATGTATCGAAATTGTTGGGGCGTCATGTTCTCACCTTCTCTTATCTGAATTTGCTGGATGCGTTGCTATAACTTTATCCTATAGCAAGGGGTTAAAAAGTTCAATTTTACGTTTTGTATGGAACATTCTACAATAAATAGGGAAAAACAATTTTATTATGAGAGGAAGAAAAAAATGATAAGAGAAGCAACTCAAAAGGATTTAATAGACATCTTAGATATATATAATGATGCCATTCTCAATACTACTGCTGTATACGCCTATAAACCCCAAACGCTTGAAAGCAGACAAATTTGGTATGAACAAAAGATGGTTGAAGGTTATCCAATAATAGTATGCGAACAAGATAATAAAGTGGTTGGTTTTGCGACATACGGTCCTTTTAGAGCATGGCCCGCTTATAAATATTCTATTGAACATTCTGTTTATGTAGACAAGGAATACAGAAAAAATGGCATTGGGACTTTTTTAATGAAAGAATTAATCGCTACTGCCAAGGAAAGAGAGTATATGACCTTAATTGCTGGAATTGATGCCGCAAATGAAAAAAGCATTGCCATGCATAAAAACTTTGGCTTTGTTCATTCAGGTACAATAGAAAAGGCAGGTTTTAAATTCAATAGATGGCTAGACTTAGCTTTTTATCAATTAGAACTGAACGGACCCAATAATCCGACAGAAGAATAAAAATATTCTTTGCAATATTTATAAATAGCATTTCTAAAAGGTAAAAGCTGTGACTGAATGGAATCCATCAGATAAAGAAAAGTTCGTATTTCCAGTCATCAAGAACAAAATAGCATATGGATTAAACCGGTTTATTCTATTATGAGCATGTATTGATCAATTTTTTTCAAAACATGCTCTTTCTGTTTGCTTATTTAACAAGGA
Organism: Neobacillus sp. DZ-9; assembly: GCF_059587065.1. Classification (NCBI taxonomy): domain Bacteria; kingdom Bacillati; phylum Bacillota; class Bacilli; order Caryophanales; family Bacillaceae; genus Neobacillus; species Neobacillus sp. DZ-9. Next base: position 568,557 of record NZ_JCAIOL010000003.1, read on the forward strand.
AAGGGAGTGCAACTAGCATTAATAATTAAATAAAGCCATGATTTGAATTTGGCTCAATTTTTACTTCTCGTTTTTGGGTGCTTATCAATATTAGTATCTCTTATTTTGTCTAATATTTTTTAAAACCAACAATAGAAAAAAAAGGATTCCCTCTTTGAAATAAGGCTCCTCCACATTTGAATTATAATGCTAACCTGCTCCGTTAGTAAAAAAGCGACTGTTCTTCTTGAACAATCGCACCCGCTTTTTTCTTGGTTTATTTCTCTTATTCCAAATTAATAGTACATAAATGATGCACCAATAATGATAAGAAGAACGAACAATACTACGATTAACGCAAAACCACTCCCATGTCCACCGCTCATTTTATAACCTCCAGTATAATGATTTTTACCGATAGAACGTGTATTGGATTATTAATAAGTCATAGATGCTCCGACAATAATTAAAAGGATGAACAATACTACGATTAAAACAAAAGAACCGCCACCGGAAAGGCCGCCGCCGTAGCAATTCCCGCCCCAGCCGTAACCAAACACCATATTACTCACCACCTTTTGGATCAACTCAAATGTGTATGATTTTAATTAAGATAAGGTTAGCTTGGATTAGCTAAAATAGGTAATTTGCCTATAAAAATTAAGACATGTCAGCATTATATGCAAAAGCTCTTTAGGATGTTCTAAGGAGATGAAAAATATGCTGGTGGTCTCTGTTAGTAATCACATACATTCACTTTAAATAAAAAATCCAACAGCCTCTGCTGTTGGGTTTTTCCAATCTTTATAAAGAAATATAATTCCTATTTTTATTCATTACAATGGCAGCTACCTGTTGAATATTTAGCGGGTTGGCGAACGATTCCATTTTAGAATTATCAGACCAGGATTTTGCATTTCCGGCCCATGTATTGGTTGTTCCACAGTAGGTTACTTGCCCTCCATGGCGGACAAATGTCTGTGCCCATTCCAACAAATTTTGTGGTTGGTCGCTATTGAGAAAATCAGGAATGGACATCCCTAATTGTTCTGTGATCGTTTTTTCCGTTTCAGGATTGCCAATCATGGTTGCCAGCCTTCCTTTAATTAATCCATTCACACCTTCTCCATTAAAAAACATTGTAACTGGAGTTCCGTATCGTTGAAGGTATACCGCTGTCACAAAAGCTGAAAAAAAGTTAGGGTAAACCGATGTCTCAAAGTTTGAAAAGCCGTTTCCTGCACTGTCTGGACCAGAAGACACATGTATTAAAAGTGGTTGCTGACTTTGAGCAGGCAAAAAATAACTCACTATTTTCCCTCCCGAAATTTAGCCTTTTTCATTTTATGTGAATAGCCAAACATGGGTGTTTGGGAAAACTCAAGATTATTCTGTTGAAAACCATGTACTTTTAATTAAATCCCAGTTATGAGTTATTCTTCTTATTTAATTCAATAATTCGTACTAGTTCCTCAATAATATCGTTCAGATTCATCATGCTTGTATCTTTCTTTAAAATATTAGAAGTTTTATACAGTAGTATTTCCTCTTTCTCACTCACAAAAATGCCCCCATTCTTAAAATGATGAACTTTTTTACCTTATGACCTATTAGACTCATATATGTAATTTACACATATTATACAATATGTTACCTGTATATGTAAATTACATATATAAAATTTATTACAAAAATTCAGAAAAATAATAAATAACAAAAAAGGCCACTATCAGTGACCTTTCATCAAGACAAAAATATGAATTTAATTTATTCCCTGCTCAATCATTGCATCTGCTACCTTTAAGAAACCTGCTATATTGGCACCGACAACCAGATTTCCTGGGGCATCATATTCTTCTGAGGCTTTCATACTCTTACTATAAATATCTTTCATGATCGCTTGTAATTTCATATCTACTTCTTCTTGTGACCAAGCTAACCGTGCACTATTTTGGGCCATTTCTAACGCGGAAACTGCAACCCCACCTGCATTGGCAGCTTTGGCAGGTGCGAATAAAACATTATGCTCCATAAAAGTATCAATGGCTTCTAAAGTAGAAGGCATATTTGCACCTTCTCCGACTGCCTTTACTCCATTCAAAATTAACCGTTCAGCAGCTTCCTTGTTTAACTCATTTTGAGTTGCACATGGTAAAGCAATATCACATGGGATCGTCCAGATTCCTGAACACCCTTCTTGATAAACTGCATCAAGATGTACTTTAACGTACTCATTTATTCTTTTATTCTCTACTTCTTTTAATCTTATAACCGTTTCTAGGTTAATTCCATTTGGATCATAAATATAGCCATTTGAATCGCTGCAGGCAACCACTTTAGCACCAAACTGCATGGCTTTTTCCATTGCATAAATCGAAACATTCCCCGATCCAGATACAACAACAGTACTTCCTTTAAAGCTTAATCCCTGAGTTTTCAGCATTTCTTCTACAAGGTATACGGTGCCATATCCTGTCGCTTCTTTCCGTCCCAAGCTTCCTCCATAACCAATGCCTTTTCCCGTTAAGACACCTGCTTCATAAGCCCCTTTTAACTTTTTATATTGCCCGAACATATAACCGATCTCTTTAGCCCCAACCCCGATATCCCCAGCAGGAACATCGATATCAGGTCCAATATGTCTGCTTAACTCTGTCATAAAGCTCTGGCAAAAGCGCATTATTTCTAAATCAGATTTACCTTTTGGATCAAAGTCAGAACCGCCTTTTCCGCCGCCTATTGGCTGTCCTGTTAATGAGTTTTTAAAGATTTGTTCAAATCCGAGAAATTTTATAATGCTTGCATTAACAGAAGGGTGAAACCGAAGTCCCCCTTTATACGGTCCTATTGCACTATTAAACTGAACACGAAATCCACGATTCACTTGTACATTTCCTCTATCGTCCACCCAAGGGACTCTAAAGATAATCATTCGCTCAGGCTCCATCATTCTTTCTAGAACTGCTTGTTTAATATAGTTCGGATTTTTTACAAGGACAGGTACTAAAGAATCAAGGACTTCTCTAACAGCCTGCTGAAATTCCGATTCATTTGGATTACGTAATTGAACACCTTTCATTAAACGATTTACGTATTCTTTTACAATTTGCGTTTGATTCTCTTCCACTCTTTCCATCATTTTCATATGTTTTCAGCCCCAGGTCTATTTTAAAATTAAGAAAATTCCTTTTCTTCAATGTGTTTTCATTTTATAATTTATTAATTAATAGTTACAATCTTAATTTTCGATGAAATTAATGCATTTTACGCATTAAATGGAGTGATTCAAAATGGAAACAAGGCAAATTCAATATTTCATAGAGGTGGCAAAGAGAGAGCATGTAACGGAGGCCGCAGATGCATTGCATGTTGCCCAATCATCCGTGAGCAGACAAATCTTCAATTTAGAAAACGAATTGGGGGTAAAACTTTTTATCCGTGAGGGAAGAAGTGTTAAGTTGACCCCAATTGGAAGAATTTTTTTTGAACGGATGAAACAAGTCTGGAATATGATGGAGGATGCAAAGAGAGAAGTAGAGGAAAATTTAAATCCTTACAAAGGAACCGTTCGAATTGCATTCCCTATAAGCATGGCGGCTCATACTTTGCCGTTCATCATTTATGCATTTCGCACTAGGTACCCAGAAGCGAAATTCCAAATGAGCAATGCCCTTTATTATGATTTAATAGATGGTGTTGTAAATGGTGAATTTAATTTGGCCATGATCGCCCCCATGCCCAATCCGGAAAAAGAGAAAAAAATTAAAGGAGCTACACTATTTACGGAGAATATCGTTGCACTCATCCCACTTCATCATCCGTTATCTGACCGGAAATCGATTAGGTTACGAGACTTAAAAGATGACCCATTCTGTGTTCTGCCAGAAGGGTTTGTTTTTCGCGAACAGGTTGTTGGGGCCTGTAATGATGCAGGTTTTTCACCCCAAATTGCCTTCGAAGGGAAAGATATTGATGCATTAAAAGGATTAGTATCAGCAGGTCTGGGTGTAGCATTGATGCCTGAGATGACTTTGGTAGATAACACACCTCGTTCCACTGTCATGGTCCCATTATCTGATGAGAATCTCACGCGTTCAGTCGGTGTCATCTACCCCGCCCAACGGAAACTACTTCCTACCGAAGCTTTGTTTTATGATTTCCTGCTTGAAACTTATGAACGATTAAATGAATTTAAAAAATAAATTAACCTAAAAGGAACCTGTGTCTATGACTCAGGTTCCTTCTACTATATTTCTCGCCGCTTTTCTGGCTCTCAAAAATCGGACTACGTTTAAAACAATTGTTTTTGAAACGGCATACGTTGGGACAGCCAACACCATTCCAAGAACTCCTGCAAGATTGCCCGCAGCTAAAAGAATGATGATAATAGTTGCTGGGTGCGTATCCAATGATTTTCCTAAAATCATCGGAGAAAGGAAGTTCCCTTCTATTTGCTGGGCGACCAGGATTACAACTATTACCAATAAGGCTTTAGTAGGTGAATCAAAGAAACCGACCAGCACGGCAGGCGCTCCGCCAATGATTGGCCCGACATACGGGATAATATTGGTGAAGGCCACAATCAGTGCCATTATTAATGCATAGCGTAAGCCGATGATTAAATATCCGATAAAGGCCAATGTTCCAACAGCCAATGCGACCACTACCTGCCCTTGAATATAGGCGGATAGTGTCTCTCCTGTTTCTTTTAAAATTTTTAAGCTCTCATCCCTGTAATCGGAAGGAATGAACTTTGATACTGCTCTAGGAAATTTTTGTCCATCCTTAAACATATAAAATAATAAAAATGGAACCGTTACAAGAATAATCGCAATATTGGTGACGATGCCAAAAAAGCCGACAAGTATGTTGGTCAGTTTGTTTGGAAGAGTATTTGCATACTCCAATAACCGCTTCTGAACATTATCAATCATTTCACTCTGCTGAACCCTAAAGTTTTTAAACTCTGATGACTTTACTACATTATTAACATAATCAGTCGTCTTATGAGCAAAGCCAGGGAGATCATTGGCAAGCTCTGCTGCCTGTTTTGAAACGGCTGGGACTAAGCTTCCTCCTGCCAATACAAGAAGACCTGCAAACACAACATATATGACCAAAATGGCTGCTACCCTTGGGAGTTTTTTTCGTTCCAGAAAATTCACAACCGGATTCAAAAGGAAATAAAGAAACCCGGTAATGAGAATTGGAAAGAATACCGTCGAGAAAAAGACCCCTATAGGCTTAAACATAAATGAAATTTTGGTTGAAACGAAAATAATCGACAAAACAAGCAAAATTTGAATCAGCCAGAATTGTATTTTAGATTTTGTCACGGATATGTACCTCTTGCTTCAAATATTTGGATAAAGTATATCAAAATCTTGGGGAAATATACAGTATTATGAAAGCTTTTATTGAAGTCCTATTACATTTTAAAAAATTCAAACAGATAATTAAGAAAAAAAGCCGATTCTTTCTTTATAAATAGAAGGTAGATCGGCTTTTTATTTGAAATTAGGTCCTTACTACTTTTTCCTCTATGCTTAATTCATTTTCCTTTTTTCTAGAAGATAAATTTGCTAGCGCACCTGGAAGAGCAATCATCGCTGGCAAAAAGATTGGAAGAAGCACAAAGCAAAGCACAATTAGTCCTGTAATAACTGCTACTGCTAATTGATATAAAACCATAATTCCAGCAGGCATTAGTGTGGCAAAAGTACCTCCAAGTATAATGACGGCTGCAATGATGACACCGCCAATGTGTCTTGAAGCCACCACGATGGCTTCTTTCTGTGACATATGAGGGTATTCCCTAAAGCGCATCATCAAGAATATGCTATAGTCTACTCCCAAGGCGACAATAATGATAAAGGAGAAGAACGGAACGAAGGAAGATACCCCTTCATACCCCTTCAGATCTATGAAAATATAGTTAATCACGAACATGGCTGCATAGTACGCTCCCAAAAGGGATGCCGTTATGAAAACTGGTGTCCAGAAAGATCTTATAACAAAGAACAACACCAGCAATACTCCGATAATAACAATCGTTGTCGTTCTATTGAGATCCCGGCTCAATATATCATTTGTATCATTTGTTGTTGCACTTGGCCCAGATGTACCAGACTTGGCATCAGAAAGCTCTGTTCCTTTAAGTCCATTGGAAACCGTTGCATTTATTTTATTAATTGTATTTAAAGCTTCAGGAGAATAAGGATCAGCTTTTAAAACAATCAGCATTTTTGTAATCTTTCTATCATTGGACATGAACGCATCTAATGATTTTTCAAAATTCTTGTCCGTCAAGGCTTCCTTCGGCATAAAGAAAGTTTTATTTCCTTTATATTGCGTTAAGAAACCGTTCGTTTGTCCGAGCCCATCAGATATTTGCTTAAGTCCGCCGTTTACATCCGATAGTTTTTGCCCAAAGACACTGAAACCATTGAGTCCGTCTGCCAGCTGCTGCTGACCCGATTTCATTTGGCCAAGACCATCCGTTACCTTGTTCATATTTGTTACGATTGTGCCAATTCCTGAAGAAGTTCTATCAAGTCCAGCTTCAATTTCTTTCAAGCCATTTGCCATTCGGGATAAACCGCTGCTCATGCTTGAAAGATTTTTATTGGCTTCTGCAAAACCGGCCGTTACGGTATTGTAATTATCATTTAATACTTTAATGCCTTCAGGAGTAATTAGACTTAACGATGTTGATAACTGATCGATGGTTTGCTTCAATGCCTGGTAATTGGCATCACTATTGGCATTTGCATAACTCTGACCCAAGCCTGTCATCATCGATTGCATTTGAGAGAGTGCACTTTTAACACCCAGAAGAGCCTGTGCTGCAGATTGGTAGTTGGTCCCCATCTCTTTGTATCCAGCCTGCATTTTACCATAATTATCAGATAACACGGCAACGCCGCTGCTCATCTTTGAGAGATTTGTTTCGATGTTTGCAATCCCATTGCTGATCGTTTGTGAATTACTTGACCCATTATCAATACCAGCTTGGATTTGCTTTAATCCATTAGTTAAGTCGTTCATCCCATCTTGAAGCGTTGCTGTACCGTCAACCATTTGGTTGACCTTCGAAAAGTCAGCTGATCCTAGTTTTTCTTGCGCCTGCTTTAACCCATCATTGATTTGGTCCACACCAGTTTGCGTTTTTGAAATGCCATCCGTAACCGACCCCATTTGACTGTCGACGTAAAAACCATCAATTGGTTTTCCTTGAGGCTGGGTTACCGAAGAAACCTGCTTTACTCCCTTAATAGCCTTGAGGCTTTCCGTTACGTTATCAATAACCGCAAGCGATTCATTATTATTTAATGCTGAACTATTTTCAATGACAACCGTCGCAGGCATTGCCTGGCCCTTGCCAAAATGGTCCGCAATGATATGAAAGCCCTTTGTAGAAGGATAGTGATTTCCAAGTTCTCCAATCGTATCAAAGTTAAGCTTTTGTTGGTGGAAATACACCATCGGTCCCAGGATTAAAACGATAAGGATCACCGTTATGAATGGACGCTTTGTCGCAAAGGAGGATGTTGCTCCCCAGAACTTGTTTTCCTTATGACCGCCTCCTGCATTCTTAGAAGGCCAGAAAAGTTTATTGCCAAGAACTTTCATCATGAAAGGTGTTAAGGTCAGAATTTCAAGCAATAGGATCGTTACACCGATTGCCACAACCACACCAGATTTATAGATTGGTGACTCCGCAAAAACTAGTGCAAGGAATGCAATAAATACCGTGAGGATACTATAAGCAATCGTTTTACCCGCCGTTTTATAGGTTCTGATGATCGATTCATCTACCGAGTGTCCATGGGATAGTTCTTCCCTAAATCGATTAAACAGAAGGATGTTGTAATCCGTGCCGATACCAAAAAGGATAAGCACTAAGAGCATTTGGGTAAGACTTGTAATCGGAAATCCTGCTTTATCAATTAATTGAGCGGCAATTCCCATAGAAACAAGATAGGAAAAGGCCACCGTCACTAAGGAAATCAATGGCGTTACGACTGATCTAAACGCAATAATAAGCACAACTAAAATAAAGATGACGGTCAATGCAGCGCTCTTCTCAACTCCTGATACAGAAGCTTTTAGATAATCATTATTGATAAAATCTTCTCCGCTAAGATAGTACTTAACAGGTACTTTATTAAGTTTGCTATCAAAATCTCTTTTTATATCGTCCACTTCTCTTGATTTCTTATCAATCTTAAAACTCACCATAAGAGTCGTGCCATCTTTAGAAACCAAAGAGCTTTTTGCTTCTGGCATACTAAAAGGGTCGATCATATCGGTAATACCAAGTTCTTTGCTGCTATCACTGATTGACTTTACTGCATCACCGATTTTTTTCATTTCATCATTAGATATTTTATTTTTATCATAAAAAACGATAAGGTTGTTCGTACCTTTGGTTGTATCCATCTTTTTGAGGATATTGTCTGCTATGACCGAAGGGCTCTCATTACCTGTTCCTTGCTGTCCTTTTTGCCGCAGTATGGCATTGATGTCGGGCTGAATGACTGTAAGCACTATTGTTGCAATCAGCCATAAAGCAAATATAGCCCAACGGCCTTTTATGATTGATCTCACCCTACTTGTTCCCTCCTATTTCGAATAAATGTTTATTTTTCCTGTAGATCTCATTCAGTAAAAACAAAACATCATCGTATTCCCTCTTCACAATAGTCACTATAGCAAGGGATTAGGAAGGGTTCAAAAACCAAAATAGAACGAGTGCATCAAAATAATACATTATCAGCAATTTGTATTATTACAACATCACCTGATTGAAGATTTCGAACAGCTCCTCTTTCTTATAATTATATTCTTTACTAACCCAATTCTGTAAGATGGTCATAAACGAAGTGGCGTATAAGTCACACATAACCTCAGGATACTTCGACTGATTGATTTTTGTTGAAATGGGATCATCCTCTGTTTTTGAATGTTCACGTAAAATATCACTGGCAATTTTAACCATGCTTTTGAAAAAGATATGCCCATCAGACCCCAATAACGTATTTTCAAATAACACAAAATGTTCATCTACATAATCAACCAGTAACTTAAACGTGTCAGAATTACACTCCTTATTTAATTTAATAATCTCTTCAGATAAATGATAAATAAAATCTCTTAGCAAGCTGTATTTATCTTCATAATACCGATAAAAAGACGTGCGATGAATTAATGCATCGTCACATATATCTTGAATCGTGATATGTGAGAATCGTTTCGTTTGTAAAACACGCATAAAACTTTGTATGATTTGACGCCGTGTTCGTTCAGTTGTATAGTTCATGGTACACATCCCTATCAAGAATTCACAAATGAAAACAAAGATTCCCAATTAAATAAGGTCCCATTGTATGGGACCTGTATACTCCGTTCTACATCTATATATTAATCTCAACTACTACATCAGTCTAGTAGTTGGTTTTCACCTAATGCTAACGGTACAATTATCTTAATTCATCCAGAGATTTCGCCACTGTGTGAGCAATTGGTTTCCATTCAACGTCCTTAATCAAGGCTACGATTGAAATAGGAATGTAGGTAACCATAAACAACGGAAAAGTGATTGTATATACGATTTTTTTCCAGCCAGAGCAATGAATTTTCTTCCACTCAGTCAAAGTTGTGATTAGACCCATGATAAACAGTATACTGTAATTATAGACGAAGGATTTTAATATTGTCATACTGATTACATAGAAATTCACTTTTCCATTTATTATTTCAAAAAAACCAGCTATATACAATAAGACACTTACCAGAATGCTGATACAGGTAACGAGAATGGCTGGCAATATTGTCATGGTCATATCATAACATGCAAATCTATTCCCTTTTCCTCGAAAAATACCTCTGAACATTTCCCATCCGTATTTTCCTAATACTTGGTAAAACCCCTTCGCCCAACGTAGTCTCTGATGCCAGGACTGGGAGAAAGTGACTGGCTGCTCGTCATAGAAAATAGCGTTTTTGCAATACCCAATTTGTTCGCCTTTAATGATTTGAGAAATGGTAAACTCGATGTCTTCAGTAAGTAGATGGTGTGTCCAGCCTCCGTTCTCCCTAATAACGTCGGCATGTACTAGAAAACCTGTACCAGAAATAGCACAACTAGAGTTAAGAATCATTCTTGGATGATTGCGATATTCAGCTTCGTGCAGGAACCAAAGTGAATAACCTGCAGAAATCCAATTATGACCGTAGTTCTTGGAGTTTCTATAGCTGGTAATAACCCTGTATCCTTGATTGAAGGTTTTGTTCATTTCCATAATGTAATTCTCATCAAGGAGATTGTCGGCATCAAACACAAAAAATCCTTCATACTTTTCTGTTGAAAATTCCCTTTCAATAATGTTTAACATATAATCGAGGGCATACCCTTTACCAATTTGAGTTTTATTGAAGCGCTCCCTTACAATTGCCCCAGCTTCCTCTGCAATCATGGCAGTTTTGTCGGTACAATTGTCAGCTACAAGGAAAATATCAATCAATTCCTTAGGATACTTCTGGGCTTTAATGCTTTTGATTAGTTGTCCGATAACGATTTCTTCATTTCGTGCTGCGATAATCACTGCGTATTTATTAGGGTGAACATTGCTAGTTCCTGAATTATGATTCTGTTTTGCTTTGAGAGCAACAAGCATGAATACAATCTGATACGAATACACAATTGCAAATAAGAGATAAATGAAGAAATTAATATCATCCGTTATATTCGATATTGCTGAACCCAAGACGTTACCCCCTAGGTAATATCATTTATTTTGCAGCATTCATCACCAGTTGAAATTCCCTTGAAAGAAATTTAAATATGTATTGTATAAATTCGAATTCATAAACTGTCTGGCGACTCCAAAAAATCAAATTAAAAGAAAATCACTAAATATAAGCCCCCCGTCAAATACCATTTTAATAAAAATATATAACAAATCTTTAAATCTAGTGTTAACGCCTGGTTAAGTCTATGTAAAGTTAATAAAAATTCATATTCCAATAAATAAAACTATCCAAATAAGAGTATAATTGTTAGATATTTAGCTTGAACATTTTATAAATGTTCACCACCATTAGCTAGTAAATGCCAAATAAATTGATTAAATTAATGAAATTCTTTTAAACCGTTAATACTGATTTTTGAGTCCTTTATCTTTAGGCCCTGTTATACATGGCTGTTGATGTCTGCTTAAACGGTGTCATGATATAGCCATTATGTGTTGGATTGAGAGGTGAAAAATATGAAAAAAACTGTTAATAACTATCTAGTTTTATTTGTCATTGCTGTATTTTTGTTCAGCATAAAAACGTATATCGCTTACCAACTTAATTTTAAATTGGGCATCGACAATAATTTTCAAAGGTTTTTATTATTCTTCAATCCTATCAGTTCTTCACTTTTCTTTTTAGGGTTCGCTTTCATTTCCAAAAGGAATTTTACCCTTGTATTGATTGGAATCCAATGTTTCTTGTCTCTTTTATTGTATGTCAATATAGTTTATTACCGTTTTTTCAATGATTTTATTACTGTCCCAGTATTGCTTCAGGCAAAATTTAATGCATCAGAATTAGGGGATAGTGCTGCAGGTTTGATGTCTTTCTTCGATATTTTTTATTTTACCGATACAATCCTCTTGATAGTTCTTGCCGGCACCAAATATAAACAGTTGAAAAATGAAAAGCGGATCACCTTCAAATTCGTTTTGATGTTATCTATCACCGTTTTTTTTGTAAATTTAGCACTGGCAGAAAAAGACCGGCCGCGACTTTTATCCCTCTCATTTGATCGGAATTATATTGTTAAATACCTAGGTGTGTACAATTATACTATCTTTGATATGATTCAATATTTACATTCATCAAGTCAACGTGTCTTCGCATCCGATAGCAATGTTATAAATGTGGTCAACTACCGAAAAGCATCCTATACCCCTCCCAATCCAGATCTCTTTGGAAAGGCGAAGGGAATGAACATCATACTTGTTTCAATGGAATCATTGCAAAATTTTATCATTGATTTTAAATTGCCGAACGGACAACCTGTCACACCCTTTTTGAATTCATTGGCTCATGATGGCCATACCTTTTATTTTGATCATTTTTATCACCAAACAGGACAAGGGAAAACGTCTGACGCGGAGTTTTTAATTGAAAATTCGCTATACCCCCTGAATCAAGGCGCTGTGTTTATAAACAAAGCACAGAACACCTATCAAGCAACTCCTGCAATTTTAAAAGGATACGGATACAATTCGGCAGTTTTTCACGGAAACTATAAGACATTCTGGAACCGAAATGTGATGTATAAGGCATTAGGATATGACCAGTTTTTTGACGGTTCTTATTACAGCATGACATCGAAAAATATAAAAAATTTCGGAATGAAGGACAAGCCCTTTTTTGCCGAAAGCATACGGATGCTTGAAAGTTTAAATCAACCGTTTTACACAAAGTTCATTACACTTTCAAACCATTTTCCATATGAGATTGATCCTGCGGATACAGATTTCCCAAAAGGAGATTTTGGGGACTGGGCGTTAGATCAATACATCCAATCCGCGCACTATATGGATGAAGCATTGAAACAATTCTTTGATGCTCTGAAAAGTGATGGATTATATGATAAGTCGGTGATCGTTCTTTATGGGGACCATTATGGTCTCTCCAGTAACAATTATCCTGCCCTGGCAAAAGCCCTTGAGGAGGACAAAATTACACCGGTAATGGATACTAATCTTCAGAGGGTTCCATTATTCATTCATGTTCCAGGTGTTAGTGGCGGATTGCAGCATCAAGTAGGCGGGGAAGTTGACGTGCGACCGACTCTTCTTCATCTTCTTGGAATCGATACAAAAGATTATATCGAATTTGGCTCCGATCTATTATCGCCACAGCACCGAAATTGGGTTGCTTTTAGAAATGGGGACTTTGTCTCATCGAAAGTGATACAATCAGGGGGAATATGCTATAGCGTGACTACGGGGACTCTTTTTTCTGATGAAAAGGCATGCAATAACACCAGAAACAGAGTGGAAAATGAACTCAAGATATCAGATATCGTCGTAAATCAAGATTTGCTTCGTTTTTATCATCCGAGTGGTTTTAAAAAAATCAACCCAAGCGAATATGAATATCTGGGCCCGAAAAAGAAAAAGGGAACTTAGCTTTATCAGAAGGGATAAAACAATTGGGATAGAGGTTCATCGTCTATCCCTTTCAATTTAATTATAATCGTAGAATCTTATATATTTTTTAAATTCATCCTGTGTGTACATACTTAATTAATAATCTCTTCAGATAATGATAAATAAAATCTCTTAGCAGGCTGTAATTATTTTCATAATACCGATAAAAAGACGTGCGATGAATTAATGCATCGTCACATATATCTTGAATCGTGATATGTGAGAATCGTTTCGTTTGTAAAACACGCATAAAACTTTGTATGATTTGGCGCCGTGTGCGCTCGGTCGTATAGTTCATAGTTCACATCCCTATCATGAATTCAAAAGCTAATATGCTCCCATACTGGAGTAATTTCTGTAATAATTTCATTTTTATATAGTTGTTGGAGGTCGTTTTTCTTTTGTTTCGCTACTGTTACTTGATGAAGATCAGCAAAGAAAATGAAGGATTGATTTTTAAATTGCTGACCTTTTCTAGATGTAGGGTCATGTAAGTCAAAAAACAATTCTACTATTTCATCATAAGATACCTTCCAAGGATTAAACCATATTTCTACTATCTTCACATTTGAGTCTTTTAGATGTCCTGTTCGAACCTTTTCAATCCCACGAAATCCTGTAATAAATGCTTTTTGACTAAAAAATTCGCTTGCACCAAACACTGCTCTTTCCATTTAATATCGCTCCTCCTGAGCGATAAGCCTTCTTACCATTCAAAAAACCTCTCTTTGATATAAAGAGAGGTTGGTATGATGAAATACTTTTCTCTCATCTTTCAAAGGTTAACACCTTTGCAGGAATTAGCACCGTTTCAAGTCAATATTTTGACTGATGGTTGCCGGGTATCATAGGGCCTGTCCCTCTACCACTCTGGATAAGAAGTTTATCGCTATTTATTTTTATTAACAATAACACCCGCTTAAAAGAAATTCAAGTAATAAATAAAAAAACAAAGGTGGGACCTTACTAACCCCACCTTTCTGTTTTACAAAATTACTTCATCCTTCGCTGCTACTGCTTACCTTTTCTCTAGATAAAGCATTTTGAAACTGTTCGATTAGTATAGGAACGATCTCAAAGGCATCGCCAACAATTCCGTAATGACAGTTTTGAAAAATAGGAGCATCTTTATCCTTATTAATGGCAATAATTAAACCGGAATTTTTCATACCCACAATATGTTGAATCGCACCAGAAATTCCGATTGCAAAATAAATTTTTGGCGTCACAGTCACACCGGTTTGCCCTACTTGATGTGCGTGTTCTATCCAACCTGCTTCCACCACATCTCGGCTGGCACCAACCGCTCCTCCGACGGATTTCGCCAATTGATGGATTAACTGAAATCCCTCGAAACTCCCTAAGCCTTTCCCGCCGGCAACAATGATGTCAGCTTCGTCGATTCTAACTTTCTTTACCGTCTCCTTTACTATTTCTAAGACTTTTGTCCGAATATCTTCTTCCTTTAGGGATATTGTTTCTTCAACGATCTTCCCTGTTCTTCCAGGTTGAGGAGGCAGCGCCTTCATGACTTTGGCGCGAACCGTTGCCATTTGCGGTCGGTATTTTTTACACAAAATGGTTGCCATAATATTTCCGCCAAATGCCGGTCTGCTCGCCAAGAGTAACCCCGTTTCCTCTTCTACATCTAGCTCTGTCGTATCCGCCGTCAAACCTGTCGGCATATCGGTGGCAACTGCGCTTGCCAGGTCTTTTCCCGTTGAGGTAGCCCCGAAGAGGATAATTTCTGGTTTATATTTTTCCGTGCAATCCAGCAGCGCCCTCATGAAGGACTCAGTTCGGTAATCTTTAAAGATGGGTTGGTCATAGACATACACTTTATCTGCTCCGTATTCAAATACGGTTTTTGTTAAATCTTTAACATTTTCACCGATTAAAATGCCGGCCAATTCCACTCCCCGTTTGTCTGCCAACTTCCTTCCAGCACCCAATAGTTCAAGGGATACAGAAGCAACCACACCATCCTTTTGTTCAATGAATACCCAAACACCTTGGTAATCTTTGAAATCCAATTACATTTCCCCCTTCACTTCAAACAGTTCTCGCTTTTCAAGCACGACAGAAAGCAACTGCTCCACTTGTTCCCGTGGATTGCCTTCAAGGAATGTTCCCCCTGCTGGTTTTTGCGGAGCCCATACTTTGGAAACAATCGTTGGGGATCCCTTCAAACCAAGCTGCTTAATATCAACCCCTTCCAGGTCATCAACAGACCAGATATGCGGTTTGTATCTAGCAGCTTTAATCATGTTTGGCAGCGGGGAATATGGCACTTCATTGATTGTTTTTTCTACAGAAAACAAACATGGCAGTGTGGACTTGACGACTTCATATCCGTCCTCCAATTTGCGATGGACAATGGCATATCCTTCTTCTTGATTTATTTCCTCCACTTTGTTCACGGAAGTCAGCGGTGGAATATCCAGCCTTCTTGCTATTCCTGGTCCGACTTGCCCGGTATCTCCATCAATGGACATTTTGCCGCAAATAATCAAATCAACTGGCATCGTTTTGGCAATTTTTTCAATCGCCTTTGTCACGGCATAGCTCGTTGCCAATGTATCCGCACCCGCAAACCGGCGGTCGGTGATCAAATACCCCTCATCGGCGCCAATTTCAATACACGTTTTGATCGCGTTAACAGCTGGAGGCGGCCCCATCGTGACAACGGATACGATTCCCCCATACCTTTCCTTTAGCCGAACGGCCTCTTCAACCGCATGAGCATCATATGGATTCAATATCGCAGGTGCCGTCCTGCGGTCCATCGTGTTTGTTTTAGGATTCATCTTGATAATTTTGGTATCAGGTACTTGCTTGATACAGGCTACAATATGCAGCATTTTACCCCTCCCTTATAATCAAAAGCACATGGTTTATTACTTACCATGCCGGCTTTTTTCTGGCTAATAAGCCTTTTTATGCCCGTTTACTTTTACTTTATTAAAAGAGATGTCCTAACATTCGAAATTTCTGACAGATATATCTATAAATATTGCAAATAAAAGACCAAAACAAAAAAACGCACGAGTGAGAGAGGAGCCATGCGCGATAAAAATGTTCAAGTTAACATATTTTGAAAAAATTAAATAGTCTTCTGTTCTGTTACTTGAGGGATTTTTTGCCTGCGAGATATTACGAAGTAAACAGCAATCAAGCCGATTAATTCACCTGTCGAAGCTGCAATAGCACCTGCACTGCCATTAAGTGCCGGATTCCAAAATACTAACGGAATAATTACGAGGACCACAGCGACCATATCAAAAATTTGCGGTTTTAATAGAGATTTTGTACTTTTTTGAAGCATAAGAATGCCCCCGAAGTAATCCACCCAAGGAAATACCAATGTTTTAATGATAAAAAATTTCAATACATACAGACTTTCAGCTGCCAGTGTCATGTCTGCACCTAGCACCGTTCTCATAAACCAAGGGCCGGCAGCTGTAAAACAAAGAAATGCCAGCAAAACAGATGGAACGATACTGAAAACAATCACGCATTTTATAACCGTTCGTTTGTCTTTTTCATAGAATTGCAGGACAATCTGATGAGTGTACATAAAAAAGCTGAGTATCAAGTTGGTAATGCTATAAGCCAATGCGAAGGAGGCAATCCCTAAATGTACATCTTGAATTTTCCCAAGGAATGCGTAAATGATCGGGATTAAGATTGTTTGGAAGGATAAATAAAAAACTAACGGAAAATAAAAATTAGAAATTTCTTTTTGTCTTAATGTTGTTTCAGTTTCCTTATCGTTATCTTTAACTATCGAATTCCCCCGCCAGACACTAATGAAGCACTCGATTGCCATACCTGCTAAAAAGATGATCGCACCTGCAGCACTTGTATTTGCATGATGAGATAAATTCAAATAAGCGGCGACAGCAAACATACCTGCCAACCGAACAACGACGCCAATGGTTAACCATTTTGTTTCCAGCTTATTAATAATCATTCCCTGATATAAACAGCGGAGACCGGAAAATAAGATGACGCCTGAAAGAACGAGAAAGGTTACCCTCAAGGAAGCCATAGATTCAGCTTCGGCATTAAAGCCATATTTAAACACCAATTCCCCAAGCCGAGTGAGACCAATTAATGAACAAAGAGCTGTTATTGTAAGCGAAACCTTGATAAAAAAAGCAGCAATTTTGTTGAAGGAAGCTTTCCCTTTTGCTAATGCTGAGCTCGTTTGTCTAAAAACTAAGACGGGACGTTCAAGGATTCCAAATAAAGAAAAGGCAATAGCGTAATTGGCAATAATGGCCTCAGCATGGTCGGCCCTGCTCAAGGTTCCATTTATAATCACATGAGAAATGGACGTTAGACTTGCAGATACGGCCAATGGAATAAAAAATATCAGTATCCTAATAAAACTGGAATCCTTCAATATCTTTGGCAATGTAATTTTTCCACCCCTTTCATCTCCGTTTTTTTACAGGGTCATTTATTTTTATCTCGAGTTCCGAAATAATATGACTATTTTAGCTTCTTAAATTCGATTGGCGAAAAACCCGTATATTTTTTAAAACTGCTGCTGAAATATTGGGGGTTAGAGTATCCTAACATTCCAGCTACCTCATAGGTTTTCAAATCTGTTTTCTGAAATAACTCCATAGCCTTCTCCATCCTCGTTTCAAGGAGAAAATCTCCAAAGTTGAAGCCTTTCTCTACTTTAAAAAGATTACTCAGATAGGCCGAGTTCACATGAACTTCTTCAGCCACTGTTTGGAGACTTAAATTGGCTACATTGTAATTGTCGCGAATGAATTCAATCGCCTTATCAACCAGTGTGTGCTTTCGATTTCCATTTAGTCTTTTTACAAAGTCAGCTAAATCGACAGCAATTATTTTAATCTCGGAAAAGATCTCATCGATGGTCTGCAATTTTACTAGCCTGCTCTCGATATTACCGAATTTTGTATAGTCCCAGTTTTTTGCTATTTTAGATGATTCATAAAAAATTAATCCAATGTGCCTAACCGCAAACAAAACCATTTCCTGCAGGGATACTTTTTTATTTGTCAGAAGTTCATTTTTAGCATTCTCTAATAGCTCCGTCACTTTTTCCGGAAGTCCCAGGGAAATATATCTGAAAAAATCTTCTTCAATCTTTAATTGTTCAGCCACTTCCGCACACTCTAAAGTTTCAATTTCTTCAATAGAATACGCACGATTGATACCTACCATATGACGAAAATCCATCGCTTTTACTGCTTCTCGAAAGGCGCATCTAAGGTGTGCCAATTCATGATAGATTCTTCCCCTTGTAATCGTAATGGTCGTATGAAGCTTTTCTTGTACTGTTGAAAGGAATTCACTGGTTATATTGGTAATTGAATGAGTAAAATCCTCTGCCAGTAAAGCGGACCCAAATAGAAAGACAGCAAAATGCTCGGTTTCAGCGTTAACAACACAGCCTTTAATTTTATAATAATCAAGGATATTTCTGCCGTGCTCCATAATACAGTCCTTTACCGTCTCCATTTTGTGGAGGGAGCCAAAATCTGTTTGGTCCATTTTGACGTACAGTACCGCACCAATTGTCTCCTTAGGCTCCATTCCTACTATTCTTAGCTCTTTAACAATTTCATCGTTCGTAAGGCCGTTAAGACTTAACCTTTTAAGTAATTGCTGCTGAAAATAATATTGGCTTTCGGTGATATAATTTTCTTTTCGCAGCTCTAGCTCTAATTCGATTGCAGCTTGTTTCAGCTTTTCAATCAATTCACTAGTTTCCACTGGTTTAAGGAGGTAATCATAAGCTTTTAATTTAATTGCCTCTTGGGCATATTTAAAATTTTCATAACCCGTTAAAAATATCACTCTTGTTTTGGGATTATGTTCTTTGATCACCTTAGTCATTTCTAGTCCATTCATAAAAGGCATTTGAATATCGGATATAACAATGTGTGGATCATGCTCTTTTATAATTTCCAGACCTTGTTCACCATCGGCACCTACTCCAACCAAGTCAAATCCATATTCCGTCCATGGTATAACACTGGATAATCCTTTACGGATAATTCGATCGTCATCAACTATTGCTACCTTATACATTTTCCCATCATCAACCTTCCAGATAAAACAGCTAGAACCCATAATCATTTTATGGGTTCTTTACCGTCTATTTTAGTTTGCCAGTACCTGCCTTAGCTTTTACCAGCGCTGGAACAGCCTGTGTCGGATCAATTCTTGTAAATAAGGATGGTTCCCAGCCAACATTTTCATTTAGCTGGACGGTATGTGATCGATTAAATGCATCGACTAAATCGACTTCATTTGCAGAGCTTTTTCCATTGACAAAAGATCCGCTTTCATAAATTGAAGTGCCCTTCCAATCCTTGATAATTTCTCCTGGATCAACATCATAATCAAAATTAAAATAATTGTTCTCTGCATAAATTTTTGAGTTTACGCCAACTCCAAGAGCATAATCAAACTTGTAATCTGAGTCGTTATTAAACTCATAATAATTGTTGTAAACATGGACTTGGCCATAACGGACCCTTGGAAGACGCTGTGTGAGGTTTTTGTAATAGTTATGGTGAATCGTGACCTTTAAGTGTCCCTCATCGGTCTTCTTACTATCACTGGAACCGATTAGCGAGGTCTTGTCATGATCTTCTAACACATTGTAAGAAATCGTCACATAATCAGCGCCATTCGTGACATCAAGCAAGCCGTCATGCTGCTGATAGGTTCTTCCAAAAACTTTTCCGAAATCCTCATCATGATGTTTTCCATCAGTAAACTTGTTATGGTCAATCCAGACATTGTGCGAGTTATTTGTTACCGTTACATTATCATATTCGGAGTTCCATTCACCAAACTCCCCGTCTGTAGGATCCCATTGCGGGAAGAAATCAACAGGTGCTTCAAATTCGATATTGCGGATAATGATATTCTCCACTCCGCTCATAATAAAGCTGCCGCCGATGATTTTGGCATCATCGCCCAGTCCAATAATGGATGTGTTTGAGCCGATATTCACAACTATCTGCTCTTTTTGTTTCTGAGCGGAGCGGGCACGTGCATTCTCGAGAGAACCGGACACTTCTTTTTCGTGTCCCCATACTTCAGGTTTATAGGCTTCTAGATAGGCATTATAGTCATAAGCTGGGTCTGCATAATATTCAGATCCGATTGGTTGATTATTCTCATCAACATTAAAGTCAATACTCCCTTTGATATAAATGATTTTAGGAGTATTATAGTTACCGCCGCCAAGAGCATTAAGTAGTTCGGCTTTGTTGGTTACAGTAAAAACATGATTTGCAGCGGCGTTTGCTCCGCCAGTCGTCCCCGTTGCATAGGCGGCCCAGCCATCTTTCGGTGCCAGTACTTCCCTTCCCAAATCAGATGAAGCTGCTGAAACCGACGAAATTCCTATTGCCATTAAAGAGACTGCCAAAAGACTACTAAATGTTTTTTTCACCCAGAACATTCCTTTCATCGTCAAAATCAACACTTTTTATAATAGTTTCACATTTCTCATTTTATCGGAAAACGCTTACACAAAGAATTCAATATCTTTAGCAGTTTGTTTGATATTTTTAGATTTCGAAATATTTTAAATATTGTTTAAGAGGGCAAGACAAAAGAAGGCAGCTTTGAAAAGCTGCCTTCTTTTACACTATCCGTTTATTTTAATCCTGGGGGCATTTGTTTTACATGGATGTCAAACTTTGCCTCCAATCCATGGTAAGAAGCAGTAACGGAAGTTTTCCCTTTCTCCCCTGCTCGAAGATTGCCTCCCCGGTCTACTGAAGCAATCGAGATATTACCACTCTTGAACTGAACTCCTGGGGATAAAACTTTTTCAGAGCCATCAAAGAATCTAGCAACAACAACCAGTTTACCTGTTTCCCCTTCTCTTAGAGTATCAGGGCCTTCCAGGCAAATGGACACAGGATCTGCTGGAAGTGCGCCAACATAGCCTTTATTGGTACCCTCACTATTTAGGAAACTATCAGGAGAGATGCGAGGAAAGCTGCCATATAGGATGTTTCCATCTATATCTCTATCAAACTTGCCTGGTATCTCAACACTGACAAAGTCTTTAGAAGTAACGACATTCCCCTCTTTGTTGGATGTTTTGGATCCGTCAAAGAAGAAATTCGTGCTATCATTGTCACCTGAAATAAAATCTTTTACCGCACCGGAAGCAGTTCGATAGGAAAGGTTGTTCTTAAAAGTCCCTTGCTCTTCGGCGGTGAAGTATGGATTGATCCGAAACACATAGTTAAATCGTTTATTATTAAAAGCTGTGTTATTTTCAACAACCATCTTACCTGGATTAAAATTGTCAGTAAAACCGTCCATATTATTATCAAAAGCAATATTGTTTCGAACAATATGAGCAACAGGCAATCCTTCCCCACCGAGCTTAAACCCATTACCAGCGTTGCCATCTTTGTTATAACCATTGCTCAGTTTACCGTTTGAGTAGGCAATATTTCCTTCTAGGGTTATTGGCATATTCGCGCCTTCATTCGTCCGATTGTACAAATCCCAGCCATCATCTATATTATGATGGGCGATGTTACCTCTAAAGACATTTCCGACACCGACACCCAGCTTGGCGGCAAATCCGTCTGCATTTTCATCGGAAAGGTCTCGGTTATCATGTGATTCACAATTTAAGATCAAATTATACTTCGGCCATAAATCTGGATTGGAACCACTTCCGCTAATTTGCAGACCTGTATCTCCGTTATAATTGAACAGCATTTGCTCGACTACATTATGGTCACCGCTCACTCTCATTCCGCCAGTTGACGCCTTCGTGATCTGAATGCCAATCAAGTGCCAGTAATCTCCATTTAATTGCAGGACATTACTAAGTTTCCCTTGCCCATCAATCACTACTTTTTCACCATTGTAAGCCCTTAACGTTTTCACTTTTTCTTTAGAACCACTATATTCCTTCTTAATATTAATGATAGAAGACGGGGTATATGTACCCTCACGCATGTAAATGGTTTCACCAGGTATAGCGAATTTAATGGCCGTTTCCAGGTCTACTGGATCATCAATTGTTCCTTTGGCAGAACTAGTCCCTTTGGGAGATACAAACAAGCCTGCCCCGTTCGTATAAATTTTCTTTATTACGGTAAGATTTTTGGTGATGGGTGAGGTGGATGGCCCTTCATTTGGTGTAAAGGTGACGGTAAAATCGGTGGTTTCGTTATCCAATACTGTACTGAACAAATATACTTGATCCTTTTGAACCGCTGCCCCGCTCACAACTTCTTCCCCATCTTTTAATACTGAAATGGTACCTTTATAATTGGCAAGTGCTTTCAGATCATACTGCTGTGAACCAGATTCCGGCGCCGAAAGTAAATTCATTGCTGGTTTGTCTGGAACAGGATCCGTTGGCGGTGTGGGTACAGTATGTGCCTCACTAAGAGTCAGCTTTGCATTCTGAATGGTCATTTTGGCATTTCTAGCTGCATAAAAACCAACATACATATTATCCTTGTCCATCACTTGAACAAGATCGGCTCCTTTGACTCTTTGTTCAAATGTTTTTTCTTCAGCCAATTGAGTGAAGGTAGCAGACATGATAAATTCTGTGTCAGTCCGCTCCAGTCTTACCTTAACAGGTGTTCCAACAGGAAGTTTATATTTTGAATCTGTTGTAAAGGGAGAGGCTTTTAATTGGCTTCCAAGATTGCCCCATGGATAAACGACACCAGTCCTGTAAATTGGAGCTACACCATTGCGCATCATCCCGACTCCGAAAACATTGGAAGCAGCCGGAACCTCTTCATAACCAAGGATCATTGGGTCTTGCCGCGGTGCACCAATCGTGTCCCTGACCATAATCCCGGCACTTTCCTGACCATTTGGTCCAGCCCCTGTTTCCGGACCGAACTGTTCAATGGTCATGTCCGCCTCCAAGACAAAGTTATCTGTATTAGGATTGAGCTTTGTATAATAGAATGTCAACCCATCGTGTCCAGGAGCCAGCTTTCCTCCCCTGCTCTCCAAGGTAATTTTTCCATCAATGGTGCCTGGCTTTTCCGGTGCTGCATAGTTTGTACCAATTTTTTCAGGCAAAACATTCGCGGCAAAATTCAAATCGGTAGACTGGCCAAATGTTACACTTTGCCACACTAAATTCTCACTTTGGGCGGTGTCCTCCTTCCCGCCTGTTTCTTCTGCAAATGCAGCAGGAATGCTGCTGAAAAGGAAAGGCAAGGCAAGTAAAACATTTCGAATTTTTTTGAATGCCTTCAAATCTATCACTCCCAATTCATTTTAATAACCCTAATTTGGGCAATTTCATCAGCTTTTTTCTCATACGTCTCTTCTGTATTCTCTTTTTTTAAAAGTTACTCTTTAGGATTCCAGCCTTTCAGAACATTTTCAATGGTATAAAGTTTGGCCTCTTCGTCGGACAGTTGCCTGCGGTCCTCATTGATGACAGCTCCCGGACCATAATTTTTGTATTCATAAAATCTCGCGTCTTTATAAGAAAAACCTGACATATCAGTCCAGCCTTGCGCAATGATATGTGGCCCGAGATAACTATTCATAAAAACTACACTTCCGATGGCATTAGGATCACCGCTTGGATGCCAAGGCCTGCCCAAATAAACGGTACCTGCCGGAGAATTGCTTAACAGCTTTGAGTTCAGGAATAAGTATCCATAAGGCTCCGTATTCAATGTACTGGCAGCGGTTACAAATCCATTATTAGTTGTCGAGCCTCGGTCAAGAGAAAAAATCTCACATTCTTCGAAGACGGCACTAGAACGCCCAAAAATGAAATCAACATCACCCTCGATATAAGATTGGTAGAAATATTGTGTTCCGCCATTTACATACAAGGTGTCCTGATTCCCAATAAACCGGGAATTTTTAAACGTTTGACGGTCTCCTCTTGCGTAAACCGCAACAGCCTGCTTATTGTTAACATTCACACTTTGCTCATCAAATGAATTTTCAAACGTAAGGCTTTCAGCGGTAAAATCATCTCCATAGATATAAACGCTGGCACTTCCGGTTGTCCCATAGGTTCCGCCTTCAGGCTTTGCCTTACCAGAGTAGTTATCATAAGTTAAGACGGTCCCGGAAGCGTTTTCACCTTTGAGGTGAATAAAAGGCTTATCCTTAGGAATGGTCACAAGCTCCTTGTATATACCATTTTCGATAAACACTTCCACTTTTTCGGTATTATTAGCAGGAACCGCATCAATTGCACCCTGGACCGTAGTATAATCTGCCAGGCCGTCCTTGGATACCGTCAATATATTCGGTATTTCGTTCAACTGCGGTGTAATATCTTTGAGCTTTCTGTGATCATTGATCATTAAAGTATTTCCACTGATATCTTTGGAGTCTTCCTTAACTACTGAGGCTACAATTTTGTCTTCCATGATGAAGGATTCTGAATTAATGGGGAGTTCGGATTCATAAAAAATGACAGTTTGACCTTCTTTATTTTCAGCGATTGCTGCTCTTTTCACTACAAGACTTTCTCCATTATTAAATAAAGAGACGTCATTTACGTTTATGGATTCTAGCTTTCTGTCAAAAGTTACCGCTATCAGGTTATGACCAATGGAATCCACTTCTTTGATTTTAACTTTATTTCCTGGCGGATAAACTTTCGAAGTTTCTGTTTCCATCTCTTCCGCTGCTATCCCTAACATTTTTAACTTTTTCATATGAAGTCCGCTAATTAATTGAGAAGCATCCATGACGGTAATCTCGGTTACAGAAGCATTAGCGGAGGATTCCATATAGTTAGGTGATTCCACAGCTGACTCAGCATAACTGTAAACTGGATGAAAACCACTTAACATTGCGACCAATGTCACTGAAGAGAGCACCATTTTTTTATTTCCCTTTTTAAAAACGTCCAATTCTATTCCTTCCTTTCGCAAAGTCTAAGTGTTATTATGCAAGCGAGTTCTTTTTTTGAGAATACAAAATTTTTAGATAATTGTTTTATATTTTTTACTTTTTCAATAAACAGTAAAATAGTTTCAGTTTTATTACTTCATATTTGCCAGACTAATAGTTACAATTACTCATTAAATTTTCTGAAGACAAAAACAGCACCACATCCCTTATTGGTACTGATAGAACTGTTCTAGTCATATTCTTATAAAAGAAATCAATAAGAAGGAGTGGAAGGTCGGGTGAAAAAAGTTAAGGTTCGTTTACGTCCTATTGTTAGTCAGATCAATTTACCCACTGTTTTGAAAACAACGATCCTTCCGGGTGACACAACGGAACGATTATTTATTGCAACCCAGGTAGGTGAGATCTTTTACATAGCAAACTCAAGTTTACGGACTTTTTTAGATATTCGTCCACGAATCATAAAACTTGGGGAGTCCGGCGGTGGTTATGATGAACGGGGATTGCTGGGTCTTGCGTTTCATCCCCAATTTTATTATACCGGTCTATTTTATCTTCATTATTCACTCGATGGAACACAAGGTCCAGGTGCAGGTGCACCAACTGAGGGTTTTAATCCTAACCCGTGTGATCCCAAAACCTTAAACCTAAAGTGGACAAATAGAGAATCTCAATATGATCATATTGATACAGTAGAAGAATGGGTTTTCCAATCAAATGGACAGCCTCAAAAACGACGGACACTACTAAACTTAAGAAGACCATTTATGAATCATAATGGTGTCAATAGTTTAAACTTTTCACCCGAAACAGGGAAACTTGTTTTAACAACCGGGGATGGCGGGTCGGGATATGATCCATTCAATTTAAGTCAGGACAATATGGAAATCGCCGGTAAAATTATTGAAATTGATGTAAGTAAAAATACATTTATCAATAATCCACCTGTAGTCACACGTTTTAATGAACTTCCCGCACCTATTCAGGAAACGCTAACAGTAATGGCCAAAGGGGTCCGCAATATACCAGGCATTTCCTTTCAACGGTTTTATCATCAATTTATCAAATATGTAGGAAATGTCGGACAGGATCTGGTGGAGTCGATTTTTTCATTCGTTCAGTATAAACCAATACCGGTTCCTCAGCTTGTGCAAGCATCTTTAAGTAACACCGAATCTGATCCAGAAGGAATGATTAACTTTGGCTGGCGAGGATGGGAGGGTGCTTTTCCTACATCGATAATTAGGAATTGCACCAACACCCAAGGTTTAGAAGAGAAAACAATTGCTTATTACGATGAAGCAGTCAAAACTTCAGTAAAGCGTCTTCATCCACTTACTAGTTATTTTCATAAAGACCCCCGCCCCGATAAGTTTGGAGGAACTGCCCTTACAGGAGTGCAAGCCTATATGGGGAATGGAATCCCCGATTTAACGGGAAGCGTTGTGTTTACCGATCTTGCCCGAAAAGAAGAATCTCGCCCTCCGGTAAGAGGGGTTTTAGCTTATAGCAGGGTAAGAACAGATGGAAAACTTAATGATTTTAGTGTGATCGAAACCGATTATAATTTTGGAACTCAATCATCTTATTATGTTAATTTGGGAACAAACCTGGATCATACCAAACTATATTTAGGTGTTTATGGCTCTATGAAAGTGACTGATTTTAACCAAGGTACTATTTTTGAAATTGTTTTATGAATTAAATTACGTTAGAGTTTTTATTTTTTTCACTTAATAAATCGAATCTATTCAAAATGGAATTTAATTTTTCAGATCCTAAAAACATTATTGCAATAAAACCCGCAACGACAAATGGGAAGATTCCTATTGTTGAGTGTGCGGCAATGAAACCAAGAAGTGGCGGCAGGAACGTACTGCCGGTATAGGCAACAGCCATTTGATACCCCATTATGGTCTGAGAATGTTCCTGTCCAAAACGACTTGGTGTTTCATGTAACATACATGGAAAAATAGGTGCTAATCCTAATCCAACCATAATAAAACCAACTAGTGAGAACGTGGACGGCAATGGCAGGAAAAGAAGCGCCGCACCAGTTAATGCTAGTAGCTGCCCCATCCGAATAAGAGTATGGTTTCCTATTTTTAACGTAATAAATCCTGTTATGAATCTACCAATTGTTATTCCAGCGTAATACAAGGAAACCCATTTTGCCGCTGCTTCTACGGATATATCTTTAACATTTACTAGGAAACTACTTCCCCAGAGACCGATCGTTGATTCTGCGCCACAATAAAACAAGAAAGAGATCAAAGCTAGTTTAACTCCCCTAATTTGAATGGGTTTACGTTTTTTAGCATCTGCTCCATTCAAAACACTATTATTGTTTTCTGACTCATTAGCTGAGATACCATGGTTGTTTCCTCCAACCTTTTTCCATAAAGGCAAAGTGAAGAAAAGAATGACAACTAATGCAAACTGAATACCTGCAATGGCAAGATACCCGCTTCTCCATGAATGTTGCCCTGATAGAAACTGAGCCATAATGACGGGACCAAGTGTAGCTCCCACTCCCCAAAAACAATGAAGCCAGCTCATGTGGTGTGCTTTGTAATGTGATGCTACATAATTGTTTAATCCCGCATCCACTGCACCTGCACCTAATCCAAGTGGTATGGCACAAATAAACAACCAAAAAATCGAGGGAGCAAAATGAAACCCAAGCAGTGCTCCAGCTGTCATAAAACAACTGAAAAAGGTAACAATGCCAGTTCCGAAGCGTTTTAGCACTGCTCCGCTAGCAAAACTGGAAATAATGGTTCCTCCAGCGATTGTCATAAAAAGCAATCCAGCAGTCTCAAGCGGTGCCCCAAATTCCGATTGCATCATAGACCATGACACTCCTAATATGGAATCAGGTAAACCCAAGCTGATAAACGCCAAGTAGATAATAACTAAAAAGAATGTAGCCATAAATAAACACCGCCTTTTTTTAAAAATGTCTTAGCTGCCAATTCCGGTGATCATGAGATCAAGACCAAGACTTTGCAATCCAAATAGATAGTCTTGTTTCCAATCACTCATTATTAGTTCCGGCAGGTGCTCTGCTGGAATATACCTTGAGCTTCGTTCTGCTATGTGGTCTAGGATCAATTGATTGACTTCATCATCGCAAAAGATAATGGTGTGAGGATTAATGATAGCTGTAAAGGAAGCTATTAACCTGCTAATTGCGTCGATTTCATATTCCTCAGATATAAATACTTTCTTCGTCCCGTTTCCATTTCCCAAAGCTTCACCAAAATTTCGGTCATCATACTGTGGAACGAATGTAACCTCTCCTGAAAAATTAGTGCTGCCTCGCACCACAGCTCCATTTACCATAATTCCGGCACCTGGACCATTTTGACCTGAATATAAATAAATCAAAGATTTATTTTTCTTATTTCCCTTACTATCGTGATAACCAAGCACTGCCGCATTCATATCATTTTCTATTACAATAGGGAGTGAAAAACGATTTTCCAAGTATCTCTTCAAATCAAAATTTTGAAGATGTTCATACCCTGGTATATAAATAATCCGTCCATTTTCAACGGAACCAGGTACACCAATGGCTACAGAATTAATTTTCGGATACTTCTCTATTAACTCTTCAACACACTTGGTTAATAATTTTAAATCATCATCTACTAATGCACTTGAGGTTTTTCCCGAGTCCTTTTCTTCTCCTAAACAGTTAAAAACAATATAATTGGTCTCTGTTCTTTCTAAAAAAATGGCCAGCCCCAACATATACTCCGGATTGTATGTATATCTTTTTGCCCTTCTTCCACCGCTCGAATCATCAAGACCAACTGAAATAAGTTCACCGTCCTTTTCCATCTGGGTTAAGAATTTGCTTATTGTCGGGAAACTAATTCCTAATTTATCGCTGAGTTCAACTTTTGTTGCACTTCCATTTTCTAAAAGAGATTTACGAATACCGCGAAGAATTTCCGTTTTCAGCGATTTTGGAGTCGTATTCACAAGGGTCACCACCTGTTAACATGAACTTATTAAAGAGGTTTAATAAGTATACAATAAAAAACTTATTAAATCTCTTTAATAAGTGATGCTGGTAATATATCATAGAAAATTATCGAAAGCAATGGGGATATAAATTGAATCAAACTTCACTTCATATGATTTTTAATAAAATTTAATTATTTTATGACAAAATGCCGCTTATCCGAGAGTTATTTTGCTTATCCGATAGTAAGCGACTCCTATACGAGAATAAACTAGGTATTTAAAACTTGAAAAAGCCGCACAAGTGACGACCCTCACTGTGCGGCTATAATTAGCTTTGACTCCTTTTTAATGAATATCTTTTTTCTTAAATCGACCACCATATACAGAGGATACGTCTGTAGCAATTATGAATGCTTGGGGGTCTAGCTCCCTGATAATATCTTTCATCTTGGTTTCCTCAAGCCTAGTAAAAACACATAAAATAACTCGTTTATCTTCACCGCTGTAGGAACCCTCTCCGTGCAAATAGGTCACTCCCCGACCTAAACGCTCTGTTATAGCATCCGCAATCTCAGTAGTATTATCGCTTATGATATACACAGATTTCATATCATCCAATCCTTTAACAACAACGTCAATAGTCTTGAATGCAATATAATATGTAAGCATCGAAAATAAAGCATTTTCTAAAGAGTAGACAAAGGCTGCAATCGCGAAGATAATCACATTAACAAACATAATGATTTCTCCGACAGAGAACGGGAGCCTTTTCTCCACTAAAATCGCCAATGTTTCTGTACCGTCTAAAACTCCGCCATTTCTGATTGTTAAGCCTACCCCTAAACCTAAAATTAAACCACCGAAAACAACTGCCAGTAACTCATTATTTACAATAGGTTTTACATGATGCATAAAAGTAGTCGCCACAGAAAGAGCTACAATTCCATACAACATGCTAACAGCAAAGGTTTTACCGATTTGTTTATATCCTAAGAAAAAGAAAGGTAAGTTTAAAACAACTAAAAATATACTTAGATTTATTGCGGTCACATGACTCAATATCATGGATAAGCCCGTTACACCGCCGTCAATCATATTGTTTGGAATTAACACTGCTTCTAACCCATAAGCCATAATGATTGCACCAATAGTAATAAATAACGCCCTTTTGACAATATTCCTTAATGTTAATTTTTTGTGTCTTATTCCCTTTTTTGCTTCAGCTGTATTCATTAAATCTCTCCCTTCAATATTTATTATTGTTTCCCTATTATTAACAAATCAAATAATATGCCCATTGTATATACTCATACGAAAAAGCTAGTCGGAAACTTGACCAGCTTTTTTACCCAAGAGTAGTTTCAATTGTACTTCGCTATTGGGAAATTTCTCTTTGAAAATTACCTGTCCATTCACTATTGATAGGTTTTTTCTATTTTATTCGTTTCATTCTGTTTTCCTTTTTGGCTTTCATAAATTTTTGCTTTTTGACCATTTTCCTTCTTTCTATTTCTTTGGAACAATCTTCACTCCATGAAATTAATTCTTCATCAGACATTGTTGGTATTCTTTCAATTATTTCTTTCAATAAATCTGATTTAATCATGTTCAAAAACCCCTTCATATGATTATGAAGATAGTCTTTACAGATTGTAATCAAGTTTATACTATTTGTATATTTTCGCGAAAATCAATGTTTGTGTCGTTTATTGTCAGAATTTTTATTTTTCTTTTTGTTGTTTATATATTTTCATAGTGTTAACATTTCATATGTAAACGCTACCATGATTTTCCTAATAGAATACATATTCTTTTAAGGAGGAATAAGATGAGTCAATTAACCACAGCTTTAAAAGAAAAGGTTGAAAAGTTCCTAACTGGAAAGAAGAATTTATTTATTAATGGTGAATTCGTTGAGAGCAAATCACAAAAAACATTTGATACTTACAATCCCGCTACCGGTGAGGTACTAGCATGTGTTTACGAAGCGGGTGCGGAAGATATTGATCTTGCAGTAAAAGCTGCCCGTAAAGCATTTGATCAAGGACCATGGTCAAAAATGAGTGCTGCTAATCGAAGCCGGCTTATGTACAAGCTTGCTGATTTAATGGAAGAGAACAGTGCTGAACTAGCACAATTAGAGACATTAGATAACGGTAAACCAATCCGGGAAACAACCAATGCAGACATTCCTTTGGCCATTGAGCATATGCGCTACTATGCAGGCTGGTCTACAAAGATTGTCGGTCAAACCATTCCTGTAAACGGACCATTCTTAAACTATACTCGCCATGAGGCAGTGGGAGTAGTGGGACAAATTATCCCTTGGAATTTCCCACTTCTAATGGCAATGTGGAAGCTCGGAGCCGCGCTTGCAACTGGCTGTACAGTTGTGTTAAAACCAGCAGAGCAAACTCCTCTATCAGCTCTTTACTTGGCAGAGCTAATTCAAGAAGCCGGTTTCCCAGCAGGTGTTGTCAACATCGTTCCTGGTTTTGGAGAAACAGCTGGTCAGCCTCTTGTTGACCATCCTTTAGTGGATAAAATTGCATTCACTGGTTCTACTGAAGTCGGAAAATCGATCATGTCCAATGCTTCTAAATCATTGAAACGAGTAACACTTGAGCTTGGAGGCAAATCACCAAACATCATCCTGCCTGATGCGGATTTAACAAAGGCAATTCCAGGTGCACTGAACGGTGTAATGTTCAACCAAGGACAGGTTTGCTGTGCTGGTTCCCGCGTATTCATCCAAAAGAAGCAATTCGATAATGTTGTAGCGGATATGGCTGCACATGCGAAAAAAATTAAGCAAGGTGCCGGACTTCATGCTGATACAGAAATTGGACCGCTCGTATCAGATGAGCAGCAAAAGCGGGTACTTGGCTATATTGAGAAGGGCCTAAATGAAGGTGCACAGCTAGTAGTTGGCGGTGAAAAGCCTCAGGAACAAGGATATTTTGTGTCCCCTACTATTTTTGCAGATGTTCGTGATGAAATGACCATCGCTAAGGAAGAAATCTTTGGACCTGTTATTTCTGCTATGCCATATGACGATTTAGACGAATTAATAAATCGTGCAAACAATAGCGAATATGGGCTGGCAGCTGGTGTGTGGACACGGGATGTCGCAAAGGCACACTACATTGCCAACAATCTTCGTGCAGGAACAGTTTGGGTAAACTGCTACAATGCCTTTGATGCCGCTTCACCGTTTGGCGGATATAAACAATCTGGTATTGGACGCGAAATGGGATCCTATGCACTAAATAACTATACAGAAGTAAAGAGTGTATGGATTTCCATGCAATAAAATATTAATAGATTACTTAAAAAGAAGGTGCTGATTTTCAGCAACCTTCTTTTTTTATTCCATTTTCTTGATAACTAGTGGTTTGGCACAAGCTAGTAGATTCGCTGCCCAAATAGGTTTGGATAGAATTCCCATATTAAGTTCATAAAGTTTTTTACCAGATTC
The DNA here is from genome assembly GCF_059587065.1 of Neobacillus sp. DZ-9. Taxonomy (NCBI): domain Bacteria; kingdom Bacillati; phylum Bacillota; class Bacilli; order Caryophanales; family Bacillaceae; genus Neobacillus; species Neobacillus sp. DZ-9. Next base: position 601,101 of record NZ_JCAIOL010000003.1, read on the forward strand.
CAAAAAGATATGATATATCAATATTATAGAAGTTCAAAAATATACATAAACAGGGGGAACCAAAAAGGCATGACAGTTCTGCAAATTTTAAGTTTAATTGGAATCGATATTTTGTTATCGGGTGATAATGCGGTGGTTATTGCATTAGCTGCTAGTAAAGTACCCCAGCATTTGAGAAATCGAGCAATTTTTGGCGGGACATTAATGGCTATTGTTTTAAGGATTTTAGCAGCAACAGTTTTAATTCAGTTTTTAGGATTACCCTTCGTGCAATTAGTGGGCGGTTTAATCTTGTTACGTATCAGCTACAATTTAATTGCAAATAAAGAAGAGGAAAATGCAAATATCAAACCATCAGATCAAGTTCTAACAGCAATCAAAACGATTGCGATGGCCGATTTCGCAATGTCTATTGATAATGTTATCGCTTTATCAAGCGTTGCGGAAGGAATTCTTCCAATTATCATTGGGATTGCTATCTCCATCCCAATCATTATTTTTGGCAGCAAATTATTAACGAGCTTAATGGAGCGATTTCCAATTATCGTTTATGCTGGTGCAGGTTTATTAACCTTTGCTGCAGGTAAAATGATGGTTGAAGATAAAGGATTAGAAAAGTTCCACATCTTAATTCCAGAATCACTTCATTTAGTTATTCCAATTGCTATGGCTATCATTTTAGTGGTAGCAGTGTTTGTAAAGAACAACATGGGAAAAGAAGCAAAAGCTACAATATAAGCATGAAAAAGCACCGTTCAAATCCGGTGCCTTTTTCTATGTCAAAATCTCTATTTATGTAAGCGTCAAATTATCCACATATTTTAGAAGATGGGGATTATTTGGCGCTTACTTCTAACTGGTTTCACCACTTTGATCAAGCTCGCTTTGGTGCCGCATAAACTTTGTTGACCACCTTTTTATTATTTAAGAAACGTGATAATCCAAATGTTGTAATACTTGCAAACACAACACTTAACGCACTGAACCATGTAATGGAAGACAATGATATTTGCCCCACAATTACTCCACCTAAACCTGCCCCAACTGCAAAACCTAATTGCATCATCGATTGGTTTAGACCTAGCAACACTTCTGAGGATTTAGGTGATATCGTTGCTAAATTATATTGCTGAGTTGCACCTGATGACCAGCCTGCAAATGACCAGACTGTCAATATAATAAATACTGCAATAATTGAATGTGATATGAATGACAGCACAATTAAAGATGATACGTTTACAAGTAACCCTCTTTTTAATGTAAAAATTACGCCTCTTTTATCTGCACTTAAGCCACCTAGTTTAGAACCAAATAAGCTTGCAACTCCAAGAACAAGTAAAGTAATGCTTAAAAGAGAATCACTCATACCTACTGTATTTACAAGGTATGGAGATAAATAAGTAAAAATAATCCCGTACCCTGTCATTAAAAAGAAGGTGATGGATAAAGCTAAAGCAATTTTTGGTTTTTTGAACATTTCGATTTGTCTCGTTAAAGGGATTGAAGCACCACCATTTATTTTTGGTATTGTATTTAAAACAATTAAAATGACAAGTAAAACTAGTAATGCGATACCGATAAATACAAATTTCCAGCCATACGTAGAAGTAATAAAACGTCCAATAGGAACACCAATGATTAATGATGCGGTAAATCCCATGACAACTGTTGCAATTGAACTTGCCTTTTTATCAGCAGGTGCAATCTTTGCAGCGATACTTAAAACTGTAACGACCGCTACACCTGTACTTAAGGCCATAATAATGCGAGCAATCATAAATAATCCATACCCTGGAACAATTACTGATAATAAATTTCCCACAATAAAAACAAATAACGTATAGATCAGTAATTTACGTCTTTCCATTTTAGCCGTTAATACCATTAATATAGGTGTACCGATTGCGTAGGATAATGAAAAGACTGTAATTAATTGACCAGCCGCTCCAATTGACACTCCAAGAGCATCTGCCATTTTATCCAAAATACCTGAGATGATGTACTGTGAAGTACCAACTAAAAAACTTATCAATGCTAAAATATAAATCTTTGCAGTATTTGTCATGTCAATTTTCCTCCTCAATATCATTTATAATTTCTATATTTCCATAAACACTGAAATAGTAAACAAAATGAAAGAAGCTATAAAAGCTTCTTTCTATTCTAATGCTTTAAATTAATGTAAAAAGATGCTTCTTTACCTCGTATTCTTCCAATTCTTTACCACTTTTTAAACGATGAATAAAATCAGGATTAGCAATGAATGGACGTCCGAAAGCCGCGACATCAATTATTCCTTCTTCAATTGCCTGATTCGCCATTTCTGGATTTAATGTACCTACCCCAATAATCACACCATCCCAATATTTTCGAACCAATTGATGCATCGTTTTTCCATCTGCAAGCACACGATCAAATTGCATAGTCGATGGGTGAATCATAGTTGCACCCACTTCCTTAAATGCCTCAACGAAAGTGCGAATTGCCATTTCTGGATCATCCCACATGTAATTTGGTATATCTCCTTTAAAAGCAGAGAATCGGATCATTGTTCGTTCTGTACCGATTGCGTCGATAACTGCTTTAGTAACTTTCTTCAAGAATGTTAACCTTTGAGCAAGGTCACCACCATATCCGTCTTTACGATGATTGGTTATATCTGAATTAAATTGGTCAATCAGGTATCCGTGGGCACCGTGAATTTCCACACCATCAAAACCTGCAGCTATTGCATTTTTCGCAGCTTGCGTATATTGATTGATTACTTCATTAATATCTTCAATTGTCATTTCTTCCGGAACATCATATGGCTTACGGAAACGAGAGACATGGCCTTCAGCTGGAATCGCTGATGGTGCTTGAGGAGGCAGATTTCCAGCAAGCTCGTGATGAGATAGACGACCAACATGCCAGATTTGCGCGATCATTGTTCCTCCCTCTTTATGCACAGCATCAGTTACCTTTTTCCATCCCATAATTTGTTCGTCTGAATAAATGCCTGGAACTCCAGGATTGCCTTTTCCACGAGGACTAATGACCGTTCCTTCTGAAATGATTAAACCAACTCCATCAGCAGCACGTTTTCGGTAATATTCAACAATATCCTCTCCTACTACGCCCGTTTCATCATCTGCAAAGGATCTTGTTAACGGTGCCATTGCAATACGAGAGCGTAAATTCCAAGCACCGATTTTAATCGGTTCAAACAATTTACTTTCTGAACTATTTTTTAATTTTTCCCCAGAATTTGTTTCTTTGATAATTTGAGCCATATTTTTTTCCCCCGTTCGTTTATTCGATATTTCTATAAATACTGAAATTGATTTTAAAATTAATCCGCTTTAACATTAAAGTAAAGCGGGAGCGTATTTTGCAAGGACTTCTCGTTGTAAACTGTAATATCTGAAGGTTCCCTCTCTGCGAACGGCTAATAATCCGCAATCGAGTAATGGTTTTAAATGATGTGTCAATGTTGAATTGGCAGGGACTTTTAATTGATTTGCCATTTCCAAGCAAGCTAACTCTGATTGCCCTGCAAGTAATTTTACGATTTGTAAACGAGTCGATTCACCTAGTGCCTTATAGACTTTTACTGCAATATCATCATTCACCGCTAAAAACCTCCTTTCAGTCATCCTTATTTCAGTATTTCTAGAAATATTGTATTTAATTAGAGATGCTCTGTCAAGAGAATGCTTTTCGATTTTTTAATATCTAAATAAAAATAATTCAAAAAAACCCAGATATTATTATTATCAGGGCTTTAATGAATACACTTAAAATGCGATGTTTAATATTGGGTTTAACCATCTTGCTACTCGTTGTTTACGTATTCCACATGTGAGAAGTGGATGTGGCAACACTTCTGGTGCTATTTCATGCATTGCCATTGAACGGTTTCTCCGTTTACCATTGGAGCCCAAGGTATCAGGAATATCATCCCCTCAACAAAGAGACAGTTACTAAATCAATTATTTGAAAAATTTTCCATTTCCTCTATAATAGGCATTCCAGTTTGAGCGCCTTTTTTTGTGACAGATAAACCAGCTGCAATCGTTGCAAACTTAATACTTTCTAATTTGTTTTTCCCACTGGCTATAGCTGCAGCAAACGCACCTGTAAAAGTATCTCCTGCACCAGTAGTATCCACTGCACTAACGTTAATAGCTGGGGTGGTGACAATCTGCTTACCATCATGATATAGCACGCCTTGTTTCCCAAAAGTAACTATTAATCTATTTGAATATTTCTCTAAAATAGATTCAAACGTATGTTCATCCTCATTTAAAACAATTCTGTATTCATGTTCATTTGGAATCAGATAGTTAATTCGATCAATAAGTTCCTTGGGTAACCTTAAAGCCGGGGCAGGATTTACAATGATAATTTTCCCCAGTTGATGTAAGATCGGCACTAAATATTCTAGTATTTCTAAGGGGGTTTCAAATTGAAAAACAAACACATCATTTTCCAATAAGTTTTGTTCTATTGTTTTTATATAAGATTGATTTGTAAAAGAATTCGCTCCTGGAACGACTAAAATACGATTCTCACTTTTCAAAATCTCAATAAAAGCAACTCCTGTAGGGGCATGGTCAACATGGTTCAAATGTGAAACATTAATGTTTTCCTTTGCCAACAGGTCCCTTATTAACTTACCGTCTTCATCATTTCCAAGTGAACCGTAAAAGGTAACTTCCCCACCAAGGCGTGCTGCTGCTACGGCTTGATTAGCCCCTTTTCCACCAATCAACTTAAAATAGTGATTCGCCATCACCGTTTCTCCAAGATTCGGGAGCTGATCCGTTTCAATAATATAATCCATATTCATACTGCCTATTACTGCAATTTTCCCCACGATATTTCACCTAATTTACTTGTTGTCTAGTCACACACATATTGGCAAAACCTCTTTATAGGATTGCCCACTAAACCATTCCTATCTGTTGTTGAATTTTCGTATATACTTGGTAAGTTCTGTCCGCACATGTTGAAATGAGTGTAGGATGAAATCCTACAATTTCCGAATAAAGGGTATTATTTAATGGAGAAATCCAATTTTCTGGCAGATGCTCTGCCCCTAATTTTGTCCCCATAATAGAACCTACGGTTGCCCCGTTACAATCCGTATCCCATCCACCACCAACGGCTGTGGTGATAGCCTTTTCAAAATCATCACCAGCATATATCAGTGATGCTGCTACTAAAGCAGCATTATTAATCGTATGAACAGGATCATACTGTTGAAAGCTATCCCAAATACGGCGATATAATTCTTCTTGACTATTCGCTGTCTGAGCAATGTTAATTGCCTTCTTTACTGCATTTGAGAGTCTACAATTTTCAGGAATTTGTCCTAATCCGATTTCGATGATTCTCTCATTATCTTTTTCAACAAAAGCTGCCGCGATCATGGCTGCAACAAACATGGCTCCATAAATTCCATTCTTTACATGGGAAAAAGAAGCATCTCGATAGGCGAGTTCCGCTGCCAGTTCAGGATTTCCAGCAGCAGCATAACCATAGACATCTACACGGATTTGCGCTCCAATCCACTCCCGATAAGGATTTAAATTGGTCCTAACCCAATCCATTTTTTGCTCCCAATCATTTGGCTTACTCCCTTTCATATGGGAGGTGATATGGGCAAAATTTAAATAGGATTGTGTTTCAGCGGTACATACCTGTTGATACGTTAAATACCTATGCCAAAGTTTACCGATATCCCATGAATCAAAGTGTATTCCCTTTTCTTCTAGGAGGATTAACCCGAGAACAGTGTAGCGAATATCATCATCACTTTCCATATATTTGATGGTATCGCTAGTACTTCCAGGTGACCAATCATTTAATCCTAGGCCCCACTCTTGTTCCGCACTGGAATGACGGGGAGTATATCCTTTTATCGGCCATGCATTGGCCCCTTTGAACCAAAGCTCAACATTTTTCCATCCTGGATGATGCTTATTCCCTATCAGATAATCCCAGTGCTCTATTGGTTTCCCAAGGGCACAGCCGGCACTTCTGCCTAACCATGCACCAAATAGTTGATCCAATAACCATTTCTCATTATTAAGTGTGGCCTGAACCTTTGGCGCACTTTTTGGGCGAAGCTTTCGGATGTCCTCAAGATTAGAGGGTTCCGTGAAAGGAAAATCATTCTCAATAGGAAGTTTCATCAACTGATCGTATACATTCATCAATTTGATTTTATCCGTACCAGCAGCAAGCACCATGTCTTGAAAACCATCCACATTACAGCCTTCTTCTGAGCGTTGAATGATTTCAAATCTTACTAACTCTTGTAAGCTGTCCCAGCCTGCCATCTCATCACCCCATTTTTTCATCTAAAATTTGAAGTGAGTCAAAAATGAGCTCAATAAATCCTTCACGATTCACTTCAAATAACACTTCTGTATTCGGTGGATTAGAAGGCTTCTTCCGATTGTCTGCCACCGTCATCCCCCTTGTCAGCACACCCCGTGTTTCAACATTGACAAATAGGGATTTTGATTGAAAAAGTTCAGGCTTTAGGAGCCATGCAATCGCACATGGATCATGGAGGGCACTGCCGTCATACCCCATTTTTTTGCTATATTGATTATAAAAATCTAAAAGTTCGCCGACCATATAGGAGACTTTCCCTCTCTTTTTCAATTCGGCAATTTCGTCTACAGTGATTTCAGCCTTTGTCGTGACATCTAAGCCGCTCATGACAATCGGAACCCCAGAAGAAAAGACAATTTGGGCAGCTTCCGGATCGACATAAATGTTAAATTCGGCAGTTGCAGTGATATTCCCCTCGTAAATGCCTCCACCCATTAAGGAGATGCATTCAATCTTTTCCTTTACTTCTGGATAACTTGTAAATAGCAACGCGATGTTCGTTAATGGACCAATCGGAACTAATGTGACCTTTTCCTCTGAAGCGCGTATTTTATGGAGCATAAACTCTACGGCATTTTCCTCTACAACAGTAAATTTAGAAGGCGGCAGCAGAGGGCCATCCATTCCTGATTCCCCATGTGCGATCTCGCCGGTTTGTAGATTCCCTAATAGAGGGCCCTTCGAACCTTTCGCAACCGGAATGTCTTGATCAACAAAGCTTAATAATTTAAGAGCGTTATCGGTAATATTTTCTAAAATAGAATTTCCACCTATCGTGGTAATTCCTAGAATATTCAATTCTTGTGGATGAGCGATTGCCATCAGAATGGCAATTGCATCATCATGACCTGGGTCGCAATCGATGATAATATGTCTCATATTATACTTCCTTTCTATTTAACCTTAGCTTTTCGGCGTGTTTCTTTAATAGAAAACAGTAATAACCCTATAACTGTTGCAACATAAGGGATTGTAAAAATCAATTCACTCGGAATCTTCAGTACTTGGAAGGCATTGGATAAAGCATCCGCTGCGCCAAAAAGCAGCGCTGTAGCTGTTGTTCCGATTGTTGAACCTCTTCCCATCGCTTCAGCGGCAATCGCAATCCACCCTCGTCCGGCAATCATATCGCGAGTAAACATCGATAAGTAGCCCATCGACATGTAGGCACCGCCAAGACCGGCAAAAAGGCCGCTCAATAACAATGAAATATATTGAACCTTATAAACACTTACCCCAACGGATTGAGCCGCATGAGCATTCTCTCCAACTGAACGGATTCGTAGTCCCAGCGGAGTTCGTTTTAATAGATAATAAACAATAAAGACAGAAAGAATAGATATATAAGTTAATACATTATGTCCTGAAAAAATGGGCCCGATAACGGGAATATCCTGCAAAATCGGAATATTGATGGACGGCACGGATTGACTTTTCAGAGATGTAGATGCTCCTTTATCCCCGCTTAGTAAATAAAGGATGAAAATGGTCCCGCCTGACGCAAACATATTGATGGCAATTCCGCCAAGAATAATATCAGTTTTAATTTTCAACGTGAAATAGGCCAATATTGCCGATATCATGATTCCACTCAGGATCGCCGCTAGAAGACCGACCCATGCGCTTCCGGAATAGGCACTTATAACAACCCCTGTTAAAGCAGCAACAAGCATAGAACCTTCCATCCCAATATTAATGATTCCCGCTCGCGATGAAATCAATGCCCCTAATGCCGCAAACAAAATAGGAGTGGTTACACGGATGACGGAAAAGGCAAAATCGGTTGTCAAAATTACATTAATAAAACTATGCATTTTTTTCCGCCTCCTTCAGTAGCATTCTATTCTTTAAGAAACGTAGGAATAATTCAGCAGAAATTAATAGAATAATAATAGCTTGGATAATGGAAATCATTTCAGCTGGTACATCGGACATTCGTGCCATGAGATCTGCCCCAATCCGAATATAGGAAAGGAATAAGGCAGATGCGATGATATGCAATGGTTTATTCTTGGCGAGCATTGCCACTAAGGCTCCATCAAATCCATATCCCGGTAAGGCCGTCCATTGAAATTTCGTATACATTCCTAGGATTTCAACGGAGCCGCCAACCCCCGATATAAATCCTGCAATGATATGAACGAGAATAATAATCTTGACCGTATTAATTCCTGAGTACTCTGCAAATTCTCGATTTACACCTGTCATTCTGAGTTCATATCCCCACTTTGTTTTATACAAAAAGTAATGGGTTGCAATGACGACGAGGATGACAATAATTAAACCTGTATGAATTCTAGTTCCAGGTAATATTTTTGTAAGTAATGCTGTGGGTTCAAACTTAAAGGAAACCGTCGAGAATGCTTTTGCATCACGCAAATGATAGTTTAGAATATATAAACCAACACCTAATAGAATGCTATTGAACATTAAGGAAGTGACCAATTCACTTGCATTCCATTTCGCCTTCATCAGACCCACAATGGTCGAAATCAATGCGCCAACCAAGCCTCCTGCTAAAATAGCAACGAGCGGGTGAAGAAATCCATTCAGGTGGAAAAAGATTGCCACTGAAGCTGCGGTGATTCCAGAGATATAGAAAATCCCTTCTGCTCCTAGATTAAATAAACCAGTCCGAAATAACAGGGCAGTTGCCAGTCCGGCAAAGGTTAATGGAATCGCCATTTCAATCACGTTTCCGATATGTGACAGAGTTAAGACGGGTTCAAATAGAAAAATTCCGATAGTAGTTAACGGCTGCTCACTGACGAAGGAAATAATCAGAAAGGCAATGACCAAAGAGATAATAATAACTGCAAAAGTTCTGATTCCTTCAAAATGTTTTAACTTAATGATAAATAGCCCTCCCTATCTCTTCCGGAGTTTGCTTTTTAATCCCAAGCATATTGAGTCCAAGCTCTGATTCTGATAATGTCTGGGGATGTTGATAATAAGCTGCGATTTCTCCATTATACATAACTAGTAAACTATCACTTAATTCAAGTACTTCATTAAGATCAGCAGAAACTAAAAGAATTGCACAGCCCATCTTTCTCATTTCCAGCATCTTTTGATGGATCAATTGAGCTGCCCCCACATCCACTCCACGGGTAGGTTGTTCTGCTAACAACAATTCCGGATTCGTCGAACATTCACGAGCCACAACGACCTTCTGCATATTTCCGCCTGATAACATTCCGATTTCTTGGGAAGGCCCCGAGCAGCGCACTTTAAACTCGTCGATGAGACTTTCAGCCAATTGAACGATTTTCCTTCCTTTTAAGAAAAGCCCATTGCTCCATTCTTTTTTTCGATAATGAGTAGAAATGAGATTATCGGAAATACTGGCTTCTTTCGCCGCTCCCTGTCGCATCCGATCCTCAGGAATATAAGATACTTTCTTATCTCTAATTTGCTTAATATTGGAACGGGAAATTTCCTCATGATATAGTTGAATTGAGCCTTCATCAATACGCAATTGACCGCTAATGGCCTGGATGAGCTCGGTTTGGCCATTTCCTTCCACTCCTGCGATTCCGACAATTTCACCAGCTCTGACAGTGAAATTCACATTTTGAAGGACTTGCTTTCCTAAACCATTAGTGTAGTTGATGCCATTCACCTTAAGGACAGGTGCTCCATAGGAGGATTGATCCTTATCATATTTTAGTAAAACATCCCTGCCGACCATTAATCTTGAAATATCTTGCTCACTGATGTCCTTTGTTTCAAAAACACCTTCACTTCTACCACTACGCATAATGGTTATTCGATCACAAATTGCCTTTACTTCCTTTAACTTGTGCGAAATAAACACAATCGTATGGCCATTTTCCTTCAGTAACGTAAGCTCTCTAAAAAGCTCTTCCGTTTCTTGCGGAGTTAGTACGGCTGTTGGCTCATCCAGGATAAGAATTTTAGCCCCGCGGAGGAGAGCTTTTAAAATTTCCACCTTTTGCTTCATTCCAACCGATAAATCTTGAACCTTTGCATTAGGGTCAACGGAAAGATTATATTTTACCGATAATTCCTTAGTCATTCTAACGGCTTCTTGTTGATCCATTCCGATTCCCTTTTTAGGCTCCATCCCTAAAACCATATTCTCGGCAACAGTAAAGGAAGGAACCAGCATAAAATGCTGATGAACCATCCCAATTGCACGATCAATGGCATCTTGTGGGGATTGTAGCTTGATTTTCTCCCCTCTTAGAAAGATTTCTCCATCACTGGGTTCTTCCATTCCAAACATCATTTTCATTAAGGTTGATTTTCCTGCACCATTTTCTCCAACAATGGCATGAATTTCACCTTTAGTTAAGGAAAAGTTCACATTCTTATTGGCCACTACACCATTTGAATAGACCTTTGTTATATTTCGCATTTCCAACAGCGGTTCTTGCATTGACTCAACCACCTTTTGAACTAAAATTGAAAAGGAAGTATGAATCTACTTCCTTTCATCCACCAAGTTTTTAAAAAATATCCATTAAGGTTTAACAGAATTTCTGATTTTTTCTACTTCAGAGGTTTTCATTCCCATTGCATTATCAACTTTAATTTCCTTATTGACTAATTTTTCTTTTACATCATCAATTTTGGTTTGCAGATCCTGAGGTATCTCCTTTTTGAAAATATCATTTTCAGCAAGACCTACTCCATCTTCATTAAAGCCCAGAACTTCACGTTTACCATATTTTAATGTACCGTCTTCTGTTTTCTTAACCGCATTTAAGATAGTAGAATCAATTTTTTTAATCGCAGAAGTCAAAATAAGATTTGCTTTCGCACTATCTGAATCCTGGAATAACGCACCTTGGTCAGAGTCTACACCGATGGCATATTTTGTTTTTTCTTTAGCAGCATCAAAGATACCTAGGCCTGTACCGCCGGCTACGTTAAAGATAACGTCAACACCTGAATTGTACTGAATCAGCGATAATTCTTTCCCTTTCGCAGGGTTCACGAAGTCGCCAGCATAGGAAGTCATGACTTTAATATCCGGCACAACATATTTAGCCCCTTGGATATAACCTACTAAGAATTGATTGATTCCTGGGATATCCATTCCTCCAAGAAAGCCAATTTCTTTTTCCGGATTGGCATTTGGCATATTAGAGGTCGAAATAAGTGCCGCAGTTGCTCCCGCTAAAAAGGAAACCTCATTAGTTGAATAAGACATGGCATACACATTGTCTGGAGTTTCTTCAATATCTGTATCATAGTTAATAAATTTCTTTTCCGGATGAGCTTCTGCAGTGGCATTGAAGATATCAGTTATTTCCGATCCGCCGGAAATAACAATATCCCAATCCTCGTTAGCGACATCATTATAGGTAGGTTCCCACTTCGTTTTATCGGTTCCCATCTCAATAACTTTTGTGTGAGCACCTAGTTCCTTCTTCACACTTTCCAATCCGCGATTGGCTGCATCGAAGAATGATTTATCCCCAAGCGTTCCGGGAATCAATAAGACAACATCAAGTTTATCTTTTCCTTTTGGTTCTGAAGAAGAAGAATCTTCCTTTTTGGTCGCACAAGCTGATAGGGCAAGAGAACTAACAAGTAAAAGTGATAATAATGGTTTTTTCATGTGTTTCCCCTCTTTTTATATATTTTTTGTAGTACCGCGAATAATCAATTCATGCCTTAATAGAATTTCCTGATAGCTGTTTGTTTCGTCATAGATTTGTTTTAACAGCAATTCAATCGATTTATAGCCAATTTCATAACTTGGCTGTCGAATGGTGGTTAATTCGGGGCTAACAACCGTAGCAATCGGAGTATCATCAAACCCTATGATACTTACTTCCTCTGGAATTTTAATTCCATTTTTTTGCAAGCTTTTTATCACATCAATGGCGATAAGATCATTTCCACAAAAAACGCCTGAAAACGACTTGCCTTTCTGAATCAACTCATCCATTCTTTCCTCTGACCATTTCCGCTTAAAATCCCCGATGATAACATTTTCCTCGGCAAACGGAATCCCGTAATCTTCCAAGGCTTTTCGATACCCAGCCAAACGATCTTTAGAAGGAAATTCGTGAATCGGCCCCGAGAAGAAAAGAATCTCTTTATGTCCAAGTTCCAGCAAGCACTTTACCGCATCATATGCACCTTGAAAATTATCAATTCGAATCTTCCCTTTAATCCCATGAATGGAGGTCTCTCTATCGATTAGAACAATCGGAGTCGAAATATTCACCTCTTTTTCCAATTGTTCATCCCTCAAAATCGCGGGAGCAAGGACGAGTCCGTCCACCTTTTTGTCTGCAAGCATTTCAATGTACATGATTTCTTTTTTGATATCATCATCAGAATTACAAATAAAGACCGTATACCCATTCTCGATCGCAATATCCTCAACGCCCCTCGCGATTTCGGTGAAGAACGGATTTCGCACATCGGGAATAATTAATCCAATGGTTTTCGTTTTCTTGGTAATCATACTTTGGGCAAGTCTATTAGGTGAATACTTGTGTTCCTTAATAAGGTTTTGGACTTTTTCTCTTGTACTGTCCCTTATATCATGATCCTTCCCATTGATAACCTTCGACACGGTGGTAACGGATACTCCAGCCATACGAGCGATGTCTTTAATCGTGACAGTCATTGAACCCTCCCCTTTACTAAAACGTTTTTCGAAAACGTTTTAGTAACTTTTATAGTCTTAATTTACAATTGAAATGTGAAGGTTGTCAACTTAAATTTTTACAATATTAGAATGTTTCGTAATTAACTATATTAAAATAATAATTTTAAAATAAAATTATCGAAGGCTGAAAAACAAAGAGTTGAAAAAGCAGCGCGAAAAATACTCTCCACCTTCGTTCCTATTCGAATAAAAAATTGCCCGGTAAAACCAATACCGGGCAATCTTCATTAGAACTCACAAAATGTCTTTAGATGTATTTATATAACCAGCTCCATTATTCTACAATAGAAATCGTTAGTTAAGAACAATCCTTCACAAACTTTGATTTACGAAATGAGTTAACTCCACAAAAAGGAAAAATTAACAATAAAAGCAGCTGGTGCTTTTTCTATGCCAAAATCTCTATAATAAAAAAGAGAGGTGCGCCCTCTCTTTCTCTCTAATAATTCAGCCCTATTTCAACTGACCGCCAATTTCCTCTACCCGATGACATCGAACAAACTGTTCTTCACTTCCGTCCATTGAAATAAGCTCTTGTTTTGTCTGACAGGCGCTGACCGCATACGGGCACCTGGTAATGAACCGGCAGCCTTCAGGCGGATCAATGGCTTTTGGCATTTCGCCTTCATACATCGTTAGGGTAAAATCCGTTTTATCGAGCGTCGGCAACGATTGAAGCAGAAGCTTCGTATAGGGATGTTTCGGAGCAGCAAAAATCTCCCGGGTTTCCCCCATTTCCACGATTTCCCCCAAATACATCACGGCCAATCTTGAACACATATACTGGATGACACTTAAATCATGTGAAACAAACAAGTAGGTGAACCCTTTGGTTTTTTGTAGTTCCTTTAACAAATTCAAAATTTGCGCCTGAACACTCATATCGAGCGCTGAAGTAGGTTCATCGAGAATGATTAATTTAGGATTCAGTGCAATTGCGCGGGCGATGCCGACCCTTTGCCGCTGGCCGCCGCTCAGTTGGTGCGGGTATCGGTAATAAAAATCCTCAGATAAACCGACCTCTCCTAAAAGTCGTTTCGCTTCAATTTCCCGTTCTTGTTTACTCATTTTCAAGTGAGTAATTAGCGGCTCTTCGATAATCGCCCCGATTCTCATCTTTGGATTCACAGACCAGTAGGGGTCCTGAAACACCATTTGGATATTCTTTTTTGCCTTCTTTTCCTCTTCCTTCCCCATTTGAAAAAGGTCCCGCCCTAGAAAGGTAATCGTCCCCTCTGTGGGGGAGTAGCTTTTTAAGATGGTCCGTGAAAGTGTACTTTTTCCGCACCCGGATTCACCTACAAGACCAAAGCACTCCCCTTCTTCAATCGCCAGAGACACATTATCAACCGCATGGAGGAATTGTTTTTTACCCATTAGGCCCGTCCTTACTGGAAAGTATTTTTTTACTTCCTTTAACTCTAGTAAATTAGACAACCTTCTCCACCTCCTCCAGCGGATAGAAACAGGCCGTACTGTGCTCTTGCGAAACCTTCGCCAGAACTGGCCTGGCCAGTGCGCATTTAGGCTTTGCCATCGGGCAGCGGTTCGTAAACGGACAACCCGTTAACGTCCTGTCAATCATTCCCTCAATGACCGGGAGTTTTTCACGCTGGTCATTGATTCTCGGTATTGCATCAATGAGCATTTTTGTGTACGGATGTTTCGGATGCTCGAATACCTCTTTAGTCTTCCCTGACTCCAGAATCACCCCTCCGTACATAATGACAATCCTGTCCGCAATATGAGAAACAACACTAAGGTTATGTGTAATAAAAAGTACCGAGGTTCCATTTTTCTCCTTCATTTGATTAAGCAAATAAAGAATTTGCAGCTGAATCGTCACATCCAGAGCAGTTGTCGGTTCGTCCGCAATAAGCAGCATAGGATTGCAGGCCATCGCCATCGCAATCATCACACGTTGCCGCTGACCGCCGCTTAATTCATGAGGATACCTTTTTATTAGATTCTTAGGATCAGGCAGACCGACAAAAGAAAGAGCCTCGATTGCTTTTTGAACCGCCTCTTGCTTCGTTACCCCCAAATGCCGGTGGATCATTTTTACCATTGGTTCGCCGATACGAAAAACTGGATTTAAAGAAGTCATCGGGTCTTGAAAAATCATGGTCATTGATTGGCCACGATGTTGTTCCATTTTTTCCTCCGAGAGCTTGAGTAAATCCTCTCCATCAAAAAGAATGGAACCTTTGGTAACTTTTGCTTTTTTTGTCGGGAAAAGATTCATAATCGCCGATGCAGTCATTGACTTTCCGGAGCCCGTTTCACCAACGAGCGCGACGGTTTCACCCCGGTTAATGAACAGGTTTTCTAAATCCAATGCGGTAAATGTTCCCGTGCGGGTTTCGATTTCGACTTTTACATTTTTCATCTCTAATAGAACATCCACGTTGATTCCCCCTCCATTAAGACTCCCGGGTTTTTGGATCTAAATAGTCCCGCAGCCCGTCCCCGAAAAGATTAAAGGCCATAACCGTGATAAAAATAAATAAACCGGGAAACGTCACATACCACCAGTTGGTTAAAAAGTAATTTTTCCCGATATTCACGAGAAGCCCCCATTCAGGTTGCGGCGGCTGAGCCCCTAACCCTAAGAAACTAAGCGACGCCGCTGTCAGGATGATGGAGCCAAAATCCATTGAAATCTGCACGATCACCGGCGCCAAGCTGTTCGGCAATATATGGCGCCGGATAATCACCCATGACGGTACACCGAGAGATTTGGCCGCTTCAACGAAACCGCGTTCCCTTAATGAAATCACCTGTCCGCGGATGAGCCTTGTGTACCATGGCCACCACGAAATGGCAATCGAAATCATCATATTAGTAAGCGATGGACCAAGCAGGGCCGAAATAGCAATGGAAAGCAGGAGCGGTGGAAAGCTAAGGAAGATATCGCTAATCCTCATAATAACCTCATCAATCCACTTTCCAAAGTAACCAGCAATCAACCCTAGCGGAATCCCGATGAGAATAGACAATCCAATGGCAATCAGGCCAATTTGAAAGGAAATGCGCGTTCCATAGATGGTCCGGCTGAATAAATCCCTGCCGAGTTCATCAGTGCCAAAAAGGTGAGCAACGCTTGGAGCCAGCAGTTTGTTCTCCATATGCGTCTCTTGGGCAATATCCTGCTTATAAGGGATAATGACTGGTGCCAGCAAAGCCAGTAAGATTAGGACAACAATAATAATAAAACCGATAAAGGCGAGCTTATTATTTTTAAAAAAATAGCGGGCCTCTATGAAAAAAGGCCTGTTTGCAACTTTTGATTTAGAATTGCTCTTTGTTGCAGCTGGAGGAGCTATATTCGTATTAGAATTCATCTTATTATTTCCTCCTTAACTCTCTGCATTGACTTTTATCCTTGGGTCCAAGAGGGCTAGAATTGCGTCGACAAGTAAATTCACAATAAGGTAGGCTGCCGTCACAAAAATGGTAACCCCCATAACTACCGGAAAATCGGAGGATAGAATTGCTTTCGAAGTATATAAACCAAGGCCGGGCCATGTAAACACCGACTCTATTAAAAAAGTAGAAGTCAACGAATAGGCAAAGGTCAGTCCAAGGGAAGTGACAGTAGGTCCCATCGCATTCTTTAGCGCGTACTTAAACGTGCGGACCCATTTGGAGAAGCCAAATGCCTTCGTAACCCGCATGTAATCCTCATTAACGACTTCGAGCATCGAGGAACGGGTCATCCGTGTAACCACTCCCAGAGGAAAAGCCGCCATTGTCAGCATTGGCAATATCGAATGCAGAAGTGAATCCTGGAAAAACATCCAATTCCCTTGAATGATCGAATCGACCAAATTAGAACCCGTAACGGTTTTAATCGGATAGAGCAGCGATACATCTGTGGACACTTTTTCCCCGAGAGGGAGCACGCCAAGAAACTGGTAGAAAATCAGTTGAAATATCATTGCCAGCCAGAAGGCAGGAATGGAAACTCCCCCGATGCTGATTCCCCTTGATAGGTGGTCTACCCATGTACCTTTGTAGACAGCTGTTAACACACCAAGTGGAATCCCAATAATAAGGGCAATAAGCATCCCTCCGATAATAATTTCAAGACTCGAAGGCAGATAGGTTAATAGTTCCTTTAAAACAGGTTGATGGGAAGTAATCGATACTCCCCAATCACCTGAAAACAGCCCTTTAATGTAATGAACATACTGGGTGGAAATTGGCTTGTCCAACCCTAATTCAACGGTAGCCGCCTTGATCTGTTCGGCCGTTGCTTTTGGCCCGATCCAACGGGCCGCAGGATTGGACGGGATGACGCGCGCAATGACGAATGTAATGAGAGAAACCCCAAACAGTACTAGAATTCCTAGGCCAATTCTGCGGACGAAAAATCGAATCATTTCTTGTCACCTACTTTTTAAAGGTGTTGTGGAAGAATACCACGTTTGGATAGGCAGGATTATCTACATATCCTCCAAAGCTGTTATCGATGACACGAACATATAGACGGTCGTAGAGAGATACCCCCGGTACATCGTCAACTAAAATTTGCTGTGCTTGTTTGTAATCGGCGATCGCCTTGTCACGATTTACTCCGGCAACTTGTTGAGCATCAATAATCATGGCATCATACTTCGGATTGTTATAATAAGCGAGATTGAACACGATATCTTTCTCAGACCCGTATAGATTTTTCATAAATGAATACGGATCGGCGTAATCCGGCCACCAGTACATGAAGAAGATATCCTGACGGTTTTTAGCATCAGATGACTTGGATAAATCCCACTGTGCATCCCAGATCATCCCTTTTACGTCTACGTTAAAGCCGATCTTCGCCAACTCAATTTTGTAAAGTTCGGCAATTTGGCGCTGCTCTTCATCCGCAGAGGCATACGTTAGCGTTAATTTTCCTCCGTTGACACCAGCTTCTTTTAATAATTGCTTTGCTTTGTCTAGGTCCTGGTGATATTGAGTCAGGCTTTCATCATACCCCCACAGCCCTTTCGGCACATTCCCGTGAGACTGCTCTGCCATGCCGCCTAAAACATCCTTAATGATTTTGTCATATGGGATTGCATAGGCAATCGCTTGGCGGACCTTTGGATTATTTAATGGAGCTTTTTGTGTATTCAGCTGCATAATCAGCTGCTGGAAGCTATTCGTTTTTACAACGGAAACATTCTTTTCTCCTTCAACGGATTTGATTAACTCATTTGGAAGCTGGTCAACAATCTGGAGCTGACCACCTTTGGCCATTTGCAGGCGGGTATTGGCCTCAGGGATGGTTTTAAATACAACCTTTTGGTAATTGTTGTTTTTCCATTTTCCCCAATATTGGTCGAAGGCTGTTAAAATTAACTGGCTGCCTCGCTCCCATTTTTCAGGCATATATGGACCGGTACCGGCTGCATGTCCCTCATTAAACCATTTATCACCGCCCTTTTCTTCTGCATATTTGGAATCAAAGATGTAGGCTGCATAACCTGAGGAAACAACTGTATCCAAGGCAGATGGATATTTCAGGTCGAATTCTAAAGTATATTTATCTACTGCTTTGATTTCTTTGACGGAATCCCAGATGAAGGCTGCCCCTTTGCCGCGCTGAATCGTGCGTTCGATGGAAGCTTTCGCTGCATCTGCGGTCAATTCATTCCCAGTTTGGAACTTTACGCCCTGTTTGAGTTTGAATGTCCAGGTAAGTCCATCTTTGGAGGCGTTGTAATCTTCAGCTAATACCTTTTCAAAGGATTGTGTTTTTGGATCATATCGAAGAAGCGTTTCATACATGTTGTTCATGGCGATAATTTCATTGGAATAGCTGTCACTTGGATCCCAGAAGGTCATGACATCTTCATGGGAACCGTAGGTGGCGATGCCGCCCTGAGGTTTGCCTGCTTTTGCAGTTGTAGATGATGAGTTTGTCTTTTGATTGCCAGAACATGCCGCAAGTAATAGGAACGAACAAATCATGGTGACAAAAAGGTAATAATATTTTTTCTGATTCCTCATATTTTCTCCTCCTTGTTTTGTGGTGATAATTTAATATTTAATTATCTATTGGTCTTCCTGTCTGAAAAGAGTTTTTCGTAAGGGCTTAATGCTCTTAATGGTTAACGTCTCCTCATCAATCACAACTCCGTAAACTTCCTCTGCTTGATCGATGGTTAAATATTGATTCCGGACATCGTAGAGTACCTTCTCAATATCCCGTTTCAACGGATCGCCGCAGCCTCCGCCGGTACCGGTGACAAGTTTGACCACATCCCCTTTGTCCAGCGGATAACGGGCATAAAATCCAAAGGGGCCTTCCTGTGCACCCGACTGCTTGACAACATAAAACCGATTATTGGACCCTTCCTGACCGCCATTCAATCCCCATGGTCTATGCAGGTGTCGTCCAAAAGTGACAGTTATGTTCTGACCATCTGTTAAAGCTTTGTAGGACCGGGTCACTCCGGAACCGCCAGCATATTCGCCAAACCCGGTGCCATCCTGATTTAAAGAATATTCCTCGACTAGCACGCCATATCTGGATTCGGCAATCTCAACCGGTACATTATACGTTTCTCCGTCGCCAATGCAGAATTGAGCACTCACACCATCTTCAGTGCTGCTCGCTCCCCAGCCACCGACAGACGGCTCCACAATCAAGAATGGTTCCTCAGTATCCGGGTGCTTCCCGGCAAGTGAAACGGAACAAACGGATAGGAAATGCCCAGCCCCAAGCTTTTCCGGTAAAATCGGTGCAAGTGCCTTCCAAACAAGCTCGCCGCCAACTGCACCGCTTTCCCAATAGATGGACATCGGAGCAGGCCGTTCGCAGGAAAAAATTGATCCCGGATCGGTAATGACCTTCAGCGGTCGGAATACCCCATCATTGATGTGGTGATCGTCATTGGTAATCGCCAGAAAAACCGTGCGAACATCGGAAACCAGCGTCGTGTAGGAGCAATTGACCGGGCCCGGAACCTGCGGATGACTGCCCCTGAAATCACAAATAAACTCATCATCCGTAATTGTCACCTTCACTTGGACCCTAAATGGACCGTTTCCCAATCCATCTGCGTCAACGTAATCCTCCGCAAAGTACTCGCCGCCCGGAAGGTCTTGGATTAGCTTCCTCGATACTCGTTCTCCCTGATCGAGCAAATATTGGGCCGCACGCTGCACCGTTTCTTTCCCATACTTTTGGCATACCTCCTGATACCGCTTCTCCCCAATCCGGATGGCGGCAATCTCCGCCCACATGTCGCTTACTGAAAGGTCAGGATATCGGACATTGGCCTTAATCATTTCGAGTAACGGTTCATTGAGCTTCCCTTGATCAAACAGCCTGATACATGGAAATTGCAAGCCCTCCTGATAGATTTCCGTGGCATCGTTTGTAAAGGAACCAGGGTCCTTACCGCCCACCTCGGTCCAATGGGCTTTACTTGCGGAAAAAGCAACCAGTTCATTTTCAAAAAAGATTGGGGTAACGAGCCCAACATCAGATAAATGGGAGCCGCCGCCCTTGTAAGGATTGTTGATGATAAAAACATCCCCCGGACGAATATTGTGGTGATATTTTTCAAGGGTTTCCTTCACCATAGAACTAATCATTCCAATAAAGCCGGCGACACCATTGCCTTGTGTCAATAAGTTCCCTTCAGGGTCCGTGATGCCTGTTGCATAATCCAGCACCTCATAGATGATGGGACTCATCGATGTCTTTCCGAGCGTCAGAAACATTTCCTCACTAATGGATGCCAAAGAATCCTTAATAATCTCCAGTGTGAAAGGGTCAATCGTTTTCTGAATCATCTGCTGCTCCCCCTGTCCAGACAATTAAATTCCCATACGAATCGACCTTTAATACCTGCGACGGATACACAACGACTGACGACATCTTGTCTTCTACGACAGCTGGTCCTTTAACTTTCGATTCAGGACCTAACGTGTCACGTTTATAAACATCCGTCAGGAGCCAGCCTCCCTCTTCGAAGTAGACCTTTCTTGATTCTGCCGGATGTGACTTCGTGTACAGTAAAGGGTCCAACTTTTTTAGCGTTGGTTTTTGGGTGCGGCCAAACCCCGTAAGATGCAAGTTTACCAATTCGACCCCGCTGTCTAATTTGAAGGTATACGTTTTTTCATGCTGTACATGGAAGGCTGCGATAACCTCTCGAATCACTGCTTCATCCCATTTGCCGCCTGGAACCAGAACCTTTACAGTGTGTTCCTGACCGGCATAGCGAAGGTCGGCATATCTTGAGAACACGATGTCCCCCTCGATGACACCTTCCTGCAAAAATTGCTCTAGTGCTTGGCTTTCGAGTGTTTCCCATTCCTCGTTAAGCTTTTCGAAACTGGCTCTAGTTAATTTTTGGATGGATGTTTGGATAAAATCCTGTCGAAGATCGGTCATCAGCATTCCCCAGGCCGAGAATACAGCCGACGCAACCGGGACAATCACCTTTTTGATACCCAACTCTTTTGCTAGCCAAGTGGCATGAAGCGGGCCGCCGCCTCCAAACGCTACCATGGTAAAGTCCCGCGGGTCATGCCCTCTTCTTACCGAAATAAGCTTTAAGGCATTCATCATGTTGGAGTTAGCGAGGCGGATAATTCCAAGCGCCGCGTCTTCAACCGTTAATCTATAGGGCTTGGCAATTTGTTGAAAAATCGCTTCTTTGACATTATTCAAATCCACTTCGTTTTCAAAATTGGCTGCCGAAAGACGCCCGGTCACTAGATTGGCATCCGTGATCGTCGGCTTTTCTCCGCCTTTTCCATAACAGACAGGTCCCGGAACGGCTCCGGCCGACTGGGGCCCTACCCTTAAAGCACCGGAGTCTTCAATCCAGGCAATCGAGCCGCCGCCGTTGCCAATTTCCACAATATCAACAACAGGAATTTTCAATGGATATCCAGCTGTTTTTTCCGTTTTTTCAATAAAATAGTCCGTTGTGATTTTGACCTGGCCCTTTTCAATTAACGAGCATTTCGCGGTAGTGCCGCCGACATCAAAGGCAATCAGATTCTCTTCACCTAGGATTTTACCTAAAATCGCTGTACCAAACACACCGGCCACTGGACCCGATTCCACCATGTTAATCGGGGCGGTTTTCGCTTGGGAGAAGGTTGTCGTCCCGCCATTGGACTGCATGATATATTTTTGACCATTTGCGCCACGTTCCAGGAGCTTAGATTCCAGCCGGTCAATATAAGATGTGGCAATCGGTTTGATATAGGAATTCATGGCCGCCGTATTGGTCCGCTCATATTCCCTCCATTCTTTGATTAATTCATGGGAAGAGGTAATGGAAACGTCTGGCCATAATTGCTGAATCCATTTGACGGCTTCCATTTCGTGGGCCGGATTCCGGTATGAATGCAAAAATGCAATAGCAATCGATTCAACATGTTCCTTTTTAAAATCTTCTATAATTTTGTGTATTTGGCTCTTCTGTAGGGGAACTAATATCTCCCCCTTATAATTGATGCGTTCCTCCGCCTCTCTCCTTAAGTAGCGAGGGATAATCGGCTTCGGTTTTTGGTAGCGCATATTGAATAAATCCGGCCGGTTCCCGCGGGCGATCTCGAGGACATCGCGGAATCCCTTTGTGGTAATTAACCCGGTCTTTACTCCTTTGCGCTCGGTTAATGCATTAATAATGACCGTTGTTCCATGCAGGAACGTTTCGATCTCTTGATAGGAAATGCCGCCTTGATTCAAGACATCTAAGACCCCGATTTCGAAATGGGGAGGTGTCGTATGTGCCTTGGAGTAGCCAATTTCACCTTCATCCGTCACATAGACCAAATCGGTAAACGTTCCGCCGACATCGGTAGCTGCTCTCATTTATCTCACTTCCAATTTCCAAGGGATTGTAAAAACTGTAAAACTATCAATCTGGACGTTTTTTAGTATGAGAAACTCGGTGTTCCAGCAAGTGTCCCAGCGACTTTTACTTTTACATGGATGGAATTCCCCGGCAGGTAGGCCAGCGGTACATCTTCCATCTGTACAATCTTCACAGTCTCTTTAGCAGCGCCCGCAGCAACGGCACCCTGAATGGCATTTTGCTTGGCATCTTCGATGACTTCTTCGTAAGACATTTTCTCCAATGAATAGATTTTGTCGGTCTCACCGCTTACTTCACCGAGCGCTGCTCCGATGGCATTCGCTGCATCGTAATTTTCTGGGCGATGTAGTTCGGAGACTCCTTTTAATGTGGAAGAAACAAGAATACTGCCTCCGCCCACAAGGATAACCGGCACATCCTGGTTTGATGTCTTCATCCGGTCGATTCCCTCTTCAATCATTTCCATCATCAGCTGCGATACCTTTTCAGCCAGTTCCTGGTCGATTCTTTCGGTCTGTGCACCTTCAAAATTGTAGTTTCCTAGTTTAACAGCAATATCCGTGGAGGTTAAGATATCTCCTCCAAAAATTAACGCTTTCTCTTTTAATTGATAGCCGACGCTATCAGGTCCGATGGTAATATGTTCATGATCTTGACGGACGATCGTTCCACCGCCGAGTCCAAAGGATAACAAGTCCGGCATACGGAAGTTCGTCCGGATTCCGCCAATATCCACCGCTAACGAAGACTGCCTTGGAAAACCATTGACTAACACACCAATATCAGTTGTGGTGCCGCCAATGTCCACTACGATGGCGTCTTTCATGCCTGTCAGATGGGCAGCTCCTCTAATGGAATTGGTGGGTCCGCTTGCAATCGTGAGAATTGGATATTCCAACGCGTATTGGTTAGACATCAGCGTTCCGTCATTTTGGCAAAAATAAATTTTCGCTTGAATTCCTTCTTTTTCAAGGGCTTCTTTAAAACCGTTTGCCACATTGCGGACGGTATCCTTTAAGGCTGCATTTAAAATCGTTGCATTTTCCCTTTCGAGCAGCCCAATGCTGCCAATCTCATTAGACATCGAGATATATGTATCCGGGCCCAACTCTTCTCTAACTATTTCCTTCACCCGTTTTTCTTGGTCCTGATTCACTGGGGAAAACACACCGATGATAGCCACTGAGTTCACATGCCCTTTGAAGGAGCGGCAGACTTCACGAATTTCCTCCTCATTGATGTTGGAAATGGTACGTCCGTCATATTCATAGCCGCCACGAACGATTCTTGTATAACGACCAATGTGCTCCATCATGTCCTCAGGCCAAGATGCCAGTGGAGGCACAGTGTCGGTAGCGGGAGCACCCAGCCTGATCACGCCTACCTTCATTAAATTTTTTCTTTCTACGATAGAATTGGTACAGTGGGTCGTTCCCAGCATGGCATGACTGATACTTTCCGGCTTGACTCCACTTCGCTTTATGAGTGATTGCACCGCATGGTTAATGCTCGTGCTGATATCTTTTGTCGTTGCCTCCTTTACTTTAGATACAACGTGCAAGTCTCTATCCAGCAAGACGGCATCCGTGTTCGTTCCGCCAACATCTATTCCAATTCGATAGCTCATCTAATTGCACACCCCCTTTTCACTGCCAATTCTTCCACCGGCTGATACTCGGACGGATAGCCGAAATAACCTGGGCCAGCCGTTTCGATTCCCTTTGCCGTTCTCCACTTTTTATCACATGGAAACGCCGTTACCACTACACGAGTTCCATATTTCAATCCTTCTGTCGTAATCGGCGCGCCGGTTTCAAGGTCTAGGACAGCAATTAAGTCAGGGGTAATGGCGAGCGGTTCTTTCGTTTCTTCATTAATCGCCAGCAGGTGTTCATTTTGGAAAAAGAGTCTAAAACTATTATCCTTATCCTCTTTGATGCCTTCAAAAAGAGCTTCCCCGCGTGTAAATCCGTCTTGGATTTTTCGGCGGATATCAACGGCTTTTCCACAGAAAAGCTGATATCCGTTCATTTTTTCCAAAAGTTCACTAACTGGGTTCAAACCCTTTTCTTTAGAGCCGCTGATAATGGCTCCAACTTCTTCCGCCAGTGTCAGTGTGTTCGGAATGGCACTTTGTTTGACATACTTACCTTCGAGCGCATAGTCGCACATTTTCGCAGTACCACCCATTTGAATAGTCACCGCACGTGCAAGGCGCTCGGACCAATTTCCGTTGATTGGGTAAAATACAGCAACATTTCCTTTTTCATCTGCCATGGTCACTGTTCCGGGCTGAAGGCCGTCCAAATGGTACGTGACCATTTGTGATTCCGGAAAAGCACGGCCCATCGCATCCGCATCCAGTAACGGAATCCCTTTTTTAGCGGCCGCTGCAACAGGGATGAGCGAATTGCTTCCGCCAATTTCAATCGGCATTACAGCGGTTGCTTTTTTGCCAAGTATTTTTTCAAGATGTTCAAGCGGTGCAGTTAGCTCCCGCTCAGATGGGATTTTTTCAACACCGACCGTCGGCGCCCCGATGGAGGAAACCGGAACTACTAAATCTTCATCGCTTAATTCATCCACTGTGATGAGCTTTACTTCTCCATATCTTTTAACCGCCTCAATGGCCATCATTTTGCCAATATAGGGGTCTCCACCGCCGCCGGTTCCTAAAATTGCAGCCCCGATGGCAATGTTTTCAATCTCCTTAATCCCTAAATATCTCATTGTCTACCTCCTTGTAGTTAAAATTTAAAAGAATATGGATTTGCAGCTTTTTCAGCTTTTATTCCTGACCAATAGACATTCCAGTTGAGCTTCAGTCGGTGTTCTAGCTTCTCTGGTACCCTGTCATAGTAAAATAATTGTGTAAACAGCCCGTCCATTAGGCAAAGAAAGCTTGCGACTAAATCCTCTAACTCTATCTTCCTGACTTCCCCTTTGTCGATCGCGCCTTGGAAAATCTCTCCAAGCATATTTGAAAGAAGCTTGTCAGATTCAATAAATTCTTCTTGGAACCTTTCATGTAATCCCTCGGGGGCAAACATCATAAATCTGCGATAGAAATCCGTTTCTTCAACTTCCATTTGATGAAACTTGTACATTTCTTCAAGAATCTTAAACAGTCTTCTCTCTGTGGCTTCATGGCTGACGCTTTTAAAAACATGGGAAATATGCTCGGTATAATGAGCAAATACTTCCTCGACAATCGTAAGGAATAATTCTTCTTTGCTTTTATAGAAAGCATAAAAAGATGGAGTTTTAATCCCAACCTCCGCTGTAATCATTGATAACGAGGTTTGTTCATAACCCTTGTTGGCAAACAGCCTTAAGGCCACCTCTTTAATCTTTTCTTTATTCATACTTCACCACCTAACGAGCATTAGTTAGGGATTATTATAGTTAATTTAATATTCAAAATCAATTATTTTTTCAGACTATTTTAAAAAATATAAAACAAAGAAGCTGAAGGAATTTTCCTTCGGTTTCTTTTAAATAGAAGATTATTTTATGCTTTTTGGCAACATTAATATCATATGAAATCCTTAGTACAAGTTGAGACTGATCCCTTACAGTGCACATAAATTGACTTAGATTATTGTGGACAATAAAATTTAACAGATAACAGACTTATAGGAATGGAAAATAGATATCAGAGGGAAGTGAAATCCGAAAATGAAGCAATACAATACGCGTGCCATTATGGCGTCGCTGCTCATCTGCGGTTTCGTTGGCATGTTCAGTGAAACAGCTCTCAACATTGCGATTAGTAATTTAATGGTCGTGTTCCAAATTTCAGCCGCTACGGCACAATGGTTGACAACGGGGTTTCTGCTTACTCTCGGCATTTTGATGCCGATGACTGGGCTCCTTCTGCAATGGTTTACGACAAGACAATTGTTTATAGGTTCGTTAGTAAGCTCGATCGCAGGCACATTGATTGCGGCGCTCGCGTTCAATTTCGAAATGCTTATGGTCGCTCGCGTTCTTCAGGCGGCTGGCATGGGCCTGCTGATTCCACTCATGTTCAATACCATTCTCGTCGTATATCCACCAGAGAAGCGCGGGGCGGCGATGGGTTTCGTCGGACTTGTAATTATGTTCGCACCAGCCACTGGTCCGACAGTGGCTGGTCTTCTAATTGAATATTTTACATGGCACTACATCTTCTGGCTCTCGCTGCCGTTTTTAGTAATAGGGCTGTTGGTAGGGCTGAAGTATTTGGAAAATGTTACGGAAGTCACTAAGCCTCGCATCGATCTACTATCTGTTGTATTATCAACGATTGGCTTCGGCGGCGTTGTTTTTGGCTTCAGCAAGGCGGGCGAAGGAGTAGAAAGTTGGACCAGTCCGGCCGTTCTCTTTTCCATCGTCATCGGGCTGGTTGCACTTGTGCTGTTCATACTTAGGCAGGTGTTTATGCGTGAGCCGATGATGGACCTTGGCGTCTTTAAATACCCAATGTATAACGTGGGGCTGCTTATGGTTCTGGCTTGTATGATGATTATCTTGTCCAGTATGATTATTCTGCCAATGTTTCTTCAAAACGGTATGAAACTATCCGCTTTCACCACTGGACTTATGCTGTTGCCAGGCAGCGCGCTGAACGGAATCCTTTCGCCGCGCATGGGGCGTTTGTTCGACAAATATGGGCCAAAGTGGCTTGTTATTTCCGGCCTAGCCGTCGTGGCGATTATGTTGTGGTGTCTTTCCAGCATATCGTCCTCATCTTCGATTGCATTTATCGTCGCCTTGCATATCGGACTAATGATTGGTATCTCCATGGTCTGGATGCCCGCGCAGACGAACGGTCTGAACCAGCTTCCGCCGGAGCTTTACCCACACGGTACGGCAGTCATGAACACGTTGCAGCAGGTTGCGGGTGCGATCGGAACAACGATTGCTATCATCATCCTCACGAGCGGCATGAACAAGTATATGCACGAATCCCCTGCTCCAACCAAACCGACCGAGATGGCTAATGCGATGACGCTCGGCTCACAGAACGTATTCTTGTTTGCCATGATCGTGACGCTGATTAGTCTTGTTCTAGCCTTCTTTATTCGCCGCGTTATCGTCAAGCATGCGGAAATGAATCCGATGCATTAATGTTTTCAAAGGGAGCCCGCAACGGGCCCGTTTGCTTTAGTACAATATTAGAAACAAAATAATGGTCGAGAACACTCATGACGGCAGTCACAAGTGTTCTCGACCATTTTATAAAAAATACACGTTTGTCTATAATAAATGTGATATGCCGTTCCATTAATAAGAGATGAATATATTAATCTTACAGCAGATTAAACTCAAAGCATTGCTTTATAAGAATATGATCCTTTGTATAGCTGTTCCCACTGTTCATGTAGTCTTTCGGCTGTCTGATAGTCATCGAAGTCCACTTTTGAATCTTCCTGTAATTTCTCTTTTAAATGGCGGCAGGATTGTTCCCATTCCACTAAACTTTTTGTATCAATAAGTTTTGAAAACCTAGGTCTCATACTTTCCCAATTAGAAAACATGTTATTACACCATTCCAGCAAATATTCATGGTATTGCTTTTGTTCCTCTACATCCAACCATTTATCTAATTTAACCTCAATCTCCTCTTGTAAAGCTTCCGTTTCCAAAAAATCTTCATGGATTTGTATTGGCTCTTCCAATTCCAAACGTTGATCAGACTCGACTTCAATCTCTTCTTGATAAGCATTCGATTCTTTGAATAGCAGTTCCCACTGTTCATATAGCCTTTCAGCTGTCTGATAGTCATCGGAGTCCACTTTTATATCTGCCTGTAATTTCTCTTTTAAATGGCGGTAGGATTCTTCCCATTCCTCTAAGCTTTTTATATCAAAAAGTTTTGAAAATCTTGGTCTCATACTTTCCCAATTAGAGTAAATATTATTACACCAATTCAGCAATTCTTCCCGGTATTGCTTTTGTTCCTCTAAATCCATCCATTTATCTGATTCATCCTCAATCTCCACTTGAATACCTTCTATTTCCCAAGATCCTTCTTCCTGGGATTGTTTTTGCTCTTCCAATTCCAAACGTTTATCAGAATTGTCTACAATCTCTTCTTGATATGCATTCGATTCTTTGAAAAGCTGTTCCCACTGTTGATATAGCCTTTCAGCTGACTGATTGTTCTCGACTTCCACTTTTAAATCCGCCAGTAATTTCTCTTTTAATTGACGGCAATATCCTTCCCATTCCTCTAAAATCATTATATCAACAAGTTTTGAAAACCTTGGCCTCATACTATTCCAGTAAGAATAAATGTTATTACACCCTTCCAGCAAATCTTCACGGTATTGATTTTGTTCTTCCATTTGCTGCATTCCCCTCACAAAGGTTATTTATTTTTTTATTATCCTGATTATAACGGCCCCAAATTTATTTTATGTTCAGCGATTGTCCTAGGCTTAGGTATTCATGGATATATAAAAACAATATGACTTCACTTACAAAACGGAGAGGGCTATTTCACCATTTCTAAAAAGAATTATTCTGAATAAAGTTTCATCAATTTCAAAAATAATCCTAAAACTTTCTGCTTCGTTAGCTAATAAGAAAAAGAGCTGAAAATCAATTCATCGATCTTCAGCTCTTATTAGACTTTTAGCTACTTAACGCTTTTCTAACCTTCCTTGCAAAAACTAATGGATCATCAACATCTTCAATATTAACGTAAATCAATTTCGGATCATCAAAAAGCCACTCATTGTGTATGGATGAAACTAATATTCCTTGTTTAAGAATTGAAGCAATAAAATTCTCGACTTCAACTTGCAAAAGTGCAACCCTACCTAAGCACAATGCTCGTCCAGTCTGATTATCTCTTGATTCGAATGAGAAAGAAGAGGTTACTCTGAAACGTTTTCCTAAAATAATGGCTTTTATTTCATTACGATTTATGGTTGCTACGCATTTTCCACCAGCAAAACCCTCTTGCCCTCCGATAATTCTTGCAAACTCTTGACAAATTAATTCATCATTAGACATAGCTATTCATCTCCCCCCTAGTATTACTAGGGTATGAATAAATGAACAGTTCTGAAACGGACATGTATCTTATTTCGAAATAAAAAATTACGATTTTAAACTAACGAATATTATTTACTAACAAGTTCTTGATTTTTTTTATTAAATGTTTTTAAGAAAGGTATTGAGTAAAAGATTTTAAAATTTGCTTCTTTTTTGCAAAAAGAACAGTTGCCTTTGAAATTATCAACCTTAACAACATGAGGAATATCAAGCCTGTTGAGAGCCTTCTTAACATGGTATTTACAAACTAACACTTTTACAATCCCCTTTCATCAAATTTCCTTAATGCAATTTAGGAAAATCAAAAAAAGTGTCATCTTCTTCAATAACTTCTACTTCACATTGTTTATTTAAGGGACACTTCACACATTGAGTAAATGAGTTCATCTTTTTATATCGGCTAGGCTTTTTAATCCAATCCTTAATAAATCCAAGATAATTCAACCCTCTAGAAATTTCTTGTTCAGTCGGATAGAAAATGTACTTTTTTCCTTCTAAAAGGCTTATCATCTCAATTCTTTCGGGAAGAACACCAAATGCTTTATATGAAAAAACAGTGGATAAATATTGATAGAGCATGATCAAACTTTCATCACAGTCGAGGAGATATTTTTTTAAAATAAAAGTATCTTTTGACCATTCTCCTACTTCAAATGTTATAGATATTGCTGATTCTAAATTCCGTAATATATGTATGTACTTTTTCGTAAAGGAATAATGGAGGGGTTACCGTCTCTTTGGATGATAATAATCTGAGTAAATGGTCGGTTATTTTTGATAAGACAGTATAATATTGAATTTTATTTTCAAAGATATTTACATTAATGGCTCTCCAATTTTGTTCTATTAACTTTAATAAACCCACATTATTTTGCTCTTTA
Organism: Neobacillus sp. DZ-9; assembly: GCF_059587065.1. Classification (NCBI taxonomy): domain Bacteria; kingdom Bacillati; phylum Bacillota; class Bacilli; order Caryophanales; family Bacillaceae; genus Neobacillus; species Neobacillus sp. DZ-9. The sequence goes on from NZ_JCAIOL010000003.1 coordinate 631,907, forward strand.
ATTGAAAGATGAAAATAATCCTTTACAATTTTATTAATTACCTTCTGAACCACTTGTCTCCAATGAATTGGGAGGTTAGGTTCATTTAAAATATATTGATTATAAAATCTGTAAGGACAACTAATAAATGATTCCAAATGATAATCAGTGAGAGTTTTTATTGAAACTTCATAGCTATTTTTTAACATTGAAATACTCCCTTTATATAGGACTTGTCATCGCACTTTATTAGTTCCGGCAGCAATTGAGAACCATTATCAATATATACTATAGATTATAATTGAAAAGAAAAAAAGAGCGACTTTCATCACTTCCCTTCTGAGGGAAAAACTAGTCTTCTAAAGCAAGAATGAAAAGAATTAGTGAAGCAGCCTTAAATATATAAAAGAATGGCCCAGTTCAAACTGGGCCATTCTTTTATATATTTTGGATTTGGTCCATACTTTCCGTAGACAGCTGATTCATCCACTCTTTACGCTGCTGGCTAAAATTGATAACACCCTCACGCCTTAAGCGATAATGCTCTTGCATTTGGTCTTTCTTCTTCTGAGATCCGTTCATTAATCTCATTAATTAACGCTGGCAGCTCACCCATGGACCTGATTGTAAAATCGGCCCCATTTTTCATAAAGGAATGTTCTGTTTTAGTGATGGCCCTTTCCCTATCAGATAAAGATAGCGCATTAAATTCATCTAAACTTAATCCCATTTCAGAGCTTCCAATAATGACACCAACGGACCATACTCCAGCATGATTCCCTTCTTGAATATCTGAAATGGTATCGCCTACCTTTACTACCTTCCAGGATGCCGATAATTTTAATTGTTCCATATTACGATAAATCATGTAAGGATAAGGTCTTCCAACCGAATTCGTTGCATCGGGTGTAAGATAAAAATCTGGACTATAGCCTTTTTTCTTCGCATTCGGAACGACTATATCCATCATTTTATCGGTATAACCTGTAGTGGACCCAATCTTTAATCCCTGTTTCCTTAATTCTTGAACGGTCTCGATGATCTCCGGAATGAGGTCCGTATATTCGGCTAAGGAAGCCAAAAGGGCAGGTTCAAATTTTTCATACAAGTTTTCCACATCTTGTTCATTAAAGGGTCTTCCATACTTCTCTTCCCATAATTCTGATATTCTGGACATAGACAACATCGCCCGAATATGGTCGATTTTTAACATTCCCATCGGAGCTCTTGCTTCTTCCATGGTCACATAAATGCCGGCATCTTTAAAAATATCAACGAATACACGGACTGGTGCAAAACATCCAAAATCAACGGTTGTACCTGCCCAATCAAAGATTACTCCTTCTATTTTGTTCATTTCGCCACCACTCCCATATATTCTTCGATAATAGTACATAACTCTTGAATGTCTTCTTCATAGATTTCGCCAATATTTCCGATTCGGAAAGTGTCTCTTTCTGTTAGCTTCCCTGGATAAATGACATATCCTTTCTCTTTCACATAGGAATAGAAGTCAGCAAAGCTGAACTGTTCATTCGGAAAAAGAAACGTTGAAATAATCGGTGATTGCTGTTCGGATGAGATATAAGTATGGAAACCTATTTTTTCAAGTCTCTCTCTTAAAAGACGATTATTATTTTGATAACGTGCAAATCTTGCGGAAATGCCGCCTTCTTCCATTAACTCATCAATCGCTTTCGAAAAGGCAGCCACAACATGTGTTGGGGATGTATAGCGCCACTTCCCTTCTTTATCCATTTCCTTCCATTGAGCATATAAATCTAATGACAAGCTGTGTGAATTTCCTTCACAGGCTAAGAGCTTATCAATCTTGGCGATCACAAATCCGAACCCCGGAACCCCTTGAATGCATTTATTAGCACTGCTGATTAAATAGTCAATCCCAAGAGCGGGTACATTGATTTCCATGCCGCCAAAACTGCTCATCGCATCAATAATTACGGTTTTTCCATATTCCTTCGAAAGTCTGGAGATCATGTCGAGCGGATTAAGAATTCCTGTTGTGGTTTCACAATGAACCATCACCATATGGGTAATCTGTGGATCTTTATCTAAAATCTTTCGTAATTCATCTTCATTTGGGTATTGATTATAATCCACACGATATTCCAAATAATTCAGTCCAATATATTGGGCCATTTTTACAATTCGCTCACCATAGGCACCGTTCGTTATAATGAGAACTTTATCCTTAGCTGAAATAGCAGTAGTCATCACCGATTCAACAGCGAATGTGCCGCTTCCCTGCATGAGGACAGTTGTATATTCCTGTTCCGTCGCAAAGGCCAACTCAAGAAGCTGTGCTCGAATCTTTTGTGTAATTTGTTTATAATCCTGATCCCATGTACAACGGTCAAAGAGCATTTCCTCTTTAACCGTTCTGGTGGTTGTCAATGGTCCAGGTGTTAATAGCTTATAATGATTCATTTTTCATCTCTCCCCGCTTAACTATTTTGCTGAATTGAAAAATTGCTGGTGTTTCTCTAATAAGTCGACTGTCAGAGGTTTATCAAATTTCTTGGTGTTTGCTGGCTTATGAATATCACTAACGGTTTCACCTTGATAAAGAGCCACTGGATAATCTGCAATTAAATCTTTTCTAGCATCTTTAATAATCACTTCTGCCATTTTCATCGCCAGCTTCGTTACAGCATCATCTTTTTTCACCACAGCAACGGATTCTGTAAGAGAGAAGTTACCTTCAGTTGGATCCACATAATCAATCGGTAAACCAGACTTCTTATCTAATACGGCTTGATAACGCAACCCAAAACCAGCTGCCACTTCACCTGCTTCCACTTTCTTGATAGGACCTGAACCTGAACTTTCGAGGTGTGGACCGCAATTGGCAACTAAATCATGAAGAATTTGTTTGCCCTCTTCTTCTCCATATTGGCTAATGATCGCTTGAACTAATAGCCAGCCTGTGGAAGAATCCATGATATTTGGAATGGAAACCAGGCCTTTAAATTCAGGCTTCGTTAAATCTTTAATAGAAGTTGGCATCGGTAAGCCTTTTTCTTTCATGACTTTCGTATTGACAAAAATCGCACCTGTATTCGCTAAAATGGGTGTGTAATAGGCTGGGTATGTTTCTATTGCATTCGTTTTAAACGTTAAATTTTTGAACATGTCGTTTTTTGCTTGGGCACTATCGATAAAGTATGAACTCATGGTGACTAAATTGGCCTCAATATGATCCCCTTCAGCCATCAGCTTTCCGCCGAGTTCAGAAGTCCCGAACGTTTGAAAAACATATTTCCCATCATAGCCAGCATTTTTTAAGGCTTTTTCCATCGCTTGGACCGCGGCATCGTCACCATTTGTATAAATAACAACTTTTTCTCCAGCATTTGCTTTGTTACTACTACACGCTGCTAAAGAAAATAGCAGGGTTAAAGCTAAAAGGGCCAACAACATTTTTTTTGCATGTTTCATCATAATACTTCCTCTCTTTGACTTATTTTTTTATTCAACCATCGTTTATCACGATGTTTGGATCTGTTTTTTTGAAAAAAATCACATAGGAGCTTGATGAATAAATTGCTAAAGAATATCAGTAAAGATAAAACAAAGATTTCATTGTATTTTTGAAAATGCTGCAAATCTTTTATTTTGCTGGCGACTAATGAGCTCTCGGCTGTAACCAAAAAGATGATCCCGCTGATTGTCACCATGGAATTAATAAAATAGTAGCTCAGCATCTCCATTACGGTGGATGCCGAATTGGGGAGAATGACGCGATAAACCGTCTTGATCCAACTATCTCCCATCAACTCACCTGTCGTTTCCCATGCAGGGTTCATTTTGGCGAGAGCGTTTTTCGCCATTAAATATGGCGTTGTAAATAAATGAACAATATTACATAAAACGATGATGGTGAATGTTCCTTTTAAACTGCTTTCATTAAAAAACAGTAAATAAGATAAGCCTAAGACCATTCCAGGTACGGTGTTCGTAATCATCGAAAGGATATCAATCCCTAATTTCGTTTGTTTTTTCATGGTGGAACGGACATTCAGTATGGCTGATCCATACGCGATGATCGTTCCAAATAACGCAGTCAATACCGCAATCCATATTGAATTTTGATAGACCCGCGTTAAATCACTAGATTGGAAGACATCAATAAAGTGCTGAAAGGTAAATGTTAGATTATAAGGATAACTGTTCACAAATGGCGCCATAAACATCACGGCAAAAACGGAAAGCATGCATAATACAACGAGTGAAGAAACGATTCCCATTCCAATATCCCTGTATTTATGCGGAATCTGCTCGATCTGGCTCATCTTGTCGTAATGAAAATTAAATTTTTCAAGATAGTTTAATAGGATAACCCCAATCATGGCAGGTACCAACATCAAAACAGCGATGACCGCTCCATGATTAAAATTAGGTAGCGCTCCTAACATGACTTGATACAGTTGAGTGGCAACTACGTTATAGGTCCCTCCTAATGAAGCAGGTATCCCGAAATCTGTAAAACTCATAATGAAGGAAAGAACAAAGGCACCGCCGATCGTTCCTACTAAAGGACGTACCGATGTATTGATAAAGCTTTTAATTGCCCGATCCCCCATTAACTTAGATACAATTGTCATTTTTTTATCTATGTACTGGAAGGAATTATTCATCAGAAGGTACGAAGCAGGCAATGTATAAATCACATAACCAATTAATAATCCGTTAAATCCATAAATCTCGAATAAAGTTCTTCCAAATAATTTTGTCAGTAACCCTTGCTGCCCAAAAGAGTACATAATCGCAAATCCATAGGTGATGGTAGGCAGAAGCATCGGAACTAGAATTCCCGTTTTAATCACAGCTTTTATTGGACGATAAAGGTTTGTGCAATTGATCGTATAGGCAAGTGTATAGGACAAAATCGTTGTGATGATAGCAGTCATTGTTGAAACACGAATACTATTTAGAATCGCTTCAAATAAGTCTTTATTTGAAAACATGGACTGATAATTTGCCAGACCCAACCCATGACTCGTTTCAAAGGAACGCACCAATAAAACAGCTAGTGGCAATAATAGAAAGACAGTGAATAACAAAAATATAATGACAAGGATGGCTCGCATTTCTGGTTTTACTTTAGGCATATTTTTCACCAAATAATTTATAGATATTGTTTCTCTTGATGTGCAGCTGATTAAGGATAAATTGCTCAACAAAATCGTTATTCGGCTGACTGATGATTTCTTGCGGTGTTCCAAATTGAGAAATAGTTCCTTGATTAATAATTAGGATTTTATCGGATAAGGTCAGTGCTTCTTCCGGATCATGTGTCACGATAATGGTCGTAAGTTGATACTCCCTTGCAATCGATTTAATTCGATCCTTGATGGACTCTTTAATCACCCCATCCAATGCACTTAAAGGTTCATCTAATAATAATATTTTCGGCTTCATTACCAGCGTTCGAGCAAGAGCCACCCTCTGTTTTTGCCCCCCAGATAACTCACCAATTCTCTTTGTTAAATGCGGATTTAATTCTAAGAAATCAATATATTCCTGTAACTCTTGTTTCGATATCGATCCCTTCTTGTTTCTTAAACCATACACAATGTTTTCGTACGCATTTAAGTTAGGAAAGAGGGCATAATCTTGGAATACTATATTAAAGCCGCGTTTCTTCATCTGAAGCTTGCTGATATCCGTTCCATCAAAGAAGATTCTTCCTTGGTCCATTTGTGTTAATCCAAGGATGATATTTAATAGAGTCGTTTTCCCGCTTCCGCTTGGACCTAGTAACGACACGATTTCTCCAGCTTGTATGTCAAGATTTATATCTTCTAATACAACTTTCCCATTAAAGTGTTTGCTAATATTTTGTAGTTTCAGCAAACTTTCCACCTCCTCAAGCACAAATTCAGTATAAATTTTGTTTGTAAATTCCAATATGGATTTATGTAAATCTAATGTAAATTTTGAACACTTTATATATAATTCATTAACAACTTTTGACCACATTTAAAAAAGTTTATAGAAAACTTTACAAAAAATTCATTGAATCTAACTACCATAATTAGTAAAATACAATTGATTCAATGTAATACAATGACAAATGACAACTTTGAATGGGTGAATAGATATGCTTCCAGTTGAAAGGCAAAAAAAAATAATGGACTTGTTAAAGATAAAAAAAGTCCTAAAACTATCTGAGCTTACGGAAAAACTCGATATTTCCATTGAAACTCTTCGCAGGGATCTGAACTTACTGGCCAAGGAGGGGAAAATTAAAAAAATCTACGGGGGAGTGAAGATAGTAGATACTACTTTTGGTGAGTCCGAGATGTCAGATCGCATGGCAGGTCAATTAGAAGAAAAAAGAAAAATCGGACAAGTATGCAGTGAATTCATTAATGATGGTGATTGCATTTTTATCGATAGCGGATCAACCACCTTTCAAATTGCAAACTATATTAAAAATAAGAAGAACATTACTGTGATTACGAATTCCATTCCTGTGATCAGTGAACTATTGAATAGCGATATTGAAATCATTATTATAGGCGGGAAAGTAAGGCATAGCGAGCAGTCCGTTGTGGCCTATGATTATATCTTTAACTTTAGTGAATTAAATATAGTAAAAGCATTTATTTGCGCAGGCGGTATCACAATTGAAAAAGGAATTTCAGACTATAATTTAGAGGAAGCCATCACCAGAAAAAAAATCATTGAATTAGCGAAAGAAATCTATGTTGCCGCAGACAGTACCAAGTTCGGAAAAGATGTCACCGTGAGTATTGCACCGCTTGAAAAAGTGGATTACATTATTTCCGACTGTAACCTGGATAAAAGCTGGATCAATGAATTCGAAAAGACAAATACCAACTTAATCATTACAGATTAAGAAAAGCGAAAGCGCCTTGGTCAGCCCCGACAAGAAACCTCGAGGGGCTAGGCGCTGGAGCTGGACAATTCTCGAAGTCAAAATTTATATTTTCATTTCAATTAAAAAAACGGAAATTCATTTAGAGATTTTAATCTTCTAATTGAACTTCCGTTTTCTAATTTTCATAAAATTATTCCTGATGCTGAGGGTCCTGGTCCATCAGAACCGGCGTTAGGACGAATGGTAGAAGAATTAAATGTAGCCTCCAAGGTCTTTATTACTTACACTGTTTGCCTGAAAGTGGAGGTCTCAAATCCATCTTTCATTAATTGAAAATCTTGGAATCCACAAGGAATTAAAGTACCTATTCCTTTATTTGATTGTTATTTATTATATCGAAAAAATTTATATACTTATATATTGTTCATTTTAAAAATATGTGTTAGCATTTAGTCATAACTTAGTTTGTCCTATCAACAAACTAAGTTTAGAATGGTTTTGATTTTTAAACGATAAAATGTCGACGTTTTCAAATTAAAAAATTACTAGTTAAAGAGGTGAAAATAGCTTTAAACGCAATATATTTACAGTGTTCATGATTTTAAGTTTTGTTCAGGATATTTTAAATTTAGCATTAAACATATTGTTAGTTTATTTACGAAAACAAACTAAGTGAGCAAATGATAATTTTTCAGAAATAAGAGATTCCTTATATGGGAATATTTTTAGTTAGGCAATGAATGCAACAATACACTTTATAAAGTATTTACCTATTTTTACTGGGTTGGCTTAAAGGGGTTCTATTTTTTTTACCATCGCTGAAAACGGTTACCCCTAATTTTTTGTCCATAAAAAATCGAGAAGCTCATTTTTTCAAATAGACGATTTTACCAATGTCTAAAATGTAAGCGGATAAATCAATTTGAAATTCAACTGAAAAGGAGATGTATGATATGGCTTTAAGGGAATCAACAGTTCAACAAATGAACGAAAACACACAAAACATTCAACAAAATGAATATCATAAGCTAAGCCTTTCTGAACGTATCGGTTACGGTCTTGGGGACTTTGCCCAAAACCTCGTATTTGGTACAGTCGGAGGATTTCTGGCTCTCTATCTTACTACTGTTAATGCCATTGGTACAGCAGCAGCTGGATTCATCTTCTTGTTTGTCCGTATCGTCAACGTATTATGGGATCCGATGGTTGGTACCTTCGTCGATAGACATACGTTCAAGAACGGAAAATATCGTCCTTGGCTTCTGATTGCAGGTATTCCACTTGTTATCTTATCAGCGATGCTCTTTGTTCCAATTCCAGCCATTCGTGGTTCAGTGCCAATAGCCTTTATCACTTACTTCTTGCTCGACTTGGTTTATTCTGTCGTCAATATTCCTTACGGTTCGTTGAATGCTTCACTGACACGTGACCCTAAATCCGTGGATAAAATCACAACTACTCGTATGATGCTGGCTAACATTGCTAACCTCTTGGTTTACACACTGTTTCCAATGTTTGTCCAATTGGCAGCCCCAAAAGACCGCTCACTTAAAGACACAGGTCTCTTTGGTCTCAAGCTCAACATGGGTACTTATACGGATGCATCTGCAAGTCACGCTTGGTTTGGGGTTTACATGGTTTACATGGTACTTGGAGCTGTGGCTTTGTTCTTCTGCTACCGTCTCACAAAAGAACGCGTTGTCGCAACTGCGGAACAATCTGCAGAAGTGAAAGCTTTCGACCTGTTCATTGAATTAAAGAACAACAAACCACTTGTTATTCTGGGTTTCTTCTTTATGCTTGCTTTCACCTTCATGTTCTTCATGAACACAGTGAATGGCTTCTTTAACCAATATACGGTCAACCACTCAGACTGGATGGGTGCAATAGGTCTCATCGCCTCCATCCCTGGTATCGCTTTCCCAGTCTTCTGGCCAAAATTGAAGAAAATCTTTGGTAAAAAGGGATTCTTCCATTTCTTCCTTGGTATGTTTGTCGTTGGTGAAATCCTTACTTGGGTATGGTCGTTAGATGGCATGCACGATTCACTCTTCCTTGCTTATGTTTCAACCTTCATCAAACAATGGGGTCTCACTTCAGCAACTGGTTTCATGTGGGCACTCGTTCCTGAAGTTGTCTCTTATGGTGAAATGAAATCAGGAAAACGTAACGCTGCAATCATCAACGCTATCATGGGTCTCTTCTTCAAGATCGGCTTCACTCTTGGTGGTGCCGTTCCGCTCTGGTTCCTTGCTGCCTACGGTTTCAATGGAAATGCGGCGAAGCAAACAGCTAGTGCTCTTTCAGGTATCAATATAACAGCTATCTGGATTCCAGCAGCGCTTGCTATCGTTTCGATGATTGTTATGGCTCTTTACCCTCTTTCAGATAAAGACGTCGAAGATATCAATAAGCAACTCGATGCTTCTCGTGCCAAAGCAAAGTCAGCTGAATAAGATATTAGCATAAATTTATTACTAAACACTGCTCTTCTTAGATAAAGTCAATCAAAACTCGTGAACATAAATGCGATATCAGGGAAAAAGAGCTCTGACACCATATAATTGTCAGAGCTTTTTTAGTTAATTCGTAGTATTTATTTCATGTTTTTGACTCTTAGAGTAAAAGCTTATAAAGATAAATGAAGCGACTAAGAAAAGGAAAAGAATGACTCCCACGAATTCGAAATCTAGTTCTGCCCAAGGGTTGAAGAAAGTAAATGCCAGATAGAAGGAAACCCCGTAGGCCAAGACGACAATCACCCAACCCATTAGTCTTGATGCAGCTTGACCGATTTTGCTGGACTGGTTCACCATTTTATAGACAATCAACGAATCAATTGTATCTGTAATCATCATGCCAAACATAAAAACTAGTCCTAAAAATAAAGGAGTATATTTACCTGCATTTCCTGCCGCCAAAGACCAGACGGCCGTTTGACTTACTGTCTCGGCAGCCAAGGCAAACAAAGCCCCTACTAAAATAATAAGAAAAGGATTTGTCGTCCCCTTCGCAATTTTTGGAATAAACTTTCCCTTAAGTCCGCTAAGTTGAAACTCTTCGTGATTGTTTCTAGTGCGTATCAGATTATACGTATTTAGCGTTCCAATAAGGAATAAAGAAATAATCGACACCCATGATGCAATATTATCAAAATAAGCTGGAAATGAAAAATGCCCTATCACCATTCCTAATATACCAGCGGTTACAGCTACCATTCCTCCGTGACCTAATGAGAATAATGTACCTACCCAACGTGCAAACGAACTGCCCATTCGCCAATTAAAACGGGTTTGTCCATCAATAAAGGCAAGATGATCCGCATCCAACCCATGTCGAAGCCCCAATACAAAAACAAGTAAAAACAGTGATACAGTTTCCATCTAAAAATTCCTCCCTTTTATAAAAGGCATCGTAAAACACTTCTCGTTCCTCTTGAATAAACATGTTAACCCCTTTTTGAAATCAAACTTTGTGAATCTTTCAAATCATTATCTATTCCTTGCTTTCATAATGAAATAAATTTATAGGAACACCATTGTAAGCGAGAGACATTTCCCTAATTAAGTGTGAAACCACCAATTCACTGTTTGGAAGATTTCCATCTAGTATAATTCCCGCGACCGTTCCACTGTGGGCGACAACGATTCCGCCATGATAGCGATGTGCCAACTGATCTAATAGAGGAAAAACAGGCTTTGGCAATATTTTTTGATTCACCCGTGCACTGAGGGTTGCCCCCTCCGCAATATAAGCAATATTTTTTTCCTTAAACCCTTTTGTAACCAGATCAAAAGCTTCAATAAATTGCTGTTGATCGTCCTGGCTGTACTCTTTCGGAACTTCATTAAATTCTATTGTGTTGATCATACCCCCAAGGTCGATCCCAACAAGGATGAATGGGGGTAAGGCCCCAAAACTTGCAATCAGCTGACCGTGAATATATTCATAGACCACGACTTCCTCATACATTACCCCATCGGTAGGTTCCACTTTTGCGGCAATCATCGAGATCATTTCATTTGTGAGCGGAATACTATAGCTGTCAGCTATTGCTCTTAATGAAGCAACAATATCCGCCGAACTGCTAGCCATCCCCTTGCCGGCAGGGATATTGGAATGTATTTCGAGGTATCCGCCTCCTCTTATCCCAAAAAGTTGGAGTAACAATTCCCCCGCTTCCTTCGCTTTCATTTTGGAATTTACGCCCCTTACCCGGGAAACGGATGTGTCTGGAACAAATCTAGCCTCACTTCGTAAACTCGGGATTGGCAAAGTGATTAAAAACGGGCGCTCTTCCATGATTCCTTGGACCAATTCTCCAAATGTACCATTACAGCTTCCTTTTCCTAGTTTCATTGTTTAGGCTGCCGTCAGTAAATCGCCGCCATGTCCAAATTTTTCAATATAGACCATTAAAACTCAATTCCCTTCACGGCAGGAATTCCATCGTTATAATAATGCTTAACGGGCCTCATTTCGGTTACTAAATCCGCACAAGCGATGATTTCCTCTTGTGCTGACCGTCCGGTAATCACCAAATGCATCCCCTTTGGGCGCTGCTGAATCAACTCTATTACTTCTGTTAACGGAAGGACATCGTCTATCGGGAATTTATCAATTGCGAGGGCATTATTTAGTTCATCTAAAATGACAACATCATAGCCGCCAAACTGCACCTTTTCTTTTGTAAAAGCCCACGCTGTTTTTAGGGCTTCCCGATGTTCCTCCGGTGTTTTCGTCCACGTAAAGCCGACTCCTGTCTGCACGATTTCAATCCCTAATTTTTCGAACGTAATTTTTTCCCCATACGTTCGATCAGGCGATTTGATAAATTGAATCATCAGCACACGTTTCCCTCGTCCGGCGGCTCGGACAGCAAGTCCAAGGGCTGCCGTCGTTTTTCCTTTTCCATCACCGGTATAAACTAATGTAAGACCGCTCTTTGCTTTGTTTTCTGTTACCTCTTCCATCTTCTTCACTCCTCGTTACAGCCAGACTGTTTTTTCTTCATAGGATGTCCGGGCTGGGACCTTCGCCTTTTTTATTACTTCTGGATCGGGATAACCGATAAACAAATTTCCGATTATTTTCTTGTTTTGTGGTGAGCCAATAAACTCATACATTCGTTGGTCGCGAACAAGTCCGACGCCCCTTGTCCTCCAGACCAGACCTAATCCCAATTCTTTGGCAGCAAGCCACATCGAATGGATCGCACAGCATACGGCATATTCATTATCAGCAGAGGCCTCTTCATCTTCTGGAACGATGTCAGCGGTAACGACAATATGGACCGGTGTGGTTTTTAGTACCTTTAAGGAGCTTTCGATTAAATTTGGTTTGGTTGGAAAGCGTTCCTGAAGATATTCATGGGCCAACGCTTCATAACGTTTTTTTGCTTCGCCTTTAATCACATAAAAGCTCCATGGTTCACGCATCCGGTCATTCGGTGCCCAAGTCGCTGCTTCTAATAAGGTGTGAATCTTTTCGTCTTCGACCTCTCGAGCCGCATAATCACGGATCGCTCTTCGATTTTTGATTTCCGCTATAATCGACAACTTAGTCCCTCCCAATTCCTACTTCTTGCTTTTCTTCTGCTTCTTGAAACCAGCGTAATTTCTCGCGCAGGCCGACTACATCGCCCACCAGAACAATCGCCGGATGAGTAATCCCGGCTTCAAAGGCCCTGACTTCGATATCCTTTAAACTTCCGGTAACCGTCTTTTGATTGGCCGTCGTTCCCCATTGGATGATGGCAGCTTTCGTATCAGGGCTTTTTCCATTTTCGATTAATTTCGAAACAATATAGGGTAAATTCCCAATTCCCATATAAAAGGCAATCGTATCAATTCCTTGAGCGAGGGCTGGCCAATTTAGTTGATCCTCATCCTTTTCCGCTCGGCCGTGGCCAGTGACGATCGCGAAGGAGGAAGCATAATCACGGTGGGTAACGGGAATTCCAGCATAAGCAGGCGCTGCAATACCTGATGTAATCCCCGGCACCATTTCAAAGCGGATCCCATGTTCCGCAAGAATTTCCGCTTCTTCACCGACACGGCCGAAAATACAGGGATCGCCTCCTTTTAATCGGGTGACCATCTTACCCTGACTTGCTTTTTCAATTAACAGCTGGTGAATTTGATCTTGAATGATCTGATGTTTTCCTGGCAGTTTTCCGCAAAATATCAGCTCTGCCTCCGGCTTTGCATATTTCAGCAGTTCCTCATTTACTAAACGGTCATATAAAATCACATCCGCCTGTTGGATACACTCCATCCCATAAACGGTAATCAGCTTAGGGTCTCCCGGTCCAGCCCCAACAAGATTCACTTTTCCATTTGTCATCATCTCGCTCCCTTCCTACATTACTCATTTGAAATCCCAGCCGATGCAAAGGTGGCCATTTCTTTCAGCATTAAGGTCGCTGATTGTAAGATCGGAAAGGCCACTGCTGCCCCGCTTCCTTCGCCTAGCCGCAAATCTAAATCAAGTAGTGGCTTCTTGCCTAATAACTGCAGCGCAATTTCATGTCCAGGCTCGACGGAACGATGGCCGACAATCATATACTCCGCTGCTGTCTCACAGATTTCTCTTGCCAAAAGAGCTGCAATCGTGCAAATAAACCCATCTACCAATATCGGAATCCGGTTTCGAGCGGCGGAAAGCATGGCACCTGTCATCCCGGCAATTTCCAAACCGCCAATTTTAGCTAGGATATCGATGGGATCCTTCTGGTCAGGGTTTCTTTCCTTTAGTGCCCGTGTGATAACCTCTTGTTTATGACGAACTTTTTCTTGTGCAATCCCTGTTCCGCGGCCGACTAGAGTACCGATGTCCTGTCCGCTTAAAATTGCTGCGATTGCACTGCTTGGCGTCGTATTGCCGATCCCCATTTCACCAACAATTAGGCATTTGATTCCCTGTTGAATCATCTGTTCCGCTCGTTCATAGCCAACGGCGATGGCTTGTTCGGCCTCTTCTCTTGTCATTGCATCCTGGTGGCAAAAATTGTTGGTTCCATAGCGAATTTTCCGATTCACAAACCCGTCTGCTTCAATATCTGCTGCCACACCGATATCGACGACTTCAAACATGGCTCCGATTTGCCGGCTAAAGACATTGATGGCCGCACCGCTGTTTAAAAAGTTCATGACCATTTGCACGGTTACTTCCTGCGGGAAAGCGGACACCCCTTCTTCGACCACGCCATGATCAGCGGCAAACACGATCACACCGGGCGGTGACACGACAGGAAAGGCATCAGATGTCATTTCCGACAATTGAATGGCTAATTCCTCTAATCTCCCCAAGCTGCCCGGAGGTTTGGTTAACGTATCGATATACGCACGAACTTGCTGTCCCATTTCTTTATCAAGAGGCTGGATTGCTGTTTTTACGCTATTCATTGGGTGATCCCCCTTTTTTGGTAATCCTTTATCAAGTGTTCAATGACATCCAGTTTAACGTGTCCCCTTACATGTTCTGCCAGCCGGTCAAACGCTTCTTCCCGTAATTGATTAAAAGATGGGCGCTTGTGGATGGGCTCCAATCCCTTTTTACGGCGGAGCTGATTAAGCAATTCCTCACGAAATTCATCATTATGGAATATCCCATGAAAATAAGTACCAATGATGGTTTCGTCTAAAGAATGAAAGCCATCCCATTTTTCATTTTTAAAAATAAGCCCTTGGGACGCTCCTGTCGCCAAGGTTTCCCCCATATGAATCTCGTAACCTGTCACATGAAAGGTTTTTCCAAAAAGATGCAACATCCCATTGGATAAGGTCGTCGTCTTTTCTTTCGTAATGGTCGTTTCAATTGGCAGTAACTGAAGGCCTTCGCTTTCTTGATGGAGCGACTCGATCGCTAACGGATCCTCAATTTTATCACCGAGCATTTGATAGCCGCCGCAGATCCCGAATAGAACAGTTTGTTTCTTTTTCTGTAATTCAGCTATTTTTTGAGCTATGCCGCTCTTTCTTAAAAATAGCAAATCTTCAATTGTATTCTTACTGCCGGGGAGAATGACTAAATCTGGTTGGTGTAATTGATCCGCTCTGGTAATAAAACGGACATGACAATCCGGCTCGGCAAAAAACGGGTCAACATCGGTGAAATTGGAGATTTTCGGATACTGGATCACCGCGATATCCAATTCTTTTTCGGTATTTTGAGTGGCTGTATATTGATTTAAAATCACGGAATCCTCTGCATCAATATTTAGATTCTTCAAGTAAGGGATCACGCCGAGAACGGGTTTACCTGTATACTCCTCAAACCACGTTAATCCGGATTCTAGCAGGCGGATATCACCGCGGAATTTATTGATGATTACGCCAATCACTCGGTCGCGGTCTTCTGGTTCCATCAGCTGAAGGGTTCCTACTAAACTAGCAAACACTCCGCCTTTTTCGATATCCCCAATTAAGATCACTGGGGCATCCGCCATTTTGGCGACCCGCATATTAACTATTTCCCGGTCATTCAGATTAATCTCGGCCGGACTGCCAGCCCCTTCAATGACAATTCGTTCATAATTTTGGGATAGGGTGGATAGTGATTGTTGAATCAGTTCCAATCCCGCTTGAAAGAATTCCCTGCGGTACCTTCCTGCTTCCATATTCTTATATGGTTTACCGTGGACGACAATTTGGGATTGGTTATCGCGGTTCGGCTTTAGTAGAATCGGGTTCATATCGGTGGTTGCCTGAATCCCTGCGGCTTCGGCCTGAACTCCCTGTGCTCTGCCGATTTCTTTTCCATCTACTGTAATATAGGAATTTAACGCCATATTTTGTGATTTAAACGGAACCGTTTTATATCCGTCCTGAGCGAAAATCCGGCAAAAGGCGGTCACGACTACACTTTTGCCGACATCCGAATTCGTACCTTGAAACATAAGTGGAAGAGCTTTAGCCATTTTCTTTGAACTCCTTACATTTCTTGATTTAATTTTCGACCAGTCTATTCTCTAATTATGGTGATGATGATGTTCATACCCATTTTCTTCAGCATATTTACGGAAATTTTCTAAATCTTGCATTCCAGTGGATGTACCGTTTATGGCCTGATTCATACGTTCTAACAGTACTGTTCTTAACTTTGGATGATAGCCAAAATACTGAGCTATATCAATTGTTACATGCGGATAAGTCTCTTTAAACTGATTGGCCATTTTATTCATTCTTTCCATTAAAATTCCCGTAAATAAAAAATACGGGAGCATGATAATTTTTTTTGCGCCTAATTTTATACAGCGTTCCATCCCATCCTGCACAGTTGGCGTCGTTACCCCCATAAAGGCACTTTCAACGATAGGTACATTTAATTTCTCCCACAATAATCTGCTGATTTTATAAAAATCACCATTAGCATATGGATCGCTGCCGCCACGTCCAATTAATAAAATAGCCGTATCCTCATGTTTTTGATCTACATCAAAACCTGCTTCAGCAAGTCTTGTTTTTAAAATTTCAAAAACTTCCTCATGAACACCTATCGTTTGGCCATAAGTAAATCGAACATCTGGGAAATGCTCTTTAGCATGTTCGATCTCTGCAGGAATGTGTAGTTTTGAGTGTCCTGCATGTAATAATATGATGGGAATTACATGGATTTCATCTGCACCTTTTTCAACACACAACTGAATCCCATCCTCAATATTTGGTGATGCAAATTCTAAAAAACATGTTTCTACTAAAAGGGCTGGATCAATGTATTCTTTCATTTGCCCGACAAATTCGCGAACTTCTATATTCCCTGTCTCCCGCCTGCTGCCATGTCCAACAAATAATACAGCTTTTTTCATCGGTCCATTACCTTTCTTGTATTTTTCAATTCCTTTTATGCGATCTTCGCTGCGTTTCCGCACACCGTGCTCCATTGAATAAATGATCGCATCTTCTTTAACTTCATCATGAACAATATCACGTGCAGTTTCTTCATGTTGAACCGAATACCATGTCCCTTTTGGGTAATCAATTACGACGCATTTATCTTTACAGCGGCCGTTACATCGTGTACGCGATGTATGAATATGCTCATCTAATCGGTTTTTTCGGATTTCGTCTCGAATTTGCTGCGTGACCTCCTCAGCGCCTGCTCCCATACAGGTTGCCCCATTGCAAATGAGTAAATGACGCTGCATTTGCGTTAAATTCCATGTTGTCATAAAGCGACCTCCCCTCTCCCATCATCTTGTAACCACTATGTCTATTTGTTTTATCAACAGTGCCCCCGATTAAAGCCCCTTTTAGTAATGTCAAAATGAAACTTAGTCATGTAACTTCACAGGCTCCCAACTAATGATCGCAGCATAGAATGGGTAACGGTATACATACTGGCCATCCTCCATTGCTATAAAGCGTGCGAGTGATGCTTTCACATGTGCCAAATCAAACCGAGGTGATAAGATTTTTTTGCTCTGTGCTTCATATAATTGCTGCAATGTATCATAACGATACTCACGCTCCAGCTTAAGCATTTCACAATTTGCATAAATCCCTAACTGATACAGCATATTGACGATGGTAATATAATCACGGCGAGGATGTTTAATGTCATAGCCAAACTGCTCATCTAAAATAACGTAATGCGGTTGAATAGGTCCTGTTGTTAAACCAATGATGGCGCGCTTTTTGGCAAGACTGTTCATTTTTTTCAGCGCCGCATTCATTTCATACATACGATAAAAGCAGTTCACCCCAATAACAAAATCATGCTGCTCAATTTGCGCTTCTTCCCATTTACTATGAACGAACTGAACATTTGTATCGTTTTCAAAGTATTGTTTTAAATAAGCAAGCACACTTTCAGAACCATCCACTAAAGTTAAACTTTTGACATCTTGATGGAGTTGGAAGGTGTAGTTCCCCCATCCCGGCCCAATTTCAATACAAGTTGAATTTTGAGGGATATGTTGTTTCATTTTTTCGTAAATTTTTTTTGCATAGTTATCTGTTTGCTGGTATGTTTTTTTCTTCATGGACTGAGCCCAATATGCTTCTTCCAGCACATCATCGATCATTCTTTCTGGCATCTTGCCATGCCAGTCTAACATGCCTTCTTTCCACAGCTTTTCAAAATCAAATTGTAAAGGGGAACATTTTATCATTTAATTTTCTCCTCAGCATCCTCACCGATTTTCTCCTATACGCTGCTGCAGCCACGCTTCACATTTTTGTTTTTCACCTTGCTCCATCCATTGTAATAACTGTGGATCCAGGGGCTCTGCTAATAGCTGTTTTTTCGCATCGCCCGAAAACAATTGTAAAATTCGCTGACGCGCTTCCTTTAAAAATGAAACATACTGCGCGTAATGTACTCCAAATTGCTCTTCTAAATCCGTCTTTACTTGGCGTGTCAGGCCAGGACTTGCTCCGGACGTCGATACAGTCAATACGAAATCACCACGGCGAACGACTGCTGGATTGATGAAATCAACACGTCCTTTTGCATCCGCACGGCTGAGTAATTGCCAATGCTGTGCCGCTTCTTCCACTGCATTATTTACCTCTTCGTCATCTGTAACGGCGAAAATCAGTGCTGCATCATCTAAATCAGCAGGTACAAATGCTTTTTCTTTCCATGTCACAAGCCCTTCATTGATGTATTGCTGCAATTTTTCGGTTACAGCTGGGCTTATCACTGTTACTAGTGCCTTTGTTGGCAGCAGCGCTTCTATCTTTTGACGAGCTACATGTCCGCCCCCAACAATAACAACCTTTTTATAGTCAATATTCATTAATAGTGGGAAATAATTCATTGTTTACCTCCAAACATGCTGTCAGCCAATTTTTCACAAGCTGTGGATTCGAAGCAAAATGAAAGTGTGTATAGCCTGCAACAATATTTTTATCTAGATAACCTTCCTTCTGAGCACGAAAACGGCCTTTACTAAAATAAGCTGGTGATGTATGCTCCCCTTCAAAGGTTGAGTAATGGAACTCATGCCCTTTTGCCTGCTCCTCAGCATTGATTAGAAAGTTGCCTGGAACGCCCGTAATTTCCCTGTATCCAAGTGCCGCTAATTTATCTTGCATCCGCACACGTCCTGGAATGATCCCGAGCATCGGGAATACCTGTCCTTGACTATCCACAATTTCCTCTGTTAAATACATAAAACCGCCGCATTCCGCTAATGTTGGCACCCCTCGCTCAAGCGCGGCTCTTATTGATTGCTTCGTTTCCTCATTTTTCGCCAAGATCTTAGCAAACTCTTCCGGGAAACCACCGCCGATATACAGCCCCTGCGCATTTTCTGGAACTTCCTCATTTTGTAAAGGAGAGAAGTAATGCAATGTGGCACCATATGTACGGAGTAATTCTAGATTTTCTTCATAATAGAAGTTAAAGGCGGCATCCTTTGCAACTGCAATATGTACTTCTTGTCTTTGCGGCTGTGCATCAAAGATAGATTCAGAAACGTCTAATGATTGTGTTTTTGTAATTTCCAACAGTTGTTCAACATCCACTGTTTCTTCGATTGCTTCTGCAAGACTATCAAAATATGTATCTAAATCACCACGTTCTATGGCTGGTACTAAACCAAGATGACGGCTTGGCATCATTGGTACAGCTCCTTTCGGCAAATAACCAATGACGGGAATTCCACATTCTTGTTCTATTGCTGCTTTGACAATTTCAAAATGGCTTTTACTCCCTAATTGATTGGCAATAATACCAACAATATTGGAGCTTTCATCTAATATTTGAAATCCTTTGACAATCGCAGCCGCACTTCTTGCCATACTTGCTGCATTGACAATTAAAATGACGGGACTTTTTGTAATCTCACTAATATGAGCAGCAGATCCTTCATTTGATAATGGGGATTTGCCATCATAAAAGCCCATCACTCCTTCAATAATAGCTGCATCTGCATCTTGGCTCGCTCTTGCGACAATTGCACGGACTGTATCATGGGACATCATGAAACTATCAATATTACGAGAAGGGCGTTTTGTGACTGCTGTATGATACGTTGGGTCAATATAGTCCGGGCCGCATTTAAAGCCCTGGACTGTTAATCCACGCTTCATAAGCGTACGCATGATGCCGATTGTGAATGTTGTTTTTCCGACACCGCTTCCTGTGCCGGCTAGAACAAATCGATTCATCGTCCTTCCTCCTCAAAATTGACACGTGCAATCGATATAGTCACATTTCCGCTTTTCTTTTTCTCCAGCAGTAACTCTTTCGCATTCGCATAATGCAATGCAGCCGGCTCACTGACCCCATATGCACCTGTATATTTAAAGACTGTTTCTGATGGGTTTTGCATCGGTATTTCATTTAGCTGGTCAGGTGTGTAAGTTACAAACGGCCAGTTATGTTTTGCAGTTAATTCAAGCAGGCCTGTTTCGTTTTTCTTTAAGTCGATGGTTGCAACTGCTTTGACACTTTTTTTACTTAAACACAGCTCAGCTAATGTTTCATCTATGACTTGTTCAATTTCTGCCATTGCCGTACCACGATTACAGCCAATGCCAAGTACAATTGATTTTGGACGATACACAACTCCGTTCTCGAGCAGCACCTTTTCATGTGCCTCAATTAAACGATCTGTAATAAGCAGTGCCGCTTGTGGCTTTGCCATGATCGCTTCATCTATCGTTGGATAAATTTTTAAATTGTCAGGCATTGAGCGATCGTACATCCACCAATTTTTTTCACCCGTTTCCTGCACGATCGCAACATGCTCTTCATTGACAACCGATGCACTAACAGGTGTTAATTTTTCTTCACTATCCCACATCCACCCAAATTGGGCGCCAAATAAATCCACAGGAATCGTTTTTTGAACATCTGAAGCTGTTGTTACAACTGGTTCAGCATCAATCGCTTTTGCAAATTCATGGGTTAAGGCATTGGCACCGCCCATATGCCCCGATAATACGCTGACGACATACTGACCTTTATCATCCACCACTAGCACGGCAGGATCTTTCTTTTTATCAATCAAAAGCGGGGAAATCATGCGAACGACAGCACCGAGGGAAATGATGCAAATGATTCCTTTATACCGCTGGAACAATGCGGGCAATAGTAGGCGAACTGTACCATCAAATAACTGAATTTGGCGCGTTTCTTCGTCACCCTGCTCGAATTTCTTCATATAATAAAGGTCCACATACGGAAATTTTTCCGCGTAGCTTCTTGCATGTTCCACCCCATGTTTCGTTATGGCAACGAGGGCATATCGTTTTCGCTTTACAATAACAGGAATTTCACCTTCAAATAAACTAATCATTTGCCTTCACACCTTTGCGGAAGCCATGAGTAAAGGTTTTATCATAGAGCTTCGAACGATAATTTTTTTCATGGATATGCGGGTCCAATGCCCAGCCTGCTAGAATCATCGCATGCTTGCGAATGCCGTTGACACGCATTGCTTCATCTAATTCAGCCAGTGTTGTCCGCACAATTTTTTGGTCAGGCCACGAAGCACGCTGCACAACAGCAACTGGTGTATCATCTGCCCAGCCTGCTTCCTGTAATTCTTTGGTAATTTTCTTTGTTAATGTCGCACTTAAAAACATGGCAATCGTACAGTGATGGCTTGCCAGTGCCTGTAATTTTTCTAGTTCTGGCACAGGTGTACGCCCTTCAGCCCGCGTTAAAATGAGCGTTTGAGTTAAATCAGGAATCGTCAGCTCTGCACCAACTGCTGCTGCAGATGCAAAAACAGAACTTACACCTGGAACAACTTCATAGCTAATATCATGTTGCTTCAGCAGTGCCACTTGCTCCATCGTTGCACCGTACATCGCCGGGTCGCCTGTATGTAAACGTACAACCTTTTTGCCTGCATTGACACTCTCGACAATACAATCCACCATTTCCTGAAGATGCATCCCTGCTGTGCGGATAATTTCTGCCGACTCCTTTGCTTCCGCTACTAACGTTTCGCTTACGAGAGAATCAGTATACATCACAACATCCGCTTCTTTTAATAGCTTTAAGCCTTTCACTGTGATTAAATCCGGATCTCCCGGACCTGCTCCAATAATCCATATTTTCTTCATTATTTGCGCACCACCATACATGACAAGTAGTTTAATTCTGCACCCCGTAGTTCATTGATCTTCCAAATTACCTCTTCATCAGATGTAACTTTTGTAACGACATGTGTTTTTTCTAATAAATTCATTTCCTTCAGTAGATGGAGCATTGCGTCTATAACTTTTGCTACTTTGATAAAGACGATCGCATCGTGGTTTTCAATTACTCGGCGCATTTCTTCCATATCCTCCGTAGCAGGAATCATGGCGACATGGTCATCACCATCAGCCAATGCAATCCCTAAGCGATTAACAGAACCATTAAACGACGAAATGCCAGCTACCGTTTCAATTGGAACATCAGGGTACATTGATTTCATTAAGTTCATTAAATGTATAAATGTGCTAAACAGCATCGGATCCCCTTCAGTCACAAAAGCTACATCTTTTCCTTGACTTAAATAGCTATAAATAGTTTCAACAGATTTTGTCCACTCAGTACGCAGAGTATCTTCATCTTTTGTCATGGGGAATACCAAACCAAGCATCTCTTTTTCTGCCGGGTTAATATAAACTTCAACAATACGATGGGCATAAGATTTACTGCCCTTTAATTTTTTGGGATAAGCAATGACCGGGCTTTCCTGCAATCTGCGAAATGCTTTTACTGTGATTAATTCTGGATCTCCTGGCCCAACACCTAATCCAAATAAGGTTCCTATTCTCATGATTCTTTTCCTTTCTTTGCTGTCACTATATAGATTGGATTTAACGGTTCAAAACGTGTTAAATTTAAGATTGGCTTACTTTTTGAAATTTGTGCCTGTAATATCGATACTTCACAGCCTAATATTTTTAGATGCTGCAGCGCTTCTGCCAAATTTTCGATCGTTGCAATATTCATAACTAGGCGTCCATTTGGCTGTAAGCGTGAAATACATGTTTGCAATAAATGCTCCATATTTCCACCGTTACCGCCAATAAAAATCGCATGTGGATCTGGAAATTCATCTAGACGGTCAGGTGCCTTCCCCAGCAATGCAACAAAATCTGTACGATGTTTTAATTGATTTTCCAGGCAGTTTTCAAGGTCACCATCATTTTTTTCAATTGCATACACGGCACCTTCCCGAGCCATTTTCGCTGCTTCAATTGCAACAGATCCTGTGCAGGTTCCTATATCCCAAACAATGCTATTTTCCTTAAGTCCTAACTCCTGTAGACAAAGAATCCGAATTTCTCTTTTAGTAATCAATCCTTTATCTGGCTTTCGCTGAAGAAATGCATCATCCGGAATTCCAAGAGAAGAACGTTCCACCACCTCACGCTGTTTTAAAATCACAACATTCAATGGAAAAAAGGAGGATTGCTCCATTTCGTCCAATGTGAAACAGCGGCAGCGCTCGTTTTCACCTTGTAGATTTTCAGCAACGAAGGCATCATATTCTGTCATGCCAAAACGCTTTAAATACGTTGCAATTACCTGCGGTGAATTCGTTTCATCTGTTAAAACAGCAATTTTTTTACGTCCATCAATTCTTTGTGCAAACCCTTTAATGGAACGACCATGTAAGCTGACAATATACGCATCCTGCCAGCTTTCCTGCATTTTAGAAAAAGCGAGCTGTACCGAGCTGGTATAAGGATAAATTGTTAATGGAAGCTTCTTCGCAAGTACACCGCCAAGTCCATAAAATAGCGGATCACCGGACACTAAAATAACGACATTTCGTGTTTCTTGCTGTAATTCAGCTGTTAATGCTGACAAACCGCCTTTGATTACTTTTTTCTCTTTTTTAAATTCCGGGAAAAATTGCAAATGACGCTCCCCGCCTACAAGTACATCACATTCATTGATCCACTCAGCATATTGGGGGAGCAATCCTTCCGCGCCATTATCCCCTATACCAATCATCTTCATCCAATTTGTCAATATTCTCAGCCTTTCCTAAACAGTCTCCATTCATGGCATACAAGGTTGTCGACACTTTGATGTCAGTATTCATATGATTCAAAGCATAGTAGCAGCAGTTTTTGCAAAGTGCTGCAAAGAATGCCTCGTTTCCCTGAAGCATATCTCCAACCTGTGAAGCTGTATTCGCCTGTAAAATTTCTCGCTGCGTCTCCTCATCAACACCTGCTTTATTGGCAATACCTGCTAAAAACTCAAAGCTAATAGGTGCACTTTTTGAGTGAACCATCATAACGCCTTGGGCAACTTTTGAGAACTTCCCCATCATCCCTACTAACGAGACTCTCGGAATCTTCTTCCGTGCAATATTTTTTAACGTAAAACCAACAAAATCGCCCATTTCTATAAATGCTTCTTCTGGTAAATGAGGATATTGCTGCATCGCATATTTTTCACTGCGCCCACCTGTTGTAATGACTAAATGCTCACATCCTGATTCTTTTGCCACATTTATCGCTTGTACGATACTTGCCATATAAGCAGAACTTGAAAATGGAACCACTGTTCCCCGTGTCCCTAATATCGAAATTCCGCCGATAATGCCTAACCGCCCATTCAATGTTTTTTCAGCAATTTCTACACCATCTGGTACAGAAATGATTACTTCAATTCCGCAATCCAATTTAAAGTTTTCAATTGCTTCTTGTACGACCCCATATATCATTTTACGTGGTACGGGGTTTATCGCTGCTTGACCGACTGGTACAGGTAGTCCCGCTTTTGTCACTCGCCCTACACCAACCCCGCCATCTAAATGAATGCCTTTTTCTTTTGAATAACGAACGGTACTCTGAATTCGTGCTTGATGCGTAGCATCAGGATCGTCCCCGGCATCTTTGATCGTTTCGCACATTATCCTGTCTTCTGACACTTGAAATGCGGATACTTTAAATGTTGCATACTGGCCAGCCGGTAAATAAATCGTGACTTCATCTGGTACCTTTCCTACGACAAGAGCTTGCAATGCTGCCTTTGTCATCGCTGTTGCACAAGCTCCTGTCGTATAGCCGTGGCGCATTTGTGAAGGGTCTTTTTTATTTCGTTTCTTTTGCTCGTTCATCCGCCATAATCGAAATGGCATTAAGTGCAGCGACTGTCACTGTACTGCCACCCTTTCTCCCTGCGTTCGTAATAAATGGAATTCCTTCCAGCAATGCTAACTCCTCTTTTGACTCTGCTGCTGATACGAAGCCAACTGGCATTCCAATAATTAAATCCGGTTTTGCCTCACCTTCTTTAATTAAACGAATTAACTCTAGCAACGCGGTTGGCGCATTGCCAATGGCATAAATTCCTCCTTCTTGTAAACGCGTTGCTTTTTGCATGGAAATAATAGCCCGTGTTGTTCCTTGAGCCTTTGCTTCCTTTGAGACATCTTCATCTGCAATATAACAATGCAAGTCACCGCCATGCTTTTGGAATCGCTTGCGGCCAGAACCACTTTCAATCATTTGTACATCCGCCACTACATGACGGCCCGCTAAAATGGATTGAATCCCTGCCTCAATGGCATCAGGCGTAAAAATCATGCTGCGGCCTAACTCAAAATCTGCTGAAGCGTGAATCACCCGCCGAACAACTAACCATTGCTCATCTGTAAATGAATGTTCGCCCATCTCTTGCTTGATAATGGCGAAACTATGATCATAAATCTTGTCTGGATCGACCGTTACAGGAATAAATTTTGTATTAAAGTTCATGTTTGCCATGAATAAAACCTCCCAATAGTTGAGTTACTTCTTCGAAAGAAGTACAAAAATTTTCATATTCAATCGCTGGCCGCTTTATTAAAATGACAGGAATCCCTAATTGCAGAGCAGCTGTCATTTTTTCATCTACAGATCCCACTTTGCCGCTTTCTTTTGTAATCATTAGAGTCACATTATATTGCTCACATAGTGCTTTATTTACTGATTCCGAAAATGGACCCTGCATCGCAATTATGTCCTTTTGTTTAATGCCTAACCTATGGCACTTTTCCATGTTCCCTATATTTGGAAGCATTCTACAAATAAGCCGAATTTCATCACGCATTAAATATTTCGTAAATATTTCCAACGTTTTGCTGCCTGTTGTCAGCATAATCGTTCCTTTATGAGATTGAGCTAATTTAGCTGCTTCTTCATAACTTTCAACTTCTGTAATTAGTGGAGAAATAAACTGTTCTTCTGGCCTTTCATAACGAATATAGGGAATATTAAATGCTTGTGCTGCTGCCATTGCGGTTTTCGACGCTTCTTCCGCATATGGATGGCTCGCATCGATGACACAGGTCATCTTTTGCTTCTGAATAAGCGCCAGCATGTCATCAACTGATAACCGCCCTACTTGATAAGGAATATGGTGGGCATTTAAGCTTTCGGCTGCAGATTCTGTGACAACTGTTGCTAATAAAGGATAGCCTTGATTTTGCAATTGAATGGCTAATGCTCTCGCATCACTTGTGCCTGCTAAAAATAAAATCATGTGTTCCTCCTAATCTCCACATGGTGCCGGTTCGACTTCAATTTTGGAGCTCATATCCTGATAGTTAAAATACTGTATTTTTTTCACTCTTTTAAAATATTTAAAAAGGCGTTCATTTGGATGGCCATTTTGTTTGTACTCTTCTATAATTTTTGTTAATAACGGCAGCAGATCATCTGGTTCAATCCCTTCTGCTACTGGCTGAGCAGCATGAGCTGTACGGCCAACCGGCTTTGCGCCAATAAATAAATCAAATCTTTTCTTGCGGTAAACGATCCCGATATCATCGAATACTGCCCGATAACAAGCCATACCGCAGCCGTTGAAACCAATATGTAATTCTTTTGGAAGCTTTAAGCCCCCCAATTTTGCTGCTATTTCTTCTGCATATGGGATCGATTCTGCTTTTTCACCGTTGCAAAAATCACAAGCTTTTACATTTAAAACATCGCCCACTGGCATGACAATTAAATCATTTTGTTTAAGTTTTTTAATAATCGATTCAGGCTGATCTGTTGGAATCTTTAATAAAAACCGATGATCCGGTGTATATTCCATGGTGCCTGTCTCGCCAATAGTTTCTGCCAATACGCGCATTTGGTCTGGCTTAATAAATTTATTGGCAACACCAGGTGAAACAGCAAATTCAAATATATCTTCGACTGCTTGTTGTACTATCAATGGATTTACTATTTCAGTTTTAGTCACCATAGATAAAGCCTTTAAAGCCAAATCTAATGAGCTAACTTCTTGTTTTTTTCGTTCAATTTGCTCATAACCAGCTTGCGCTTCCCCTGTTTCTTGATTTAATGCCCATGGTTCGGCTTCCTTTTTCAAACGCTGATGCGGTTTTAAGCTTTGTTTTTCTTCACCTAACGTATATTTACGCTGATAACCTCGAGGGGTAATGATTTTATTATCATAAAAGAAAGTAGAAGAATTCCCGATAATAACCGTTGTCAGCATTCCGATATCATGTTCTAGCATTTCAGACAGTGTTGTCAGCACTACATTTTGATTTTCACGATAAGCACTCTTCACAAGTCCCACTGGTGTTTCAGGTGAACGATATTTTAATAGAATATTTTGCGCCTCTACAATTTGGCGTGTCCGTCTACCGCTTTTTGGATTATATAAAGCTATAACGAAGTCCGCCATTGCAGCTGCTTCAATGCGCTTTTCTATTACAGTCCAAGGCGTCAAATGATCACTTAGGCTGATCGTGCAGGAATCATGCATGACTGGCGCACCCAATATACTCGCACAAGAATTAATGGCTGAAATACCTGGAACAATTTCTACAGCAATTCCTTCTTTTTCAGTCCAGCCCTTTTCAATCAGCACTTCATAAACTAATCCAGCCATACCATAAACGCCTGAATCTCCGCTGGAAATGACTGAGACAATATTGCCAGCTTCAGCTTTCTTTACTGCATCCTGTGCACGTGACACTTCTTCTGTCATCCCCGTACTGACGATGGATTTTGCTGTTATGAAAGGTTCAATTAGCTCCACGTATGTTTTATAGCCAATAATACAATCACTTTGCTGCAAGGCATCTACAGCTCGTTTTGTAATGTGCTCACGATCACCTGGACCAAAGCCAACAACAAAAATTTTTCCCTTTTTCATAGACTTACCTCCAAATAAAAAATGCCTGCACTCCTTTTAAAAGGAATACAGGCATGATGTGAAATAGCAGTATAAATTAAGCATACTGAAACACAAAAACAATAAGAATAATTGTCCCGCCTATACTTCTCCCTCCGAAAAGCAAGTGTCGTTTAAATAAGCAGGTTTCCTGACTTAAGCTTCTTTTTACTCTTACACCTTCCCGATTTCTCAGTGGCATTGTAATTTCATCAGCTCTTACAGTAGCGGGGGCTGTACTAGATTTTCACTAGTTTCCCTTTTACCTCACAAATGTGAGCACTTATTTAAAGTATTTATTAAATTTTTTATAACTATACCATATAATCTAGAAAGTTAACATACTATTTTTTTTTGAAAATTTACAACAGTTTTATATCAAAATCAAACCTTCTAATATTTTGTTAAGGTTTGTCATTTCAATTACACATATACTTTACCCATAAAAATGAGGCGGACCGCCAATGGTCCTGCCTCAAAAAATTTAAAGTTATTGTTCCTGTAAATGCAGCTGCCCTTGCTGCCGTTTAAATTTCGCAATAAAAAATGTTAATGTAGCAGCCAGGGATAAAACAAGGAATATAGCAATATGCGCAATGTTCTCCCACATAAAACCGAAGTCTCCTGTTGAAATAATCGCCCTAAAACCAGAAACCGAATAGCTCATCGGCAAGTAATGATTGATCGTTTGCAGGAATTTTGGACTAAGTTCTATCGGGAACGTTCCTGCACTGGATGTTAATTGTAAAATCAAGATAATTACAGCGATAAAGCGTCCAGGATTATCAAGAGCCGCAACAAGGAAATGAATTATGGCCATGAATGTCCAGCTAGTAAAGATACTGAACATAATAAAGTAAGGAACACTCTTCACTTCGAGCCCCAGTAACATGAGCAGCACCGCATCCGCGATTAATGCCTGAGCAATTCCTACTGCTAAAATCACTCCGGCTTTTCCGAGAAACCAGCTAATTCCACTCTTAGGTTCTGTGACTGGTTTATACATTGGAAAAATAACGGAAAGCATCAAAGCTCCAACAAATAGACTTAGTGCCAAGAAATAAGGCGCCAATCCGCTTCCGTAGTTTGGAACTTGATTCATTTTGTAATCTTTAACATTGACTGGCTTTGCAAACATATCATATACGCTGTTGTTGGCTTTTACATCACTGGCATCTTTTGCCCCGTCACTTAATTGAGTGCTCAATTCCTTCGAGCCATCTGTAAGTTTAGCCATTCCGTCCATTAAATCCGTCGAACCACTTGCAAGGCTGGTCATACCGTTCTTTAAGTCTTTTTCACCCGTATAAAGGGAAGTGGTACCTGTGGTTAATTGTGTCGCTCCCTGTGCCAGCTTATTCGTTCCATCTTGCAAAAGAACAGAGCTCGATGCCAATTGCCCTAACCCGGATGTAAGGCTGCTTGAGCCACTTGCAATTTGACTAAACCCTTTTTGTGCTTCATCCAGTTTTGATCCATACTGGGCAAGACCTTGAGTTACCTGTTTTTGGCCATTCAATACCTGTTCCGCAACGTCAGATAATTGATTGATACCATTAGCCAATTTCTGCTGTCCTTGATTTAACTGATTAGCACCGTTTGCTAATGAATCAGAGCCTTGCTTTATTTCCCCGGCGCTCTTTGCCAAGTCACCTACACCAGAAACGACCTGCTGGTTTCCTTCCGATAATTGGGTCAAGCTATTAATCAGTTTTTCTTTCTCGGTTGGATCAATCGAACTATCTGACATCGCTGTTACTTGGTCAAGCACTTGCTTCAGACCAAGGCCTACTGAATCGGCACCGGACTTTGCATTAACTGCTCCTGCCTCCCATTGTTGTAAGGAAGCAGACATCTTAGAAGAACCTTCCGCAATCTGGTTTGATCCTTTCTCAAGTTCAGGCAGACTTCCTGCAGCTGCTGCTAAGCCATCATACAATTGCTTTTGGCCAGCTTCCGCTTGGTTTGCACCTGCTAACAGCTGGGTGTTCTTGTCTTTAAATTGAGTGAGGACAGTATTAAATTGCTTTAAACCGCTATTAACCTGCTCTGAACCGTTTGAAGCAGATACTACGCCATCTGAAAAAGCAACCGATTTAGCTGCCAATGTTTCAAGATTTTGCTTGATTGCCTTGGCGCCGGAATCAACTGATTTAGCGCCATTTGCTAACTTTTCCGCACCGCTGTCTGCAGAAGCAATTCCATCTGCTAGCCTGCCTGTACCATCTTTGGTTTCAGCGATTCCGTTAGAAAGTTCACCTGCACCGTCACTTGCTTTTTTCAACCCACCAGCTACATCTTTTAAACTATCAAACATGGATTCCGCATATGTCTTCGTAACCGAGGCCGCCACTTCCTCCTTAATTTTTTCAATGGCTGAATCACCAATTTTCGATGATAGATAGTTATTGCCTTCATTTACGGTATAGACCAGATTTAGTTTCTGTGGATTGTTGCTTTGTAACGTCGTTGCATTTTTTGAAAAATCTTTAGGAATTTCAATCATCAAATAATAATCTTGATTCTTCAAGCCATGCTTTGCTTTACTTTCGCTGACAAAGTCCCAATTAAATGTTTTCTTCTCTTTCAAGTTATCAACTAAATCCTTGCCAATGGTCAACTGCTCTCCATTGTATTTGGCACCCTTGTCATTATTGACAATCGCCACAGGCATTCTGTCTAAATGGGCATATGGATCCCAAAATGCCCATAGGTATGTTGCGCTGTATAGCACAGGAATCATCATCACACCGATTATGGCGATAAGCAATTTGCGCGTACGAATAATTTTCAGAAATTCGCTTTTCATATTTGCAAAAGCTTTCATGTTATTCACCCCTAAATTAAGTCTTTTTTTGCACAAGTGACTAATACTCTCATTTGGTCATTCGATTCTAAAAAAAATTTTCACTACCAGTTGACCACTTTAGTATTTTAGTCATTTTTGATAAAATGACTATATCACATCTTATGATTGGGTTCAACACTTTTGTTTATAAAAACATTTCATATGATCATTAAGGTTCCGAAAAAATCTCGCTAAGATGGTGGAAATCTTGGCCTGCTATGTGTAGGATTATCCTCTAGAAAGATTTAAGTTATCATCATAGCTGCTTTAAATAAAATAAAAATAAAAAGGTGTAAGACAGTGCTTTACACCTTTTTTCCAACGTTTTCAAATCCTAGAAGCATGATATAAAATATATAAAATTACAAGCGCAATCCCAATAATATAAGCAAAAAATATTGGATTTAGCAAAATAGGATGTCTTTGAGTCTTTTCATTGATTTCGGCATCAAACTCGCTTTGCCTTGCAGTCACAAATCTTCCAGTTGTTAGAGTATATATTAGTCCTCCTACCAATATTAACAATACCAAACCAGCCAAAATAAAATACAAGTCAAACAATGTCATAACCACCTTTTTTCTATATTGTTTGAGAAAATATGTTGTAATATTCATCAATTTTTCAGAAACAAAAAGGGGTTCGAAAATGTTTTTAAAGACAAGGAATGTGCTTGAAAAGAATGTTTCCTACAGTTGTCACTTGGATTCTGTATAAGACGAATGTTGTTGCGGAACTGCATCAATTGAAGTTACATGCACATCGGGACGTCGACCCTGGTTCCATTTTCCATGAAGAGCGCGCTCGATTTGGGCTCCCAATTGCAGAAGCAATCCATCATCTCCTTGCCGTGTGAGCGCATGAATTCCAAGCGGCATCCCGTTCTCAAGCTCAGCCATTGGCAACGAGATGCCCGGCAGGCCACAAAGGTTGGCGATCGAAGTATAAGAGAATATGCGCCAAAGGTTCTCGAACCAGTCGTAGACTGAAGGATTATCGCTGATTGTCAGATACTCCTTCGTTCCAACCAATGGTGTGGGCAGGGCCATCGTAGGAGTAAGGATGATGTCCCAGTCTTCAAAAAAGGCGGCTACACTGCGGGAAATATCATTAAACTTCGCCTGCATCTTGGCACGTTGAGTATAAGAGGCAAAACGGCCTTCTTCCCAGACCCGTATGCACATTGGTTCAATAAGATCGGCAGGTGGACGTTCCAAGCCTTTTTGCTCCAATAGACCCTGAATTGTTTGAGTAAAATTCATGATATAGCACTCGGTTTGTGCCTCGTAGGCGGCATGAAAGTCAATGTTAGGGATAACCCACTCCACGTGATGGCCAAGTGCCTCGAGGAAGCCAGCCGCCTGCTCCAATTGGGCAGCAATGTGCGGTGTGGCCTGGTAATCACCCCACTCATGTGAAACAGCGATACGAAGTTTTTTCGGATCTCGACGTATCAGTTCGGAATAAGGCTGCTGCGGCATCCAATAGGGCATGAACTCGCCGGGTGCTCCCCCTCTGCAACTGTCTACAAAGGCTGCGGTGTCACGGATGGTGCGTGAGTGACAGCCCTGAGCTGATACTACACCCATCAAGTCCGAACTGTAGGGGCCAACCGAAAAGACGCCGCGGGACGGCTTCAAACCGATGTTGCCGTTCACACCCGCAGGAATTCGAATTGAGCCGCCGCCATCAGTTGCATGTCCGATTGGAATGATTCCAGCCGCGACCGAAGCTGCCGTGCCCGCAGAAGAGCCGCAGGTTGTATAGTCAAGATTCCACGGATTTCGCGTAACATAGACATCCGGATTCTCGGCTGAACTGCAGAGCCCAAACTCTGGTGTTGTCGTTCGTCCGATAATGTTGAGACCAGCTTGGCGGATGCGCTTTGTTAGAAAGCTATCGGCTGTAGAACGATTCCCTTGCATCAGAAGTGAACCCATCTCCTGCAGGCGCCCTTTTAAGGTTGGTCCTAGATCCTTCATCAGAAAAGGTACTCCCGCAAAGACCCCGGCTGGGTTCGTTCCATCTTTCATGGGGTCATTGACCGCATCATCGAAGACCTCGATGACGGCGTTGACCGAAGGATTTAGAGTGTCGATGGCGAGTGAAACCTGTTGGGCCACCTCTCTCGGGGTAATCTCTCCTTTTCGTACCAAATCGGCGAGGCCTATGGCATCAAGGTTAGACCATTCATTCCAGCTCATAACAAATGTCACAAAGTTTCACTCCTTCATATTTGTTCGGATTGGATATTTATCATTGCACTCTTATCTTTACAATGTAAAAACCCTAAATTAATTCCGTATCATTCCAATGGTTATTTACATCCACTTATTACCGCTCTGATTGATGATTATTAAATAAATCTTTATAAGCGATAATTCCTTCAATACTTTCTGCTGATTTAACCGCGTTTATTATCGCCATCTCCATGACCTTTGCTGCAAGCCCGCCAATCACATCTACTGGAACCCTTTCTCCTCCGGTAGCCACAGCAAAAATGGTGTCACCATCAAACAGGGTATGAGCTGGATAAATCGTTCTTGCATACCCATCCTGAGCCATTTGTGCTACTTTTGTTGCCTCAGCCTTTGTTAAATCTGCATTTACAGCAATCACTCCAATGGTGGTATTGGTCCCAACAGGAATAGTGGGTTGATAGTTTTGTTCAAGAAGCTTGATACTATCAACAAGCTTCCCATTTTTATAAGGCCCTGCCAAAATTTCTCCTGTGGAAGAGTCGCGGACATCACCGGCAGGATTGACAGCCACAATCGCACCTATCACCACACCATTTTCTAAGCGAAACGATGCACTGCCGAGGCCGCCCTTCATACAAAAGCCAGGACCAGCCAATTTACCAAGCGTAGCCCCGCACCCGGCCCCATAATTTCCTGTGCTAAACCTCTCTGTTGTTGCCGCTTTTGCAGCCTCGTAACCCATCTGTTTATCCGGTCGAATTTGGGGGTCGCCGTACGGTAGATCAAACAACACTGCTGCTGGAACAATTGGAACCTTTGCGACACCCACATCTAAGCCGATCTCTTTTTCCTCTAAGAATTGCATTACGCCAGAAGCAGCATCCAAACCAAATGCACTCCCGCCGCTTAAACAGATGGCATGAACTTTATCAACTAAATTAACCGGGTTCAAAAGATCGGTTTCCCGGGTTCCGGGAGCAGACCCTCTTACATCCACCCCTGCTACCGCACCCCCTTCAAAAAGAATAGCGGTACAACCGGTCAATGCCTGTTGAATTTCTTTATTGCCAACTTTTACTCCCGGTACATCTG
Source organism: Neobacillus sp. DZ-9 (assembly GCF_059587065.1). NCBI lineage: Bacteria > Bacillati > Bacillota > Bacilli > Caryophanales > Bacillaceae > Neobacillus > Neobacillus sp. DZ-9. The sequence continues at coordinate 665,983 of NZ_JCAIOL010000003.1, forward strand.
TAATTTGATTATGCATCCCTTACAAATCCTTAGAAATTTTTGATTTCTGTGTTTTGCCAATCTGTTTCCAAGCTAATACAACCGCTAATGTAACAATAGTACCGACAATGGCTTCAGGAATTCCGTTTGTGATTCCGACTGTCCAGGCTACTCCCGCAGTTAAATAATGGCGAACTACAGCCATTGTTAACACAAGTACAGTATTTGTTAATGTCCCGAAAAATGCGGCAGCACCAACCGCCAAGTATTCACTTTTGCGGCGGAGTCCAACATATATTAGCCATGAAACCACTCCGATAAAAAGCCGTGGTAAAATCGCTACTAATGGATCCTTAAAGAGTGGGACCGTGGCGTTAAGGAAAGAGGATATTCCAAAAATCGCCCCAACAATTAAGCCGACCACAGGCCCCTGCATAATCCCTCCTATAATAGCGGGAATGTGCATGATTGTGGCATTCCCAGCTGCTGTTGGAACTGGAATATAACCCAATCGTGTTACCCCTAATAAAATGGCTACTGCACCTAACACCCCAGCGATGACGATATCACGAACTGTTAAAGATTTTTTCATTCAAATACTCCCCTTTGGTTTTTGAATTTTTTTAAAACGGAAACGGATAAAAAAGTAATAATAATGAGAAAAATAGTCCAACCAGTAAGACAAGATAATCCTTGGCAATGGCTTTATACACAGAGTAGGAACTCCTTTCGCCTCCAGGGGTATAGCAGCGTGATTCCATTGCAAGAATCAAATCCTCTGCCCTTGATAAGGCGATATTAAATAAAGGGATAATAATTGGAAACATTTCTTTCGTTCTTTGAACAATTCTCCACCATCCGCCGGTACCAAAGTCGGCTCCCCTTGAAGCTTGGGCTTTCATCATTTTTTCCATCTCGATAGCGAAGGTTGGGACGAAACGAATCGCAATCGTTGTAATCAATGAGATTTCGTGGACAGGGAATTTAATTTTCTTTAACGGACTCAATAAGCTTTGAATGGAATGTGTTAATTCTGTGGTGGAAGTTGATAAGGTGAGTACACTGCTTAAGAAGATAATTTCAATAAATCGGACGGCAGATACAACCACCAAACGAATGCTTTCGCTGGTGATTAAGATAAAGCCATAATCCACATACACTCTGCCATCTGAAAAGAGCTGTCCTTGAAAAAGCAGCTGTAAAACGGCTAAGATCACAATAAATGGAATGGCTGGTTTCACACCAGATAACCCGTAGCTGATTGGGATTTTGGACGCCCAGAATAAATAAAGAGATAAAACTAGACCAATGGCATTTCCGAAATAACTCGTATTAAAGGCAATCGCCACCACGAGAATGACAAAAACAAGAAGCTTTATTCTTGGGTCTAATCGATGAATAAATGAGCCTGTTGGTACGTATTGACCGATTGTAATACTACGGGATATTTCAAATTCGCTGGACATGTTCTGAACCCTCCTTCTTCCCGGCAAGAACCTTTATAATTTCCTCTGCTGCTTCCGTGACGGAAAAAGCTTCCGTATTTACCTGGTATCCAAGATCAGTTAATTTATAAAGAACCTGTACCGTTTCGGGGGTCCCAATTTGATGATGCTGCAGTTTTTCTTTATCCGTAAAAATTTCTTTCGGTGTGCCTGTTAACACGTCGGTTCCACCAGCCATCACATATACTCGGTCTGCCAGCATGGCGACCTCTTCCATATTGTGTGACACAAAAACGACCGTTAATTTTTCTTCCTTGTTTAACCGTTTAATTTTATCCAGCAATTCCTTTCTTGACTTCGGATCCAGACCAGCTGTCGGTTCATCAAGAACTAATATCTTCGGTTTTAAGGCAAGAATCCCTGCTAGGGCTACCTTCCGTTTCTGTCCGCCGCTTAACGCAAAGGTCTGTCTGTCCTTCATTTCCTCAAAATCTAAACCAACCACGTCCATCGCCCATTTGACCCGCTCCCTCACCTCCTTAAGTGGAAGGCCTAATTTAAAGGGCCCATAGGCAATGTCATCACCTATAATTTTTTCAAAAATCTGATCCTCCGGATTTTGAAAAACAAGTCCCACTTTCTGCCGCAGTGTTTTCAAATCCACCTTTTTCTTCGATAAATCTTCCCCATCAATGATGACTTTTCCGGATTCCGGACGCATCAGTCCATTAAAGTGCTGGATTAGAGTCGACTTTCCCGACCCTGTATGACCAATGATGGCTATACATTCACCTTCTTCTGCATAAAGGTTGGCTCCTTTTAAGGCAACATGCTCCATCGGGGTCCCCTTCATATACGTATGGGTAAGATTTTCTATTTCGATGATTGGCCTGCCCGTCATGTTCCCACCTCCTCTTTGTGGAATTTCTCCACTTCTTCAATAAACTCATTTTCTTGAATGATGTCCTTTGAAAAAGTGGTAAATTGACTGTGAATCACTTCGGCCATTTTGCTCACTGAAGGCACTTCTAATTGCAGATTCTCTAATTCCAGCTTATGTTTAAAAATTTCACGCGGCGGACCATCCATGACAATCTGCCCGCCTTCAATGACGATAATCCGGTCAGCTTCCGCTGCTTCCGACATATGGTGTGTAACGGTAATAATCGTCATTCCCATGTTGTTCATTTTCCTCATCACCTGAAGAACTTCTTTCCGGCCAAAACTGTCCAGCATACTTGTTGCTTCATCAAAAACAATGCAATCTGGCTTCATAGCCAGCACCCCGGCAATCGCGACTCTTTGCTTCTGTCCCCCTGAAAGGTGATGCGGCGGTCTGTGGCGAAACTGAGACATTTTGACAACTTCTAAAGCCTCATCAACTCTCTTTTTCATTTCTTCTCTTGGCACTCCAATATTCTCAAGTCCAAATGCAACATCTTCCTCCACAATCGTCGCAACAATTTGGTTATCTGGATGCTGGAATACCGTGCCAACCGCTTGACGAATAGATCGTTTCTTCATGACTTCCTTTGTGTTATGCCCGTGAACCCAAACATCCCCGCTGTCTGGAGTCAGAATCCCATTAAGGTGTTTGGATAAGGTAGATTTTCCAGATCCATTGTGGCCAATTATGGCTACATATTCTCCAGGAAAGATGGAAAAGGAGATATTCTTAAGAACGGATACTTTTGTTTTTTCATTGATTTTGTATGAAAAAGAAACATTTTCTAAACGAATAATGGGCTCCATTTTATTCCCCCTTCATTTTTTTAATATTTAGAAATATCGGCTATTCGAATTGCTTAATATTGCTAGTATGCTACTGAAACAGTATCCCGTCATTACTGTCAAACCTAAGACCTATATGCCCTTAATATTTCAGCGCCACGTTTTTTACTTGAGTATAATTTCGGAGTGCCTCTAGCCCTTTCTCCCGGCCAAAGCCGCTTTTTTTGTATCCGCCGAATGGCTGGGCGATGCCTCCCCCTGCCCCATAGTGATTGATGAATACTTGGCCGCATTGGAGCTGGCTGGCAATACGGTGAGCGCGCCCGCCGTTTTCCGTCCATATGCCAGCAACAAGTCCGTACGGTGTGCCATTTGCAATTTCGATTGCTTCTTCTTCTGTTTGGAAGGTGGTAACTGTCAATACAGGGCCAAAGATTTCCTCCTGAGCAAGATAATGGCTTGCAGGAACGTTATCCAAGATTGTTGGTTGAAGGTAGTAGCCTAATTGGTGCCCTTCAATCAACTTACGCTCTCCACCTGTTACAATCCTAATTCCATCTTGTTTAGCCAAATCAATAAAACTTTTGATACGATTAAATTGCTTTTCAGAGAGCACTGGTCCTAGATCATGATTATCCATTCCAGGACCGATTGAAAGCTTCTCCATAGCTGCTGCAAGCTTCCTTATGAAATTTTCTTTTATGGATTTTTCAATTACTAAACGGGAGCCTGCAGAACAAGTCTGGCCTGCATTTTGCACAATGGAATTAAGCACCCACTTAAGAGCTTCTTCTTCATTACAATCTGCAAAGACAATATTTGGGGATTTTCCTCCAAGCTCAAGGGTAACGGGAATGATATTTTGTGCCGCTGACTCCATAACCCTTTTCCCCGTCTCTACCGAACCCGTAAAAGTAATATGGTTTATATCAGGGTGACCTGAAAGCGCGGCACCAGCCTCATGGCCGTATCCAGTTACAACATTCAAAATACCTTTTGGCAGCTCTAATGGCTCCATTAATTCAACCAGTTTAAGAGTCGTTAACGGTGTATCCTCTGCTGGCTTCAAGACAGCAGCGTTCCCGGTTGCAATGGAGACAGAAATGCTTCTTGCTGCAATTTGCAAAGGATAATTCCACGGAATAATATGTCCGACAATCCCAATCGGTTCACGAACAGTGTAATCGATGATTCCTGGCTCAACTGGAATCGTTTCTCCAAGAATTTTATCTGCGATACCTGCGTAATATTCAAAATAACGTGCAGCAATCTCAACATCCACAGCAGATTGATTCAGTGGCTTTCCGACATCTAACGTCTCTAATTTTGCTAATTCTTCTTTATTCTCGCGAATGATTTCCGCTACCTGATAAAGAAGCTTCCCCCGATTATATGGACTAAAAGTCTTCCATTCTTTTGAATGAAATGCTTTTTTTGCTGCTTTTACTGCAAGGAAAATTTCTTCCTTGTCCCCTCTTGGAACAAAAGCTAAAGTTGAACCGTCCCCTGGATTTTTCACTTCTATTAATCTCTCTTTTTTAGGGACTATCCATTCTCCGTCTATGTAACATCCTTTAATTTGTACATCGACTGCCTTCACTAGTTAAATCCCCCTTCCACCATCTACGTTTAAGACAGAACCTGTCACAATAGACGATTCCTTTGAACATAAATACACAAGGGAATTAGCAATATCACTAGGATGAATCAGCCTTCCCAATGGAACACTTTTCTTAAAAACACTTTCCTTTGTTGCCTCAATATCTTTATTCTTCGCTGTAAATTCCCCAAGCATTTTCGTATCTGCCGGACCTGGGTTCACAACATTTACTCGAATCCCGTAATCGGCTAATTCAATGGCCAATGCTTGCGAAAATGAAACAGCGGCTCCCTTTGAAGCGATATAAGCATTTAAGCCGGGCCTAGGTCTCACCATGGATATAGACGCGATGTTGACAATCACTCCAGCACCATTGTTTTTCATATAAGGTACAGCAGCACGGCAAGTTAAAAAGGGAGCAGTTGCGTTTACACGCATAATTTTCTCCCAATCTGCTAAGCTCACTTCTTCAATCGGTGTTGCTGGCTGGGCGATACCTGCAATATTAACAAGACCGTCAATACGCTCAAATTTCTCAAATGCAGATGAAAATACATTCGCCACTTCCTCTTCCTTTGTTAAATCCGCAGCAATCGGCAGTAGATGAGCGCTTTCCTCTACTCCGTCCACATTTAGATCAACAGCGACAACAAACGCTCCTTCTTCTAAAAATCGTTTAACAGTTTCTTTCCCCATGCCTCCCTGTGCACCTGTAACAACAAACACTTCATTTTCCAATCTCAACTTTATCGCCCCTCTTTAACAAAAAGTAATTGTTGTATAGCATCCCGTATCGCTGAGCCCATCTCACTGGTTGTTGAATGGCCGCCTAAATCAGGTGTTTGTACTTCTTTTTGTACAAGTACCAGTTCAATTGATTCCAAAATGACTGCCGCTAAGTCCTTCCTCCCCAAATGCTCAAGCATCAGTGCTGCCGACCAAATTTGTGCAATTGGATTGGCGATCCCTTCGCCCGCAATATCAGGAGCAGAGCCATGAACCGGCTCAAACATGGAAGGGAAGTCTCCTTCCGGATTTAAGTTTGCAGAAGGGGAAAGCCCAAGCCCTCCAACAACTGCGGAGCCTAAATCACTTAAAATATCCCCAAACAAATTGGAAGCAACAACTACTTCGAAATCCTCCGGCCTAGAAACAAAATAGGCTGCTAGAGCATCAATATAATAGCTTTGCAGATTAATAGCCGGAAAGTCTTGGCCCACCTCATTTACAGCTTCATCCCACAGTTTCATGGAATGGATGATCGCATTCGATTTTGTCGCGCTTGTAACCGTCCTTTTACCAAGTTTTTCAGCATATTCAAAAGCAAATCTTGCAACTTTTTTCGTACCTGTGCGCGTAATAATAGTATTTTGGACGGCAATCTCCTGTTCCGTGCCTAAATACAATCTGCCGCCGCTATTGGAGTACTCACCTTCAGCGTTTTCCCTGACAATGACAAAATCGATACTTTCACCTGTATACCGGCTCGGCACTCCCTTCAATAATTTAACCGGGCGTAAATTAATGTACTGGTTGAAATTTTTCCGTATTGGCATGATTAGCTCCCATACCGTCACATCATCAGGCACCCTCTTATCACCTATCGCTCCGAATAAAATAGCATCATATTTTTTTAATGTATCAAGTGCGTCTTCGGGCATCATTTTTCCATTCCTAAGATAATACTCACTGCTCCAATCAAATGTATCAATTTCGATTTGCAATGAAGGGTCCATCTTTTTGAGCAGTTCAAGTACTTTAACTGCTTCATTCACTACCTCCGGGCCGATTCCATCCCCAGGGATAACAGCAATCTGATAGTTAGTCATATTTTCCACCTCTTATTAATTGATATAATCTTTCATTTAAATGAGTGTGACATGATCCAATCAAACTAAAATAAAGCGCTTACACAAAAGGATTGGATTGAGGACAAATCCATATTAATTTTCAGATTCATCTATTTTTGCGGAAAAGACCTTTTCTGGTAATTCAAGATGGTTACGCATAATTAAAGAAGCCTGCCTGCTATCTCCATTTAATATTTGATAATAGATGCTTTCATGCTCCATTAATATCTTTTCAATTACACCTGGAACTTGAAAAAATTTTGATATTTCCGAACGATAACTATCAATAAGAAGCGTAGTAATTTTTTGCAGTACTTGATTATTTGAAGCCTTTGCTACAGCAATGTGAAATTCAACATCCCACTTAGCAAAATGTTCATAATCGTTTAAGCTTTCCTTCATTCCATCGATCGTTTTTTCAATTTCTAAAAGATTGTTATTTGTTCTTCGTTTCGCCGCTAATGAGCTTGTTTCACTCTCAACGATTTGTCTCGCTTCCACTATTTCAAGAAGGTTATTGATATTATGGAAAATTAATGATGAAAATTCAGGAGCAACAAATGTTCCTTCTTCCGATTTATTTAGGTAAGTACCTTTTCCTTGATGAAAACTAATAATCCCTACTGCAGATAATTTGGTCAGTGCTTCTCTAATAACGATTAAGCTGACCTGATAACGGCTTGCCAATTCCTTCTGAGAAGGCAATTTATCACCATATGTATACACTCCGTTTTCCACATCTTTTAAAAAGACATCAACCACATCATCGACTAGGGATTTACGTTTTATTACCATGTTTTCCATCCGTCCTTAACTCTTCATATGATATGATAACTTAAGAGTATTTTATAAACACAATTCAGAATTGTCAATATATTTAAAATTATTTTATTAGTTGAATAATTAATAAAAGCCAAAGCCCCTGAGTTTGGGACTATGGCTTATTATTGATTATTCAAGATTAAAATATTAATCAAGCGGATGTTGAGCGATATTTCTAATGTGGATGAGCCATAAGGGGGTGTAAACGAAATTAGTTTTTTCAGTTTTTCCATCCCCCTTCCACTAGAAATCCATTAAAAACAATTGGAGGCTTAAACTATAGTCAAATGATTTCAATATCGAATTCCATATACTTGTTAAAATTATGACTTAGTGGACCGTCTTCCGTAATTAAGTAATCAAGTTCTGAAACGGGACCAACCAAGTAATTGGAAATGGTATTAAGTTTACTTCTTGTTACAAGGGTTGCGATTTTATTTGAACTTTTAATCATCTGACGTTTAACATGAGACTCTTCTATATGAGGGATGCTGATACCAAAGTCAGGGTGCAGGGAATACACTCCTAAAAAACAAAGATCTGCTCTAATATTTTTAAGCACTTCAATTACATCCAATCCGACAGTCACAAAAGATTCCTTGAAGAAGGTTCCGCCCAAAAGAATGATATCTGTATTTGGATGTTTTGATAATGCCAAACTAATAGAGGGACTATTCGTAATAATAGTCCCTTTAAACTCCATTGGAATTTCTTGAGCCAGAAAAAGATTTGTTGTACTTCCATCTATTAAAAGGACTTGTCCATCTTTAATTATTTTCACTGCTTTTAATGCCAATTCTTTTTTTGCATCTATATTTTCTTCCGTTCTTTCAGAAAAGGTTAAAGCGCTCGCAGAAATAGGAAATGCCCCGCCGTGTACTCTTTTGAGCAGTCCTAATGAATCCATTTCCCTTAAATCCCGTCTAATTGTGTCCTCGGAAACATCCCATTTTATGCTTAATTCTTTAGCAACGACTTTCCCTTCTTTCTCTAGTATTTGTAAAATTATGCTTTGTCGTTCTTTTCTTAGCATAACAATGATCAGCCTCCGTGTTTTTGCATGTTTTTTCTTATATTATATTATTTTTTCTTAAATTCACCAATTTTTTATAAAAACCGGCAAAATTATTCTTGTTTTTTCTTATTTATAAAGATAAAATATACTCAAAACACGAAAAAACTTGCTTTAAAATGCAAAAACAAGAAATTATACGAGGCAAGAAACCAAACTAATTTAATATGATATGAATAAAGAGGAGGAAAAAAAGATGAATCATAGTATTGAAACACTTGCTGTAAATACGATTCGCACCTTATCAATTGACGCAATCAATAGTGCTAATTCCGGTCATCCAGGCCTTCCAATGGGGGCTGCTCCAATGGCTTATGCACTCTGGGCGCATCATCTAAATCATAATTCTGCAAATGCAAAATGGTTTAATCGAGATCGATTTATTCTTTCTGCCGGACATGGCTCTAGCTTGTTGTATAGTTTGCTTCACTTAGCTGGGTACAATGTATCTCTAGAAGATTTAAAAAGTTTTAGAAAGCTAAATAGCAAAACACCTGGTCATCCAGAATTTGGTCACACAGATGGTGTTGAAGCAACCACTGGGCCTTTAGGGCAAGGAATTGCAAATGCAGTAGGAATGGCGATGGCTGAAGCGCATTTAGCTGCAAAATTCAATCGGGATGGATACCCAGTAATTGACCATTATACATATGCTTTGGTTGGCGATGGAGATTTAATGGAAGGCATATCTTATGAAGCCATGTCTATGGCCGGTCATATGAAACTAGGAAAATTAATTGCTTTATATGACTCAAATGATATTTCCTTGGACGGTGAATTAAATCTTTCATTTTCAGAGGACGTTCAAAAACGAACAGAATCTGCTCATTGGCAATATTTACGAGTAGAAGATGGCAATGATGTAGCTGAAATCTCAAAAGCTATTACATTAGCAAAACAAAATACAAACCAACCAACCTTGATTGAAATTAGAACCACTATCGGCTATGGAAGTCCCAAAGTTGCAGGAACAAACAAGGCACATGGAAATCCCCTTGGTGCAGAAGAAGCTCGTGCAACAAAGCAGGTATATGACTGGCACTATGAAGAGGATTTCTTTGTACCGGAAGAAGTGAAAGCCCATTTTGAAGAGCTAAAACAAAGAGGTATTAGTCATGAACAACAATGGAATGCATTAATTCAGTCTTATCAAGAGACAAATCCTGAATTAGCGAAGGAACTGCAAAATGCCATCACGGGTGAAGTTTTAATCAATACGGAAGGCATCCTGACATTTGATACAGGTAAAACAATTTCAACTCGTGTAGCCAGCGGAGAAGCCATTAACCATTTTGTAAAATCAGTTCCTTCTATTTTTGGGGGAAGTGCGGATCTTTCTCACTCCACAATGACAGATATAAAGGAAGACGCAGGATTCGCAGTAGAATCATTTAGCGGACGAAATATCTACTTTGGTGTTCGGGAACACGCAATGGGAGCGGCTGGCAATGGTTTGGCTCTTCATGGAGGGGTAAAGCCATTTGTTAGCACATTCTTTGTTTTCAATGATTATCTCAGACCGTCAATTCGTCTGGCAGCCTTGCAAAAGCTTCCAGTCACATATGTATTTACCCATGATTCGATTGCGGTTGGAGAAGATGGTCCAACTCATGAGCCAATTGAGCAGTTAGCATCTCTTCGTGCGATTCCAGGGCTAACAGTGATTCGTCCATCAGATGCAAACGAAACGGCAAGTGCTTGGGCTTACGCACTAAAACAAACAGATGGTCCGGTTGCCCTGGTGTTGAGCCGTCAAAACCTGCCTGTATTCCAAGAAACACAAGCCAATTTAGACAACCTTTCTAAAGGAGCTTACGTATTAACGCAAACAAATGACCAACCAGAGGTTATCTTGATCGCTACCGGTTCGGAAGTGTCATTAGCCATTAACGCAAAAGTTGAACTCGAAAAAGAAAATGTATCTGTTCGTGTTGTCGCTATGCCAAGCTGGGAACTGTTCGATCGCCAACCGAAGGAGTATAAAGAGCTTGTTCTGCCTGCTTCTGTTAAGAACCGTGTGGCACTAGAAATGGGTATCTCCCTTGGATGGGAACGCTATGTAGGATTAGAAGGCAAAGTATTATCCATCGAAACATTCGGTGCTTCAGGAACGGGCGCTGCAGTTATGGAGCTTTTTGGATTTACGGCGGAAAATGTGGTTCGGACGGCTAAAAGTCTACTATAATCTTAAAATGGAGGAAATATACGATGAAATTATTTATTGATACTGCTAATCTTGTTGATATTAAAAAGGCTTATAGAATCGGCGTCTTATCTGGTGTTACAACAAATCCTTCGCTAGTTGCGAAAGAAGGCGTAAAATTCGAAGACCGAATTGCAGAAATCTGCCAGGCAGTTCCACGGGTAGAATCGGTTTCCGCTGAAGTAACTCCAGATGCCGTTACAGCTGATGAAATGATTGCTCAAGCTGAAGAGCTAATTAAAATTAACGGCGGAGATGAGAAAATTACAATCAAGCTTCCTATGACTTTAGACGGTTTAGAGGCTTGCCGTTATCTTGCCGATAAAGGTGTTAAAACAAATGTCACACTTATCTTTACAGTAAACCAAGCACTATTAGCAGCTCGTGCAGGTGCAACTTATGTATCGCCATTTTTAGGACGCTTAGATGATATTTCCGAAGATGGCGTACAATTAGTATCAAAAATAGCTGAACTGTTCCGCATTCATAATTTTGACTCACAAATTATTGCAGCATCTGTTCGTCACCCGGATCATGTAACTCGTGTAGCAATGGCAGGTGCACATATTGCAACGATTCCATTTTCAGTCATTGAGCAAATTTCAAAACATCCACTTACTAATCAAGGTATCGAAAAATTTGCTGCAGATTGGGAAGCTACTCTTAAAAACTAAGTTAAACAAAAAACACGACAAGTTAATCCCTTGTCGTGTTTTTAATTCCTAATTAGCTATTTAAGATTTTCATTTGCAAGTCCCTTAGTATAACCTTTCATAAATTGCTCAAAGACTTCTCCATCCTTAAAAAAATCCACCCTTCTTTCAAGAATTTGGTGGATTTGACACACTAGTCTTCAATTATGGACTGCGATCTTACTATCTCTCGATTTTTCAACAACTACGCCATCAAATGCAGCTTTATAAATGGTATAGATATCTTCTTTTAATAAAGGCATTGGACTACGAGCTAAAATACGTTTTTGCTCAACCGCATCATTCGTTAAACTTTCAAGTGCATCCTCAGAAATGTTAAATCCTTTTAAAGAAGATGGAATATTTACATCTTCTACTAATCGTTTTAATTCGGCTACACATCTATATGATGCTTCCTCTTGTGAAAGATTTGCAGAACTAAAGCCCATTGCATCGTATATATCTTTCATCCGTTTTTCGCAACTTTGGCGAATATAGCCAAATACATATGGAAGCAATACGGCATTTGAGTCACCATGTGCAATGTGGAATTGGCCTCCGAGAGGGTACGCTAATGCGTGAACACCAGCAACCCCTGCATTGAAGAAGGCAAGACCTGCAAGATAACTTCCATAGCTCATATCCGTACGAGCTTGTTTGTCTTGACCGTTCGATACAGCTGTACGAATCGAGTTGCTGATTAGGCGGATCGCTTGCAATGCTAATGCATCAGAAACAACGCTCGCATTTTTAGAAATATAAGCTTCCACCGCATGTGTAAGTGCATCAACGCCTGTTGCAGCAGTTACTTTTGGTGGTAATGAAATCGTTAAAGCAGGGTCCACAATCGCTACATCAGCTAATAAGTAGTCATGCGTTACAACATCTTTAGTCGTTTCTAGTGATAAAACGGAAATATTCGTCACTTCTGAACCGGTTCCTGAAGTTGTAGGTATTAAGATTTTAGGAAGACCTTTTTTTGTAATCTTTTTCGTACCAGTTAAGTTTAAATAGTCTTCTACTTTACCTTCATGTGAAGCTATTACTCCTGCAAGCTTCGTTAAATCTAACGCACTTCCCCCACCCACTCCGATGACCATGTCGAATTGATGATCACGTGTGTAGGCAACCAATTTTTCACCGATTGCCAATGGAGGCTCGGGTACAACATCGGTATAAATTTCTGTTACATAACCTGCCTCTTCAAGCGGATCGACAACTTTATTTGTTAATCCGATATCAAATAGGAACGGGTCAGTAATGACAAGAATTTTTTTCACATCAAAGCGTTTTACTTCATCTAAAAGGTGAGGAAGAGAATCCCATCCAGTATAACTAAGTGGTGTAAAGGTAATTTTTTCGGACAATTTTGGTCACTCCTTAATTTTGATTCCAAACGACAAGTTTCGTTTCTGTCATTTCATGGATTGCATATTTTAAACCTTCTTTACCCGTGCCGCTTTCTTTTACGCCTCCGTACGGCATTTGGTCTACACGGTAAGTTGGAATATCGTTAATCATGACACCGCCTACTTCAAACTCTTTTGAAGCTTTGAATGCTGTTTGAATGTCATTTGTGAAGATCCCTGCTTGCAGCCCATAATTCGAATCATTAATCGCTGCGATCCCTTCTTCAATAGAGGAGATACGATTTACCACTACAATTGGCGCAAAAACTTCCTGGCAAGATACTTTTAGAGTGGCGTCCACGTTCGTTAAGATGGTTGGCAGGAAGACTCCATTTTCAATTTCGCCGCCTGTTACGATTTCAGCACCGTTCTGGGAAGCTTCTTGTACCCAGCTTAGTGCCCTTTCTTGTTCATCGGGATTGATCATGGCAGAAATATCCGTTGTTTCTGCAAGCGGGCTGCCCATGACTAACTGCTTCGCTGCAGCTGTAAATTGTTCAATAAATTCATCAAATAATTCATCCATTACATAGGTACGTTGCAATGAAATACAAACCTGACCTTGGTTTGAAAAAGCTCCAGCAACACATTTAGGAACGATTTGGGACAAATCAACATTTTTGTCGATAATTACCCCTGCGTTCGAACCCAGTTCAAGAGCCACTTTTTTCAAGCCAGCTTTGTTGCGGATCCCGATCCCAACAGAAGGACTGCCTGTGAATGTGATCATTTTTACTTTGTCACTGGTAACCAAGGTATCACCCACGGTTCTGCCACTACCCGTAATCACGTTAAAGGCACCTTTAGGCAAAGCCGTTTGATCAATTAATTCAGCTAAAAACAGGGCTGAAAGAGGTGTTTGTGACGCAGGCTTAAGAACAATCGTATTTCCTGCTGCAATCGCAGGCCCCACCTTATGTGCCACCAGGTTTTGCGGAAAGTTAAATGGTGTGATCGCCCCAATGACTCCAAGTGGCTGCTCGATCGTGTAACCGAAGCGGTTTGCCCCGTTTTTCGCTGCATCCATTGGAATCATTTCTCCCGTTAACCGTTTTGCTTCTTCTGCCGCAAATTTATAGGTTTCAATTGTCCTATCGATTTCCCCTAAGGCGAATTTCATCGGTTTTGCTGCTTCTAACGAGATAATTTCAGCGGCCCTTTGTCGATTTTCAATGAATAGTTGGGCAATATGTTCTAAAATCGCTGCACGCTCATAGGCAGTCAGTTCTTCCATTTGTTTTCTCGTGTTGTAGGCGATGTCAATTGCTTGGTCAACTTCCTCACGTGTTGCTTGTGGAATTTGAGCAATTACTTCTTTAGAGTATGGGGAGTGGAGATCTGCAAATTTCTCAGCAGTCTTCCAATCACCGTTTACGTAATATTGCTTTTTCATTTAACTTACCTCTTTCATTTCTTCTTTTTTAGATGAATCCAAGGAATCTTTGACGAATGTAGCATCAACTTCTCCTTTGAAGAAGTCTTTACCATAAATTAAGAAGCAAAGCAGGATACCAACTGCAAATGCCCATGAAGCACCTTTGATGACAAGGAGGGCAGCCACAATTCCAGCGATTCCTAAGTCACGCTGACTCCGTGCCTGCATGATCCCAATCCGGACACTTACATAACCTTGGACAAGCAATGTCAAAGCTAAAGCTACACCTAGAATCGGTTGAACTAAGCTGACGATTGGCAATAACAAAAGGGCAGTATTTGTACCCCAACGGAAAGATCCAATTCCCCCAAAAAAGGAATGCATTGCTTTTTTTCCTTCTTTAAAGCGTTCAATCGCGACAACCTGCATTGCGGCCCACATTGGACCACACATGGTAATATCAGGACCAATCATACTCATCAGTGTGTTTCTACCACCAAAAATTAAATGGGCCCGGTTTGGATTGTAATCCACTTTTTCATCGGTTCTAACTGCATCAGATTCAGAAAGTAATGCTTTCGTTTTAAGAACATCACCGAATACCACTAGATATGTAGCCAGCACGGCAGGGATTGCTTTTAGAAAAAAGGCTACCGCTGGAAATCCTAATCCGAAAACAGTGTACTTCGCAAACAGGGTCGCAAAATCTGGTTTACTAAATCCCCATTGAATATCAGGCCAGTTTGCTTCACCAAATAACGGAGCAACAATCACTGCGAGAAAAATCGCTGGAAGAATGCCAAGATTTCCTAATAGCGTAAATAAAAATCCTTTATTCTTTTTTCTAAGTTGTTCAAATGCCTTTGAAAATGTAAGGAAAAAGGCAAATCCAATACAGATTGAAATGGTGTACGGGAATTTTTCAAATTGTCCCCCTGTACCAAAAACGGAAGTAATGGCTCCAATACCAGCTCCAAGAATGATTCCTGTTTTAATTGCATTTGGAACCATATAAACTACTTTACTGGCTAAGCCCGTTATTCCTAGAATAATAGATAAAATTCCTAAAGTTAACTGAAACGCAATCAGGGCATATACCCGATCCGGTCCCTCAGGAAATTGAGTAACAAACAAGACAATCAGCGGAATCGCTGGTGTAATCCATCCTGGAATAACGGGATCACCCAATATATGGTGAAATAAATAAAGCAGGCCGTTTAATACAACAACCGCTAAAGCTACTTCAAATGGCATGTGTAAATATTGGCCTAATAGAGTAATAGCTCCCAAGTCAACTGCACACATTAATAGACCTTGAACATAGTCTGGCCATTCAAACCGGTAATGAATAAAAGGCAGCCTAATTTTAAAAGGACCTGCTGCCATGTATGGTGACTCTTCACCATGTCGACGATTTTTCCATTTCATAAATCATTTCTCCCCCTTTTGGTTGTAACCCCTTTCAAATCTCTGTGAATATACTACCCCTTTTGTAAATTCACTTATGAATACGTAACCATTTTTGAGAAAAGTAAATTCATTCTTTCAATCTTTCCTCCTTAGTGAAAGGTTGAAAGAGTATTAGGTTATGTACCATTTAAAATGGTTACGTATTCATTTTGAAGCAAAATAGAAAATCAAACCTTATTGTTCATTTTCTATTTTTCTAGTTGTTCTTCTGTTGAATATTTTAACAGGTTCAGTTATTTTAATGCAATAATTTTTTTTATTTTCTATCATTTCAATTAATTCAGAGATGGCCAAGAGTCCTAGATTTTGCTGTGAGATACTGCCTACAGTCGTCAGTTGGATCAATCCATGCTGGCTAATGTCTACGTTATCAATCCCAATAATACTTAAGTCATCCGGTACTTTGAAATCTTCACGAATGGCATCGTCTATTAAAATTAATGCCAAAGAATCCGCACCAGTACAAATGGCGGTAGGACGATGCTCCAGTTTCATTAAGCGGTGAAAAGCAGTTGAAATTTCTTGTTTAGAAGTATCAGTGTTGAAGATATATTGTTCGGACAATGGTAGTTTATAATCTTTGATTGCTTGAAGAAATCCAGAATAACGGTTGTTAAATGAACTGACTGTCAAAGGTCCGCCAACCCATGCAATGGTTTTATGACCTAGCTCAATCATGTGTTTTGCGGATAAATATCCAGCTTGAAAATTGTCAATTTCAACAAAGTTTTCATTTTTTTTATGCTTTCGATTGTATGTAATGAAAGGAATATCCATTTGTTTAAGCTTTTCGAATATTGGATCATCAATCAAAATACACGATAGAATGATACCATCCACTTTATTTTCAAAAGCAGTCGCATATGCTTCAGGCAATTTATGATCGTTTACGTACTGTACGTTTACCCGGTACCCCATTTCATTAGCATAATTTATAATTGCGGATGTTGTATCAACAAAAAATGGGTTGTGCAAAGGTCCGGATAAAAGAGCAATTGTATTTGTTTTATTTTGGACAAGTGATCGCGCATGAGCATTAGGAATATAGTTCAACTCGTCTATTGCTTTCATAACTTTATCAAGGGTAGGTTTTTTAACAAATTCTGGCGTGTTTAATACACGAGAAACAGTTGTTTGGGATACGCCTGCGTGTTTTGCGACGTCTTTCGATGATACCAAGGCGGTACCTCCTTTTTTGTATAAAGATTAATTAAACGCCTATGTATTGGTGAAGACGGATGAACATGGAACTCCACGTTTTTTACCATTACATAATTATATAATATCTAGAGGCATTTTTCTTGTCAGTTTTTAATATACAATTATTCTTTATTATCTAATAAAAAAGACCATTTTCGAAAAAATGGTCACGTTTTTAATTTATTTATTTGTCTAGGATTACCTACTTGTTCTTATTAAGATAGAATTCTAACTCAGCAACATTTCCATAGAATAACTATCAACCTTCGACATACATCGAGGATTGCCGGGCACGAACTTCAATACCCTCTGTTACGAGTGCTGAACGTATTTTGCGGGCAAATTCAAGGGCATGCAGTCCATCCCCATGAATGCAAATCGTATCTGCTTGTACTTTGACGTCATCCCCTTGCACTGAGCGGACGAGGCCTTCTTTTACCATACGGATAATTTGTTGGACAGACTCTTCGTCATTGGTCAGTAAAGCATTGGCTTGTCTTCTCGGCGTCAATGTCCCATCTGGTTGGTACGTCCTGTCTGCAAATACTTCATGGGAGGTGTGCAGCCCCAGTTTTTCTCCGGCTTTGACAAGCTCACTACCTGCAAGGCCAAACAAGATTAAACTTGGATCTGCCTTGTAAACAGCTTCAGCAATCGCCGCCGCTAGCTCCGTATTTTTGGCTGCCATATTGTACAATGCCCCATGCGGTTTGACATGCCGTAAGCTTCCCCCTTCTGCACGGGCAAAAGCATGGAGAGCTCCGATTTGGTAGAGAACGATATCATAAGCTTCCTGTGGAGAAATATCCATGTTCCTGCGGCCAAATCCTATTAAATCCTGCAGTCCAGGATGAGCACCAAGCGCAACGCCTTTTTCCAATGCCATCTTAACCGTCTCTCTCATCGTTGACGGGTCTCCGGCATGAAAACCGCAAGCAATGTTGGCGGACGTTACATAATTTAAAATTTCTTTGTCATTTCCTTTTTGATACGTACCAAAACTTTCACCCAGATCACAATTTAAATCAACAAACATCTTTATTTCCCCCTGCCTTGATACTTTAATAAAATCACCAAGCCTGCCTTAAAATACAAAAATGCGTCTCCTATTCACGAGCGAGTCGCATTGCGGGTGATCAAATCGATTCCACGGGAGAACGTTTTAATCATTCCCTCTACTTTCAGCATCTCTTGTTGTGCTTCCATCAAAGAAATTTCCTTAAATCTGATGGTTGTTCCAGGTTTTCGCTGAGCTAAAATCGGTAAATCAACAGATGCAACGAAACCCAGCTTTGGATAACCACCCGTGGTTTGCCTGTCTGCCATGAGGATGATTGGCTGGCCATCGGACGGGACCTGAATCGTTCCTGCAGTTACAGCCTCAGAAAGGAGTTCGATCGGCTGCTCCAATTCCAGCCTGGAGCCGGATAACCTGTAGCCCATTCGATCAGATTGCGGTGTAATTTGAAATTCTTGTTCAAAAAAGGCGCGTCTGCTTTCTTGTGAGAATTGATCGAACTGTGGTCCTCGAATGACACGAACGGTTGATTTTTCATAAGAAGGAAGCAGGGTCTCACCAATGTACCAGTCTGCAGCCACAAACGGGATCCTGTCACGTTTATTTGCTAGCAGCCCAATAAGCTGCATGCTGTTGTCATTAGGCTGGTTCATTTGCAGGTGATCGCCTTTTTTTAGTGGACGCCCTTTATACCCGCCAATTTCTGCCCGTAAATACGTGCTCCTGCTTCCAAGGACTTGGGGAACATCAATACCGCCTGCAAAGCTAATATAGGCGCGACAACCTTTTTTCGCTTGACCGAACTCGAGGACACTTCCTCCTCTCACCCAGACAGGACGCCAGGATGGGACCGGTTTTCCATCAATTGTTGGGGAGAATACCCCACCGCATATGGCAATCAGCTGGTCTTCATAAAATTTTAATTTCGGTCCAAGAAGCGTGATTTCCAGGGCAGCGTCGTTCTCAGGATTACCGACAAGGCGGTTAGCAATCCTTAATGCCAGTGTGTCCATCGCTCCGCTCACGATGACACCATGCTGTTGATGACCGAATCTCCCCACATCTTGAACGGTAGTAATTAGTCCTGATTGAAGTACTTCCACACTCATCAATCTGCCCCTCCCAATGCAACGTATTCTTCCCGTGTAACCGGCCTGAAACGAACAATGTCTCCGGCGCGTAGTAAGCTTGGCGGATTCTCATCTGGCTGAAATAGGCCCAACGGGGTTCTCCCGATTAGCTGCCAGCCGCCAGGACTTTCAATGGGATAAATCCCTGTCTGTTCCCCGCCTATTCCCACACTTCCTTCAGGAATGGCTAAGCGTGGCGAACGACGGCGGGGTGTACTGATCCGTTTGTCCATGCCTCCTAAATAAGGGAATCCGGGAGCAAAGCCGATCATATAGACAAGGTATTCAGCCTCGGAATGAATGCGGATCACTTCGTCTGGTGTTAGACCATTATGTTTGGCGACTTCCACCAAATCCGGGCCGAAATCTCCACCATAGCAAACCGGAATCTCCACCCTTCTCGCTTCTCCTGCCTTCCTGCCCGCGAATTGCGAGACCATCTCCTTCAATTTTCCAAGGACCCATTCATACGGAAACGAGACCCCTAAGTGAAACAACCGGATGGGGTCATAAAAAACGGCCACCGTCGTAAAGCCGGGGACAATTTCAACCAGCCCCTCAAAAGGATGTTCCTTTAAATAACCTGATAATGCCATTACTTTTTCATGTGTCCTACTGTCAATACCATCGCCCAGCGTGACAACAATTCCCGAATCTCCAAGCGGACAAAATGGGTCGAAAGCCATCCAATTCCCCTCCTTTGTCCTGTTGCATAGAATGAACTAAAAAAAGAGGATTTTTGCATCCCCCTCATTTATTAGCTGATTTGACCGCCAAGAGCAACGATGTCTTTTTCAAAAGTTACAGCTGTCTCGATTGCTACCTTTAAACCATTTACAATGGTTTCTAACGCCATACTTGGCTGCCCCGGATATTTCACCGCCTGCTCAGGAAGGAACGGTATGTGAATGAATCCTCCAATAATGGCATGATTTAATGAGGCAAGCTGATGCATTAACCCATAAAACAAATGATTGCACACAAACGTTCCAGCTGTTTGCGATACGGAAGCAGGAATCCCTTTATCCTTCATCTCTTTTACCATTGCATTGATCGGTAAAGTAGACCAATACCCAACGGGTCCATCCTCCACGATCGCTGTACCAAGGGGCTGGTTGCCTTCATTGTCCGGAATGCGGGCGTCATCGACATTGATCGCCACCCGTTCGACCGTAATATCGGATCGTCCACCCGCTTGCCCGACACAAATGACGATGTCAGGCTTTGTTTCTGCGATTGTTCTTGCTAAATGATCAAGCGATTTATAGAAAACCGTAGGAATTTCAGAGACTAATATTTCATATTTTTCCGTAACGGTTCCTGCCAATTCTTTAACAGCTTCTAACGCTGGATTGACAGTTTCACCACCAAACGGATCAAAGCCAGTAACTAATACCCTTTTCATCCTTCTCCCTCTTTCTTTGTTGATTGCAGGATTATTGGTTTCCTTCCCGGTAGCCCAATTGAGAAGATATTTCCCTTGCAGCATTCTTGATTGAGTCAATTAATTCCGGTAGGCGATCGGCCCCAAAGCGTGAATCAGGACCAGCAATGCTGAGTCCGGCTGCAAGAAAGCCGGTATGATCAAAAATCGGTGCCGCTATGGAAACCGTATCATTTTCCAATTCCGAATAACTGATGGTATACCCAGATTCTCTTGCTTCTGCCAAAACCTGCTTCATTCGTTCCATATCCGTAATCGTCCCATTGGCGATTGCCGCCAGTTCCGTTTCTTGTAAATAGTGTTCTTGTTCTTCTTCGGTTAAAAAGGCAAGGATAATTCTCGAACAAGCCCCTGCATACAACGGAGATCTTCGGCCAACCTTTGTATACAGCCGGACAGGATGCGGCGTGTCCAATTTTTCGATATAGATGGCATCATTTCCATCCTTGATAATCAAGTTAACAGCCTCTTTTTCCGTATCCCTAAGTTCTTTCATGATGGGCAGGGCGAGCTGCCGGATATCCAATCGATCGGCAACTAATTGGCCAAACTGTAAAAATTGCAGCCCAAGCAAATATTTGCCCTCATTGTTTTTTTGCAAAAACCCCATCGTTTCGAACGACCCGGCCATCCGATGTACAGATGTTTTGGGCACTCCCAAAAGGTCGACCATTTCATTTAATGACAGTTCCGAATGTTGTAAAAAAAGATTCAACACATCCATCGATTTCACAACTGTTATATTTTTGTTTTGCATCCCTTACTCCTCTATTTAATCGATCTCATTTTATTATAGCGAGAATAAATACATTAACAGAATATTAACTCCTAAAATAATCAGTGCAGTTGGAACTTGTACCTTAATGACTTGATATTTATCCTTTAAATCCAGTAAGGCGGCCGGAACAATATTAAAGTTTGCACCCATCGGTGTCATCAAGGTTCCACAATAACCGGCAAACATTCCGATTGCTGCCACATGGTTGGCGTTCACGCCAAACTGATTGATCAGTAGAGGTACGGCAATTCCGGCTGTCATGACCGGGAAGGCGGCAAAGGCGTTCCCCATAATCATGGTAAACAAGGCCATTCCAATACAATATGCAAACACGACCCAGAAAAGAGAATGGGTTGGAATCACATTGCCTACCAGCTTTGAAACAACGGTTCCCACACCAGCCGTTGTAAACACAGTTCCTAACGTAGCCAGCAATTGCGGAAGTACAGCAGCCCAGCCAATCGACTCCATCAATCTCCTAGACTCCTTAATAGCAGTGCCAGGTTTGCTTTTTGTCATCACCAAGCCGACAATGAGCGCAATGAAAGCAGCAACCCCTAACGATACAAGGGTCAGACTCGTTTGATCAAGCACAAATGTGCCGCCTATTTTGACTCCTTTTAAACCTACTGATCCCGCCACCGTTAAAATTGGAATTAATAGGGCAGGAATAAAGAGCTTATTGCCTAAGCGTTTACGGTTATTCTGTCTTTCTTCCACACTAGCCTCATTATAACTGCCAATCTTTAACCCGCCGAAGCCCGCAATTAAAACAAGCCCGATTGCAAGGAGCCCCATATAAAAAGGTGGAATGACCTTTCCAAATAGCAGCGTTACCCCATATAGGCAATAGAAAAGTCCTGATGTGATACGACGGGAATTTTTACGGTCCAAAAAAGTATAAATACTTCCTGCGATTGTGATGATTCCTAGAAAAATATAAACATCTTCAAGAGAAATAAACATGGATTACGCCTCCTTTTTCTTCGGAGTATTTTTGCTTGCTTTATTACCAAGAGTGCGATCGAGTGAGCGATCCAATAGATATAACCGAATGGCATGGACGATTAATGCGGCAATCGCTGTTGGGATCGCCCATAAGGCCATCTTCAATGGATCTGAATGAATATGGTTTTGTTCAAAGAATCCTTGCATCAATAAAATGGCACCGACGGCGACAAACACATCTTCCCCGAAAAAGACACCGATATTGTCTACTGCTGCAGAATGGGCACGTATTTTGTCCCTTACTTCATCAGGAACCTTTCCATATTTAGCCTCTGCAGCACCTTCTGCCATTGGCGCAACTAGCGGACGAACCATTTGAGCATGACCGCCAATCGAAGTAAGACCAACGGCTGCAGCCACTTCACGAATAATAAAGTAAACGGTCAAAATGCGTCCTGTCGTGGCTGCTTTTATTTTGGCCACAACATGTTCAGCTTGATCACGCAAACCATTACGTTCCAACAACCCGATAATCGGAAGCGTCACAATAAAGACTGCCATATAGCGATTGGTCGTAAACGCCTGACCAAATTGCGTAATAATCGAATAAAGGGACTGATGGGCAACGAGGCCTGTAACAAGGCCTGCCAGTGTAACAACTAATAAAGGATTTAAACGGATAATAAAACCAATAATAACGATGACAACTCCAATTAAAACCATCTTTCCAACTCCTCTGCATTATTTTTTCTTGTTGTTAAAACTATTTTCCTTGCTATAGGCTCTAAAGCGGGCGAATTCGTTCAAGCCCGATTCGGATTGTTCCATTTTTTAATGGCTCAGTTCGGAGCTGAATGGTGACCGCTCTTTCGTTCATCCAGTCAAGGATTGCCTGATGAACGACATGGTGGGCATGCTTGCATGCAGCCAATTCTTTGTCATATACCGTTTCGTCATTCACTTCAGTCATTAAATCCGCAGTTACCCACTGACTGAATCGTTCAATGAAATCATACGATTCCTGATTTGAATGGCTTTCTCGTGTATACGCAATACTTCCATGTGATAATTCCACAGGGAAATGGACAGCATCGAAATCGTTCCCCCAACGTCTGTACGTACTTACCCACATGGCATTGTCCTCTGCCACGGTTTGGTCTTCATCCAGTCTTTTCGTTACGAATGAACGAAGAGAAGCATGGGCCTCACGGTGATGAGGGGCTGCGTCCGTCAATTCACGCCAAATTGTATACATCCTACTGATTGGAATCCAATAGGAGACCGGAAACCTTGGCGGGCTATTATAGCCGCTGAATGGCTGGATCCATTCATGGGATGGAATCCCATGGTCGTCGAGCACAACATCCGGCGCCCAGCGCTGCCATACGATTGGATAAACTCTTGCTTCGCCAAACGGGGCATCCGGCTGGAAGCGATACTTTGCATACTCCAATCCGCACGCATTATATCGGGCGGCATGCAGCTTCCAATAAGGATGCTCGGCTGCCATATCAGCATGTAACGCGGCTCCATCGACATTTTCAAGCGGAACAACGACAAGGTTGATTCGGTTTAATAGCTTTGGGTCATCTGCCAGTTGCTCAATGAATTGAAGTGCGGCATTCGTGCTTGAAACCTCATTGGCATGGTGCCTAGCATTAAGGAAAAATGTCGGTTTGTACAGACTGTGCTTTTGGAAGGAGGAGATCGTTTCCCCTGTTCTACCCTTCGCAAACAGCTCGACAAGCCAAATCCATTGCCCATTAAATGAAAAATCAATCGGGACAGCTTGTCCAGGCAGCCGCGATTTCCGTGCCTCTAGCCATTTTTCAATATCTTCGTTCACAAATACATCGGTGTCGAGCGACTTTTCGTTCAAGCTTTCTGCAGATCTCGTAGACTTTTGAAAGCCCGGCACTGCATGAGACAGCCACTCTCCACACGATTTTTCCAACCCGGCATCGGGTAATCCACTAAATAAAAAGGACAATTTTCCCCTAGACTTCGTTACCGCCGTAACTCTCCCCTGTTGCATAATATCCGGAGGATACGGCTGGATCGTCTGTTGTTCTCCATTTTCGTAAACAAGCACCGCTTTATGTTCAACGGGCATTGCGTATAAAGCAATCTCCGCTTTCGGCTTCCCGCCAATTTTTTCATGCATGAAGGGAAAAATGCCCCCAGGCGCATCCCACCCTGGATCTCTTACCCGTTTCCCATGGTCATGTAACGCATGGAGAGTGAAGAAATAAATGTCTTCATGTAACGCTTCCAAAACCGAGCTAACTTCTTCAAGGTGCGGAAGCCTTACATCTACCGCATCCATTTCGACGTGGCACTCAAGACGGGAAAATTTAGGAACCCCTTCTTGATTCCCAATTTTCTTGATTAACTGCGGCAGTACACTCTCCTGGTACCATATCCAGAATCGATAAGGATTGGTTTGGAAGGATTGACCGGCAAGTATTTTGTCCTCTTCTTTTTGATAGATCCGGCATCCAGCAAAAGGAACCATCACATTTCCACGTTCAGGCTGATTCAGCATATAAAGGCAGCTCTCCACCCACCCTTCCCAGCTAGACGAAATCAGTTCCCGTCCTTGCTTGTCTCTAGCAACCACTTGAAACATTGGCGCTGAGCGCTCATCGTTCAAGTGCAGCTGAATTCTCTCTAACGGCAAAGACAATTCCGCAGACAAAATCGCATCAAACGGATACAGCTCTTGTAAAAATCGGTGAACAAGATCAAGGTGCTTTTTCTCCGGCTGAAAGGCCCTGGCCTGGATTTCAATACTATGAATCTCTTTTTCTTGTTTTAGCTTATGAAGTACCTCTTCCATCGCCCAATGCAAGCCGGATTTATTGGCATCCCGAAAAATAAACTCTGCTCGAATTCCCAAACGGTTGTTAAGGATGGTTTTTAACTGATGACTCCACTTATGGAAACTATCTCGACTTACCGTTGTCGTGATTTCAATAGACAGGCGCTTGTCTTCGTGATCGAGTTGTCCAAGGTTTTCCAACAAATAGGCTTCCATATCCGCCAATTCCCCTGAATCCTCCCATTGGGCGGTCCAAATGGGTTGATCTTCTGTAACGGATAAAGTAACGGAAGGAGACCCGCTTCCCTTTTCAGTTAAATACCGATTCCACAGCTCAGAAGGATAGGCTAAATTCTCAGAGATATTAAACCGATTGACTTTTCTGAATTTTGATTCAACAAAAGCTTGCATCCCCAGCTGAGCCCTGGAGCTGATGTCTTTATTCAAACTTTTAAGTGCATTAAATCGCTGTGTCCATGTATCTTGTTCTCCACCAGTTGATGGAAACCATTCATGAATCAATTCCCGGGCCTCTGCAACGATTTTGTCGGCATGGGCACGTATACGAAGTGCCGGAGTGCCCTCAAACTCGGCAAGTTCCCAACTGGTTTGATTACTGGCCTCGTCTGTCGTTTCATACGAAATGAAGAATCGCCCGCCATTTTCCTCACCCATACAACTTGTCATCGGAAAACACACATATCCCGCTGACAGAGCCAGTCTTGCTGCCAGTTCAACATTAGCAATCGTTAAATCTAAATGGGAGTTATTTATTTTTAATAAAACATCAAGGGTAGGAAGTATTTCTCCTTTTTTCTGCTGATAAAGCCCTTCAGTTGTAAAAAGCGTATTTAGCGAATAGGTCTCAAGTTGTTTCACGCTTTGCTTTAAAGAAGATTGTGGTAAAACATTCGTTTCTTTCGAAATAAATAGAAAAGACTCTCCTTCTTTGTAAGCTTCCATAAAATGATCTGTTACTAGTGATCTTGCAGCATGCAAAGTCATTTTCGGTGAGGTACCAGTAATGACAAGCAATGTTTGATCTTCGTAGTGACTAACATATAAAATTCCTGACTCCTCTAGATGTTCATTTCGAACGGTTAGAAGCGCCTCTGACCTTTTTCCGAGAACTTGAGCTAAGTATCCGCTTTCATAACCAATCACCACATGAAGGTTTGAAGTTCCTCCAGCAGGTGCTGGATCTAATTGATCAACGATGAACAGATGGTCGAAAATCGGAAGGGGCAGCTCAGCTAAATGCAAGCCAATTCTTCCCGCTATCTCCACCATAGCAGCCGTCTCCCAGCTTGTTCGATGAGATGAAACAGTAATTCGCGCTTGAATTCCAGTTGGAGCTACTTGCTCATCAATAGAAGAAAAGAGTCCGTTTATACTCCATAATTGTCGAATATCTATCATGTTCTTCCCAACTTTCGTTGTTCCGTTTTTCGGAATTTCTGTTCCGAATTATTATTTAAATCATAATATTTATAAAATTAAAAATCAACATGATTTGTTATAAAAATAAGAAATGGATAGAATTACACAATCTTTGAAGCTAATAGACTATCTAATATGGAAAATCATCGTTGATAAATTTGAGTTCACCCATCAAAAAAACTCACGGACGAATCTACCATGAGTTCTTTTACATATATCTCTTATTTACATATTGTCCTATGACCGGTACATCGACAAAACCGATTTGTTTAGAATCCGGTACCTTCACGATAATATCCACGAAGGCGTCTTTACACATTTCAATTGGTTTTGTCGCAAAATAAAAAACCAGGAGAAAAAACGAAAGTGAGGGTAACCTTAATTTGATTACCCCCAGACGTTTAAAGTTGCTATTTAAATACAAGAGCAGGAACTTCTGTTTATAATACTAGTTCTCCATTGTTTTTAAGACATCTTCGGGGTATACCGGTTTTGTGAATGTAAGGTTTTTAACCCCTGTTCCATGTCCTGTTGTTCAAACGTACAACATGGAATTTTGGGCACATTCAAAAAAAACTAAAAGGACGATTATGTGTGGCATATCGTCCTTGCTTTGTTTAATTATTTATGGGCTTTACTAACTTTTAACTTCTTTCCTTTTATGGTTGCATTCTCCATAGCTTGTAAAACGAGCGAGCCTTTTCCATTCAGAATATCAACATAGGACATTTGATCTTGGATCGTAATAATCCCAATATCATCTGCAGTTACTCCAGGAATTTTCGCAATCGTTCCAACAAAATCTACCGCTCGAAGCTTTTTCTTTTTTCCACCGCTAAAATATAGTTTCATGATATCTTGGTTAATTCTTGCGGTTTTATTATTTCTTACGACTCGTCGGCCGCTGATTTTTTCTTCGAAAGCAGCCTTTTTACCAGCAACTTCATGTGGCTTTGGTGCATCCATTTTTGGAATTTCAAAGCCAATATACCGTTCAATATTTTTAACAAATTTTCCTTCATAAGGTGTCGCAAACGTAATCGCTTTTCCTTCATTTCCTGCGCGGCCAGTTCGGCCTGTCCGGTGGACATAACTCTCTTTTTCCATAGGAACATCATAGTTGATAACAAGTGTCACATTATCTATATCAATTCCTCTTGCTGCTACGTCGGTGGCAACTAAATAACGGAAATTCCCCATTTTGAAACCATCCATTACAGCAAACCGATCTTGTTGTTCTAATCCGCCATGGAGTCTTTCACAAGAATAATTGGATTCTTCCAATTCGGTATAGACAGTATCGACATGTTCTTTTGTGCGACAAAAAATAAGGCAACTGTCTGGATTTTCAACGACGGTAACGTCTTTCAGAAGTGAAATTTTTTCATCTTCCTTCACTTCGATTAGACGATGATCTATAGTATCCGTCGTGATCCCGCCAGCCTCAATTTCAACATTAATGGGATCTTCCATATACTTATGGCAGAGATTTTCAACATCTTTAGGTAATGTTGCCGAAAATACCATTGTTACTCTATTTAAAGGGAGTTGATTTATAATTGCTTCTACTTCATCGATAAAACCCATATTAAGCATTTCATCAGCTTCATCTATAATTAGATACTTTATTTTATCTAAAACCAGGGTTTCTCTTTCAATATGATCCATAACACGTCCTGGGGTACCAACAACTACATGAGTTTTTTGTTTCAATTCTTCTTTTTGTTTCGTAAAAGGTTCTTTTCCGTAAACGGCCATTGCTTTGATCCGTTTAAACCTTCCAATATTCGTAATGTCTTCACGAACTTGAACAGCCAGCTCTCTGGTTGGTGTAAGGATTAAGGCCTGCGGCAATTTTTCTTCCCATTCCATCATTTCGCAAATAGGAATTCCAAAGGACGCAGTCTTGCCGCTGCCTGTTTGAGATTTTACGACAAGATCTTGATTTGCCAATGCTAATGGAATGACTTTACTCTGAACCTCTGTCGGAGCTTCGTATTTTAATACTTCTAAAGATCTTCTTATTTCATCGCTTAAATTAAAACCCTCAAATCTTGTTTCACTCATGTATAAACCTCGTTTTTTTGTATTTATCCCGCTTATCTATAGGATTTCTCTCAAAGAAATATCATATGCATAATCTGAATATGGTTCATTATACTTGAAACTTCCGCGCAATTGGAATAGAAATTCTTTCTGCAACCTTGTAATAATGCTGCAGCAACAGCCCTAATGCCTAAACCATTTCCTCCGTCTACTAACATTTTCAACCAATAAGCCCAGGGGGAGGGTTCTCCTGCTTTTTTTCCTAGAACAGAAGAAGAACGAAATCGTTCCGCAATGATAGGAATTCCCTTATTTTGGGCATAATTTTTATGTTATCTTTTGTAAGGGCTATTTTCGCAAAGATTGTTGTTTTTCGAATAAGCTCATCACCCGTTAACAATTTTCTTCGTGGCATCTTTTCGTATAAAGTCAAAAACCTATAAACCCATTGGAAAGTGCGATGAACCACTTTTTTACCATAATTAATTCAACTAAGCTATGATATTATTATCTACTTTGTTTAGCCGGAGGATAAGAAAGGTGAAAAAACTATTCGGGTATGTGGAATTCCATCAACTTATTCGGCAATACCTATTTATATTTCACTAGTTTCTTCCCTTAGCCATACTCTCTCTTCTTCATTTAAATAAGGAGCTAGCTTTGTGTACACCTCTTGATGATAATTGTTTAACCATTGCTTTTCACTCTCTGTTAACATATCTTTATTGATACCGGCTAAATCAATAGGGCAATACGTGATTCCTTCAAACTTCATAAATTGTCCAAACTCTGTTTTCTCGTCTTCAACTACTACCAACATATTTTCAATTCTAATTCCATATTTACCTTCAAGGTATATACCTGGTTCATTCGTAATAATCATGCCTTTTTCTAATACAACATGATTATTATTCCTTATGCTTTGTGGTCCTTCATGAACATTCAAGAAAAAACCTACCCCATGTCCTGTTCCGCATTTATAATCCAAACCATACTGCCAAATTGGTTGTCTTGCTAAAACATCTAAGTTAGAGCCTGTTGTTCCATATAAATATTTTACTGAGCTTAATGCAATAAATCCTTTTAACACCAATGTAAAATCTCTTTTTTGTTCATCGGTAAGTTTTCCTAAAACAATCGTTCGTGTAATATCTGTTGTTCCATCATAATACTGTCCGCCTGAATCAATTAAAAAGAGACCTTCATTCTTAAGAGTATATTGCGTTTCTTTATTGGCTTTATAATGCATCATCGCAGCATGTTCTTTATAACCTGCTATCGTATCAAAGCTAGGTCCAACAAATCCTTCCTGCTCTCTTCTAAAATCTTCTAATCTTTCTTCTGCAGCAATCTCTGTAATTTCTTCTTTGTCTACAACGTTTTTTAGCCATTTAATAAATTTCACCATGGCTAAACCATCTTTTATTTCACACCATTTTAAATTTTTTATCTCAACTTCATTTTTAATAGCTTTTAAATTAGTCGTGATGTTTGGACTTTCAATTTTCTTTGTATTACTGTTAATGGCATTATATAATCTGATATTTGTTTTATCCGTATCTAAAATAATGGCATCTTCGATTGAAAGATTTTCCAAGAATGTTTGTATTTCATGATCCGCATGTAACTCGATTCCGTCAGCCTCCAGTTCTAATTTAACCAAAGAAGGAACCTTGCAAGGATCAATAAATAAATAACATTTATGTTCTGCTACGATGACATTAGCGATTACAACTGGATTGTTAGGCACATCGGCCCCTCTTATATTCAAAAGCCATGCAATGTCATCAAGGGAAGTTAAAATATAATAATTTGCTCCATTATTTTTCATTTCTTCTCTTACTTCATTTAATTTTTCTACTCTTGATTTGCCTGCATATTTTACGTCATGAGTAAAAATGGGTCCTTTAGGAATCTCCGGTCTATCTTTCCACAGATCACCAATTAAATCTTGATTCATTTTTAATGCGATTCTCTTTGCTTTTAGATCTTTTTCCATCTTTTTAACCATATTAATTGAAAAAACATTTCCATCAAAGCCCACAATGCTTCCTTCTTTAAGAACATCTGCGAGCCATTCTGTATAAAATGGTACCCCTGGATCCACCATTCTAAATAATCTGATTCCTGAGCCCTCAAGCTGCTTTTCAGCTTGAATATAGTATCTGCCATCTGTCCATAACCCAGCATCCTCTAATGTAATAACTACAGTACCTGCAGATCCTGTAAATCCTGATATCCATTGTCTACCTTTCCAATGGTCTGCTACATATTCACTCTGATGTGCATCAAAACTGGGAATTATATAAGCATCCATTTGATTTTCTTTCATTAGCTGCCTTAACTTTTCGACCCTATCCCTGATATTCATTACAATTACCTCCATTTTCCTTATGACTAAATTGTTTACTTTCACGATCATACAGCCATACGGCTAGTACTATACTAATGATTCCGGCTGTAAGCTTTGATATGATAAACGCTCCTAACATTTCTGGAGCTACTCCTGACACAAATCCAAATTGACCACCAAATACAAATGCGCCACTTACTCCAAAGGCAGTACATACCACTTTTCCTTTAGGATTCATTTCCTTAAATGTTCCAAATATCAACAGATTACTAGCCAAATTTCCTAGAATACCTGCTACTGAAACTGAATTAATTCCAAATTTCTCCCCTATTTCTTTAAAACTATTTTGAAAAATTCGATTAATAAGTGCTAGCATCGGATATGCTCCACCTAAAACAAATGCGATCTTGCCCACTATAACAGTAGATTCAGATAGTGGTGCTAATCCTGAGACAAGCCTTATACCAAATATCACATCTATACCTTGTAAAAGTAATCCAACAATACTCAAACTCATTATTAGCTTTCCAAATACATTAAAAACTTTTATAAAAACATGAGGAGCTTTTAATAATCCTGCCCCTAAAATAATGGCAAAAACAAATATAGGTACCAGATTCCATACTAATATATTGATATTTATTTTTTGCCATAAGCCTGCTGCAAGACATCCTATTGGTATAGTAATAATTCCAACCAACACACCCTTAGAAAAATACTTTTCATCCTCTTTAGAAAGCATCCCTAACGCGACAGGTATTGAAAAACTAATTGTGGCTCCCAAAGTAGATGCGATGATAATTCCTGAGAATGCACCCATTTCCTTTGTCAAAGCTAGCTTATCAGCCATTTGATAGCCCCCCATATCTACAGCTAAAAATGCTGCAGGAACGATAGAAGGATCCAGATGAAAAACTCTACAGATTGGAATAATCTCAGCGGATAGAAAATTTGTAATTATAGGGGCTAAAGAAAGTATTCCTATCATGCCAAGCCCTAAAGCCCCCATGGTCTTTATGCCTTCCTCAAATTTCTCACCCAGTTTCAAATGATTTCCCGTAATATAATCAATAGCTCCGATTACAAAAAAAGAACCGATTAGATATAACACAAATTTGTCCATTGTTTAATCTCTTTCTATTTACTTTATTTAATTTCTCTACTAATCAGCATCTGTCGTATAAATCTCCCTATTGTAGATATAATTAGGAGTATTAACAGCTATGAGCTTGACCTTTTTGTTAGTGTAATTAGCCCAATTGTGGGCAATATTTGAGTCCATATGAACACTGTCACCAGGATACACTTCATGCCTCTCGCCATTTATGTAAACGGTTAATATTCCCTCTAAAACATAAACGAACTCTTCTCCCTCATGCTTATAGGATAATATTTCTTCATCTTTCTTTTGAGGAAGAATTTCTATAAGCCTTGGAACAAGTTGTTTATTTTCCAAATTTGTACTTAAACTATACTTAATAAAACCACCTTCTACGGAATCCATTATTTCCTGTTCATAACTTCTAAGAACCATATCTTTCCTTTTATGTGGATAATCAAAAAAATGGGTTAAATGTACTTCCAAAATATCAGCTAGTTTTTCAAGTGAATCAACCGCTATAGTTGTAAGCCCCCTTTCTAATTGAGACAGAAATCCAACAGATAGTTCGCTTTTTTCACTTAACTCTTTCAAAGTAATTCCTTTTTCAGTCCTCAATTTCTTTATTTCCATTCCTATATTCATCACTTCACCCCAAATTTCACATTCGTGAATAATATAATATATATCAGTATAATACGCAATATATTATGAAATAATTTCATAAATATGAAATTGATTTAATTAACGTTATCATATATTCTCTCAAGAACAGTCCGTAGAATTGCACAATCTGGCACAAAAAAAGACGCTTGATCTATTAGATCTTTGCGCCTAGATTGTTAAATAATAAAAATATGAAAAAGAGATATCTTATTGTGCCTTACTCAACTAAAGCGCCAATTACTCGAAGGAGAGTAGAAAACTTTTATGCTTCTCCATTCAATTAGCCGTTTTCGGTATCCCAGTTTGCCATACACTGTTGAAAAACAATGCCTAAATCATTCGAGATAAGCACCAAAATAGTTTAAGTACAATCTTTAAAAAATCATCACGCTTGATTGATTCAAAATATTCCCATTCCCGTCTTCAAAGATGTATTTTATTATTAAAAGTCATTAAACATTTTATTACCTAACATAGATGAATACAGAACGACGCGGGATTCTATGTAAAGATATCTTTGTAATCAATACTTGTTTCAATTTTACCATTTAGAAATAGCCGGTAAATATACTAAAGCAAGAACCTTCCTTATTTTTCCGATTTAACCCAACTTTTCTACAATTGCTTCACACTTGGAACAATCGTTTTAAGTGAGTGGCGGGTTAGACAGGGATTCTTACCATTCTTCTTGAAAATAAAAAAGAACTACAAATCGTTCCCCATCTCCTATAATAGTTGTAATCATAACACATCTAATCCTCAACACTTGGTCAATAATTCGAGAAAACTAAAATGACCCTGAGAATAATCCATCCCTAAGGGTCATTTATCTTTTTCATTCATTCGATTGTTTTGAAGCTTGTAGAAGCTTCTTAATTTCCATCAGTTCGCCTTCCAATCGGTGAAGGTGTTTTTGCAAATCGGCAATTTCCTGCTCTGCTTTATAGTTAATGGCGAAGTCAATAATTGACTCGTGCTTATCCCGTGCTGCCTGCCGGTTTTGGCTCATCATAATCACAGGAGCTTGGAAGGCTGCAATAAAAGATAGGCAAAGATTCAGTAAAATAAATGGCGATTTATCAAAATGGAATCGAGTAAATGGCAAGGTGTTCCATACTATCCAAACAAACAAGAAGCTTGCAAAATAAATGATAAATTTCCAGCTTCCGCCGAAGGCTGCAATTCGATCTGCCAAACGATCAGACCAGCTTGTTTTTCTTTGGTATGCTTCATCTAAGTTGGTTAGAATACTCTTTTCATAACTATCGACTAGCCGATCAATTCGGCGAGTATTTTCCTGATTTAACTCAATATCAAAGCCCTGAATTTGGGCTGCTTCTTCACTTTTCGGTGGTTTTTTAGATAAAAACCTTTTTGACATTTTAACTACCTCCTTTTTACAAGGCAGTCAGATCCAACTTTATCCCGTAGGAGAGAAGCTGAAGCCACTCTCTAATATGGTTTTTATTATTAATCCGACTGCCAATAGACTAGCTATTTCTGGCTCCGGTTCAAAGGAACTTCGACCATTCATAGAATGGCTTAACCCCCTCTCAAGAATCAATTTGTTAACTCTATATTTTATTCGTCTTTCCAGAGACTTGTCACTGCAAATGTCCAAGCTCTACCAAATAAAAATGCCCTTCAGCTCAGCTGAAAGGCATCGTCTTGCACACTTAATAAAGGAATGCAAAAAAAATGAATCCCCCAAACCGAGCTTTGGCTCTGTTAGATGCAGCTAAAAATTTAACCCGCGGATAAAGAGAGTTAATTCGGTTGTGACTCCCAGTCGTATTTCGATGTAATAATTTGATTCAACATATTAGGACTTCTAAAAGCTTTGATTATTACTAATCTATTTCTTTTTGAACCTTCCTTCAAAGGGTTCATCCGTGTTAACATGGGCGACTTTTGTTTCCTGCCCCAGATAGAATTGTTCAATGGTCCGGTCCGTGTAAACCCAGCCTTTCCAGCCAATGTGAATACTATCCTTCATAAAATAAGGGTCATATTCATGATTGGAGAAGTCCGCGACCTGGAATCCTTCAGCTTCAATTTGTTTTTTAATTCTGGCATAATAGACAAGACGCCCCCTTTTAGGAAATCCTGTATAATCATAATAATAACCGTTGACTGGTACAGAAATGAATAACGGTTTTGCACCAGATTGTTTTAATACATCAAGCACAAGTTGGAAATCTCCGTATTCTTTTGACTTTCCATACGATTCATGAATGTTTTTATTCTTTAAAGCTGGCAGGAGACCTTTTATTTGATTATATTTCGAGTTTACGATATAAAAGTGATTGTTCGTCGCCCGCTTGGCACCATATTGGTCTGCCTCCTGCACCAATTGGCTCCACGTTTTATTTCTAACGATTTGGGCGATATCTCGTTTACGGGGAGAACCTCCTGTCAAGGAGTGATATAAATCCTTTTTCTCAAGCAAATCACGATAAATAGCAGCCAATGGGCGGAGCACGATTGCTTCCCAATGGGCCCATGGATCATTCGTGATCTCCGATTTGTAAAGAGTAGACAGAATCAGATCACTTTTAACAGATGAATAGGTTAATAAACGCCTTATTGCTTTTTTCTTCACCTGAGGGTCAATCTTTTGATTAAAGGCAAAATCATACGCTTGTAAAGAAGAATAATTAGGTTCAAAATGTGATTCATCTGCACCATTTTTATTAAACCATTGTGGTGACAATACAAAAACAATCTTTTTACCTTTTAGCTGATCGATATGCTCGGAAAAATTTAAAAAATGAATCAGCGACTCGCTCCCGCCCCGCCCCACAAGAAACGGTGTAAACCCTTCATGCACTTCCTGGAAATAATCCGATGGATGAAAACGGTCCAGCCTTGCCAGTTCTGATGAACCATAGATGGGCAGATAATGATCATCCTCCAGCATTTTTTGCTGGATATACTTCCCTTGAAACATAAGTGGATCCAATTCTGTCGCC
The DNA here is from genome assembly GCF_059587065.1 of Neobacillus sp. DZ-9. Classification (NCBI taxonomy): domain Bacteria; kingdom Bacillati; phylum Bacillota; class Bacilli; order Caryophanales; family Bacillaceae; genus Neobacillus; species Neobacillus sp. DZ-9. The sequence goes on from NZ_JCAIOL010000003.1 coordinate 701,546, forward strand.
GCTTGATTGATTCGATTTTTCGAAATCAGGCTTATGATCCATTGATCTGGTATGATTACCAGAATAAATAGCACAAAAAATGCCAGAAAAATCGGAAGAAAAACGGGCTTTTTCATCTTCTAGCATCCAATTGGAGGGCGATATTGTTCGGAGTGTTCCAACTATCGCGGTCAAATTCTGTAATCGGGACCGTAATCCCGAAACGTTCTTCGATTAGAACAAGTAACTGTACCGTTCCGAATGAATCTAATAAAGCCGATTCAAATATATCAAGATCCAGATTTTCCTTCACAACCTCATCCTGACAAACTTCCGCTACCAATTCTATTACTTGATTCTTAAATTCCATTGTCATTACGCTCCTTAATTAATAAAATGTCCTGAAAAAATATAAAATCCAAAACAAACCACGTGGAAGGTGATCAAATTTTGAGCCATAATGAATGCCGTTAATTACTCTGAGCCGCGCCAAACTTCACTATACGTGATTTGTTTAGTATCAGAGATAAAGGCCATTGTTTCCGGTTGTGAAACAGCAAGGTCTTGAATGGTTTGTAATAACTTCATAGGAAATCCCCCCTTAATTAGAAATCATTGTAAATATACGATCCTGCACTTGCATCATTGAATCCATACATAAAAAACAGCAAGAGAAGAATAACCAAGTAATACAAAAATCTGCAGACCCACCTAACTTTTTCTTGGTAAACAAAAGCCTTTATTTTTTGGCCCATAAAGAACACCTCACAATAAAATTAGTCCATCTTATCAATCAAATTTTTTACTACTTCAAAGTTTAATGGCGAATCAAAACCAAATATGGGGCAATAAAGGGTTAAGGGGTTATCTATTAATTGATGTTATTAACATATGTTGCTTAAATTTTTTTTTCATTAAAATTCAATGAAAAGAGTCTGAATTTTATCCTTATTTTCCCAAAAAAACAATGAAAAACCGGTGCTTTCACTAACAGCACCGGTTTTTCATTTATAACAGTAAGTAAGGACATAAAGTACAACATTATGAATATTTTTAGACTCGACAAAAGCACTTTTAAACCATAATGAATGCACTGGAATATATAAATACACATAAGAGTTTTGCTAAAGCCAAATTTAAAGCACCTCTATTAGAGATTTAACCAATATAACAAAAGAAAGATCCTTAAAATAGACCATCCAAATACCATAAAATTTGCCCATCCAATTCCCTTTATACTACTTACCTTTCAAAAATGGAGAAACCAAGTAATGTATGCTCTATTAATTTTGTAAAGTTCATCTATTTCACCGTCTTATTGATTTCATAATTATATGCTAAATGTTCTTTGATAACTCGAAGTGTTCTTAATTGTTCATCCTCTGCACCTTGAACAGGCAGACCGGCTTCGATATTTTTTCTTGTAAATACTATATTATCTTCCGTTATAATTTCACCCGGTATAAAAATTGGGATTCCAGGCGGATAAACCATTACAAATTCTGCAATGATCCTTCCAGCAGGGGTGTATCCTGTAGGGTTATTCGGAAAGTTTAGCAGTACGATTGCCTTACCTTTATCCTGTTGTTCCATTAAACGTTCCCTGAATGCCAAAACATTAAATTTTCCTAATTCATCAAAAAGCTTAAAAGTATTAAGATGGCCGCCTCGTCGAACATGAAAAATAGTTTGATAGTTTCCCCAATATTTATCTGGTAGGATAATACCGTCATTCTCATTAACAAATAGATCAGCAGCAAGACTCAAGCCGTGGGTTAAGGCATTGGTTGTAATAGGAAGCCCAATACTTTTATCATCCATGGATGGATTTTCACACAGAAGCTTCCGTTTCCATTCCAAGCGTAAATCCATTTTTCCAGAAGGCGGTGCGTAAGTGTAAATATCCTCAGGGGAATAACCTTGTAATGTTTCCTGTATATGTTCAAAATGCATAGGGACATTCTTTTCAGTTGCAATTCCTATTGTTGCATTAAAACGATTAGCTTTTTTACTTGCTTCAGCACTTTGGCTTAAGATTCCTTTTGGATAGTATAGCTTCTTGCCCAAATTAGATAATAAATCAAACACATTGGAATTATATTTAATTAAATCTTCATTTAGCTTCTTGACAAGTTCGTTCATTTTATCACTCCTTTAAAGTTAAAGTCTGTAATTATTTAATTACAAGAATAAGGATAAAATTTTGTGAACAGGTTCACAAAAAACTGTAATATATACAAGTTTTTGTTCACATCAAATACACAATACAATAATAAAGGATTAAAACATTTTTTAATCATCCACTTATACTCTTTTTTAACCATCCACTCCATAGAAAAAGATAGAATACAGTCCTTACTATTTAAATGTAAATGGATGGTAATAAAAACCTATGATTGGATGTTTTAAAAACTGATAAACCTTTAATAGAATGAGAGTTGTATCTAACGGGTCTTCTCGTGCAATAGGTAAATATTGTATAAGCCAATAGAGGGGAAAAGAAGGAATACATCTGGAATAGGGGGAATAAATTATCTTAAATGATTTCAATCATAAAAATATTTCGGCAGGTTTGACTGCGGGAATATTCGTCATAACAGGTCCAACCGCTCTTATATTGAAAGCATCTGCAAATGGAAACTTCAGCTCAAGCCAGTCGATTTTATGGATATTTGCAGTCTACGTATTTGGTGGGTTATTCGGAATTATTCTTCCTATGTGTAGTAAGATACCGATCGTTGGTGGTCATACACTTACTGGTGTAGCATTTTTGGCAACGATGACCTCTCAGTTTACCTTTTTTGAATTGATTGGAGCATATTTAATTTCAGCAATACTAATGGTCATCATCGGATTTTTTGGTTTTTTCTTAAAATTTGTTAAGTTAGTGCCTAAAGAAATAATTTCTGCAATGCTGGCAGGGATGATAACCAACTATATGGTGAATTTTATTGTTTCCATAACCAACCTATTTATAGTTGGATTATTTTCTTTAATCACCTTTTTTATTTTTTTTAGGTGGAAACTTAAGTTCCCACCTGTAATTCCAGCAATTATTATTGGGTTTATTGTTTTGAACCTGTTCTATCCATTGAATAGCATTGAAGGAACTTCAGCAGTGTTTATGCCTAAAATTCAGTTACCTGACTTTAATACATTAAGTATACTTTCGATATCTATCCCTCTTACTCTTCTTATTCTAAGTAATGATATAGCAGTTGCGATTGGTGCATTGGAACAAAATGATTATCGGACTCCGGTAAATAAAATTATTTCCTTTAGTGGGCTATTTTCATTAATAACTAGCTTTTTTGGAGGTCAGTCCGCAAATATCGCAGGTATGGCAACTGCAATCTGTTCAGATGAAGAAGCGGGACCAAAGGAAAAAAGATACATGGGGGCTGTATTAGCTGGTGTTCTTCTTTTAGTTTACGGTGTATTTGCCTGGAAACTGGTTCCACTTATTCAAGCTCTGCCGAAGGAGTTTATTTCAATAATTGTTGGATTTTCTTTACTAAATGTGTTCGGAAATAGTTTGCATCAGGCTTTCTCGAAGCATTCAATAAAAATAAGCACTGTATTTGCCTTTATTATTACTTTATCCGGTACTACATTTCTAAGTATTAGTGCTCCGGTTTGGTCCTTACTTATAGGTTCATTCATTGCTCGATATATCGAAAATAATACAGAAGAGAAAAGCAAAAAAAGGGTAAACAAAACAGCATAAGTTTGAATTATGTATTAAATGAAAGACTTCTAAAAAATAAATGAGATAATAATAAAAAAGGTAGAAATTATCTAATTAATTCTACCTTTATCTAACCTGCTAGCATTAATAAGCTTATAATTAGTTTTATGCTTCCACAATGTAGTTGTAATTAAAGGAATTTTAGTGCATCTGCAAACCTTTTGATTCCTTCATGTATTGATTCTTCATCTTCCCTTGCAAAAGTAAAACGGACAAACCCCTTTTTTGATCCCATTGTTGAACCTGGGACAAAAATGACTCCTCTTTTGATTGATTCTTCCAGCAAATGCATTTCATTATAGTCTTTTTTCACCCTGCACCATAAATGAATTCCTCCTTGAGGGATGGAAAATCCCACTAAATCGCCTAAATAATACTTTAGGCTAGTGACAATTTGATTCCTTCGTTTCTCTAATTCTTTTACCAATCTTTTGATATGCAAATTAAAATTTTCCGATTCTAGAAAGTCATTTGCAATCCATTGAGTAAAACTTGCATGCCCAAAGTCAATTTGTTGTTTCGCATCGGATAACCTTTCAATCACCGGTCTTGGTCCAATAATCCAGCCAATCCTTAACCCAGAAGCAACGATTTTTGATAAAGAGCTTATATATAATACATTTCCGTGGATATCCATCGATTTTAATGTTGAGACTTCTTCTCCTGTAAAAGAAGTTAAACTATATGGATCATCCTCGACTACGGGAATCCCGTATTCAGAAGATATTTCTAAAATAGCTTTCCTCTTAATTTCACTAAGTAACGTCCCTGTGGGGTTTTGATAAGCCGGATTCAAAAATATCATTCTGATTCGGTGTTTTTTATATAATGTCAGCAAATCATCCGGATTAATACCATCCTTACCTATTGGTAAATAATATGGTTTAATTCCTGCTGTTTTAAATATTGGAAGATTGTAATTGTAAGAGGGATCCTCTAAAGCAACTGCATCTCCTGGTTTTAACAGACATTGAACAACCAAGTGCAACGCTTGTTGTGCCCCTGATGTAATTAAGATAGAAGAAGGATTTGTTTCAATTTTACGACACTGCCTGACATGCTTTGTAATGGTATCCCTTAATACCTCGTTCCCGTGTGGATGATCATACCCTAAGCTTCCAATAAAAGATCTAGTTGAGGTAATCTCCCGTAAGAATTTCAAAGGAAAAATATCTTCCGACAATTCTCCGCTTGCTAGATTGATCAACTTATGTTCTACTGCTTCTTTTCGTATCATTTGTATTACAGGTTGATTTGGTAAAAACGAGCCTGCCTCGATATATCTGTTCCAGCTCGGTATACGCTTCTTGGTAATTCCCCATATATCTTTACTTATTGTCGTCCCGCTTCCCCTTTTCCTTTGAATCAGTCCATTTGATTCCAACTCATCATATGCAGCAACTACTGTACTTCTGTTTACGCTAAATTCCTTAGCTAATTTTCTTTCGGAAAGTAGTGGTTTATCAGGAGGAAAAGTACCATCTGCAATTCCATTTTCGATAAATTCGGCAAGCTGCTTATATATAGCTTTTTTGGCGTTTCGATCTGGTTTCCACTCCATATTCAACATTCCTTTTTAAATGATTTTTCGTGGTCTTATTATTTTCTTTTTTATTACTATCAGGAAAAATCCTTTATTATAAAAAAACCTATCGTCATTACGACAATAGGCTTATTCATTAGGTAAAAAACACAATAAATATTCCAAGAGCAATTAGAATTAATGGAATAGAAATTGCATAAATCAAAGTCAAATTTGTAGTGTTTCTTTTTGTTGAACTACTGTAGTTTTCGTCACCTTTTCCAACTACTAGCAATGTAGCAATTATCGATATTACAATTACGATAATTACCAAAAAAGCTAATATCTTCATGTAACACCTCTTAGGTTACAAAATAATATTTATTTTATGAGGATTGCAGCTATATATTGATTAAAGTCAACTCGCCACAAATTAATATTAGTTTATTTGTCAAAATTATTAACCATCCAATTCAATATAAATTTAACCAACCACTTTATTATCCCATAAACTTCATAAACCTCTCTTCATAAGAAAAGATTAACAATCGCCTAAAACATATTTCACAGAAATGCTATTTTCAAAAATAAGAGAAAGAAATTTATCCCTCTATAATTTCAGCATTAAAAAAAAGAAGTGGAATTTTCTCCCCTTCTTTTTGTTACTTTAACGCCTCAACTTGGCTAGCTTTGTCTTTCCTCCGGCTGATTCTGTTTTTGGCTCTCCTTTTGGTGGAATTCCATGTTGGAGATGATTTTACTTTCACTGTTTAACCACTGCATAAGCCAGCCTATCTTTTTCGGCTTTTCTTCCTGGACTGCTGCAACTTCCTTACCCGCAATCATGACTTCCTCTCGGGATTTATTTCCAGCATTCCTTACTTCCGCTCGGGCTTTCTTAATAGCACTCATGACTTGCTCTCGGGACTTCTTAACAGCATTCATGATCTCCCCACTGGTATTCTTCACTGCTACTTTATTGCTATTTGTTTCTTGTTGGTTAACTGACGATGCTTCTTCATTGGCTATTGCCGTTTCATTCTGATCTGCCTGCACCAACTTCCGTTGCTGCTTACTTTCCCGAAGCGAATAAATCAATTCCCCAATCGTCGTTACCACACTCGCCGTAACGGCAGCACCAATCACTACATTTCTCCTTTTCATCTTCCATTCTCCTTTTTTGTTTGATTTATGCAAATTCCTGATTGAAACCATAAATCGCAAAAAAACATGTGGAAAATCCTGAAGGCTCTTATATCCTTATCTTACCATCAAAAGGTGTTCTCTAAAGTTACAAAAAAATAACATTTGTATTTTCTAATTTTAATGTTTTTAAAATAAAACAACCAAAGAAGCAGGCTTGTTAGCTACCCTTGTGAGCTGTCTTTTGTTTGTACTGGGCCATTTAAGGAAATTAAATCTATCAAAGCTCATTATTAAGACTTTTCTTTTTGGTATCCAAAACATCCACAAACACACCAACTTCTCTCTCAAACACCATCTTAACCGTTCCAACCGGGCCATTTCGCTGCTTAGCAATCTCAATTTCAATAATCTTGTTTTCTTCATTTTCTCTATTGTAGTACTCATCCCTGTAAAGGAGCATGATCACATCTGCGTCCTGTTCGATGCTGCCAGAGTCTCGGAGGTCAGACATCCGGGGGCGTTTATCAATTCTTTGTTCCACTCCCCTTGACAATTGGGATAGCAGAATTATCGGAACTTGATATTGTTTGGCAATCCGTTTCAATTCTTGTGTGATACTGGCAATCGCCAGATCATGACGGTCATGTTTCCCCGTTACGGAAATTAGCTGAAGGTAGTCGATTACTACAAGATAATCGCTGTCTGGAAATTCCCGCCTTGTCTTTTGTATCCTTGCACGGATGTCGGAGACAGTTTGTGTGGAATGGTCATCGATTTGGAAATTCCATTTGTAATAAATCTCAAGCGCTGTCGTTGCTTTTGCTCGGTCCTCCTCCGTAAAAAGCCGGTAAGAATTCCTCCATTTGGCGCCGTCTATTCCTGTTAGGTTGCTTAACATCCTTTTAACGAGCTGCTTGTTAGGCATTTCAAGAGAAAACAAGTCAACAACACCGCCTTTTTTACAGCAGTTCATAGCCAGGTTCAAAGCAAAAGCCGTTTTCCCCACTGAAGGTCGGGCAGCCAGGATAATTAAATCCTCTTTATTCCATCCACTTGTCATTTGATTGAGCGAAACAAACCCTGTATCGATTCCCTGAAGGTCACCATGGTCTTCATACATTTCATCGTAAATCTCCATAATGACATCCTGTTTCGTATCCTTATGCACCCGGCCGAGCTCTTGCATGTGGATATAGGTTTGGTAGAAGCGTTCTGCGTCCTCCATACTTCCATTATTTAAAAAGTTAGCTGCAACCCGCTTCAGCTCTCGATTTTTATAATGTTCCAGCACAATCCTTTGGTACTCCTCAACATTAGCAGCCGACGGACATGTAACGGACAGCCGGGAAAGGTAACTAATACCGCCAATGGCTTGGAGTTTTCCCGTACCTAGTTGATCCATCATGGTGATCATATCAATCATCCGTTCTTGCTGCCGAAGTTCCAACATCGCTTTAAAAATGAACTGATTACCTCTCTGGAAAAAATGTTGTGGTTCCAGAATAAGTTCGTGGATGATGGACGGCTCTAAAAAGACCGCTCCCAAAACCATATTTTCTGCCTCAAGTAGTTCAGTTTGTTCATCGGCATAATAGCCACTCTGGCAAAGGTTTCCTAACTGCATATTGTTTGTCCCGTTCAATTCGCTCTCTCCCTTCCTGTTCCCATTGTTTCATCTTATCGGGAAATGGATTTCTTTTTTCACAAAAAGCAGCAATGTCTGAAATGGTGGGTGGAAAAGGGCTTTTTGCTATGTATGACATCAGATTTTGCAGAACCCGGTTGTAGTCCATTCCACTTAGGGTTTTTATCCATAGAATGATCGTTTCATCACTGATTCTAAACTGGGTATAGATAGATTCAATTTTTTCTAGAATTTGATTTGCCTCAATATGATCCATCACTAGCACCCCTTACCCAAGACGCCCCTGTTCTTCTAGGCGCCTTATTCTTTCCTGCAGCGTTTCAGATTTACTATGTTTTTTCACTTTACTTTTATGTATTCGTGTTAAAATCGCAGTTTCATAATATACCATGCTGTTAATCGTTCCATTTGGGGTATTTTTTATGTAATTGAAATACGTCTCTTCCATCCAGTCTAGAAGCTTATCTAACGGAATATTATGCTTCGCCACTCTCTCCAATGCATTTATGTCCTTTACAGACAAAACCCTGCCCCGGTTTCGCAGTGTAATGAACCGTTCAGTGATCGCATTTTTTCTCGATTCATATTCCCCTTCCGACTGGAGGGAACTCTCCTGATCATCTTCATTTTTTTCTTTCTCTTTCTTCTCTATTTCTTGATTTAGTTGCACATTCGTTTCGTGCAAGTTTCCTGATTGTTGCATCATCGTTCCGTGAATGGGAGGGCAAAAAAAATCAATATTCCCGCCATTTTGAATGTCCTCATACCGCAGGACAGTAAATAGAGTTCCGATGCTTAATTCTTCTGTAGTGATCAATCCTTTTTTGACTAGTTTATCAGCAGCCCGCTTAATTGTACTTTTTGAATACAGCTTCTCTCCTCTGCCTTCCCGGTAACCAAGGTCTTCCACTAGTTTCGAATACGCTCTGATGTATTGCCCTTTTTTCAAAGGAATCCCGCAGACCATTTTTCCATCTTCCCGAGATGCCTGTATCAACAACAGCAAAAATAGTCGAAACGGAACAACCTCTTTCCACAATTCTGTCTCCAGCACATCCCGATATAACTTCACCCAACCGCACATATCCTGTCACCTCTTATTTATTCATTCATCCTTTATATAGATATAAGGAAGGGAAATGGTTAGGTAAGTGGAAATAATTTTTGTTTTTTTATGACATTCTGGTGAACTGGTGGAAGTGTAATGGCAAAAAGTACTGCTTTGCATATAAAAAAAATCCGCTAAGACATTGATTAGCGGATTAAAATAAATATTTATCTATTTAGACCTTTATTTTTGGGAATAATGTTGTAAATTGTGTAGATTGAACAAAGCCTTCATTTACAAAAATCCCCAACTTGAAGCATCCTCGAGAACAATTAACCTTTTTTTACAAGTGAATGACGATTAAGAACATTTTTAACCGCACCAATATATTCGGTCAGTGCCCTTTGACTAACTGCAGCGGTTGGCACGACACCTTCAAATCCGTGAAAACACCCCGGATACAGATGGAATTCAACATCAACGCCAGCCCGACAAAGGCGGGTTACGTAATCCAGTGTTTCATCACGAAATGGATCTAATTGTCCTACACATGTATAGGTGTAAGGCAGACCTGATAAATCAGTTGCTCGCGCTGGGGCTGCATATTTGGATACATGATCTGTACCATTTTCACCATTTAAGTACATAGTCCAACCTTTTTGATTCAAATCATGATTCCACACCATATTACCTGTTATTTCTATACTAGACGGTGAATTATTACGATCATCTATCATTGGATATAATGGCATTTGGAAACATAATTCGGGACCTTTTCGATCTCTTGCAAGTAAAGTAAGTGCTGCGGTTAATCCGCCCCCAGCACTTGCTCCCGCTGCTCCAATCCTAGAGGAATCAACCCCTAATTCAGATGCATGTTCAGAAAACCATTTCAGCACAGCATAACAATCTTCTAATCCTGCTGGGTACGGATGTTCTGGAGCGAGACGATAATCTACGGAAACTACTACACAATTCGCTTCTGTCACAAACCGTTGGCACAAAATATCATCCCCTTCAGGAATGCCAAGGACATAACCGCCCCCATGAATCCATAATAGGCCAGGTGAAACACCATTTTTTTCCTTCGGTTCATATATTCGTACCCTAACGGCAGGATGATCCTGTGGACCAGGTACCATTCTGTTAGAAATTGAAACAGACTCATCAACGGGGATATCAATAGATTGCGAGATTACCTTCATACCCTGTCTTGTCGCCTCAAGATTGTCTAAATCAAGTGGCGGAAATAATTCAAGTACCTCTCTTAATTCAGGATCAATTCTATTTTTCATATATCAATACCCCCTAAATCATTATTTCTTCTATTTGAACTTATTCAGAGAAATGCAATGTATACGTTTACAATTCAATAATCTACTTACTTCTCATTTAAAAAATTATGCTGTTAATCCACCATCGATTGTAACAATAGAACCATTCATATAACTAGCTTCTTCTGATACCAAAAAGTAAACAACATTAGCTATCTCCTCAGGTGTAGCAGGTCTTCCAAGTGGACCATTCTGCTCAGGGTTATTCATATCCATATGTTTCGTCATATTTGTTTCGACACCGCCTGGACAAATAGCATTTATCCTTATCCCTTTTGATCCATATTCTACTGCGGCCGTTTTCGTTAGACCTATTACCCCATGCTTGGACGCAGAGTATCCCCCTAAATAAGTTGTACTTTGAACGCCTGCTGTCGAAGCTGTATTAATGATCACCCCAGATTGTTGCTCCTCCATGACCTTTAATACATGTTTAAGTCCTAGAAAAGCACCTTTTAAATTCACTGCTATCACTCGATCAAACATTTCCTCGCTATAATCGGCTAATAGAGTTGGTTTACTAAGAACACCAGCATTATTAAAAAACACATCTATTCTTCCATACAAGTTTTTAACAGTGGAAACATATTTTTCTACATCAGAGTTTTTCGATACATCTGCTTGAATAAAAATCCCTTCACCTCCACTTTCTTTTATAAGACAAAGTGTTTCTTCTCCTCCTTTTTCATCTAAGTCAACAACAACGACGCACATTCCCTTTTCTGCCAATTTAAAACTTACAGACCTGCCTATGCCACTTCCAGCTCCAGTAATTAACGCTACACCATTTTTTAAAGACATTTATACACTCCCTTTCTGCGAGAAACTATCTTTAGTAGACAAAGTAAATCCATTGTACCCCATAGCAGCAACTTCATTACATTTGTGCTTATATGTGTCAAATCCCCCAAGATAAATGAGGAAACTCCGTGGTTTACCTGCAATATTTGAACCGGTGTACCAGGAATCAGTTTTCACATAAAGAGTCATTTCCGCAACCTCTCGGCAATGCTTGCTCCATGCTTCTTCTGCCTCTACCGTTGGTTCGAAAAATTCTATATCATGTTCACGCAGGTAATCTAAACAATCGCCAATCCATTCAACATGCTGCTCAATCGCCGTTGGCATATTTACTAGTACGGACGGACTCTCAGGCCCCGTAATCATAAAGAAGTTAGGGAAACCAGCAGTTGCAAGACCGAGATAAGTTCTTACCATAGAACCTTCTTCCCATTTTTCCTTCAGTAACACTCCGTCTTTGCCTCGTATATCAATTTTAAATAATGGTCCTGTCATCCCGTCATAACCGGTAGCAAAAACAAGGATGTCTAGTTCATGCTCTTTTTCCTTTGTTCGAAGCCCTTTTGGAGTAATCTCTACAATTGGCGTCTTCTTGACGTCAACTAACGTGACATTTTCTCTGTTATATGTTTCATAATAATCAGTGTCCAAGATTGGACGTTTTGTGCCAAAATAATAGTTTGGAAGCAGCTTTTCAGCGATTTCAGGGTTATGGACGATTTCTTTTATTTTCGACCGGATAAAATCAGCAGCGGTATGATTCGCCTCCTCATTAATTAAAAGATCGTAATAAGCGGATGTTAAAGCATAACCCCCTTCTTCCCAAGCCTTTTCATATACCTGATGACGTTTTTCCGGTGGATCCGATAGAGCTGAGATAGTACGAATTTGGATTCCATTGCCCGTTTGGGATTCGCGCATCTGTTTTTTAATTTCGTTAAAGTTTGCTTTCGTTTGATTAATAAACTCTGGAGCATAAGGGTGATTTCTGGCTGGCATTGTATATTGTGGGGTTCTCTGAAAAACAGTCAAGTGATCCGCTTCTTTTGCAATAACGGGGATAGCCTGTACACCACTTGACCCAGTGCCAATTACCCCAACCCGCTTTCCTTTAAAATCCACTTTTTCTTGAGGCCATTTGCCGGTATGATACCACTCACCCTCAAAACTTTCTAAGCCATTAAATTTAGGCAGATTGGCAGCAGAAAGACATCCTGCGCCTGAAATGAAATACTTTGCAGTTACACTTGTACCATCATTCATTTGAATCTTCCACCTGTTACTTGTTTCATCGTAATGTGCAGCAGTAATGCGTGTATTAAAATGAATGTCCCGACGCAAATCAAATTTATCTGCTACAAAATTAAGATAACGTAAGATTTCCGGCTGTTCAGGATATCTAGAAGTCCAAGTCCACTCTTGGTAAAGTTCTTTAGAGAAAGTATAGTTATAATAAATACTTTCGATGTCACAACGTGCTCCAGGATAACGGTTCCAATACCATACACCACCTACCCCGTCCCCAGCTTCATAGACACGTGTAGAGAAGCCCGCCTCTCGTAAATAATGAAGCATATATAATCCAGAAAAACCAGCTCCTAGAACGACTGCATCCAAGTAATTAACTTGATTTGTTGACATCATTTACCTACCTCCCCAACTTTCAATCAAAATGAAAATAACATTTTACCTGTTTTGTTTGAAAAATCTCCCTCCTAACACTTTTGGGTTCATCTCAAGGTGGACATCTCAAGCTGTTTATCTTAAAGTCTATACCTTTTTGAAATAATTGAATATTCCGTATTTTTAGAGTATAATATCCCTAAAAAAAGGGGATGTTTTATGGTTTTTTACTCTACCATTCAAGAATCTATTCAGGGGCTTGGGTCTATTTCAAGTCACGAGGAGCAGCTTTTTAAAATATTAGAGATTTACATGGAACTTTTCCCTGTCCAAAATTCTTATTTACTAAGATACTCTCCTCTAGGCTATCTCGCTGAAGGAGTAATTTTCCTCGATTCTACCGGGGGGGTACATATTGGTGAAATACGTGATGATATTCGTTCTATTCCCATTATTTTTTCAGCGATTAGTGAAAAGAAAGCAAAATTTTGCAAAGGGCTTGAATATCTTAAACAAATGGGCAGCAAATATACCATTACTTCCAACTTTAATTCCCTGTTAGTTGTTCCGATTTGCTTTGGTTCGTTTGTCTTCGGTTATATATGCAGCTCAGATTTTGAAGAAGGTTCATTGATCGATGATCAGCTGCTATCATCTTTTACCCTTTATGGGAAATTAGTTGGAAAAGTGATCGCTAATTGGAATAAAGAAGAGGGAATGCAAATCCTAAGTCGAAGAGAATTAGAAGTAATGAGAAGGATAGCATATGGAGAAAGCACAAAAGAAATGTCTGATAATATGAAAATTAGCGAATTAACGATTAATCAATATGTAAAGACTGCGGTTAAAAAGATCGGCGCAAATAATCGTTCACATGCAATTGGAGAATTATTTAGGAAAGGGATTATTTCATAGCCTTAAATTGAACAAAAATATTAGCGCCGCATTCCCCTTCAATTCATGTGATCTGTAATTTTAAAAATTTGGGCACCAAGCATGGCATCCTTAACTCCTGGCCACATCTACATTTGATGTGGCCTTTTTATCTTTTCAAATAAGTTAAAAAAGTAACCAATAACTAGTTACAATATTTCTAGAAGAAACTTAAGGATAAAACTTTTCAGATTTAATTACTGATTATTATATATGACTGAATTATCACTAAATCTTTTATTGAGTTCATTAAATAATAAATTAATAAAGTCTTTACTTAGATTGAGCTCAATAGCATTTTTGCATGCTTCTACTAATTTTTCAGTACTAAGTTTATGCATCTTTTTTCACTCCATTTAATTACTGCATAATACAGAACCTATTTTCCCGAATTATTTTATTACTAAGTCTGTTTTTTTGAAAAAACTGTGTTTCCCCTCTATAAAGCGAACTGTCCCTGATTTAGCACGCATGACAACATAATGTGTTGTACCTATATTCCCTTGATATTGTACACCTCTTAAAAGTTCGCCATCAGTAACTCCTGTTGCTGCAAAAATGGCATCATCCCCTTTTACAAGGTCGTCCAGTAAAAACTCAGGTAGCTAACCCGAGTTTTTTAAAATTAATACATCTTTTGGTTCAATTTCTATTTCATTTTCTAAAATCTCTCCATTGAATAAATCAGTGTATGAGTTTTTTCCAAGTGATACCTTTTGTAAAATATTGCTGTGGTTTAATATAAATATATATTCATTATTTTCCTTTACTCTTCTAGTTATCTCTACCTCTGCATCAGTTTTAAATATAGGTTTAATATTCTTTTCTTCGCAATATTTTTCAATTAATACTTTTATTAAATTGTCCTCTGGTTCCGATGCCACATATATAGCCTTTCCACTTCCATAAGAATTCTCTGTTATTGCAGGAAAGCCTTTATAGTAATCTTCTGTGAAGGTTCCTAGTACAATTGCATTTTCATTGTGAACTACTTCGCATATTAATTTACATTCAAAGGTTTGCTCATTTTCCTCCAGCTGCTTTTCTGCCCTTATTCCATTCTTCATATCAGGATATAGTGCATCAACCTCTTCTACCCATATACCAAGCAGTTCCTTAAAGGCACCTGGATATCCACCAAGTCTTACAATATCATTTTCATCAACAATCCCACTAAAGAATGTTGTTATGAATGTACCGCCCCTGCTTACAAATTTATTAATAGTTTCTATAGAGGCATCACTAACCATATATAAAAGAGGAGCTATTACTATTTCATATTTTGATAAATCTGAGGTAGGTTCAACTATGTCTAACGGTATATTTAAATCATATAAGGCTTTATAGTATTTCATTATTCTATCAATATATGTTAAATCTACACTAGGTCCACTTGAATATTCTACTCCCCACCAATTAGCCCAATCCATAATTATTGCTACCTTTGATTCAGTTCTAGAATCAATTATTTTATCCTGAAGGTATTGTAACTCCTTGCCTAATTGGCTTAGTTCTTTTCCCATCCGCGTATTTTCATGTCCAACATGAGGCACCATAGCAGCATGAAATTTTTCACAGGCTCCTAGAGATTGCCTCCATTGAAAAAACATTATTCCATCTGCACCGTGGGCTATACATTGATAGCTTAACAGCCTCATTACCCCTGGTCTTTTTTGAGCATTATAGGCTTGCCAATTTTGCTGACTAGGTGTTTGCTCCATTAATAAAAAGGGTTTTCCTTTTTTTAATCCTCTTATCACATCATGTCTAAAAGCAATTACACTTGGATGATCTTTATTTGACGGATAACTATCCCAAGAAGCAACATCACATTGTTCTCCCCACCTAAATAAGTCTAACTCATGGCTAATACTCCATATATTAGTAGTAATAGATGTTTCTTTATGATATTTTCTTATTTCCTGCACTTCTCCATTAAAGCATTCTAACAAACTATTTGACATGAACCTTTTGTAATCTATAGCCATGGGCTGAAAATAAGTTCCATCTCTTCCTGCTAAAGCACCTGGTAAAATCTCTGTTAAAGCAGATGGTACCTCAATTTCATCAAAGTCATATATTGTATGACCCCAAAAACTTGTATACCAACATCTATTTAAATTTTCTAAAGTTAAATATTTATTTTTTAACCATTGTATAAAAGCTTGTCTACAATTTTCACAGTAACAATAGGCACCATATTCATTGTTAACATGCCATAACACAATTGCTGGGTTATTTTTATAATGTTCAGCCATTTTTCCAGCTATAGTACTTGACAATCTCTTATAGTTGGGACTATTTGGACAAAAATTCACCCTTCCACCATGTTTACGTTTGCGGCCATAAATATCCGTTCTTGTAATATCCGGATATTTTTTACTCATCCAAGCTGGCTGCGCTGCAGTTGGTGTAGCCATGTTTATGAAAATACCATTTTCAGATAGAAGATTTACTATTTTATCTAACCATGAAAAATCAAATTCCTCTTCACTTGGCTGCAATTTTGCCCATGAAAATACAGGGAGAGTTACAACATTTACTCCATGAACCTTCATTTGTCTTATGTCTTCTCTCCAAACTTCTTCATCCCATTGATCCGGATTATAATCCGCACCATAAAAAAAACCGTTAATTTTATCATTAATCATGGAAATATCGCTCCTTATAGCTCCATACAAATCCATTTTATTTCATAAGGTTTTAATGAAAGCTTAACAGCACTATTTTTATCTCTGTAAACTTCTGTTTCCTGGACTTTATCTGAATTATTTATAATTGCCACATTGCCTGTTTGCAGGTATGCTGCACACTCAGTATTGCTGTTTGAAGTATACCAAGTGAACATTTCCTCCTCTTTAGCTGCTGCCCAATATAAAGCTCTTAATAAAATTCTTACGTTTTCTGGTGTATAAGGAAGTCCTGAAATATACACTGCTCTACCCTTGCCAAATTCGTTCACAGCAAGATTTATATCTCCATTATCCATTGAAAGAATCTGTGTGTTATCGCTAACCCTATATACATACTTCATTCCTTCGCCAAAATCTATCTCTGACTTTTGATCTTGTAATATAAAGTGGGTCTCCTCTTGAGCCTTATCATGTCTAGTGTAACTTAATGTATAGCCCATTTCTCTATCCACACCTAGTATATCTGAGAGCTGGAAGTACTTACCTTGATGCTGATATGCAGTTGGTTCACCTATACCAATGAATCCGCCTCCATTATGTACCCATTCTCTTAGCTTACCTGTTACTTCATCATCTACCCAATACTTATCTCCTGACCATGCTGTGCCAGCATCACCAGCATTTATAATTACACCTATATCTTCCGGTATGCCCTTTTTCTTTATATCTTCAAAGCTCATAAAAACCACATCAACTGGCATTCCACTTAAACATTCTATTACCCCTACATATGAATATATTTTCTTATACCATAAAGCATGTGCCACCATATTAGTCTGCCAGCTTCTAAGCTTTCCCCAAGCATTTAACACAGCTACTTTAAATTTGGCAGTATACGCTTTGGTTCCTTCCATCTTGTAATGGATTTCTCTAAACTCATTAGTGATTTCTTCTATCTTCTCTACAAACTCTGGAAACTTTAGTGCAAGACTCAAGTATCCACCATAACCCATTCTTTCAACTGGCTTTCTAAGTATTGCACGCCTTGCTTGTACCCAATTTTCTACTGCTTCCTTTGTTGGGTTTCCACCTTCATAAAAGGTATCTGGAAAGAAATATGGTAGAAATCTTCCTTCTGTATATTTGACGTGAGGAATATCGGAAATCAATCTTAAAGTAGCTCCGCTTCCCACAGAGCCTACCACTGAATCTAGTCCAATGTTTCCAAAATAATCTCCATAAGGTTCTGTTCCAATCCAGTTATCACCTAAAAACATCATTGCTTCTTTTCCATAGCTATGACATAAATCAACACATTTTTTAGCATTTCCAGATACAAAGCCTTGAACAAAATCAATCCAATCTAAAAATTCCTTAGAAGGTACTCTAAAGGGGGAATTATAATATCCTTCATCAACGAAAGATTCTGCTCTCAGCCTGTAGCCTTTAATCTTTTCAAATTCATCCATGGCCTTTGGACTTACACTTGCACTGTAACCAAACCAATCAACAAACTTTTCCTTTGCTTTGTCATTATAAGCTATTGTGAAGTGGTAAAAAAATGTAGTAAATCTAACAACATCTACGCTGGGATTCTCTTTAAGCCAATTATCTAAATAGCTAAAGATATGCTCCCTGGTTTCTTCATGGATTGCATCATAAGGCATCTCCGGTGCTGTAGTCCAATTATTTGTTAGATGATTATACATTTGAGTTGTATCCCAAACTTGATATGCTAAAAAACTCACAGTATATCTGTGCCACTTTTTAGCATTGTTGATTACAACCTTTTGAGTGTTGTAATCAAACTCCCAGTGGTTCACATCTAACAACTCGCCACTAGTTCTATCTATAACCTCCCAATATCTTTTAATATCATGGTCCTTATCTATTTCAAATTGTCTATTAAAGTATCCATCTAAAAGGTCTATTTCTAACACCTCGTTTGCAGCGGTATTATGCTTAGACATTAAATACTGCATTTGCAGTTGATCTCTATGGGAATAGGCCCACTGTTGATCATTTCTAACAGTTAAATAGGTTGTGTATACCTTAACTGCCATATCCATTAATTCCTTTGATAGTATAGTACCATCACTATTTCTAATGGCATCTGCTCCCCATTTTTCTATAATTCTTTTAACCTCATTATCAATTCCTGTTTCTGCCGGTAAAGTAAATCTACCTTTTCTTAAATCTTCTATCACTGCCTTTTCCTCCTTTTACTCGGAACCCTGGATTTTCACTTCAACACACTATTCTTTCACAGCACCTGCTGCTATTCCACTAAATATATATTTCTGGAATATAAAGTAGATTACTAGAGTTGGAATCATAACTATAACCGCTGCTGCACTTAGCTTTGGAATAGAAGAAGTTCTAGGATCAGTAATACAATTAAAAAGTAATGTACTTAAAGTTCTATTCTCGACTCCTGGCATATATAAAAATGGTATATACATGTCATTTAAAACATCAACAGCTTTAAGTATGCCTAAAGTAGCTGTTGCAGGAATCACCATAGGAAAAATTATTCGCCAGTAAATTGTAAAATAAGATGCTCCATCCATCATGGCACTTTCATCGACTGAAACCGGTATCTGCTGTAAAAACTGATTATAAATGTATATTTGCATTAAATCTGCACCGGCATATATGAGTATAGGTGCTAAAAGAGTGTCGTATACACCAATATTAGTCATTAATCCAAATCTTGATATTTCAGTAACAATACCTGGTATGATTAATCCAACTAGGAATATAGCAAAATATGCTTTTTTTAACTTGAAATCAAATCTAGTTAAACAATATGCAACCATAGTGCTAAGTATAGAATTTATAACAACTGCAGCTACAACCAATATCATGGAATTTTTAAATCCAACAAACACATTTGCACTTTTAAGAACCTCTTTATAATTTTCAAAATTAAGACTGGCAGGTGGTTTAAGTGCTGATTCTGAACCAATCTGAGGTAAGCTTTTAAATGATGCAAAAACTGTAATTAGTATTGGCAAAATTACTATAGCTGATATAAATATAAATAATAGTATTTTTAGTACTCCTCCTCCACTGCCAGATCTCCTTGTAATATTAATAGTGGTTTCCTTTTTTATTTCTAAGTTAGCTTCCATATTCTCACCCCTTTAAGTTAAATAATTTTTTTTGAATAATGGAGAAAATTATTATTATTATCATCAATACAATGGCCATTGCACAGGCTAATCCAAAATTTTGATATTGAAAGGCTGTATTTATTGTTTGTACTGTAAAAGTTTCACTAGCATGATTTGGACCACCGCTAGTCATAACATAAGGAATATCAAATATCTGCAAGGCTCCTCTCACGTTCAAAAATAATACGATTTCAACAACAGGCTTTATATTTGGTAATACAATGTGATAAAACTGTTTAAAGGTGCTTGCTCCATCAATAATAGATGCTTCAATCATGTCCGTTGGAAGAGATTGAAATGCCGCTAAAAAAAGTATTATATGGATACCAGAAAATTTCCATAGAGAAACTCCAGTAAGAGAATAATTAACAATTTTCGGGTCGCTAAGCCATCCTATTTTATCCATATGAAAAAACTGCAGCATACTATTTAACACTCCATCTTGTGAGCTAAAAAGAAAGATAAACATACAGGCAACTGCAACTGTGTTAATCATATAAGGTAAAAATGTAATAGTTTTGAACATCTTACTGTGTCTCACTCTGTTGTCTAATAAAAATGCTAAAAATAATTCAATAGGTATAAAAAGTAAATGCCCCACAAAATATATACCGTTATTTTTTAGCGATACCCATACCTCCGGGGAATCAAATAATATTTTCTTGAAATTTGTTAATCCCACAAAGGTTTTTCTAAGACTCAGTCCATCCCAGCTTGTAAAGCTTAATGCTACTAGATTTATTAATGGGTAAATCATAAATAAACTTATTAATATAGTGGGAATAAATAAAAATGTAACTAGTACTAAGTTCTTCTGCATCTTTACATTATTTTTAAACATAACCCGCCTCCTAGCCTGCAAATTAAAAGAAGAATAAAGCAGCTAAAGGCACCTTATTCTTCTTAAGATTAATTATTTTTTAATTACCTCTTGCTTTTTTCCATTGTGTATTTAAATCATTCATTATAGAATCTAAACTAGTTTTTCCTGTCACCATCTGTTGACCTATACCATTAACGTCAAATTTCATGGCATTCTTTACCTTGTTGTATTTATCATCATAGAAAACAGTTACTGACTTAGCATCTACACCATCAAAGGCTTGAGCAAAGAATTGATCATTGTAACTTACATCTTTCATTGTAGGCTTTATATTAATAGTAGTAGCAAGCTGAGTATAATAATCACCAAAGAACCATTCAAGGAATTCTTTTGCTTCCTTTTGATTTTTACTAGTTTTAGGAACTCCCCAGAAGAATTCAGTCATTGCAGTAGTGTAGAATGGATCGCTGGTAGTATTCCTTGTTGGTAATAAGAAAACTCCTAAATTCTCATCCTTACCTCCATTTTGGTTATAATCACTCTTATACCAGGAGCCAGCTGCAAACATAGCTGCTTTTCCGGCTACAAACATGGCTCTTTGTTGATCCCAACCATAGCCAAGTGGATCATCTCCAAAAACCTTAGCATCATACAATTTTTGAATCTTTGTATATGCTTTGTAGAATGGCTGTCCTTTTGTAAAAGGATCATCCTTAGTAGCCATCTTGTTGTAGTATTGTCCATCTCCTGCTTCAAGCATTGGCATATATTCATTTAATGGATAATTTACCCATGAATCCTTTAAGCCCAATGCAAGTGGTGTATATTTCTTACCATCTTTTATTGTTTGACAAACCTTTATAAACTCATCCCAAGTCTTAGGTATTTCTAAATTGTATTCTTTGAAAATGTTCTTGTTGTAATAAACAAATTCATTAAATACTGCTTCTGGTAACCCTATTACATTTCCTTTAATCATAGTTTCCTTAGCATATAAATTGTTTTCAGTTGCCTTTAAATCATTTAAAGGTACCATAGTATCACCATAGAGTGAAAGATTTGCTTGTCTGATTGGGAATACATCTGGCAGCTGATTTGCTGTGCTTCTTATCTTCATTGTATTGTCATATTCGGTTTTTGCAATTTTTTCCACTTCAATAGTTACATTTGGATGCACCTTTTTATAAGCATCTGCTATCTTATTAGTTTCTGTCATATACTTATACTCGTCGTCTCCCCAAAGAGCCATTTTTAGTGTTACCTTTTTATCGCTAGCTGTTGATGTGCTGTTTGTATTTGAGCACCCTACAGCAACGGTGCTTAGTAATGTTGCTGTTACTAAAGCTAAGCTTATTTTTTTAAATAATTTCTTTTTAACCATTTTTTTTCCCCCTTCACACTTTATAGTTAAATTTTAAATATTTTTACACTTTTATTGAATGATATATATTAATGTTTTATTGATTAATATTATCCTTTTGATTTAAGGAGCATAATTAATTAAAGGTAAGCCCGAATAAAAAAATAAGCGCACCATTTCGGTACGCATCACAAATAGCCGTTTATTTGCTACATTCTGCCTGAATCTTTTTTGACCAGGGCATGTATTGATCTAAAATTTATTACTAGGTTTAGATTTTAATATATCTTTTAAGTACCTTCTCAATAAAATAGGTGGAAACTAGAGCATAAAAGCTAACGAAAAATAATCCAAAAGAAAGCTTATATATGGTAAATAATATGAGTGCTATAAGGAGTGCCACAGAGGTAGTACTTATAACTATGTGTTTATAAGCTAATATAAGTGAATTCTTAAGTATATCAATAAGCTTCATATTAACCCTTGCTATTAAAGGGAATATAAAAACACTTATAAGTAGTATTTGCAAGATAATAAATAGTTGAAAGCCCTGAAGCCATAGGTAAGTACTGCCCATTTTATTTAATTTAAATATGTTATAAATACTGAAAGATAAAATTATTGATATAACTGCTCCTATAGGTAAAGCTTGCTTAAAATTTTCTTTGTATCCCTTAATAAAGTCACTATAAATGTTATAGCTATTTTCTCTTACCTTTTTTCCATAAACATAATATAGTGCAGAAGTGGAAACTCCACTTGTCACTATTGGCAAGCTTCCTATAAACCATAATAAATTCAACATAAAGGTTTCATAAACTAATACACAAAACTTGTACAATGGTCCATCAAAGTTAAATAATCCTTTCATTATCTTTCCTCCTTTCAGTTGGAACACCTTCTCATTCTGTCATTTTTATACTGCATAGGGCTAATGCCTACAAGTTTTTTAAAGGTTCTGCTGAAATGTTCAATGTTAGGATAACCGATTTTATCACATATCTCATATATCTTCATATCAGTTTTAGCTAAAAACTCCTTGGCCTTTTCTATCCTTATATTCGTTAAATATGTGGTAAAGTTATACCCTGTTTCTTCTGTGAATATTTTACTGAAATATGCCTTACTAAAGCCTATAGATTTACTTACCATATCTAGGGTAACTCTATCACCATAATTCTTATGAATAAAATCTTTTGCCTTTTTAATTGCCGCATTCTCCCTCTGGTTTATTTTTCTTAAAGAATTAATAACTTTTGTTAGAAGCATTAGGATCCATTCCTCAATTTCTAATTTAGTATCAAATTTTCTTACTTCTCTATAAAAATCCAAATCTTCCTCAATAATAGCTTCAAGATTATCTTCATCCTTAATTATGTAGTGAATTACCATTATTACTATCTCTAAATAATAAATATAAAAGCTTTCAATTTCACTTGCTCCGGATAGTTCATTCAACTGAAAAACCCTTTTCATCTCTTCTAAACACTTTTCTTCATCTAACCTATCCAACGCTTCTAAAAGCCCATTGTCCTTACTCATTTCTCTAACTATTTGTTGAGTTATATTGTTATTCTTATTTTTCTTTATCTTATTAAACTCTTCTACATTCTCAGGATAAATATTTTTTCCCTTTCCATAAATAAATCTAAATCTAGCATTTTTCTGTGCTTCATCAATTAGTGAGCTTATCTTTGTGATATCGCTGCTAACCTCACTTATACCAATAGTTACTTCAATATTTAAGAAATTTAAAAGAGCATTTCTTATTTTATTTAAAATATCTGAAAGTTTTTCCTTTATACCGTTAACATATGAATTGTCGAAGGCTAAAATAATCCCATATTCTTCTGGAGACATTGGTAGAATTTCTCCCATATTTCCTACTTCAAACAGTTGAATAACAGCATTTGTTACAGAACTCATTAGTTCCTTAAGATCATTATCTTCATACCTTTTCTTAACCATCAAAAAACTGTCAATAAGTAGAGAACAGCAAATATAATTTTCTCCTTTTAATCTTAGTACACTATTCTCCAAATCCCTCTCAGAAAAATCTCCAGCAATTAATTTCCTAACTAGTTCATTTCTATTAACACTTTGATTTTTACTACCTTTTTTTCTTTTTTTGTCCTCTAAAGAAGCCATAACCATTTTAAGAATTTTATCCGGTTCCATTTCTGTTTTTAAAATATAATCATTTATTCCGAGCTTAAAGGCACTTCTTACAAGTGTATAATCATCATAAGCGCTTAACACTAAAAACTCAGTATTAATGCCAAGCCGTCTACTTTCCTCAATAAGCTCAATGCCATTCATAACAGGCATATTAATGTCTGTTATGACTATATCAATATCCCCTCTAGCTTTTATTATCTCTAAAGCTTTATTTCCATTAGATGCTTCTAAAACCTCATCGAAACCATAATTATTCCAATCTATCAAGGACTTTAAAGCAAGTCTTACAATAGGCTCATCTTCAACTAAAAGCATTTTATACATAATTAGCTCTCCTTTTTCATTAGAATAGGAAGTATAAGTTTTACTTTTGTGAATTTATTCTTTTCACTTTCTATTTTTATTCCATACCCTTGTCCACAATTCAGTCTGATCCTGCTTTCAATATTTTTTATTCCAATATGATTAAAGCTTGTGTTGCTTTTTTCTTTACTTGTAAAAATTCTTTCAACTTCTTCTTCTGTGATGCCTCTACCATTGTCTTCAACTTCAAAGATAAGATTTTCCTCTGACACATATCCAGTTATAATGATATTTTTTTCTCCATCAATTTCATTAATTCCATGAACGATTGCATTCTCAACTATAGGCTGTAATATCAATTTTATAATATAAAGATTTCTTACTTCTTCCTCCACCTTAACTACTAAATTGAAATCATCTCCAAACCGAACTTTCATTATTTCTGCATAATGATCAAGATATTCCAATTCTTCTCTTACAGTAATAAAGGTAGATTCACTTCTAAAGGTTGCAGATAAAAGCTTCATAAAGGAATCTGTTACCTTTCGTATGCTCTCTGCCTTTGAGATCATAGCCATTAATTTAATTACATTTAAGGTATTATAAATGAAGTGGGGATTTATTTGAGCTTGTAAGACCTTTATTTCTTCCTTAGAACGTTCTCTTTCCTTCAAATCCCTTTCTACCATAAGGTTCTTAATATCATTAATCATCTTATTATAGTTGCTTCCTAGCTCATTAATTTCTTCCAAACTAGTATTTATATTTGTGATTTCATCAAGCCTTCCATCTTTAATACCTTTCATTTTTTTTATAAGTTCTTTTATTGGCTTTAAAATATCTTTAAAGAAAGTTTTACAATATAAAATAAAAAACAAATTGAATACTACAAATATGGCAAATAGTATTTTCATAATGTTAGTTGTATCCTTTGTTAATGCTTTATCATCAATTACATTGATAACAGTCCATCCTGACTTTTCTGAGGTGTATTTTGATATATACTTTTTGTCTTTTTTATAATTAGACTTATTAAAATTATTGTCCTTATTGTTAATATCCTTAAGATATTCTACTTGAGAAACATTTTTTCCAAGCAAACTTTTATCCGGTGATATTACAATATTTCCCTTAGGATCAGCGATAATCATTTTTCCTTCAGAATCATTTGTAAATCTTGAATAGATAGAATTTAGTGACTCTGCTTTAATTTCACAATATATAAACTCAGTAGCTGAATTGTACCAACTGTATTCGGGACTAATTCCAACTAAAAAATCAATTCTATTAGCATTTACACCATCAGAGCAATTTAAATTATTTATACTAAATACTTTGTCTTTATTTTTTATACATTTCTTATATAATGAACTGTCTCTTACATCAGAATCAATTTTATATAGAGGGTCCTTATACTTAAATATCTGGCCATTCTTTGAAAAAAATGATATTGAATTTATCTCCCCTTGATAGGCAAATAAATAATCAAGCTTTGATTCTATCTTTGTGGAAATTTCAAGCTTTTTAACAGAATCCTTTTCCTCATACCAACTATTTACAAGGGGTAATAGTTCATTTTCATTTGAAACCTTTGCTACATTGAGGGATATCCGCCTTAACTCAAGCTCAATATCCATTGATAGCTGTTCCATAATTTGCTGAGTCTTTTCATTGTAGTGAGAAACCAAAACGCCTTCATAAAGCTTATTAACAACAACACAAGTGATTATAAAGGGTATAACTATAAATAAAATAAAGCTACTTATAAACTTTTTCGACATACTTCTACTCTTTATCATATAATTCCCCCTCTCATTTTAATAATAGTTAAATTGGCATATATAATAAATATAAATATGAAAGAGCATCTACGAATAAACCTATACCTATAGTGCTGATGATTAGTCCAAGCCCAACATATGACATGAAAAGAGCCAGCAAATCTAATCGCTGGCTCTTTTTAATCACGGAATCTAGCATTGAAAGAGAGAAAGTCATCCTCTTTCCTATACACTATTATTTATTTGAGATTAATTTGCACAGAATATGATTTTCCATCATCAAGAGTGATAGTTATTCTATAAGTACCTGCGGTGAAACTCTTTGTACTCATATTGAATATATACTGGTTAGTTGTTGAATCATACCTAAATGCATTTCCATTAGCTGCAGCACTGGTAGAAATAGCTTTAACATCAGTTCCAAAGCCATTATTTATGAGCTTAGCATAAGATAATGTTGCATTAGCAGTTGATACATAACTTCCTGAATAATCCTTCAAAGTAAACTTCACTGGTATTGTACTACCTGCATTGAACACACTAGTGCCATCAGCATTAATTGGCTGAAGAACTCCACTGTATTTGTATACTGCAGTCACACTAATTTTACCGTAAACAGTATTGTAATTAGTTGAATCTGTCGGTGTGAAGATTACATCAAAGCTTTGAGTACCAGCATTTGGTGCAGTAGTTGGGGCAATGAATGCAAATGTACCATCTACTGAAGCAGCACCGCCGCTAAGCTTTGAATCTTTCAATTTTTGGCCATAGGTAATATCTACTGCTGTTGGCCAAGTAGTTACACTTGGGGTAGCCTTATTTACAGTTACATTAGCTACTGCCTTTATGGCTGTACCATTTACTGTCCCATTTACTGTGAAACTTCCTACCTGTGCGTATTTTGAAGGATCAATATTATCCCAAACTACGGTAACCTCTTTAGTTGATTTATCACTATATTCTGCAGTGATCTTTGATGGAAGTACTGGTGCTGTTCCAACCACTGTTGTAACATTTATAGGATTAATACTGATAATATTCACTGGCAAAGGCTTTACTGTTATTGTAGCGGTAATTTTAGTCTGGGTACCGTTCACAAATCCATCAACGTTGAAAGTGCCTGCTGTTGAATATTGTTCCTTAGTTATAGCATTCCATTTTACAGGCAGACTAACTTGTGTTCCGTCACTAAGCTTTGTATTTACATTCTGTGGAAGCTTAGGTGCCTTACCTACTTCAGTTACTACCTCTACAGGGTCTATATTTACTATTGAAGGAGCCTCTCTGAATACATTAATTTCTGCCAAGCTCGCCCATCCATTAACACCTTCAAGTGCTGTAAGCTTTATATGGGTAGCAGCAATCTTATCGAAAGATATAACCTTCACATCTGAAGTTCTATCCCAGCTTCCAGAAGCTATCTTTGTATAGTCCTTCCCATTACTGCTTGCATATAGTTCATATTTCGTGATTTTTCCGTTGTCTCCACTTTGCCTTGGTGTTACCTCAACCTTGTTTATGTCAAATTTTCCACCAAGATCCACTGTTAATGACTGTGGAAGTGGATTTGATAAATCCCACTTTGTATGCCATATCGACCCTTCATCTCCATCTATGGCCTTTGATGCTGAGTTGTCTTCGCCCTCAGTCTCTTCGCTTGTAGCTGAAGCTTTCATACCTGACTGTGGTATCTTACTGAGATCTACAGGTGTAATATCCTCATCCTCAACTGGTGGTAATGAATCAATTTCTTCTACCACTAAGTTATCAAGAATGAAATCTGATGCTGCGCCTGTACTCTTTTTAATTCCAATCCAAGATTCACCCGACTCACTTGCCTCAAATGCTTTACTAAAGGTAGTAGGCACATCAGCAGCTATAAACTTTTTAGTTGATATTACCTCATTTCCATCACCAATTACAAAAGCATAACTACCTGCTGTCTCATTCTCATATTTGAAGGTTACTTTGTAAAATTTCCCAGGAATAAATCTTAAGTTTTGAGGTATAGTCTGCATCACCAGTCCTGTTCCTTCCTTATGTGCCTTAAGGGACCAATGACCATCTATAACGTCATCTACAGCTTTGTTATTCCAACCTTTCTGTGTATAAGGGGCATGTAGTTCTGACAAATGTGTTCGAGGATCACCCACTCCATCTGCATTACCCATTACAAATGGATACAAACCTTGGTCTATATGTTCAAAGTCCTCAGTAAAATATGCACTTGTAGGATTTGGTGCCCTTTGTGTCTTAACAACACGTACATCATCAAAGGTAACAGCACCTGAACCACTGTTTGTTTTAAGATATAGCGTTGCTGTAGTTTGTCCAACTGGTACTTCAAAGAAAACTCTCATTCTCTGCATATTGGTGTCATGTTTTGAGTCAGCACCTATATAATTTTTCGCAAAGGAAACATCAGCATAATTTGAAACCTCGGCTCCTCCGTAATCTTTAACTCCTATTGTACCAATACGTGAGCCATCCACTTGTACATTTACAGAAGCTGAATAGGTACCTGCAGTCAATCCAGTAAGTTTTTGACTTACAGTTTCAGCAGTACTATCTTTTGTCTTCAATTCATAATCTCCATTACTGTTTCTCACTACAGAAACTCCGGTTCCAGTTACTGTCCAATTATTTAATGTTCCACTTTCAAAACCTGGGTCTTTGACTAACCCGCCTTCACCAAAATTAAGGTTGGTTACTGGAGTTGGAGCTACTTCTCCCTTGTCCACTACATAGGGTGTATTAGCCTCTGCTGTAATTGTAATTTGATTATTTGTTACTGCTAAATCACCGATAGCTTGTCTTCCCTGATCTGTTAACTTATATAATTTAACTGTCTTTAGTCCTGCCCAACTATTAGGAAGTTCCCACGTGCTACTTCCTCCATCTTTGTTCCAGTGGTACAGCTTGTCTTCAGTCGTTGGACTCCAAGGAAGCAAATATTTAAGATTTCCACTAGAAGCTTTACCGTATCTATCATATGGAATATCTCCCTCAAGTATTGACTTACTGTCCTTTGTAATAACTCTTTCCCCTTTTGCGTTTGATACTGTTACGTTATTCTTAAAATTAATAGTATCATTTGTCGATTTAATTATTGGGAAATTTTGCATATACTTTGTAGGTAAATTGATTTCAAAGGTGGTTTTAATAGCACTGTTGAAATCTACTCTTCCTTGCCATCCCTCAAAATCACACATCTCTGTGCCACCTAAAAGTGGATCTCTTGCAATCCAAGTATCCTTTTGTTGGTTTCTTATGAATCTTGCAATCTGACTGTTGTAACCCTTCGTGCCTTTTCCACCGTAGTCGTAGTCTACAGCCCAATGGTTCCAAGTAGAATCATATTCCAGTACATTTGGAAACTCAGTGGCAACAGACCAACCCAGTGAGTTTACTTCCTGTGAATATCTTCTAGCATTGAAGCCTTGTTCATAAAATGCATCCGCATAAATAAAATCCAAGTTAGGAACTTCCGCCTTTAATACCTTTAAACGATTTAATCTAGCATCAGTAGTTGCTTCTACACGCATAGTAGCCTTATCAAAGTCATAGGACTCATCAAGCCAATCCCAGCCGGGCTTTAAAGGATTATTAGGATCTATAACTGCTGAAAATGCATTAGCTTCAGGATTTGAGCCAGTGGCAGATATATGAACTCCAAAGTAGCCATTGTATTTATGACCTTCATTCACTAAAGTATTCATGTCCACAGCTCCACCTTGACGTACACCAATGTGCCCACCATAATCCAAATGAGCCTGATCATGCCCTTCTCCTTGATATCCCTTAAGCTCTACCCACTGGCCTAAACCATCTGTAGCTAGGTTAACCTTCTTAGTGTTATCCAGTGTCTTCAGAAAAGGATTGGTTGCCTGACTTGCAAAATTAAATGGAATACGCATTACAACCAAATCAGGAACACGGTCTGAACCAACAGGATTATTCATAATGCTTCTAAATGCAACTGCTCCATCCTGCCAATCAACAGTGTTATCTCCGTTAGCATCTCCAGTTATAACTACTTTAACACTTGGTGGTGCTTCCGTGGTATTCATACCTTCTGCACGATAAAGCCATGAGCTGCTCCAAAGTCCAGTCTGATAGTATCCATCCTGTTTTACTGTTTGCTTCACAACTCGTTCATTATCATTATCAGATGAATAATCTGGTAATGCATTTGTCCAAATTGCTCCAGAAAGCTCACTATTGTTTAGTATGCCGTATATATAATTTTTAGCTGTTGCATCAATAGCAGGAGTTCCTGTCACTGGTACAAAAACATCGCCGCTGCCAGTTAAAGCATTAGTATACATACGTGAACCAGCAAAAGCTGCTCCATTCTGGGTACTTCTTACAGATAATAAGTTGTGGTTTGGAATTTCTATAGAATTTACCTTTGTATCTCCATTTTCTTTTATATCTGTAATATCCATACTCAGTATATTATCTTTAACCTGAAGCTTAGCTTTCATAGTTACATTTATCTCGTTAAACACAAGTGTATATTCCGCTGAGTTATTATTCTTAGTATATTGTACTTGCGGCTTATATTCCTTACCATTAATCTTTACTACATCCATGCTTGAATTAGTTCCATACATTACAGCAGAATTTTTTTCATACTTTACCACATTAGGAAATTGCTTATCTATTGTTACATTCATAGCATTAGATGAAATAACATCCGTATCAGTGATTAGCCTTACTCCTGGCTGCTCTGCTGGAGCTGGAGTGGAATATTTAAAATTATCAAATAGAAGCGTCTTGTTATCATACCATGTTCTAACTCCTATTTTTCCTGCTCCTGTAGGGAAACCTGTCAGAGATACACTTTCATCAAAGACCTGCTTCCCATCAAGCCATAAAGTAATTTTATTGCCAATAAATCTAACTTTCATTGTGTACTGCTTGTCCGGAGAAAGCTTTGGACCTGGTATACCATCCTTCCAACCATTAGGACTTTCAATGAGCCATGTTCCATCATTGTTGTTGTATCCTGCAAATGCCCATGAGCTTGGTGACGTATATCTAAATATAGCACCTACTCTAGAATCACCATTCTTTAACGTAAATTGGAATTCATAGTCACCATCTGCGAGCTGAGGTGAGTTTTGATCTACAGCTATAAGATTATTATTCATTCCTCTTATCATTTTCATTTGATTATTTTCTACCGCTAGTGTTGAAGCAGTACCAACAACAGCTTGCCAACCTCCAATACTTCCATCATCGAAATTTTGTACATATGGATTTTCCCAATCATACTGATTGAGCTGCTCGGCATTGGCAGCATATGCTGTAGACAAAAAAGGAAGATTAAAAGCAAATACTTGTGTAACCAAGAGTAATGATAAAAATAAACTAATAGTTTTTTTATAAACTTTTAAATTTCTCCTTTTCTTCATACACTTTCCCCCTCTCTTATTAATAATTTCAGGCAACCCCTTGCACCTCCCTAAATACTCAAAATATGTGTTATGTTGCAAATTTCCAGCTAATTTAATATTATTTCAAACTAAGTTAATACTTAATGATATATTTTAACTGAATTTTGACTTATCTTTGTTTTTTGATAGTAAGAAAAAGGAACGACAACGGAAAAAGAGGATATTACCAGTGGTGTTTACCTCGGAAGAGCATTTACCAGTTTTACACAAAAAAGGGCCCTAAGCTTAAGCTTTAGGTACCCACATCTTTTTTGCTTTAAATAAGGTTATCTTCTCCAGTCTTCCCTAATCATACTCCTTGACTTTCCACTCTTTTATAATCATGGCGAAACCGCATAGTAAAGTACGTAAGAGAACATAGCATGAACATCGCTATAAAGAGAACAAGGACTTCTGCATTTTTCCACATCATTCCAATATCCACATTGGAAATAACATCTTTAAATCCGCGAACCGAATAGGTCATTGGCAAAAATGCATTGAAATGCTGCAGGAATGTTGGAGTTAATTCAAGCGGGAATGTCCCGGCACTTGTTGTTAATTGCAAAATCAACAGTATGATTGCCACAAAACGCCCCGGATCCCCTAATGCAGTAACCAGAAACTGAATGAGTGTAATAAAAGTCAAACTTGTCAGGATTGTAAACAAGATAAATCTTGGCGTACTTTGAACGTGCAATCCTAATCCATTAAGCACAATAAAATCCACAACCAAAGATTGGATGATTCCAATCATCGATATGATGATTAGTTTCCCAGCAAACCAGCTAAATCCACTGGCAGGTGAAACGGCTGGTTGACGCAATGGAAAGACAATCGAGATTAATAATGCACCGACAAACAATCCTAAAGAAATGAAATATGGCGCAAAACCTGTTCCATAGTTTGGAACTTTGTTAATTTTTTCATTAGATAGCTTGACAGGATCGGCCATCATATTATAGGTTTTCTTATCTGCATGCACCTTTGATGCATCTTTTGAGCCATCTGCCAATTTTCCGGCTAGTTGCTTTGAACCGTTTGAAAGATCATTCGTTCCATTTGCTAATTGTTTCGAACCATCAGCTAACTGTCCTGCTCCTGATGTCATGGCTTGAGCTCCTGATGCTAACTGTTTCGTTCCGTTTGATAAGCCTGAAGCGCCCTTTTCTAGATTCTGAGACCCGTTGGACAATTGCCCAGCTCCAGAAACAATTGCACTAGAACCGTTGGCTAACTGGGTCATACCACTTGCTAAATTGCTGCTTCCAGCCGTTAATTGATCCCCTCCGGTTTTTGCTTCTGCAAGCTTCTGCCCAAATAACTGCATTCCTGCAGTATAGTCTCCTTCTCCAGCAGCAAGTTTATCAGCACCAGCTACAAGCTGAGGACTACCGTTTGCAAGATTGGCAATTCCTTCCTTCAAAGCAACTTGACCTTGATTAACTTCGCCTAACTTTTCGGCAATGGTCGAAGCACCGCTTGAAAGCTGTCCGGCAGATTCATTTAAACTTTTTGTACCAGATGCTAAATTAGCACTTCCTGTTTCCAAATCCTGTAATCCTTTAGCCAAAGCAGCTTTTTGGTCGGCTGGGAATGCTGCGAAAGCAGGCGACTGCATCAACGTTTCCAATTGTTGTTTCAAAGCCACAATTCCTTGATTAACTTGTTCTGCACCCGTCACTGCTGCATCCGATCCTTGCTGCCATTGATCTATGCCCTTTGACAGATTTTCAGCACCTGTTTGTAGGTCAGCCGTCCCTTTCACCAACTTAGGCATTTGGCTGTTCATCGTTTGAATTCCCTCATCAGACTTTTTCAAATTATCCGCTAATTGTTTACTTCCCTCAGCTAATTGGCCCGATGCTGCCTCTAACTGATTATGACCGGTCTGTAACTGTCCAAGGCCGTTGGTTAAATTTTTCGAACCGCTGGCAATCTGACTGGCTCCGGAATTGGCTGTTTGCATGCCATTATTAAATATAATTGATTTTTGAGCAAGAGTTGCCAACCCATTGTTTAATTGATCAGAGCCTGCAGCGAGTTTTTTCGCACCGGAATCGGCTTTCTCCATGCCATTGTCAAACTCAATTGATTTTTCAGCAAGTGTGGTCAGTCCGTTTTTTAAATCCTTTGCTCCATTGTTTAGCTTAACAGTACCATCCTTTAGCTTCCCAGCACCATCACTTGCTTTTTCAATTCCGTTAGCAAGCAACTTCACTTTTGAGAACATCGTTTCAGCATATGTCTCTGTTACTTTTTGGGAAACCGCCGTTTTAATTTCTCCCGTAGCTGCTTTACCAATTTGCGAAGACAGGAAGTTGTAACCCTCATTCGGTACATAAATCAACTTCAATTTTTTCGGGTTGTGATCAAGAAGCGTTGTTGCATTTTTTGAAAAATCCTTTGGAATCTCAATCAGCATATAATATTTTTCATCTTTAAGCCCCTGATAACCTTCTTTTTTTCCAACAAAATGAAATTTGAAATTCTTACCATCTTTAAGTTCTTTCACTAGATCATTACCAATCTTCAAATGATCCCCGTCAAAATTTGCCCCTGCATCGGAGTTGACAACAGCTACCGGCAATTTATCCAATTTACCATAAGGATTCCAGAATGCCCATAAGAACACTCCGGCATACATAACAGGTACAAACAACACAGCAATAATCGGGATTAATATTTTTTTATTTGTAAATATCTCCCTTAATTCTGCTTTTAGTAGAAAGTTCTTCACAAAATACGCCCCTTTGAATAAATGACCATAAACGCCATTCAGTCATTTTGATACTTAAAAATAGGAATATCCTAATTAGATAATCCATGGAAAATATTCATCTCAAAAACTCTTAAAATTTCTTCTTTTTGCAACGGATTATGGTGTTTTTCCCAATCAAAAATAAGTGAAATGTACAATTTTAGTATGATAAACGCCGTTAACTCTGGATCACAATCATTGACTTTTCCATCATTAATCGCCATTCTTATCTTTTGAGTAATATATTGAACAACTTCCTGTTCAAGTTTTTCCATACTTTCTAGAACAGCTTTCGTTCCGATTTCTTTTTCTTCTTGAATTAGTTTAATTGTCAATTGGTGCTTTAGTCGAAATTCAAGAATACGATAAAGGGAATTATGAAGATTATTGATGAAAGATAATTCCGGATTAAATGCTTTTTCCGCCTCCTCCTTTATTTCTATAATCAAGGATTTTATAATCTCATCAAGCAATTCTTCTTTACTTTCAAAAAAATTATAAATAGTACCTTTACCTACATTGGCCAGTTTTGCTACATGATCCATTGTTGTTGCCTTGTAACCAAAGATTGAAAAAGAATGTGTCGCAGCATCAATAATTTTTTGCCTTCGATCGATCAACACGTTGAACACCTCTTTATAGTGGTCAAACATAGCTTTCCTACCTTTGAGCCCACCCGTATCATACCTTTCTATTTCTTTCCATAAAAAAAACTAGATACAAAGACTCTATCAAACCAACCTTAAGCGAGTTGCTGGTGGCCATATCTTGAATAAAACCCTAAAAAACGAAATCTACTTAAGAGCAAAATATATTAGTTACCTCCTTTTTTAGCAAACATTAAAGCTGTTTGTCATCCTATACCACTTGCTCCACCGGTGATAATAGCTACTCTAGATGACATAATTCCCTCTCCTTTGCAAGTTTAATTCTTTTTGACACTCAATAATTCTTTTTACTATTAAAGCAGCCCCATTAGTTATTAAACCATATATTTGGAATTTAATGAGGTTATATATATATAGTAACAAAGATATTATATAAAATAAATTTAATAAAATTTAATTATTATTAAATTTTATTTAACTATTGATAAACTTGTATTTGTCATGGCTTTTTTCTTTCAAGAACGTAAAAAGCGACTAAGTATCTGCCTAAATAGTAAATACTTAATCGCTTAATATTATTTTTATTAAAATCTTTATTTTCAGTTTTAATCAAGGTACGTATGTATACTAATATAAAATTTTGTTAAAATAAATTTAACAAAAAAAAATAAGATTAAATATTATTTAAGGTGAAGGAAAATGAATATAATACAACTTCAATACCTCATTGATGTAGGTGAGCTAGGCTCTTTTACAGATGCTGCAAAAAAGAACGGCATGACAGTTCCTGCCATAAGTATATCGATTAGTCAGTTAGAGACCGAATTGGAGGTATCACTCTTTTCTCGTTCAAGGAAAGGTGTCGTTCCAACAACTGAAGGAAAAAAAGTCATTCAACATGCTGTTTCCATTCTAAAAACTGTCGATAAAATGAAATATGATATTTCTATATCGAAAAATATAAAACATGGCAATATAATCATTGCCACAATCCCAGGTATGGTTCAACAAGTAATAAACACTACTTTGGAATTCCGAAAGATTTATCCCTATATAAATGTTCAAATGGTGGAAGGAGATACGGCTGTGGTTCTTGATCATGTTAAGAACGGACATGCCGATATGGGATTTGTATCATTTGGTACGAATAATCATGATGAGACCTTAAACTGGGAACCAGTAATGCGAGATGAAGCAGTACTGGTGGTACCTAAAAGCTCTGCATTACAGTTTAACAATACTATTTCGAGTGACGACATAAAAAATGAAACGATTGTTTTATACAATGACCCTTATGCAAAAATAATTGCTGAAAAACTATTTTTAGATGATCTAACGAATAGAATTGCTTTAATAACTAATAATCTGGATGCTTTATTACAAATGGTTGTTCATGGGAATGCAATAACCATCGCAACAAATTATATTGTTCACTCAATGCCTTCTCATATAAGAAATAAAGTCATAACGATTTCAATCAATGAAAACACTACTCTTTCCAATTACCTCTGGAGATTAACCAGAAAAGATGCGGAGGTATCTAATATTATAGAACAATTTACGAGTAACCTTTTATCCGATTTAAAAAGGAATTAAGAAGCTAATATTCATGATTTTATCCATCCTAAGTAGACAGTGTAAAAAGCTCACTTTTCATAAGTGGGTATTACACAATATTTGAAGAGGGATAATATAAAAGATGGCTTTTTCTATATGGGGTAACTACACACATCTATCAACTTAAGATTCATTTTTATATAAAAGTTAAGGTTTTCCAAGTAATTTTTCATAACCTTTTACAGATGTCTAAAAGTACGCATACCAAATAAACCCGAATGGGTTTATATCAGGTTGTTGACAAAGGCATTCCGAACTAACCTCTTCGGATGCCTTTTGTCATTTTTTTACTCAACTTTCCATTGTTCTAACCTCACCGAGGTCATTTATTATGCTATTTCTGCACTATACCCAATGCCTCTTGGCATCACCTAATCCAAACCCCGTTCTTATCAAAGAGGTAGGATATGCGGCCGATGGTTAAGGTGCCTGTCGCCATGACGCCGTTATTGTTGAAGTAGTACCAGACATTGCCGATTTTCAACCATCCGACCTGCATCACACCGCTGCTCTTAAAATAATACCAATTCATTCCGCTCTTCAACCAGGCCGTCTTCATGGCTCCATTATCAGCGAAGAAGTACCACACCGAACCAGCTTTCATCCAGCCAGTGGCCATCACGCCGTTGCCATTAAAGAAGTACCACACCGTGCCAACCTTCAACCAGCCAGTCACCATCGCACCACTGCTGTTCATGAAATACCAATTCGTCCCGTCCTTTACCCAACCGGTTTGCATCGCACCCG
Organism: Neobacillus sp. DZ-9; assembly: GCF_059587065.1. Taxonomy (NCBI): domain Bacteria; kingdom Bacillati; phylum Bacillota; class Bacilli; order Caryophanales; family Bacillaceae; genus Neobacillus; species Neobacillus sp. DZ-9. Next base: position 738,753 of record NZ_JCAIOL010000003.1, read on the forward strand.
TTCTATCAGCAAAATACCAGGTCGAACCGACCTTATACCAGCCAACCTTCTTCTGGAAGATCGTAGTGTCGTAATAAACCCATTTACCATTTTCCTTAACCCAGCCTGATTTCTTTGGTGGTCCTGGTATTACTACTTTTGAATTAACATACAATCTTCCTTCAGACAACATGGTCATTTCATTTCCATTATTATCCTCAACTATAACCTCTATCTGTCCGCCGTTTAATACAATGTCCTTTTCCTTTGGAACAATCCATTGTCCAACATAATGACCTGTACCTTTTCCAGCTGCATCTAGTTCCTCTATCATTGGCATTTCAATGGCAGAACCAGTTGTTGTTTGTATACCCTTAGGCTCATTTACATTACCTATAGGTGAAATAATTCTAAATACTGCTTTCATTAATTCTGATTCTGAATCAAACTCAACCTTAACTGCATCACCAGAATTTAATTTTAAATCTTGATCTGGTTTCAAATTAGTAATACCTGTTATTGAATATTTTACATTTACAGTTACGCTCTTAACTGTTTCATTTCCTGCCTTGTCTCTAGCAACAACATTTATTACATTTTTCCCTTCCTTGGACATAAGCTTTGCTGTCCAATTTCCATTTGAATCTATGTCTGCCTTTGTTCCGTTAACATCAACATATTCTAAATAATCATCTTTAGCTGTTCCTGTTACAGTTATAACCTGATCATTTATATTTGCGTTATTTTGTGGCCTTGTAATTTCTAAAACTGGTGCTGCTTTGTCTACTATAACCTTTATTTCCTTCGAATAAGGAGTAGATCCGAGTTCTGTTATAGTTTTTGCCTTTAGAATATTAACTCCCTCTTGAAGTACAGCGTCAATTGAGAAGCTTCCATCATCATTTGTCTTTCCATTTGCTATATCTTCATCTTTGCTAAATATATGAACGTCCATTCCTGGAGCCGCCATACCTTTTATTGTTACTTTTTCATTATTTACATATGGGTTGTCTACTGGTGATGTTATAACTGGAGCTAGTGCTTCAAGCTTAACTGTTGCTCTAATCATCATGTTTCCATAATCTTTACTCGCTAAAGTGAATTGACCATTTATAAGCTGCCATGATCTTTGTGCTGCTATTGAATTTTTATCCAATTCAATTGCTGGGCTTATAGGAGCCATCTTATCCTGTATTAAAACCATATAAAAATCGCCTGTTACAACGATTTGCTGCGCGGATAAATCAACGACTGTCCATTTCCCTTTTTTCTCCTTAGAAGTAGTTGCATTAAACGGCCCTGCTATCATTTTTCCAGGGGAGCCATCCTTTCCACTTGCATCATAAACTGCCACCTTAAATGTATTTCCAAATGTTGCATCAAGCATAAATAATCCAGAAGTTACTATTCCTTTAGACTGTCCCTCCGGAAGTGACATTCTTACTGCATAGCCACCTCCTGCTTCCCATTGAGCCACTGAATATTCTGGTGTTCCATCATCATAGCCTATCTCTCCTGAAAAATTTATAAACGGTTTTTGCTGAAGATCATGTGTAACATTTTTCTTACCCGTAATATCTACAGTAAATCTCTCATCAAAGTAGTTCTCTGCTATAACCTGTACTGTATATTTTCCTTCATATGCAGTTAATGAGTAATTACCCTCTGCATCAGTTGTAACTGGTGCTACTGCTGCATCCTCAATTACGTAAACTTTAGCGTTTTTCACAGGCTTTCCTGTTTGGGCATTAGTGATTTTACCTGTTAATGTTCCCTTAGGTATTGGAACCATTGTAAAGTTTGTATTTTCAAGAACTTGGTTAGCTGCTACTTGAACCTTCTCATCCTTTGGATAGTATCCATACTTTTCAGCTCTTAATGTATACTCTCCTTCTTTAACCTTAAAACTATATGACCCGTCATGCGGATTTGTTTTTGTTGAACGACCATTTTCAACAATAGACACTGTTGCTGATAATGGAATTGTTTCTATATTTGCATTAGGATTTATTATTTGTTGTTTTGGGCTGTTGCTTAAAACTGATGTGTCACCTAATGCTGCAGGTAGATCTGTTAAGCTAATATGTTCTTTAGGGCCATTGCTTAAAACTGATGTATTACCTATTGCTGCAGATTTATCTGTTAATCTAAAATCATCTATAAACCATCCCTGATGATTATTGGAGTTATTAGAATAAAATAGAAATGCTATATTTATTTTCTTTCCTGCATATTCGCTTAAATCTATTTCTTCATTTGAATATCCGCCTGTCTTAGTGCCTGTATATTCAGCTACACTATAAAAATCATAGCCGTCAGTTGAAACCAAAACTTTTCCCTTGCCAATCTTTTCTTCTAGATCATACCAATTTTTAAACTGTAAATAAGCAGGTCCTTGCGGCAGGACAATATTAGGCGATACCAATCCCATTACTTGATTTTCTGAATACGTTCCTTCAAGATTAGTAGCTAAAACCTTTTCTCCCGAGGCTGCTGCCATAGGTCCTGTCGTTGGTTTTCCCCACTGCCATTGATCAGTCCCGACCATTTGCCATCCTGTTATATCTGTTTCAAAATCATTAAAGTATCCTATTGTAAGTGCATCTTTAACAATTATTGTATAGATATCACTTATAACCTCATTTTTTCCATAGTCTACTATTCTCCATCTGTAAGTTATATTTGATCCTGATACTACTTTATCAGCTGGAATTACAGCTTCATAGCTTCCTGACTTGTAGTCCCCACTCTTCCTTTCAGCTGGAACTGTTGTCCACTCATCTGCTGGATTATTTTTATATTGAAGCTCAACTGAATCAACGCTTATATTATCTTGTACATCTATTGTTAATTTTTGATCCACTTCGAATGCCTCTTTAACAGGTATATGATTAAAAGTTGGCGGAACTGTATCCTCGGCATCTTCTGATACTTGGCCTTTAATATCAGAAAGTCCTGTCATAACTGATGTTACAGCCTTAAATGCATTAATTACACCATATCCATATCCATTGTTAGGGGTTTCAGGATATTGAGAGTTAGTACAAGGAGTTGCTGTTTCCTTTATTATTCTTTCAATCTCACTAACTGTTAAAGATGAATTGGCTTGAAGTAATAATGCTACAAGTCCTGATGTATGTGGACCTGCCATCGAGGTTCCATTCCATCCCCCCTCATATTTACCGCCTGGAACTGATGATCTTATATTAACTCCAGGTGCTGAAATGTCAGGCTTAAGTATTCCACCATATGGTGATGGTCCCCTTAATGAGAAATTGGCTAAGTTGTTGTTTATGTCAGTTGCCCCTGTTGCAAAGGATTCTTGATAGTTTGCAGGATTAGCAACTGATCCAGGCCCACCAGGATTGTAAGGGGTTGTATTTCCTGCTGAAAATTCCGGGAATATATTTGCTGCTCGCCAATTTGTTACAATAGTTTTATACCAATCATCTATTCCAGGATTTCCTCCCCATGAGTTATTAATTACATCAGGAGCCATTTCTGGATGTGGTACTCCATTTTTATCTTTAGGAGCAAGCATCCATTCACCTGCTTCTATTAAATCTTCATCTGTTCCACCATCTGCTGTAAATGCCTTAACAGCTATCCACTTTGCTCCTGGCGCAACACCTATTTTATTTGTACCATTTGGTTCTGAACCAACCATAGTACCAACTGTATGAGTTCCATGACCAAGATCATCGTATGGTGCTGAACCGTTATTTGCAGTTGCATCAAACCAATTGTATTCATTATTTGGATTAGCTGGATTAGCTGGGTCATATCCTCTATATTTTGTCTTTAATGCAGGGTGATCCCACTGGACTCCTGTATCTATGCTACCAACAACTATTCCTGTTCCATCTATTCCCAAACCCCAAACATCAGGAGCTCCAATTTTTTCAAGGCCCCATTCTACATTATTAGTCTCTTGAACTTTAACTTCAGTAGTTTTTTCGGGCTCAATTAACTTTGTAATGCCATTAGGTTTGATACTTTCAACCTCAGGCATAGCCGCTATGTTATTCATTACTTCCTCTGTTGCTGTAATTGCCATACCATTTACTATGTAAAATGATTTAATATCCTTTACATTTCCGTTTCTTTTTTCTATTTCTAAATACTTCTTCAAATTTCTCTGTGATGAATCTGCTTTAATTCTTAATTCAGAAACGATTGATGAACGAGCTACTAACTCTTTTTTTACATTTGATAGTTGCTTATTCTTAGCCTTAGCTTCATTAGCAACCTTTACTGTATCTACCTGATCCTTAAATTTAACAAGAAAGGTAGTTTGAGACTTGTTGGCAAATTCTTTTTTAAGTTCTGGACTTATTTTATTCTCTAATTCTTTAGCTTCCCGGTTATAGCTTGTCTCAATATTGTCCTTTGCATAAGCCTTAACATAATTTCCAGCTGGTGCAGCAAATGAACTTATGGTAAGTATGAAAGCTATCGACAATGCAAGCCATTTTTTGTAGATTTTTATCATGTTTATACCTCCATATTTAGATTGAATTTACCTAACTAATCCTTTTCCCTCCTTTGAGATAATTGAATCCGTTTTTTCCAATTTCTGTCTGCAACTCTACTTTTTTTGCTTTTGGTAAATCTTTATATTTTACACCTTTTTCAATAGAATAGGAGATTGCTAAATCTCCTGCTCCTCAACGATAACACGAACTTTGTCGTGTTCTTTTAGTTCTGTCGGTACTACCGCAGTCTCTTGATCTGAGCGGTCTCATCTAATCAGTTCATCAGGTTTTACCGATTCTACTTTTACAGTTTATACACTTGCAGCACCTGCAAAAGTCGCTGAACCTAAAATGGTTAATAATGATGCCAACCCTATCGCTGTGAACTTTTTCAATTTTTGACGTTTCTTCAATCGCCTCTCCCCTTCTCTTTATTTTTTGCCAATAAAAAAAATGTCCCCCCTACAAATAACTCAAAGCATTTCCCATACTGATCATGACTCTTTTTTATAGTAATAGAATCAGTATGTCTAAGATTTAGAGGTTCATTGCAAGTGCTTTGAAGTTCTTGCACCCCAATCAAAAATTAATATAAGTTCCTTTAATTCGTGTTCTTGGCTGCTGCAACTTATATTAAAATATTAAATTTTTATGAATTTTTTGTAAAATTACAAAATGTTATGGTTACCATAACATTATTTTATTGATATTCAGCACTATACAAATATGCACCAGTCCAAAAAATCTGGTTATGGTCTACAGATATAATAAAAAAGAGTAAAGCGTATTTATTCTCTAGAGAAATCGCATCTTATACTAAAACTAAACAATCGATGGAAAACATACTAAAAAGCCAAGGCTTTTTTCAAGAAGCACTTGGCTGATTTGTGATCTCTCGCCTTAAGTCTCGATGCATCTTTACTTGTTCTTTCATGAAATATGCCACCTGCCACTTCTTAAAGCCTCAATCAAGTATAGACATACTTTTCACTCCTTCGTTCTAAATACCTTAACAATAAACGAATATACGTTCTATTTAAATATAAAAAAACGCCAGCCCTCGTTAGGCTGACGCTAATGTCATCGTTATTTAAATACTTAATTCAACGGAGAATGAGTACTATGTTGATTTTGTACATCTAAGTTTGTCATTTACACGTAACGACGGACCATATTCATATGCGAATGGCCGAGTATACGCTGCAAGCTAAACGGATCGACATCGTCTTAAAATTAGCGTAAGAGGACGAACGAAATAACCTATACAGTTTCGAGTGACTATTAACATAGTCTTAATTGACAGTCTTTCATAGTCTTTCGTGAAACTGGCCGAAAACTGTGTAAGTGAATGATATCAATCAGCGACAACATCACGGTACCAATCACCGTGAAAACTGCGTCATTATTGGATAGTTGGCGGGACTGCGTGGGAATCGAACCCACCAGACCTGGCACGCAGGTCTCAAGCAGTTTTGAAGTTTGCTGGCACCTGTTTTTCTAGTGTCTTGAAGTACCTTCAAGTATTGATAAATCAAGCTTTCTTGCTTCCCTGTGTTTTCTTGTGATTTGTAATTTTAAAAATTTGGGCACCAGGCATGGCACCAATGCACCAAACCATATTTATTTTTGATTTATAAAAATAGGCGCTATATTATCAACCTCTTTTAGGTCATGTAGGTCATCAAGGACCTTTATGACCTGATAATAATCTAAAAAGCAACAAGATAATCAGCTGCCAAAATAATTAGGTAAGAAACGATCCTACCTATGCTTAATAGTATTGACATGAATAACGAGCAAACCGTTTTTAAAACCATTGAGTATTACTCTTGTTAATTAATACGAGTTGTAAACTGCAGGTATGAAAACCCTAGAAACGTTGATATTACTCAACTTCTAGGGTTTTTTATTTTTGTCTGCTTTGTAGAATAATGTATTATCCCCCAATTTGTTGGGGGAGGTTTTGGGGGAAGTTTCAAGGAAAAATATTATGTGGTCAGGCGCATTTAATTTGCACAGTCAGACTGCGAGTAAGGATACATATTTAATAATAGGACACATGTGTTTTATTTATTTTTTTTGAGGTCACCTAGGTCATAATGACCTCAAATTTTTTTCTATATATGATTTACACTAATGTAATTGATGGAAAATGATTGTATTGCCACCAAGTGACACTGGTTCAAACCCTTGTCAGATAGTGTAAACGCTAACACTTTTTCTGTGAAAATATGTTTTTTATGTTTTGCAGCAAGTATAATAATTTCCTTATGAAGATTTGTAGGTGCATCTATAATTACAGCATCTATTTCGGGATCTTCTAACACCTTTACTAAATCTTTTTCAAAAGGGACTCTAAGCTTTTGGGCCCACTCATTTCCGCGTTCAGCAATTTCATCCCAAACTACTTTAATCGTTATGTTTTCATTTTGCTTCGCTTGATGAGCATAATCATCCGCATGTACATGCCATTTACTTAACAAGGCGACATTTATCATAGGTGAATAACTCCTTATTCAAATTAGAATTTTTTTTCGCATATGGTAAGGACTTGGTTGTAAAAAACAATTTATGTGTATAGGTTTTAGCTGTCAATCGAAACATCTATACTGTCAATGTCTCCACATTTCTTAAAATAGTTTGTTTAAACTCCACTAATGCTTCGTCTGTATCAATTGTATACCCACATTCTAGACCTACATATCCATCAAAACCTGTTTCTATTATGGCGTTTAAGATGTTGATATAGTTCAACTCACCTGTACCTGGCTGATTTCTACCAGGATTATCAGCGATATGATAATGACTAATTCTATCAATATAGTTTTTTGCATTTCGGATGACATTGCCTTCTGAGATTTGTTGATGATAAACGTCAAATACCAGCTTTACATTTGGACTATTTACTTGATCTATGACGGAAACTGCCTCATCCGAATATTGAAGAAAGTGTCCTTTATGGTCAACTAAACCATTTAGTGGTTCAACTTCTAAGATAATTTCAGCTTTTTCACAAAGAGGTGCGCACTGCTTTAAGGTTTCAACCATCGCTTGTTGTTGTGTTTTACGAGGAATACCATCGATTACATTTCCTGTTTGAGTAATAATCGACTTTGTTCCTAGTATATTACAAGCCTGGATTGTTTGCTTCAGGCCATCTATATATTCTGCGCGTCTCGTTTCATCTACTAAATTAAAGAATTTTGTGCAAGTAGCAATAATTCCTACCCCAATTCGTTCTTGTTCCTTAGCAACCTCTTTAATATTTAAATCCCACCAGCCATAATACTCTAGACCGTTAAATCCATGTTCTTTTATTTTTTCAAGATGATAAATAACATCTTTTCCTTTGTAAGCTCCTATGCAAAGAGAGTATTTCATGTATGTGACAACTCCTTCAAATAAATTGGTTTTCCAATTTCCGCAGACTTATTTGCTGCTAACGTTACATTATGAGTAATCAGCGCATCTCGATAATCAGATAAAATCTTTGAAGAATCTCCTGTAAGAACTGCGTTAATGAAGACTTCATCTTCTACAAAACTGCTCCTGACTCAAACCAATAGTTGGCATCTCCGGATATTTTTATACCTGAACCAGGGGCGCTGATTTGGTTATGTTCCAATAACACATTTCCAGCTGTCGTGATTAAGAATCCGCGTGCACGATTTGCCCGTACCACACTATTAGTAACTATCAAATCCGAACTCCATGATAAATTTTCGATCACATCATTAATCTGCACCATCTCAGGAAGCGGCTGTTCGAACGTAAATAGGAGATAATCCTTATTAATCATCTCTACCTCTGCTGCCTTTACAGTTGCATAAGTCAATAATGATTCTCGGCTAACAAATCCTAGTATATCCCCGGGTGATGCTATTTCAATGCCTTTGGCCATTCCATGTACAAGTTCAACCAGAAGCTGATGCTTATTCTTCTTTTCTGCGATTCTTGCATAAATGCCATGTACATTGCATGGGTCATCTAATTGATTCTCAAATAAGCAATGATTCATTGATATTTTGCCACGGCAATATACAAAGTGAGTAGCATCCGCTGTGGCCGTTACGAAACGCTCGCCGCCCGGCTTTAGCTGCACATTGAAATGATCAAGAGAAATATTCGTACATTTTTGGGCAATCAATCCCATACCAGGCGCATGATAAACGTCTACGGAGTTCAGATGAATATTTTCTCCATCCTTCAGAAAGAACGCGGGATTTTCCCTTCTTCCAAATCGCATGATGACGACATTCCCGACTTTAGGTTTTTGTATCTTTTCCCCATAAAACATAACACTGCCCGATTCCGTACTCTTTACATGTATATGGTTATAAAAACCCCAGCTTAACTTGTCCCCGCTTTGATAGGCGGGTGCCTTTGTCCGGGGATCAAATTCGTTTATTCCCCACACCCGTTCCTGTTTTCCACCAAAGGCAAACCATAAGTTATTGTCCTCTACCTTGAAGGGAGTTTCCCCATGTATTTTGACATCAAATGAGTCATCACCTACACTCGTGACCACTCCTTGGCCAAACATCGGTTCATCCCAATCAATAATCACGTTCTGAATTCTAGTGTTCTTACAATGATCGATAAAAAAGGGAATCATTGGACCATGAAAAATAAATTCGGATCCCTGTCCATCTATGGTAAATTCACTCATTTCTGATAATTGAAAAACTATTCTTCGAATCCCCTCCTGATCATGGTTAGAAATAAATAATGTTTTTTCCACTGCCTGATCAGGCCAGAAATGATAGCAGCCTTCAGGAAAAACTAGTGTTGCCACGTCCAGCCCTTTGCAATAATCAAGTGCTTTCCTTAGGGCAAATGTATTATCATGCCCTGGTTCAGGTTTCACGCCAAACTGTTCTACACTTACAATCATTATTCTAATCCTCCTTATTTAATACCAATCTACTATTTCGGTATTCCTGTGGGGTCAATCCATTATATCTTTTAAAAAACCGGTTAAATGTCAGCCCGGATGTATATCCAACTGATTTGGCAATTTCCTGAACCATCATATTTGTTTCTGTTAATAATTTCTTAGATGTATGATTCCGGAAATTAGCTATATATTCAGAGATGCCAATTCCTTCTATACTTTTATATAAACGTGATAAATATGAAGGATTTAAATAGACTTGTTCAGCGAGCACCGACAGCGAGATATCATTGGCAAGATTGGCATGAATATATTCATTGATTTTATGAATGATGACATTTGTATTTTCGTCCCTTTTCATGTTTTGACAGATGAATATTTGACGCGAAAGTCTATGAAAATAATCCGTGAGATCAACCCAGGAAAGGATTTCATTTGTACTATATAGCTTTTCAATTGAAACATGGTCGGCGATGCTTTGCATGAAATCATATCTATTCATATATGACATCAAAATGGATGATATGGCGTGATAGATTTCTATCTTTAGAAAGTAATTGATTTCTTCATGATCAAAGTACCCAAATAATTCGGAAAGAATAAAAAAATATTGTTCTTCCTCCCCATTTTCCAGATGAAAATTTAAAAGCTTAAACTTCCTTTCAAAAGAGAATCCAATAGACTTATATTGATTTTCGGTTATCACATCCGAAGCTTGCTGGTCTCCTTCCACTAAAAGTGCTTGACTTTGCAAACCAACCTCTTGAGCTAATAAGGAAAGCAACTGATCAAACTTGTCCGCAATTTTCAACCATTCTGATGGCTCCTTGCCCAATACAAACGATACAGAAAGATGCAGAATTTCAGCGCATGTGTTCTGCACAGTTTCCAAAGTACCTTTAATAAAGTAAAATGTATGTTCCCAATTTTCATCAGTATTTTCATAAGGCTGAATAAACCAAATTAATTGTGATTGCTTATATTTCAATGTATAAAAGGCAGCCCTATCTCCCAAAGATTCTGCCATAATATTTTGAAGCTCATAGACTAGCAACTCCCGTTCATGTTTCATGGAGGCATTCCGCCAACTATCAATACGTGCTACCAAAAGAAACACGGGATATTCAGCTTTCAGTGGAAGTTGAATTTCAGCAAAATATTGTTCAGAGACAATTTTGCCGTCGACCTTGCCATGTAATATTGAGTGTATACATTCTTTCTGAAGGGATGGAATAGCCCTTTGCATTTGAAGCTTAGCCTTTTCAACTAACATCTTGGAAGAAAATTCATCCTCCAGCTTTTCAATTGCTCTGAAAACGGCCTGAACAATTTTATCCCGCTCTTCTGTTTTTAAAATATAATCAAACGCTCCCAGACTAATTGCATTTTGTACATAATCAAAATCATTATAGCTTGTCAGAAAAATTACTTTACACTCCGGCCACTGTCTCTTTATTTGACGAAGTAGGGGAATTCCTTCCATACTTGGCATCTTAATATCAGACAGCACAATATCGATTTTATTTTTGATTAATACATCCAAAGCATCTAACCCTGAATAAGCCTGGTACACTTCAAAAGTGTATCTTTCTTGTTCCAAAAACAATTCGGCTAAACCATCAACAATGATGGGTACATCGTCTACGATCAACAAACGATACATAATCCACATTCCTCTTATGATTGTGATATGCGAAACTTTACAATTACCTGTAAACCGCCGAGAGAAGACCGATTCAGAAAAATTCCGCTGTTTTGTCCAAATTTTAATCGAATGCGCCTATGAACATTCTGAAGACCGGAAATATCTTCATTCAGTTCGGGCACCTTTATGATTCGCTCATTTAATTCGCGAATTTGGGCATCAGTAAGAACGTTACCATTATCTTCAACGAATATAATAAGAAAATCTTCTTCTTTTGCAGCATGTATATGGAGTTTCCCTTCGTTCTTGGAAATTTCCCCAAATGCATATTTGAAACTGTTTTCAATAATAGGCTGCAGTATCAGCCTCGGCACGATTTGGGTGCCGAGTGGTATCGACCCTGAAAAAGAAATATGCACTCGCTCACCAAAACATATTTTTTGAATTTCCACATAAGTACGACTATGATCGATCTCCATTTCCAAAGGGATTTCGTCGGTGCCATCCTTCGTCAAAAATTGAAAGTACCTTCCCACAGCGAGCGAAAACCTATATGCGACTTGTGTATCCTGTGATAATATCAGTTGATTTAACACAAATAGACAATTATAAAGAAAATGAGGATTAATTTGCAGCTGTAACCGTTTCAATTCGTGGAGCTGACTAATGCCTTTTTGTAGATGGACTTCGTTTATTAAATCTTCCAATCTTTCAACCATCTCATTGAAACCTTTATATAAATAAGTAAACTCAGATTTTTTGTCCGGAATTTCGATTTGGCGAAAATGTCCATGCTTCATTCTCTCAAAATGAGTTAATAGTTTTCTTAGCGGCTTATGAATTGTTAAATAAATCATATAAGAAAAAGCAACGATTAGTGGTAAGGCTACAATAAATAATATCCATAACCTGCCTTCATACTTATTGATTTCTCCCAACATGATTTCTTCTGGTACAATGACAACCAAATAACCGCCAAGTATAGGAGAATATTGATAAGCAGTAAGAAACGACTCATCGTCATACGTAATGGATTCCATACCGGATTCATTCTTGCTTGCACGCAAGTGTGATAACAGCAATGGTCTCAGTTCTGAGCCATTTTCCGAATAAATACCCCAACCTTCAGACATATTAATAAACGCTGCCATCCCCCCCAGTGAGCGATTAATATTTGACAATGTTTGACGAATCTGCGGCAACGATAATTCAATGCTCTGAGTAAATAATGGCTGAGAATCCAAGGTACCCCCATATCGAAACTGAATCCAAACCCGATCATCCCAATACCGCCATAAGCCCTCATGTTGTCCATCAATATTGGACATGGCCATGAACTCGGGTTCATTGATTGTTGTTTGATAATCTCCACTTAAAATGGTCCTGTCAAGAGAAGGGACATACGTTTTCATTTCCAAATTCAGAGGACTTGATTGTTTGACAAGCTTCATTCTGCGCTGGATCAGTTTGATTTTCTCTATTCTTTCATACCAATCCATTTCTTTCCCATTAATGGCCAGTTCCAGGAGGTCTTGATCCAATATAAATTCGTGCATCAATTGCTGACTTCTCTGACTCTCATATTCCAATGAATACAAGGCATGCCGATTGCCATCCATAATAGATTCGGACATTTTTAGTCGCAAGTCGTCTTTTCCTTTATCTACAATGACCAGCATAACAAGAAATATAGGGGATAGAACCACTAGAAACGCCAAAATCAATCGCATAAATATAGGTGTTGAACTCATAGCTTTCTTCACCTTTCTCCCCCTAATCCCATGAACTTATCAACATCATGTACCTTATTCTTTTATACTCCCCGTTACGATCCCCTTTACAAAGTATCTTTACAAAAATGGGTAAATGAACAATATAGGTAAAGCAGCCACAAATATTTGCGCGGCAGAATTAGTCCGGTCGGACATGGATTGCAATAACTCCGCTTCATCGGCGGTCAAAAACCGTGGATCTTTTTATATTCAAATACAGGTGCACTATATAAATTAAAAATTTGGTCAAAACCTAAATTCTCTCCTCACTCAATGTCAAAATAAATTAAAAACTGTGTTCGGAAAGCATGATATAAGCATTCCGAACACATCAATCCATCTTTATTTTTTTTTGCTCTTGTACCAATCGTTCACTTCTTGTGTCATTTGCTCCCCACCAAGTTTTTTCCATTCTTTAACAAATTTGTCAAATTCATCGATAGAAGCTTTATTCATGATTACTTTCGTGTAGAATTCATAAGCTTTTTCATCTAAAATACCTTGTTTGCTAATCATCGTAGGGGTAAGCGTTCCATTAAACTCATCAACCTGGAAACGATTTTCTTCATTATATTGATTCATAATTGCGAATGAACCTCCAGGCTTGGATATCGCCCATTCATTCCACTCATTCAAATCGCCTTCTAGATACTTTTCAACCCGTTTATATCGGGAAATCATTCCTGGATTTGGGCCAATGACAGATGGATCTTTCGCTTCGATTGCTTTTGGCAATAATTTTCCGGCTGCCAAGTTTTCGTCTTGGGCAAAAAATACAGTCGGATTTATTTTCCACTGCATGGAACTTTTATCGATGCCGGATTTCCCGAACATATACACTTTATTCTCATCAGTCAGTTTTGTTTGTACCTCAATCCACTTATTAATGATTTTCATGACTGCTTCAGGATTCTTCGCATTTTTAGAAATCACAAAATACGCACCTACACCAGTGCCTGTTCCACTTTTAGCCGGCTGATCATCAGTCGAAACAATGGGATATGCCTGCCAATCCTGGGCCAACTTATCATTCTGGATAGCAGCAGATTGTAGCGGCCAGATACTAAGCCAAAAAGCACCATATGCCATTCCAATCTGATCAGAAACAACAAGTTCATTTACTGTATCTGCATCTTTTACAGCAAACTCAGGGTCTATGAGTCCTTCTTTGTACATCTCCTGTAACTTCTGAATGGCCGGTTTCATTTCAGGTGCAATCGTCCCGTACATTAATTCACCATCTGGCCCCTTCACCCAATTTCCAGGATAGGCATGATATCCATTAAAAAAGCCCTGTAAGTCATACGCACCGCTATTTAAAAAGTCCTTATTAATGGCGAATGAATATGTTTTTCCTTTTCCGCCAGGGTTATTAGCTGAGAATTCATCGATAATGTTAAATACATCATCCATGGTTTTTGGCGCAGACAAGTTAAGTTTTTCCAGCCAATCTTTACGAATCCATAAATAGCTGGACGAATTATACGGGTTGTCCGTCTCTGGAATCGCCATTAACTTATCGTCAAAAGTAGCTGTGAGCAATTGACGTCCTCCATCAAGATGGAACCGTTCCTTTGTAGCTTTCGTTGCATATTTGTCGAAGATTTCCGTCAGATCCATAATCATATCAGCTTCATATAATTGATTCAGCTCACTAGCGGAAACCTTCATGAAATCTGGAATATCGTTTGAAGCGATGCTCAATTTCAACTTTTCGGAATACTTATCCGATACCCATTTATTTTTGATTTTTATTCCTAAATCCTTCTCATACGCATCATAGACGGCATTATCGTCGATCGTTTCTCCTTCATCAAAAACAATATTCGATACTCCTCGGACGGTTGTCACTTCAATAGGCGGATCATATTTGGCCATAGGATCTGTGACAACATCATCATTCTTTTCTTTCTGTTGCGGCGTAACACGAGATGATTTATCCGCGCATGCCGTCACAAAACTTAACATGAACACTAAAGCAAGGTACATCCCCATTTTCAATAAACGCCCCATCAATTTATCCCCCTGTGGTTTACAATAGAAATCGCTTTCATACATAAGTATAGATATTTTAAAATTTTCACTCAATATACTCCTTTTTACTTACCTATACTTTTATATACAATTACCTTCGTAATCGTCAAACTCTTCCCATCCTCTCTTTCAATCTTAAATGAAAGAAATTTATTACAGCGTAATACATAATGGGTTGATGGGTCAATCTATTTTATAAATATCCTGATAGGTGTAGCGTCAGGATTATGCGAATTTAAAACGTTAAGACAGAAATCTTCTTCAGTTCGTGTTCTTGGCTGCTGCAGCTTATATTAACACTTTAAGCTTTTTACGAGTTTATTGTACTATCAAAAGGCATTATGGTAACCATAACATTATTTTATCGATACTCAGCACTATACCTGGAGGTAATGGGAAACTGCCACAGCGGTAAATTGTTTTTAAAAACAGCTAAAGTTTTAATTTCCCAATTTACAAAGCGATATCACATTTCTCTCCTCCACACATCAAGAATCTTTTCATTTAATCTCGTTCAATTTATCTACTCCATTTACTAGAATATTCGTTAATGGCATCTTAGAATAAGAAAGTTCTTGACAATAGTCTTTTTCAAAAGTATTTTCATCAATAATGACGTTGTTACATGCAAACAATTCAAACGTTTTTGAAATTCTATCATTCTTTTTTTCCTCACCGACTATCGTTCGCGGAAGTGACTTATCTCTTTCTGGCTGATACGTAGAAATTGTATTATTTGTAAAAATAAGGTAATCTACACTATTCGCAACTAATACAGACTCGTGTTCCATAAAAAATTCATTATCTTCAATCTTGATGTTCCTGTGAATGGCATTTGTATAATGCGGCATCTTCTCTCCGAGAGTAATTGGATCTATACGTATTGCAGCATTTCTCCATTTAGCCTGGCCTACTTTAGCAACGTAAAACTTATTGGAACGAATGGTCATATCACAAATTGGACCAGATTCATACCAATATTGTGAATCATTAGATAGATAGATAGAATCCATTGCCATATGTTTAAATATGTTATGTTCAATGATTACCTTTTTATTTGTTGTACATAATATTCCTCTGGTTGATATTGTTTCAAAAAGATTATTCTTAATATAGACCAATGGTGTATACGTAACATTTTCAGCTACAAATAATGGTTCTCCTGTATGATCTTCTAGCAGCTCAAAAGGAATAGGTTGGTCGAAGGTAACAATCATTGATCTTAAATCAGTACCAATTTCCTCGGGATTTACTACTTTAGTTACTGTATACTTTCTCCCTTGATCACTTCCGTGCGTTAACGTTTCCCTGTGATAAAATACTACTTGATCACCTACATAGTATTGAGGAAAACCACCTTGTTGCCTTTGGATATAACGAAGCAGTAAAGTATAATCATCTATTTTTTTCTCTACCCGCGTAAATGTTCCGTGAACATTAATAGGATCATCATGAGCGTGATTAAAAGTGCATCCTTCTATATGTACATGACCACTAGCTCCTGACACATGAATCAAATCAGCATAACTAGATGTATAACGTTCACTCTCTTCTCTTGTTTTAAATGTGCAATCATAATAAGAAACATTATGCGACATTTGAGTTAACCAACCAAATGCATGCATATAATGTACATTAACCTTATCAACAACTGTATCCGAGCTTTCCCAAATAAAAGCTCCTGCCGTTTCTCTTCTAGGTGTTGAACAGAATTCAAAAACTAGTCCTTCCTTATGAAGATACGGTCTTTTTTTATCATAAAAGACCCGAATCGTTGATTTTCCAGTTTGTAGAACCTTTACTCTATTATCAGAAAAAGGACCTAAATGAAGCGAATAGCGTCTTGTTATGTTTATATCTGGATGATAAGCTACGAGTGTCCATGCATCTTTGTGATTTTTATCGGTCCAATAATACTGTCCGTTAACTGGATTTTTTTCACTGTACCAGATGACATCGTTTTCATTTTTACTAATCGAGAAATTAAAGCAAGAAGGAATGTAGAAATCGGTAAATTCTCCATCCTCCCATTCCCCGGTGTTAATTACTGTCATTTCAATTGTTGTGGGGTCTGCAAAATCCCAAGAAAAATTGTGAAGATAGATATCTTTGGATTTAACGATTGCAATGGCCATACAATCTCCATGTATCATAAATAAGGAACCATTGCCATTTACTATTACATGATTCTGTTCTTCAAGTAATAAAGCAATATGTTTTACTGGGTATTCTATACTATTTGTGTTGGATGTATGATAAACTCTTTTTTGAGCAGTTCCTTTTTGGAGTTGATAAGTACCCAATGGGAAATCTATAACTACTGGTCCTTCGGTTTCCTTTGCTGATTCAAATGCACGCCAAATTGCATCAGTACTATCTGTTTGTCCAGAGGGATCCGCCCCGAAATCGGTTACATTTATTACTTTCTTGCATTCTTGAATTATCATTTCAATATTTTTTCTTACCATTGTCTTAACCCCTTTAACCATTTACTTATGAATTTTTAATTTGAAAATTAGGAAATATTTTGTAGGACCCCCACATTAACATAAATGCTGTTACTCTGCCCCAAAAAAGAATATTAATCCGGGCATTACTTTAAAAGTAATATAAAACTTTTTCTTCATATCTAAGGGAAGATAGCTCATGAAAATCCTAAATTAGTTTTTTGTTTTTAATCCCAAAACAAAAAGGACTGTCCCTAAAAGTCAAATGATCTAGACTTTTGGGTCATCCTTATTCAATTTAAATCACAACATACTTTTCTTTTTACTTTTCTTCCACTTCGCATACAGCGTCACATTTGCAGTAACTATATTGGTGGTAAAATTCCATTCTTGTTTTAACTTTGTATCCTTGTACCACCCAACAAACTTATATCCGGTCCTTGTCGGAGTTGATGGTTCATTAATTTTCGATCCAATGTTTACAACCATAAATGCAACCGGACTGCCTCCGTTGCTGTTGAAGCTTACCGTTACAACCTTGTTCCACTTCGCGTATAACGTCATATCTGTTTCTGTTATGGTATCGTTAGCAAAATCCCATTCATCGGTTAATGCTTCATCCGCGTACCAACCAATAAACGTAAACCCATCTTTGGTCGGAGCTGTTGGTTCGGTAATCTTTGATCCGGAAGCTGCTCCGTAGATGTTACGAACCTCGCTGCCACCGTTACTGTTGAAGTTTACAGTAGTACCTGTTTTAAAGATAGAATAATCCCATTCATCATGCCATCTTATCTCAACCGTTTTGTTTTGATTATTTAATTCGATTGGAAGCCATACATATCTGGAATCCTTTAAATTATGAGGAATCCACCTATCAGCCATAAAGATGAATTTATTCGGTACGATATCACCATTACCATCCCGATAAGGCAATACAAACGTACTTTGGCTTCTGAAAGTCGTTCCTTCCCAGTCATTCACCATCGGATCGCCTTTTTCTATCCATGGTCCGAAAATGCCATTCGTGGATACATGATATTTGGCAGGATTCGGATTCCAGCCTGTCAATCCTGACGTAATCATATAATAGACGCCGTCTTGCTTGAAGATCGTTGGCGCTTCTCTCCAGCTCTTATGAGCTTTCACCCAGTGGGTTCCTTCCAATGACTGTCCATTCTCATTCTTGGCAGGGCCAGTGTAGTCTTCATTCAATTGCATAATAATAGTTGTACTGTTTTCTTCCGAAGAATAGATCAGAAACGCTTTATCATGAGTAGCATCATCACCATCCTCATCTACATACAGCGTCATGTCCCGCAGCATGCCATCATTACCATTGTCGGATCCATTGTTCGGCAATCGGAATGTGCCAAGATATTTAAATGGTCCTGTCGGCGAATCGCTGATTGCAACGCCACCTTCCGCTGTCCAATAAGTACCGGCGATAGGACCATCGTGATGCCACCACATGACGTATTTGTCCGTCTTCTTGTTATAGACTACTTTCGGTCGTTCCACAACTTTATCCCAGTTAAAGTCTTTATACATCGCTTGCTTCTGCTCATTTCTATAGCCTTCGTACAATGCGTTCAACTCGGCTATGCGTTCTGGCGAATTGTGTTTGCTTAGCGTGTTTGCCGGCGACTTCATATCTTTGGTATAGTCTTCGTCCTTTCTTATAATATGCACGACACGGTTAGGATCGAAAGGTTTACCGCTATTCTTGTACGTGTCCGAATTTTCATCCAAGTACATTGGCAAATTTCCAGCAGGTAAAGTGTCCCGGCCTAGTTGCGGATTGTTGAATACCGGCAATACAACCCCTTCATTCTTCCAATTGTATAAGTCTTTCGAAGAATAGGCGTGAACTCCTGTTACCGGTACGTAACCCGAGCCGATATTGTTTTCCGTTTTATCTTCGCCGTACCAGTAGTACGTTTTGTTCTCCTCATTATACAGAATACCGCCGCCATGGGCCTGGATTGGTATGCCTTCCGTATCGAGCCATACTTTCCCGCTCTTAATGGAATCATTCTTGCCGAGGCTTGCATACAAATCGTACATATCGCTAAGAACGGTCATGTAGTACGAAACAGCTTCCTCAGTTAACAACTCAAGATTACCGACTTCCGCAATTTGTTTGTCGATAGCCGCTACTACTTGCGGGTGTAATCCAGTGGACTTGAGCGAATTCAATTGATTAATAGCTGCTTTCACACTGCTTGTGTCGATGCTGTTTACTTCTTTCTGAAAGACTGTAAGCTCTGCAGCAGTAAGGGTATTGGCATCTCCTCCAGTTGTCATGGCCTGAATGGCAATATACCGTGCTGTTTTAGATTTAAACGTAGCCGTTTGATCGGCTTTAAGCGTCGTATCCCAAGAGCCAGTTCCTGCCAAAGTAAAGTTTTCGTCCAAATAGTCTTGAGTGCCATCGACTGTTGTACTCGTCAAATCCTTATTGCTCGTATAGATTTTGTATTGCTTAATTCTGCCGTTTGCCGAGTCTTGTCTCGGTGTATAGACGATTTTACCAACATCAACTTTACTCTGATTCAGATCCAATATGATATAATCTCCAGGTTTGTAATGTCTTCCGTTATTCGCCCAGTTTGTTTCATAGAAGGTAGAGCTGTTGTCATCCTTCATGTAACTGATCGGATTCGATGAATGCGCTTCAGGAGCAAAAAACACATTGAATCCGTTATTCTTACTATTATTCGCTTGTATGAATGCGATTTCGTCAGTCAATTGGTCTGCCATCTTTGTCATCTCTTCCTGTGTGATAGTTGCACTCGTTAACAGTGTTTCGGCTTCCGTCTTGAGCTCTTTCAATTTGTCCAAATATGAAGGGTCTTTCGTAAATCCATCGATAAAGGCAGTTGCCGATGCAATCGCATTGGTAAGTTTGGTTTTGTCTACTGTGAATCCGTTCATGCTATAAAGACGAACTTCAGCAGCCGATCCAAACTGCTTGCCGGCATCGCTTCTCGAAGCAAGAGCAGTAAATCTCACATGAGTAGCTCCGCTTGCATTGAAAGTTGCCGTTTTTTCCGTTTTGTCTGAATCCCATGTTCCTTCAGCAACCTTCGTGAACGTTGATCCATTAGTACTTACAGAAATCTCAAATTTGGTAATAACACCGTTCCAATCTACATCCTGTCTTGGCAAATATTTGAGCTTATATACACCGTCGTATGACTTTCCGAGGTTATAAGTGATGGAATGCGGAAGCGCTGTATAGCTTGTGTCATATGCTGTATGCCATTTGGTGCCTGATTGACCATCCAATGTTTTGTCCGGACCTTCTCCAGAAGCAGAGCTGGTTGCCGTTGCCGTCATCTCGTCGGGAGGAATAAGCATGCTGCTTGCGTTGTCATTTTTCGAATGTCGTTATCGATTTTGCTCCAACGGTTGTGTTTAATTGTTTGTTCAGAACTGGAATGCTTTCTTTTTGAACTACATTTTCTGTTGCCGACGAAACATAAGGTGTTTGTGTAGCGGCTTGAACTTTCTTCGTAGTTACTCCGTAAAACATGGATGTGATAAGACAAAACACAAGAAAAGAAGATAAAATCCTTCTATCCCTTCTCCTTATCATCCTGAAAACCTCCTCTTATCTCGTAATAGTACACAGCCTCAACAATAATGGTAGTGCGGTATGTACACGTTCTCATTTTCTGTTGTACTATGAAAAAACAAGCAGCGATCGCATCTAATTCAAAAAGTTCCAAAAAAGAATATTAATCGGGCATTACTTTAAAAGTAATATAAAACTTTTTCTTCATATATAAGGTTCATTCTTTGCTTCCAGCTTCGACTGTAACCAACTGTTTTTTTTCTGACTGAACATATGGGCTGTAGGAATGAATCACAACATGATCCGGCACTAAACCTTCTTCATCAAAAATAACAATTTCATTTTGCTCTTTCAGTAAGGATGCTGGAATCTTATAATCCTCCTGTGGCCCAATGTTCCAGTACCGTCCTAAACATTGTCCATTTACCCAAAAACACCCTTTACTCATATGATCAAACCGAATCTTTACAATGGTGCCGTTTTCTTGGTCCCAGGTAAAACGACTTTTATACCAGCGTGGAGCAATCGTTTGTTGATTCCGTTGATTAGCGGCCGCCCATTCTTTTTCTTCTTGAAGCTGGGCAAATGATTTTGTTTTCCAGTTGCTAATTTGCTCCTCTTCATTAAATAAATAAAGATCAAACCGGCGAATACTAGAAAGATGCTGAGCATCTAAATCGATGATGTTCTCCCCCTGCTTTAAGGCATCGCTGATATCGGCAATCCCATAGACAGCACTGCCTCTTGACCAAGCCGTTTGACTCTCCATCAACATCTTTACCGATCTTCCATTTACCTGAACACGCGAAACACCCTCACCAATAAGAATCGCCCGGTCATAGCCCTGATTCATGAATGATCTTAAAAACCCAATTCGCCCTTCAATTTTTGGTATTTGCGATAAATAATGCGAAACTCCACACCCTTCTACCTGCCACCCTCCCCGTAATGATAAATACTTCCCATTTAGAGCAGGCGCTTCACTCATCCCTTTTGGTTCACCGATCGCTTGGGAATAGTTAAATCGCCCCATATTTTGAACAAGGCAGGTTAATGTATTTTTCCCTTTCTTAACAGGAACTTCAATGGCTGCAGCCCCTATCATGCTAAGCTTGCCAACATATTGACCATTACAGAAAACCATGACGGGATCCTCGATTCTCGTAAAAACAATCGTCGTATCCTTCGTTTCCTCAGCATAAAATTCACTTTCATAACCTAAGTACCCGCTAAACTGTCCGAAGCTGCTAAAATCAAGCGGTTTGTCAGCCTCTTTCACGTTTCCGCTAAAAAAACAAAGCTT